>JAYNHH010000012.1:42324-64486 GCA_038107835.1 Alphaproteobacteria bacterium
TGGCCGTTGCTTTTTTGGCTGTTGCTTTCCTGGCTGTTGTTTTCCCGGCGCTGGCCTTTTTGGCAGTATTCGCGGATTTGCGGGCAATCGAGGCCTTGCCGGCATCAGGCGGGGTCACAATCCCGCCAGAGACAACCAGCTTCACCGCTTCCTCTACACTCATCTGCATGAAAATAACCTCGGAACGCGGGCAGAACAGCAGAAAACCCGAGGTTGGGTTGGGCGTCGTCGGGACAAAGACATTGACCATATCGCTGTCGACAAGGCGGCGCACCTCGCCCTTGGTTCCGCCAGTGACAAAGCCGATAACCCACAGCTCCTTGCGTGGATATTCGACAAGGACAACCTCACGAAACGCGTCTGACTGGCTGGAGATGATGGTTTCCAGAATCTGTTTGCTGGCCCCATAGATGGTGCGCACGACCGGCATCCGGTTGAGCAGTGATTCACCAAGCCGGATAATCCAGCGCCCGAGGAAACCCGCAGCAAGGGCACCGATCAGCGTGATCAGGATGACACCAATGACAAGCCCGACACCCGGGATCTGCAGCGTGTTCCAATCCTTCAGCACTGGCAGCAGGCTGACGACCTGCCCGTCAATCAGCTGGATTGCGGCCCAGGTGATATAGACAGTCAGCAGCACCGGTGCCGTCACCAGAATGCCGGTAAAGAACCATGAGCGGATGCGGCCGAAAAGGCCGGGTTTACGCGTTACGCTGGTGTCACCAGTTGTTTTCATGCCACTGCCTTTGAACCTGTTGTCCTGTCACGGATAAGTCCGCGACCCCTTTATAAGCGCGAAACATAATTTTGGAAAATGGGAAATCGACAAAATCGTTGCGCGATCAGCGTACCGTTCTACACTGTCGCCATGCAGAATCCCAGACCCATTTCCACCGATACCACCCGCACCGATGCGGCGCTGCGCCGGATCGTCGATATCATGCGCCAGCTGCGCGACCCGGACACCGGATGCCCATGGGATGTCAAACAGACCTTCGAGACGATTGCCCCCTACACGATCGAGGAAGCCTATGAGACAGCTGACGCCATTCAGCGCGGCGATCTGGATGATATCCGCGATGAATTGGGTGATCTGCTGCTGCAGGTGGTGTTTCAGGCCAGAATTGCCGAGGAGGCCGGACATTTTGACCTTGCCGATATCGCCACCGGCATTTCGGAAAAGATGATTGCCCGGCATCCGCATATCTTCACTGAGGACGCCGACCGGCCATCCGCCGACGGGCAGAAACAGATCTGGGAAGAGATCAAGGCCGCAGAGCGTGCCGCCAGGGGCAAGACCGGCGTGCTGGACGATGTTGCCGTCGGCCTGTCACCGATGCTGCGGGCGCTGAAACTGCAGAAACGCGCGGCGCGGGTTGGCTTCGACTGGCTGGAATTTGGCCAGCTGCGCGACAAGCTGCATGAGGAAACCGCTGAACTTGAGGCCGAGCTGACAGCCAGCTGCATCGACCAGCAGAAAATCAGCGATGAGGTTGGTGACATTCTGTTCGTCGCGGTGAACATCGCCCGCAAAGCCGGAGTCGATCCGGAAACGGCCCTGCTTGCCTGTAACCAAAAGTTCGAGCAGAGATTTAGATATATCGAACAGAGCATTGAAAAAGATAATAAATCTATTGAAGATTCATCATTGGAAGAGATGGAGTCCCTGTGGCAGGAAGCCAAGACTGCGGTGAAGCCAGACATGTCGGGTGGCAAGACTGGCTAGGCTGCCGGCTCGGCAAATCCGGCCCAGAGCGTGCCTGCAAGATGATCCCAGATTTCCTGGTTCGCGGTGATCATGAACGGTCCGCTATTGCCGGTGTGATAGGGCGCGCCGGTGGCAACCATCGCGGCATGGCAACCCGCCTCCCGACACAGCAGATCAACCGGTGCATGGTCCCATGGCGTACAGCGGCCATGCGCCATGTAATCATCACTGCCGCTTGCCAGCATGCTTGCCTGAACGCCCGCGCTGCCGGTAAACCGGCGTCCCGGCAGAGTGCGCAGCCGTTGCTGGATGAGGTCCTTCTGTTCCCCCTCAAGCCCCTTGACATTGCCGCCGCCGACAAGCGCGGCAAAGGAGGGTGATGAGGCTGCGGCGCGCAGGCGGCTTGCGCTGCCATCATGCACCTTCTCGGCGCCGCCGCCAGCGGTAGCATGATAGAGCGTGCGCTGCAGCGGCAGCCAGATCCAGCTTTGCTGTGGCACACCATCATCTGCAAGCGCGACCATGACGCAGAACCGCTCATTGCCCTTGACGAAATTGGCGGTGCCATCAACCGGATCAACCGTCCAGACCACCCCTTTTCCAGCCTTGGCGCGCAAAGTGGGATCAAGCGCCACCGCCTCCTCGCCGATCACCGGGCAGTCAAGAATGGCCTGTAGGCGCGGTGTCAGCCATGCCTCGGCCTCCTGGTCAGCAATGGTAACAAAATCAGTCGCTGAGGATTTTGTGGAGATGTCATCGTCACGCAGATTCTGATAGCGCGGGAGGATGGCAAGATCGGCAATCTCCGCCAGCAGAGAGCCGACGGCGTCACGCGGTATGGTACGCATAGAAATCCCTCATTTCCAACGGGCAACCCTGTTATCCGTCAGTCTGGTCTTCGGCTAGTCTTCGGAGTCCTCGGCGTCAAGCTCCTGCATCTGGATCGGCGATACAGGCATGATTGTCGAGATTGCGTGCTTATAAACAAGCTGTACATGCTGGTCCCGACGCAACAGGATCGAGAAATTGTCAAACCAGGTGATCACACCCTGCAATTTCACACCGTTCACCAGAAAGACGGTCACGGCTGCATGCGACTTGCGTACATTGTTTAAAAACAGTTCCTGAAGATTTCGGCTCTTATCCCCGGCCATTATTCACTCCCCCTAAAGGATCAGAGTACACAGTCACAAGACATTCCACAATGGGAACAATATCTGTCGGCTAGAATATATCGAGGCGAACCGACAGCAGTTTCTCGAGCTGGGTGATTTTGCCACGGGCGGCAAAAATCACCACCGTATCGCCAGATTCGATCACCGTGTCACCGCGCGCGGTAATCACCCGGCCATCGCGCAACACACCGCCAACGGCAATGCCCTTTGGAATCTTCGCAAGACGCAGCGGCTTGCCGACAAGCAGCGAGGATGGCAGCGCCTCAGCCTCCAGCACCTCGCCCAGATCCTCGATCACGGGATGCACGTCCCTGATCCGGCCCCGCCGGACATGTTCGAGGATCGAGGAGACGGTGATCTGTGATGGATTGATCACCGCATCGACACCAAGCGTGCCAACAAGCGGGATGAAACCGGGAATATTGACCAGCGCCACCGCATGTTTGGCACCTGTACGTTTGGCCAGTAGCGCCGAGAGGATATTGACCTCATCATCCTCAGTCACCGACACGAACGTCTCGGTGCTGTGGACGCCCGCCTCACGCAGGATAGCGCTGTCAAGCGCGTCACCATTGATGATTCCGGTGTTCTGCAACTCCTCGGCAAGGGCGCGGGCGCGTGAGGCGTGCAGCTCGATGATCTGAACTGCGGTATTCTCGAAATTGCTGCCGATCTCGCGGGCTAGCATCTGGCCGATGCTGCCACCGCCGGCAATTACCACCGAGCGTGCCTCTGGTTCCTCATGACCGAAACTGGCCATTGCCCGGTGCAGATGCCCGGCATCGCAGACGAAATAAACGCGATCGCCTGTCTGCATGGATTCAGCGCCAGAACGCGGGATCACCACCTTGCCATCGCGGATGATCGCCAGCACGGTGATCAACAGATCGGGGAACAGATTGGTCAGATGGCGCAGCGAAACATCGCGAATGGGGCTGTCATCGGTCAACAGCACGCCCACAAGATTCATCTTGCCCTCGCACATATCCTTGACGTCAAAGGCGCCGGGAACGCGCAGCTGGTTCGACACGGCCGCCGACACCTCTTTTTCCGGCGAGATGATATGGTCGATCGGCATGTCATCGGGGGCGTAGAGATCACCATAGAGCGGGTTTAGATAAGCCTGGCTGCGGATCCGGGCAATTTTCACCGGCGTGTTGAAAATCGTGTGGCTGACCTGACAGGCGACCATGTTGATTTCATCCGACTCGGTCACTGCAATGAGCAGATCAGCATCGCCGACGCCGGCCTCGGCCAGCCTGTCAGGATGCGAGGCAACGCCGACAACCCCATGTACATCGACCTGATCGGTGATGCGCTGGATGTTTTCCTGCGAGGCATCAATGACGGTGACGTCGTTATGTTCTTCCGACAGGTGGCTGGCAATCGCACTGCCGACAAGACCGGCACCACATATGACAATTTTCATTACATCTCACCCATGACCGAAACCTGCCCTCATATCTCGCCATCGACGCCGAGCGATTTCAGCTTGCGATGCAGCGCCGAGCGCTCCATTCCCACAAAAACAGCCATCCGCGAGACGTTGCCACCGAACCGCTTGAGCTGGGCAGCCATGTAGGCGCGTTCAAATTCCTCGCGGGCGCCGCGCAGCGGCAAGGCCCAGAACCCTTCCATATCAGAATTGATCCCGGCTTGCGAGATATTCTGGATTTCGGCCGGCAGCGCGGAAAGTCCAACCGGGCTGTCATCATCCGCCGGCATCATGATCAGCATGTTCTCGACGGTGTTCAGCAATTGCCGGACATTGCCCGGCCATTCATAGCCCTGCATGGCGGCCAGAACCTCGTCGGAGAATTTGAGTACCGGCATGCCAAGGCGGCGCGAGACAGTCTTCGCGAAATGCTTGGCAAGACGCGGAATGTCGTCACGCCTGTCGGCAAGCGGCGGCATCATCAGAGGTACAACGCCAAGGCGGTAATAGAGATCCTCGCGAAGCGCCCCGTCCCTGATTTTGGTGGCAAGGTCGCGGCTTGAGGCGGAAATCACCCGGACATCGACCTCGACCTCGACATTGCCGCCGACCCGGCGAAACCGCTGTTCGGTGATGGCGCGAACAATCTTGCCCTGGGTTTCGAGCGGCAGATCACAGATCTCATCGAAATATAATGTTCCCTTATGGGCCTGTTCAAACAGCCCGACGATCCGCCGGCTGGTTTGCAGGCTTTCCGAGCCAAACAATTCGGCATCGACCTTTTCCGGGGCAAGACGGGCGCAGTTGGCAACAACGAAACGGGCGTCGCGGCGCTCGGATTTGTGGTGGATCAGCCGGGCCGCCAGCTCCTTGCCGCTGCCATTCGGTCCGTTGATCAACACCCGGCTGGCAGTCGGCGCGATGCGCGCAATCGCCGTGTGCAGCGCCTTGATGGCGTGCGATTGGCCGATGATCTCAGGCTCGTTCTCCTCGGGGACACGCGCCCGCAGCTCGGCATTCTCGCGGGCCAGCCGGCTGGCCTGCAACGCCCGCTCAACCATCAGCAGGAGCCGGTCCTCCTTGAAGGGTTTCTCGATGAAATCATAGGCACCCCGGCGGATTGCCTGTACCGCCGTCTCAATGGTGCCATGGCCGGAAATCATCAACACCGGAAGGTCGGGATAGATGCCCCTGACCCATTCCAGCAATTCCAGCCCATCCATGTCGGAATCGCGCATCCAGATATCGAGAATGGCAAGGCTTGGCGGCTGCGCGGCCAGCATATCGCGCGCATCACGCGAATTCGCCGCCTCATGCGTCGAATAACCCTCATCCTGCAGGGTCATGCCAATCAGCGAGCGGATGTCGCGCTCGTCATCGACAATGAGAATGTCGCCCACCATCAGCCCTGTGCCTCCTGCTGCGTGTCGAACAGTGGAATCCGTATGGTCACCAGCGCGCCGCCGTCGGGCGTTGCCCCCAAATCAAGACCGCCAGAATGATCCTCGACAACCTTGCTGACGATCGCCAGACCCAGTCCCGTTCCCTTCTCGCGTTTGGTGACATAGGGCTCGAGCAGCTGGTTGAGATCCATGTCGGGGAAACCGGGGCCGTTATCGGCAACCGAAATGACCACAAAACCATCATTAATCGACAGTGACAAATCAATTCTCGGTGCGGCTGTGCCGGCATCGGCCATGCTGTCAGCCGCGTTCTGGATCAGGTTGGTCAGCGCCTGGCGCAGCAGGCCTGGATCGCCAAAAACGGTGAAGGGCTGATCATCTGGCGTGGCTGTCACCGAAGCCGCCAGAGTCTCTGTCTCAAGCAGATTGGCCTGACCGGCGACAAGCTCGCGCATCGAGACCGGCTGCATCACCGGCTGCGGCATGCGGGCGAAAGCCGAGAATTCATCGACCATGCGCCCGATGTCACCAACCTGACGCGAAATGATCGAGAGATATTCGGTGAACCTCTCTGCCGCCTCGCTGTCATCTGGCTTGAATTTGCGCAGCAAACGGTCCGAGGCAAGCTGGATCGGGGTCAGCGGATTCTTGATTTCATGGGCGATGCGCCGGGCGATGTCTGACCAGGCCGCCTTGCGCTGGGCATTGAGCAGATCAGTGACGTCGTCGAAGGTGACAACATAGCCAATGATCCTGCCATCAACGATTTCCGAGGCGATCTTGGCGCGAATGGTCAGCCGGTTGGCGCCGCGCACGAGAACGATCTGCTCCTCCGTCAGACGGCGCATTTTCCGGCCGACAACGGTCAGCAGCGATTTGAATTCGGGAACAAGATCATCAAGGCGCTTGCCAATCATCGTGACATCATCCATGCCAAGCAGCGCCAGCGCCGCGGCATTGGGCAGCGTCACCTTGCCATTCCTGTCGAGACCAATGACACCCGATGAGACGCCACCAAGCACCGCTTCGGTAAATTCGCGCCGCCTGTCCAGCTGGGTGTTGGCCTGAACAAGCTGTTCGCGGCTGCGGTTGAGCTGGTCAAGCATGCGGTTGAAGGACGCGCCAAGCTGGGAAATCTCCTCAAGTTCCAGATTTTCGGGAACACGTTCCGACAGATTGCCGCTGCGCACCTGCTCGGCGACGGAAATGACCGAACCCAATGGCTCGACAATCGCATTCGCCAGATTGAGGCCAATCCACAGCGCGGCAATCAGCAAAAGCAACAGCACAAGACCGAACAGAAAGGCAAAACTGACCTGCAGATCAAGCTGTCTGATGCCGATCTGCTGGTAATCGGAGGCAGCAAGCCGCGTGGTGTCGACAGCTTCGAGAACCGATCTGTCGATGAAACGCCCGACAAACAGATAGGCGTCAACATAGCTGGTCAGCTTGACCACGGCGCGAAGTTTATTGGTGTCATCCGAACGCAGCAGGACAATCTCACCCTCGCGGGCGCGATCAACCCAGTCGCTGCGCAGATTGGTGAAGGTCACGGAAAAGGCAAAGCGCGATTTCGCCAGCACCTCGCCAGTTCCATCAAAAATGATCGCCTCGGACAGATTGCGCAGAACCACCTGGTTGTTCAGATAGCGGTCCATCTGCACAGGATCATCGGCAAGACGGAACGCCTCGCGGTTGACATCATTGGCCATCGTCAGAACGTCGCTCTTGATCGAGCTTGCATGTTCCTCGAAATAGGAATCGGCGACCTGGACCGAGCCGGTAACAGCTGTCGAAATCCGTTCGGCAAACCAGCCCCGCAGCGAATAATCGACGACAAACAGCGCAAACAGCGTGATGATGATGGCAGGCATCATGGTCACCCCGCCAAACAGGATGGCAAGGCGCCAATGCAGCTGGTGACCGGCAAGGCGCTGGCGGCGCTCCGACCAGAGCCGCCAGATCTGGCGGACAACAAGCGCGCCAAGAACAATGACAGCGACAAGGTCGATCAGCAACAGGCCGGTGAGAATTTCGGTGTTGTCCTCGAAACTGTCGATGCGCGAGAGGCTGTAGGCGGTGATCGCCCCCATGCCAAGGGTGAACAGGATCGTCAGATAGGCAAGATTATCCTCGCGCCACCAGCGCCGTGTCGCTATTTTTGCCCCCTTCATGCTCATCGCCCCGCCCTGATGTTGAGATCACGGATTTTCTTGCGCAGGGTATTGCGGTTCATTCCCAGAATGTCCGCCGCACGAACCTGATTGCCGCGGGTGATTTCAAGCGTCGCGACAATCAGCGGATGCTCAACCTCCCGCAGGACACGGCCATGCAGCCCCGGCGCCGGCAGGCCGCCATCAAGCGCCTCGAAATAGCGGCGGATATGCTGTTCGACCGAAGCCGCCAGACTTTCGGTTTCAATTTCGCGGGTCGCCTCGCTGCTGGCAGCCTTGAATTCAGCCTCCACCGCCTCGCCGGAGATCGCATCCTCGCCCCGCAGAACCAGCAGGCGGCGGACCAGATTTTCCAGCTCGCGCACATTGCCCGGCCATGACCAGGTCTTGAGCGTCCGCAACGCATCAGGCGTAAACCGCTTGATCGGCAGGCCGGCCTGATTCGCCTGCATCAGAAAATGGTTGACCAGCGGCCCGATATCCTCGGTGCGCTCACGCAGCGGTGGCAGGCGCAGCGGCACTACATTCAGACGGTAGAACAGATCCTCGCGGAACAGCCCCTGCTGCATCAGATGCTGCAGATCATGGTTGGTTGCGGCGATAATGCGGGTATTGGCACGCACCGGCCGGTGCGCCCCAACAGGCAGATATTCACCATCCTGCAGAACGCGCAACAGCCGCGTCTGTGCCTCCGGCGGCATATCGCCCACCTCGTCGAGAAACAGGCTGCCACCCTCAGCCTGTTCGAACCGGCCTGGCTGGCGGCTATCTGCCCCCGGAAACGCGCCCTTTTCATGGCCAAACAGCTCAGATTCGATCAGATCACGCGGAATGGCCGCCATGTTGATGGCAACAAAGGAACCGGCCCGGCGCGAACCCAGATCATGCAGGGCACGGGCCACCAGCTCCTTGCCGGTGCCGCTCTCACCGGTGACGAGAACAGTCAGATCGGTGCGAACAACACGCGCCATTGCCTTGAAGATTTCCTGCATCGGGCGCGAACGGCCAACGAGGGGGCCGGCCTCATCGCCCTGCCCCTTTGGCGCGGGTGTTCCAGAGCGCGAGCCGATGCTGGTCACGGCGCGCTGCGTCACCTCGATCAGCGACCGCAACTCAAAAGGTTTTGGCAGATACTCAAAAACCCCTGTTTCCTGCGCCTTGACCGCGGTTAGCAGGGTCGAGCGCGCGCTCATCACGATCACCGGCATGTCTGGCCGGCGTTCCTTAATGCGCGGCAACAAATCAAGCGCGTCACCATCCGGCAGGGCAACATCGGTGATCAGCACATCACCCTTGCCGGACTCAATCAGTTTCCACAGACCGGCGGCATTGCCACTCGACTGCACGGCATAGCCCTGCCGCGCCAGCGCCTGCTGGACGACAAGACGAACCGATTTGTCATCCTCGGCGACAAGGATATGGGGCTGCTGCTCACTCATCACCACTGCTCACCCCCACCCGGGAGTGTCTCGTGATGCGCGGGATCATCCGCGAGCGGAAAATTGATCCGGAATACGGTCCTGCCACGGGCGGAATCAACCTCGACCATACCGCCATGATCGGCAACAACGCTGGCAACCATCGCCAGACCAAGCCCGGAGCCTCCAGCTTTTGCGGTAACGAACGGATCGAAGATATGGTCCCTGATATCAGGTGAAATGCCCGGCCCATTGTCGATAATCTCAACCTGAATTGGCACATGGAGCTGGGTACGCATCGCCCCAGCAGACAGCCGTCGTCCCCGGGAATAGGAAGTCTTTACAGTTAACTCACCTTTTTTATCAGTTACTTCTGATGCGTTCTTAATTATATTTATAAATGCCTGAATGAGCAGATCGCGATGCCCTTCCATCACCGGTAGCGACGGATCATAGGAGCGCGACACCGACAGATGCGCGCCAAAGGAGGCGCTGGCGATCACCAGACAATGGTCGAGAATCTCGTGGATATTGACTGGCGCAAGAACGACGCTGGCACCGCCGGCGAACCCCTCCATCCGGTCAAGGAGCGAGGTGATGCGGTCAGTTTCCTCGACAATCATCCGCGTCAGTTCGGCATCACCGGCAACAAGATCAGCCTGCAGCAGCTGCGCGGCGCCCTTGATGCCGGCAAGCGGGTTCTTCACCTCATGCGCCAAAAGCGCCGCCATCGCCGAGATCGAGCGCGCCGCGCCATGGAACACCGATTGTCCGCGCAGACGTTCGGCAAGCGCACGCTCCTGAATTGTCACCAGAAGCTGCCCGTCGGCAAGGCCGCGCTCGCCATAGGGCGAAATCTGCACATTGACCAGCTTCATGCCGATGCGAGGGCCGGCAAACTCAACCCCCTGATCAGCCACCGATACCTGCTGCGAGCGCGCCCGGGACAGCATCGAGAAGAGCGGCGAGTCGGCGGGGATCAGCGTTGCCAACGGCGTGCCGATCAGCATCACCTGCGAGGATTGAAAGAACATTTCCGCGGCATTGTTCAGATAGGTAAAGCGGTCCCTGTCATCAATGACAAAGACCGGATTGGGCAGATGTGCCAGAATGCTGACGGCAGCGGCATCGCCGGATATGACAAGCTGGCCCTCCATCATGCCGCCTCGCTGTTGCCAAGGGCGGTGAAAAAGGCGTCAACAGCAGCAAAGACGGCACCGGCATCAGTGCTGTTATTGGCGATGTCACGCAGCTGCGCCGCACCGGGAAGGCCCGTGGCGTACCAGGCAATATGTTTGCGTGCCAGACGCATAGCATTGTCGCCATAATGGCTGAGCATGTCATCGAGATGCAGCCTCATCAGCTGATGTCGCTGGGCGATATCGGGGTCCGGGCGGACGGCACGGCCAGCCAACAGATCACCCGCCTGCGCCAGCAGCCAGGGCCGCCCCTGAGCGCCGCGTCCAATCATCACGCCTGTGGCCCCGCTCTCGGCCATGGCGGTGGTCACATCGGCAAGGCCGCGGATATCGCCATTGGCCAGCACCGGCAGCCCGGTTGCAGCAACAACATCGGCGATCCGGCACCAATCGGCAGATCCGTTATACATCTGGCACCGGGTGCGCCCATGTACCGCGAGCATCTGGATACCAGCCTGTTCGGCGATGACGGCAAACCGGTCGGCATTCAGGCTGTCATCATCCCAGCCGAGCCGCATTTTCAGCGTTACCGGAATGTCCACTGCGCCGACAACGGCCTCCATGATCGCCCCGGCGAGACGCTCATCGCGCATCAGCGCCGAACCGGACAGCTTTCCGGTGACCTTCTTCGCCGGGCAACCCATATTGATGTCGATGAAAGTGGCCCCAAGATCAGCCGCAATGCGCGCCGCCTCGGCCATGACTGGCGGTTCCCAGCCGGCAAGCTGGACCGACAGCGGTGCCTCGCTGACCGCCTCGGTACGCAGTTTCCGCATTTCCGAGCGCACCTGTCGCAGGATCGCCGCACTGGCAATCATTTCGGTGACGACAAGACCGCCACCGGCCCGCCGCACGGCACGGCGGAACGGCAGGTCCGTTACCCCCGACATCGGCGCCAGAACCGCCGCATGCGCCATCTCAACAGTGCCGATTGTCAGTGTCATTCCGTGGATCCAGCTGCCCATAAATTAAGCATTGCGCAAAATCGCCTAAATATTAGGCAAGTCGTAGCAAAATTTGCCACAAAAGCCAAATGATCAAAGCCGAAACCGCACCGTGGTGTCCGCGCCCCGCACTCGGCCCGCACATCCGTTCGACAGGCAGGCAAAACCGGTGGACTTTATCTCTGCCTTTGGGGATAAGTGGCATATGAGCGCCCCATCGGACACAGCCCCCGGTTCACATACACCGCCAGCGATCGCCGCCGTGATTGTTGCCGCCGGTTCCGGCAGCCGCATGCAGGAGGCAGTGCCGAAGCAGTTTCTCGCGCTGTGTGGCAAACCGGTGCTGTGTCACAGTGTTGATGCCTTTGCCAGCCATGCAGCGGTGGTGGAGATCATCATCGTCGGCCCGGCCGATGATCTTGCCAGCGTTGGGCGTGCGCTTGGCACAGAGCGGATGGGAGATGACCGTCTGCGGATTATTGCCGGCGGCGCAACACGGCAGCAATCGGTCAGGGCAGGACTGGCCGCGCTTGCCGGCAGCCGGGCGCGCCTGGTCGGCATTCATGATGCGGCGCGCCCGCTTGTCAGTCATGCGGTGATCGACCGGCTGGCCACAGCGATCAGCGATGATGTGACGGCGGCGCTACCGGTTCTGGCGGTGACTGATACGCTGAAATCAGCAGAGTCCGGACGCATCAGCGGCACCATTGACCGCAGCAATGTGTGGGCCGCACAGACGCCGCAGATGTTCGACCTGGCAACCATTGCAAGGCTGCATGAGGAGAATGACGGCACGCAGCCTGTCACCGACGATATCAGCCTGGCCGAGGATGCCGGATTGCGGATCGCCAGCATTGAGGGTGATCGCCGGTTGATGAAATTGACGCATGAGGATGATCTGGCCATGCTGGTGGCGCTGGCAGGAGATGGCCCGGCAAAGGGGGATGGAGCGATGGCGGAAATGATGGATATGCGCGTTGGCAATGGCTTTGACGTGCATAGATTCGCCGATGGGCCGGGACCAATCATGCTGGCCGGGATCAGTGTACCGAGCCAGCATGGCATGCTGGCGCATTCGGATGGTGATGTCGGGCTGCACGCGCTGTGCGATGCCATTTTCGGGGCGCTTGGCGATGGCGACATCGGCTTTCATTTTCCACCCTCCGATGCCCGCTGGAAAAATGCCGACAGCGCCCAGTTCCTGCGCTATGCCGTTGAGCGCTGCGGCCAGCATAATGCCGAATTGCGGCATCTCGACCTGACGATCATCTGCGAGGCACCAAAGATCACCCCGCACCGTGACGCCATGCGCGCCCGTATCGCCGAGATCAGCGGCCTGCCAATCAGCCGCATCGGGGTCAAGGCCACAACATCCGAGGGGCTGGGCTTTACCGGTCGCGGCGAGGGCATTGCCGCGCAGGCGACGGCCAGCCTGCTGTTCAGGAGCGGCGAATGACACCGGCGCTGTGGTGCTCTCTGGCGACGGTCGGGCCGGTTGGCCGGTTGCGCCCTGCCCCGGGTACCTGGGGCTCGCTGTTTGGCCTTGTCACCGGCTTTGGTCTTGCCAGCCTGTCACCCGGATTGCTTGAGGTCGCCACCCTGCTGGTGATCGTGTTTGGTACCATCGCCGCCAACCATCACCAGAATGAAACAGGCAGCAAGGATGCCTCCGAGGTGGTCATTGACGAGGTTGCCGGACAATGGATCGCGCTGCTGGTGATCCCGATTGACTGGCGCTGGGCGCTGGCAGCCTTTCTGCTGTTCCGGTTTTTTGACATCACCAAGATTGGGCCGATCAGCATGGTCGAGAAATGGCCGGGCGGTGCCGGTGTGATGGCGGATGATGTGATTGCCGGAGTCTTTGCCGCGCTGTGCCTGTGGCTGGCGCAATCGCTCCTGTTTGCATACTGATTGCGGCGGCGGATGGACCTGATGCAGACACCAGCAGACATATCAGAACTGGCAGCACGGATCGTGCAGCAGGCAAGTGCCAGCAACAGTCTGATCGTGACCGCCGAATCCTGCACCGGCGGCATGGTTGCAGCGGCACTGACCGATATTGCCGGTTCCTCGGCGGCGCTGGAGCGTGGGCTGGTGACCTACAGCAATGCGGCGAAGATGGAACTGCTCGGTGTCAAGGACGCGACGCTGACAGCGCATGGCGCAGTGTCGGCGGAATGCGCGGCCGAGATGGTTGCCGGGGCCCTTGCAAAGACACCGGCAGCGATGCTGGCGGTGGCCATCACCGGAATCGCCGGACCCGGTGGCAGCACTCCTGACAAGCCTGTCGGGCTGGTGCATTTCGCGTGCCAGCGCCGGGGTGAGGCCGCACAGCTGGACAGGGTCATTTTCACCGGAGACAGGCCAGCCGTGCGGGCGCAGGCAACGCTGCATGCGCTGCGGCTCCTCGCCGGGCTGCTGGCAGGTGACATCGAGGATGGGCGCTAGGGCTGTTTTTCGGTCAGCTGTTTGCCATAGAGCGCATCGGCACGCGTCTCAAAGGCCTGCACCATGCGGCGCACCGCCTCGGTAAACAATGTCTCAATGACCGATTGCAGCAGCCGTGAATTAAACTCGAAATCGACGTAGAAATCGATCTCACAGCCCTCCTCATGCGGCAGGAAGCGCCATTTATTGGTCAGATATCTGAAAGGCCCCTCGGCATAGCGGACATTGATTTCCAGCGCCTCTGCATCGAGATCGACATAGGAGGTGAACTTTTCGCGGAACATGCGAAAGCCGATGATGAGATCGGCGGCAAGCGAGACCTCATCCTGATGGCGGATCCGGGCAGCAAGGCACCAGGGCAGGAATTGCGGGTAGGAGCGGACATCGGCGACCAGCGTGTAGAGCTGTTCCGGGCTGTGCCTGACAACCCGTTTTTCTGCGTGAACCGTCATCTCAGCTGGCTGCCAATGCCACGTTGCGGGCCTGCTGCAGCGCCGCGAAATCCTCGTCAGCGTGATAGGAGGAGCGTGTCAGCGGTGTTGACGACATCAGCAAAAAGCCCTTGGCCCGGCCCTGGGCGGCATAGCTGTCGAACAGCGCCGGCTCGACAAACCGGTCTACCGGGGCATGTTTCGGCGTGGGCTGCAGATATTGGCCGATGGTCATGAAATCGACATCGGCGCTGCGCAGATCATCCATCAGCTGACCGACCTCGTCATCCTCCTCGCCGAGACCAACCATGATCCCTGATTTGGTAAAGATCGAGGGGTCGAGCGCCTTCACCTGCTGCAGGATCGACAGCGAGTGGAAATAGCGGGCGCCAGGCCGGATTGAGGGGTAGAGGCGCGGCACAGTCTCCATATTGTGATTGAACACATCCGGGCGGGCAGCGACAACCACCTCGAGCGCGCCCTCCTTGCGGAGAAAATCGGGGGTGAGAATCTCGATCGTCGTACCAGCGGAATAGAGGCGGATGAATTCGATCGTGCGGGCAAAATGCGCAGCGCCGCCATCGGCAAGATCATCACGGTCAACCGAAGTAATGACGACATGGCGCAGGCCAAGCGAGGCAACGGCCTTTGCCACATTCTCCGGCTCATCCAAATCCAGCGCGTCAGGCCGCCCCGTTGCAACATTGCAGAACGCACAGGCGCGTGTACAGACCGAGCCGAGAATCATCATGGTGGCATGTTTCTGCGCCCAGCATTCGCCGATATTGGGGCAGGCCGCCTCCTCGCACACGGTGACAAGATTGAGATCGCGCATCAGCCGGCGCGTTTCAGCATAGGCCGTTGATACCGGCGCTTTCACCCGCAGCCAATCGGGACGACGCGGCTGGGGCCGGTCGGGGTTTCTGCGTTTTTCCGGATGGCGCCTGGCACCTTTGGCGGTATTGAGTTGGGGCATAGCGAAACAACCAGCTTGAAAAAGCGAGAACTAACAAAGTCTCCTAGAAATGGATAGCCCGGTCAAAGGCGTCAAGGACTGATTCGTGCATTGCCTCGGATAAGGTCGGATGCGGGAAGACCGTCTGCATCAATTCGGCCTCTGTCGCCTCGAGGGTGCGGGCGATGGCATAGCCCTGAATCAGCTCGGTTACCTCCGGGCCGACCATATGCGCGCCCAGCAATTCGCCGGTCTTTTCATCGAAAATGGTTTTGACCAACCCCTGATCATCGCCCATGGCAATCGCCTTGCCATTGCCGACAAACGGAAAGCGCCCAACCCTGATCTCATGGCCGGCGTCCCTGGCGGCAGCCTCGGTCATCCCGACGGAGGCTACCTGCGGCCGGCAATAGGTGCAGCCCGGCACCGCACCGGCTCCAAGCGGATGGACCTGCTTCAGTCCGGCAATTTTCTCGACGCAGATGATGCCCTCATGGCTGGCCTTGTGCGCCAGCCAGGGCGGCCCGGTCACATCACCAATGGCATAGATGCCGGCCTCACCCGTTGCCGCCCATTGATCGGTGACAATATGCCCACGGTCAACAGTAACGGCGCTTTCCTCAAGGCCCAGATTCTCGGTGTTGCCGGTAATGCCGACCGCCATGATGGCCCGCTCGGCGACAAGATCGGTGCCGCCCCCCTCAAGACTGGCAGTGACCTGGTTGCCATCGCTGGTCAGGCTGCGCAGCCTGGCACCGGTGACAATCCTGATGCCTCGCTTGGCAAAAGCCTTCTGCACGACGGCAGAAATCTCCGCATCCTCAACCGGCAGGATGTTGTCCATCGCCTCAATCAGCGTCACCTCAACGCCCATGTCATGATAGAAGGAGGCAAATTCGGCACCGATTGCGCCTGAGCCGATGATCAGCAGCGATTTTGGCATGGTCTTTGGCACCATCGCCTCGCGATAGGTGAGGATGGATTTGCCATCGGCAACAATTCCGGGAAGGCTGCGCGCCCTCGCCCCGGTGGCGATGATCACATGCTGTGCCGTTATGCTGTCGCCGGTGGACAGGCTGACAGCGCGCAGACCATTGGCCAGACCGCCAATTTTGGCCTCCGCCTCGAACAGGGTGACCCTGTTTTTTTTCAGCAGATGATGAACGCCGGCCGACAGCCTGCCAGCCACCTTGCGCGAGCGTTTGACCACCTGGGCAAGATCAATTGAGATCTCGCCGCCGACAGTGATGCCAAATTCCTTCATCTCGTCGAGCGAATGCCGCAATTCCGCCGCGCGCAACAGCGCCTTTGTCGGAATACAGCCCCAGTTCAGGCAAACACCACCAAGATGCTCACGCTCGACAACTGCCACGCGCATACCAAGCTGTGCCGCGCGGATCGCGGCCACATAGCCACCTGGCCCGCCGCCAATCACAATGATATCAAAACTCTGTTCTTCCGCCATTTTCCTGCCTGACTGAAACATCCCGGAAAGGATGATCCACAAAAGAGTCCCGCCTAGAGAAGCATCGTCACCGGATTTTCGATGAAGGATTTGAATGATTGCAGCCACCGCGCACCAACCGCGCCATCGACAGCCCGATGATCACATGACAGCGTGACCGTCATCACCGTCGCAACGGCGAGCGCGCCATCGCGGACGATTGGTCGTTCCTCACCAGCACCAACAGCCAGAATGGCCCCCTGCGGCGGGTTGATCACGGCGGCAAATTCACGCACGCCAAACATCCCGAGATTGGAAATGGTGAAACTGCCCCCGGTAAATTCCTCAGGCGCCAGACTGCCCGCGCGGGCGCGCTCTGCCAGATCACGGCTGATCTGTGACAGTTCGGCAAGCCCTTTTTGCTCGGCCGCCCAGATCACCGGCGTGATCAGTCCGCCCTCAATCGCGACCGCCATCGAGATATCGGCATGCGCAAAACGACGGGTGTGATCGCCTTCCCAGGAGGCATTCGCCTCTGGCACCTGAATCAAAGCCTGTGCCGCAGCGCGGATCACCAGATCATTAACCGAAATCTTCACACCATCGCCGGCAAGTGCATTGAGCTGCCTGCGCGACGCGAGAAGCTGGTCGATCTCACAATCAACCGTCAGATAGAAATGCGGGGCTGTCTGCTTGGACTGCTGCAGACGCTCAGCGATGACCTTGCGCATCAGGCTGTTGGCAACCAGTTCGCTGCTGCCCGGAGCCGCCACCATGCCGATAGCGGCAGGAGCGCCCATACTGGCAGGGGCAACGGCAGGCGCGGTGACCGCAGCCTCAACATCAGCGCGCAGAATGCGCCCATGGGGACCACTGCCGGCAAGCGCCGCCAGATCAACCCCGCGGTCGGCCGCAATGCGCCGCGCAAGCGGGCTGGCAAAAATCCGGCTGCCGGTTGGCGCTGGCACCGCTGAGGGCTGCGCCATTGATGTTTGTGCGGACGGCGCTGAGACCGCGCCTGGGGTTGAATTTTCAGCAGGTGCTGTCTTGGGTTCTGGGGTGGCCGCTGTCGGGGGTTCTGGGGTGGGCGCTGTCTGGGGTTCTGGTGCGGAGGCCGGTGTCTTTGCCGCCGCAACACTGGCAGCATCCTCACCGTCCTCAGCCAAAAGGGCGATTACGGTGCCGACAGCGACATTCTCGCTGCCTGCGGCGATGAGAATGCTGGCCACGACGCCCTCATCAACCGCCTCGACCTCCATCGTTGCCTTGTCCGTCTCGATCTCGGCAATCACATCGCCGGACCGGACATTGTCACCGACGCTGACATTCCATGTGGCCAGAGTTCCCGTCTCCATGGTCGGAGAAAGTGCAGGCATTTTGATCTCGACCGCCATCTTATGCTCCCCTGAACCCATCACAGGTCGCCAGCGCCGTGGCAACGATGTCGTCAATCTGCGGCAAGGCCAGCTTTTCCAGATTGGCCGCATAGGGCATCGGCACGTCCTTGCCGGTTACGCGGGCAATCGGCGCATCAAGCCAGTCAAAAGCCTGTTCCATCACCTGCATCGCAATCTCGGACCCAAGACCGGCAAAGGGGAAGCCCTCCTCGCAGGTAACAAGGCGTGAGGTCTTGCGCACCGAGGCGATGATGGTTTCGCTGTCCAGCGGCCGGATCGTCCGCAGATCAATCACCTCGGCAGAAATCCCCTGCTCGGCGAGTGCATCGGCAGCGGCAAGCGCGCGGCCAACCATGATGGAAAAAGCGACAATCGTGACATCACTTCCCTCGCGGACGATTTTGGCCTTGCCGATCGGCACGATCCAGTCGTCATCCTCGGGGATATCGAAACTCTGGCCATACATCACCTCATTTTCGAGGAAAATCACTGGATTCGGGTCACGGATGGCGGCTTTCAGCAATCCCTTGGCATCGGCAGCCGACCAGGGCGAAACGACCTTCAGCCCTGGACAATGCGCATACCAGCTGGCATAGCATTGCGAGTGCTGGGCGGCGACACGGCTGGCAGCACCATTCGGCCCGCGAAAAACAATCGGACAGCCCATCTGGCCACCTGACATATAGAGCGTCTTGGCAGCGGAATTGATGATCTGGTCAATCGCCTGCATGGCAAAATTGAAAGTCATGAATTCGATCACCGGGCGCAGCTCACCAAAGGCAGCGCCAACGCCAAGGCCGGCAAACCCCTGTTCGGTAATCGGTGTGTCGATCACGCGCTTTGACCCGAATTCGGCAAGCAGACCCTGCGTGACCTTGTAGGCACCCTGATATTCGGCAACTTCCTCGCCCATCACGAACACATTGTCGTCGCGGCGCATTTCCTCGGCCATGGCATCACGCAGCGCCTCGCGCACGGTGATATTGACCGTTGCGCCATCCCATTGTGCCTCGGCGGCAATGGCCACGCCAGCCGGTGCCGATATGGACGCAGGTGAAGAGGCCGGTGCAGAGGTTGGTGCAGAGGCCGGTATGGGGGTCTCAGCAGCAGTTGCTTCAGGCGTAGTGGCAATCGCAGCGCCTGCCTCCTCACCCTCGGCCAGCAGGATGGCAATCGGCGCATTGACCCTGACATTCTCGGTACCGGCAGCAACGAGCAGCGTTTCCACGACGCCATCATCAACGGCCTCGACCTCCATCGTCGCCTTGTCGGTCTCGATCTCGGCAATCACATCGCCGGAGCGCACCTCGTCACCCTCGGCCACAAGCCATTTCGCCAATGTTCCCTCTTCCATTGTCGGCGAGAGCGCCGGCATCCTGATTTCGATTGCCATGATTACGCCTCCGTCGATGCGGCTGTGCTGGCAGATACCGGCAGCAGAATATCGGTGAACAGTTCAGACGGATCGGGCTCTGGGCTGGTCTGGGCAAATTCGGTTGCCTTGGTGACAACGGCCTTGACCTCGGCATCCATTGCCTTGAGCGCCTCTTCCCTGACATTCTGCTTGATCAGGAGCTCGCGCAGCTGGTCGATCGGATCATGCTGTTTGCGCATCGCGTCAACCTCCTCGCGCGTGCGGTATTTCGCCGGATCGGACATCGAGTGGCCGCGATAGCGATAGGTCTTCATTTCCAGAATGTACGGGCCTTTGCCATCGCGGCAATGCGCCAGCGCCTCAAGACCCGCCTCGCGCACGGCCAGGACATCCATGCCATCGACCTGTTTGCCCGGAATGCCGTAGGCTGAGCCACGTTCAGCAAGGGCGCGGCCAGCCGCAGCTCTGGTTACGGCTGTTCCCATGCCATATTGATTGTTCTCGATAACAAACAGGCACGGCAGATCCCACAGGGCGGCCATGTTGAAACTCTCATAGACCTGACCCTGATTGACCGCACCATCCCCGAGATAGGTCATGCAGACATTGGCTTCGTCTTTGTATTTGTGGGAAAAAGCCAGACCACAGCCGATCGGAACCTGCGCGCCGACAATGCCATGGCCGCCAAAAAATTTCTTTTCCCGGCTGAACATGTGCATCGAGCCGCCCTTACCGCGTGAATACCCACCTTCGCGGCCGGTCAATTCCGCCATCACGCCATCGGCATCCATGCCACAGGCGAGCATATGACCATGGTCGCGGTAGGAGGTGACAACCGTATCACCGGGTCTTGACGCGGACTGCAGACCGACAACGACGGCTTCCTGGCCGATGTAGAGATGGCAGAAACCACCAATCTGCCCCATGCCATAGAGCTGACCGGCCTTTTCCTCAAACCGGCGGATCAACAGCATGTCGTGATACATCGCGGTCAAATCTTCGGTGGCTGGCATGTCGTTCCTGCCGGTGGCGATTGCCTTTGGTGGACGACCGGGTTTCTTTTTGCGGGGTGTTCTGGCTTTCTGCACCATCTGTCTGCTCCCTGAAACTACAGCAATGCCGGGCGGCACCTGTTCCATGGCGCAAGAATTTAACGAATTTGATATAATTGCAATATTTTTATTATTCTGTTTTTATTGCATTTTTATTAAATAAACCAATTTTCAGTTTATTAGATGCGTATAAGCAACATTCCTAAAATTTCAAATCTGAAAGATCAATTGAAATAATCACATCATCGGGCGAGTAGAGACCAAGTTCGGCCTGCGCCGTTTCCTCGAGAATGTCAGCATCGAGAGTCTCGCTCTGCATCAGCGAAATCCGGTGTGTGAGATCGGTCTGATGCCTGGAAAGCAGCATCAGCTGTTCCTCGGCCAGCTGGATTCTGCGATCAAGTTCAGGCTGTGCCAGAATGCCCCGCTCACCGGCGATTGTGTGAAACCCGAAAAACACCACAAGGGTTCCGAGCAGAACAAAACTGCTGGCATAGGCGAGTGGCTTTCTGATCATCCTGTACATCTGCGGTCCGACCCCGTGGGCAGTGCAATCCTCATAACGGGCATTGAATCAGAGCCGATTCGGCCGGTCAAGCAAAAAGCTAGTCGCCGGATTCTCTGTATCAGAGGTTTCTACACGGGCAGATAAGGGCCGCCCACCCGCAGTGCGGGCGGCCTGACAGGATATCTGGGATTGCGATGAGTGCGCGCCGCCCGTGGTCAGTTGCCGAGGATGCTGCCACCGGCATAGAGCGCGGTGCGGTCAAGCTCTTCCTCGATCCGCAGCAGCTGGTTGTATTTCGCCAGCCTGTCCGATCGTGACAGCGAACCGGTCTTGATCTGGCCGGCATTTGTTGCCACTGCAAGATCAGCGATGAAGCTGTCCTCGGTCTCGCCGGACCGGTGCGAGACAACGACGCCAAAACCGGCCTTTTGCGCCATATCAATAGCCTGCAGCGTTTCGGACAGGGTACCGATCTGGTTAACCTTGATCAGAATGGCGTTGGCAGCCGTTTCGGTAATGCCGCGCGCCAGACGCTCTGGATTGGTGACAAACAGATCATCACCGACAATCTGCACCCGATCACCGATCAGAGAGGTCAGCGCGGTAAAACCGTCCCAATCATCTTCATGCAGCGGATCCTCAAGCGAGACGATCGGGTGGTTCTTGACCAGCTGTTCCCACATGGCATTCATCTCGGCGGTGCTGAGCGTGCGCCCCTCGCCCTTGAGATGATAGGCGCCATCCTCGCAGAACTCGCTGGCCGCGGCATCAAGGGCAATCATCACATCATTACCGGGCCTGTAACCGGCTGTCTCAATAGCCCTTGTGATGTAATCCAGTGCCTCGTCACTGGAATTGATCGCGGGTGCAAATCCACCCTCATCGCCGACCGCCGTCGACATGCCCGCCTCGCTGAGCAGGCGTTTCAGGACATGGAAAATTTCCGCGCCCATGCGCAGCGCATCACCAAAATGCGGCGCGCCAACCGGCATGATCATGAATTCCTGCACATCAAGCGCATTGTTGGCATGTGCGCCACCATTCATGATGTTCATCATTGGCGTTGGCAGCAGATGCGCATGGACACCACCAA
>JAYNHH010000013.1:0-59186 GCA_038107835.1 Alphaproteobacteria bacterium
TGGCGGAGAGGGTGGGATTCGAACCCACGAAGGGCTCGCACCCTTGCCGGTTTTCAAGACCGGTGCATTCAACCGCTCTGCCACCTCTCCGGCGCTCGCTAACGAACGGTACACGGTGTCTACCGAAACCTGTGGGGAACGTCAATACCTCACAATCCAAATTAGTTTGGCAAGACAGAATAGTCGATTTCCCCCGCGAAATGTGGATCACAGGATGTCTTTGCTGCCCGCAGCGACATCACTCAATCATGAGCATGAACCCATGCTCTGTCTGCCGGCTTGGATGACATATCGCAATCGTCATTACCGGACTGTGATGATGGTGTCACAGAGTCACATCAATGGGAATAAAGACGCAGACTAGATCAACTTCACGCCGGCGGCACGCATATTTTCCAGCGCAGTATCAAGCGATCCATCGAAATCAATCGCCCGGCAGCTTGCCAGGCGGACCTCAACCACAAATCCCTGCGCCGCTCCGTCAAGTGCTGACCAGGCCACACAGAAATCCGTTGCCAGTCCCACCATGGTCAGATGGGTGCATCCAACCTCGCGTAGATAACCCGCAAGGCCCGTCTGCGTGACCTTGTCATTCTCGAAGAACGCCGAGTAGGAATCGACTTCCGGATTCATTCCTTTGCGGATGATTGCGGACGCCTTGGAGGTATCAAGGGCTGGGTGAAATGCCGCACCCTCGCTGCCTTGAATGCAGTGGTCTGGCCACAGAACCTGCAGCCCATAGGGCATGTCGACCATCTCCAGCGGGGCTTTCCCCTGATGTGACGAGGCAAAGCTGCCATGGCCCGGTGGATGCCAATCCTGTGTCAGCACAACAAGGTCATGCGTGGCCATCATCTCATTGATCGACGGCATGATTGCATTGCCGTCATCCACCGCCAGCGCTCCGCCGGGACAAAAGTCATTCTGTGGGTCGATTACAACAAGACAATTCATCACATTTTCCCTGCTGTTGCTGTGTATCATTCATTCAAGTCTATGGGGTTTTCAGGTTAAGTCAAAGTCTCAAGGCAGCTCATCCCGGCCTTTGACTTTATAGGCCTGCCTGCGCCCCGGTCGGTGACCGATTTCAACGGCGCGTCGACAACATCAATGCAGCGACCGCTTGCCACCCCGATATGGAGCGTTGTGCAAAAGTCTTTTCAACCTGCACAGCGTTGTGTGATGGCCGCGTACGCCATAGGGTGAGGGTGGAGCTGCGTGCGTTCATTGCCAATATTGGTGGTTGCGTGGTGGCAACGTCCAAAGAAAAGGTCGCGTCGATGATTGTTTCAGATTTTTCCCAATTCTGCAGGCTGGTGCGGGGCCGGGTTGGCCGTTGGCCACTGATCGGGCTGTTCAGCGCTGTGATGGTGCTTGCTGCATCCCTTGCCCACGCGCAGGGATATGGCGGGCGCACGGCATCGGTGGAGACAGCCCCGGCAGAGCAGGAGGTGCTGTCGCGCTTTACCGATGTTCAGGGTCGTATGGTTGCCGGCACACCCGCTGCCATCACCGCTGTGACTGATGGCGTCGTTGAACTGGCGCCCCTTCGGATTGGCGATATGGTCAAACAGGGACAGCTGATTGCCTCGCAGGACAGCAAGACGCTCCGTCGCCAGCTGGCGCTGCTTGAAATTCGGCTGGCCGATGCAAAGCTGCGCCTTGCCGAAGCCATCCAGGCCGACAGGGATGAGACTGACCGGCAACAGCGTCAGCGTGAAAATCTTCGTTTGCGTCTCGCTGAGGCGAATGCCCGTATTGACGAGCTGGAAGCCGATTTGCGTCATGAGGCTGATCAACTGGCCGTGAACAGGCGGCAATTGGCGCTTCTTGAGGGCAAATCAAAGCGGGCGCAGGACCTTGCTGACCGCAACACGCTGCCGGTCGAGGCTGCAGAGACCGCGCTTGGCGCCAGCTTGAATGCCCGTCAACAGATGCTTGCGCGTGAGGCAACAATCACCCGCAAGACAGCACAACTCGTCAATGCAAGGTCTGCTGTTGCGCGAACCGGGCTGGAGATTGACCAGCTTGAACGCGATATTGCCGCCCCGGACGGCTTTACGATAGCAAGGATCGAGGCTGAAATCCGCCAGTTTGAGACAGATATGGCCGATCTGCGCCGTGACATCAGTGACACCAGCCTTGTCGCCCCGCGCGACGGCCAGCTGGTTTTCCTGTCGCCGATACAGCAGGGATTCAGCCGTGAGGGTGAGGTTATCGCCCGCATTCTGGCAATGGATGAATTTGAGGTTGAGGCTGAAATTCCTGTTGCCCATATGGGATTTGTCGGTGCGGCTGAGAGTATCCGGTCATTCGATCTTGAAGGCCAGATGATGCCGCTGAAATCAAGAGCCGTTCTGCCGGTTCAAAATGCGCGTACAGGAACACAGACCGTGCGTTTCAGCGTTGTCGGCGATGTGTCTGCCGCAGCGCGGGCGGATAATTCGGTGCTTGTTCTAAAAGTACCAACCTCGAGCCCGGCACCTGTTGTCACAGTGCTGAAAGATGCGGTGCTGCCGGTTGTCGGTGGTCATATCGTCTATGTCGCTGAAGAGGGCGTCGCCGTGAAGAAACGCATCCGCCTTGGTGAGGCTTTTGGTGACAGCTTTGTCATACTGCAGGGGCTTGAGGCTGGAGCCGAGGTGATCATTCGCGGCAATGAGGCGCTGAGCGATGGCAAGAAAATCAAGATTGGCGGCGCACCTGCTGGTAAAAAACCAAAAGGCCCGGCGGGAGAGGCATGGACCTTGAACTGGACGACAAGCCGTGGGCCAGCCTCGGCCGATCTGTTGCTTGGTAAGGAAAAGTCGCTGTTCAATGACGAGGAGATTGCCGTCGTCCGCGCCGGAGACAGCATCAATTTCATTGGCAAGCTGTTTCTGCCCTTTGGTGTTCTCGACCTTGATTTCACCGGCACCATCAACGGCGACAGCATGGCGGGCAAGGTAACGCTGCTCGGGCTGCCGGGTGGGCGTGAGCCGACACTTGATTTCACTGGCACAAGGGCAGCTGACTGATGGGCGGGTTGATCAAAACGGCGATCGAACGTCCTGTTGCGATTCTTGCACTGGTAATGCTGACGGTGCTGTTTGGCATTGTTGCGCTGCGCAACATCCCGATCCAGATGAGTCCGGATATCGAAAAGCCCATTCTGGAGGTGCGGGTCACCTGGCCCGGAGCATCACCTGAGGATGTTGACCGCGAGGTTGTTGCCCGGCTGGAACGTGAACTTGCCTCGCTGAACGGGCTTGAGGAAATGGCGTCGCGGTCGTCGCGTGGCCGCGCCCGCGTGACTTTGACCTACAATGTCTCGCAGGACATGGACAAAGCGCTGGTGCTGCTGCTCAGCAAGCTGTCATCGGTCAACAACCTGCCAAATGACGCCAAAACGCCAGAAGTGCGTACCTCCAATTCAGATGACAGCCCGATCGCCCGCATGGCGCTGGTCTCGACCATTGGCGAGGCGAACGATCTGGAGGGTCTCGGCAATTTCCTTGAATCCGACATCATCGAGCCCCTTGGCCGCGTTGACGGTGTTGCCGAGGTCACAGTGTATGGCGGCGGTAGCCGTGAGATGCGTATTTTCGTTAATCCTGACAAGCTGGTACAATACCGCCTGACGCTAACCGAGGTCATCGACGCGCTGCGGTCCTCCTCGACGATGATGAGTGTTGGTGTTGTCAATGAGGGCAAGCGCACCTACGCGGTGCGGGCCGAGGCGGTGAATTACACACCGCAGACAGCTGGCCGCATTGTCCTGCGAACCGATGTTTCCGAAACCGGAACACTGGTACCTTTGCTTCTTTCCGACGTTGCGACAATCAGCCTGCAGGTTCAGGAGCGCACCAGCTTTCGCCGTTTGATGGGTGAAGATGCCATTATTATCAATGTGTTGCGCGCACAGGGCACGAATGTGGTTGAAACGATGAAGGCACTTGCGCTTGTGGTTGATGACCTCAATGCGACGACACTGGCGGCGCGTGATCTTGATCTTTCCATCGTCTATGACGAGACCAAATATATTTCCTCGGCAATCGACCTGGTTCAGCAGAATATATGGATCGGCGGCGTTCTCGCGCTTCTGGTTCTGTTGCTGTTTCTGCGATCTGCGCTGCCGACGATCATCGTCTTTGCGGCCATTCCCGTCTCGGTCATCGGCACCTTTGTCGCCATTGCCGGGCTCGGATTGTCAATCAATGTGATTTCGCTGGCTGGGCTTGCCTTTGCTGTCGGCATGGTTGTCGACGCCTCAATCGTCAGTCTGGAGAATATTTTCCGCTTGCGACAACGCGGCATGAGTGCGGAAAACGCCGCCTATCATGGTGCGCGCCAGGTCTGGGCACCCATTCTGGGGTCGGCGCTGACAACGGTGATCGTCTTTGTTCCCGTGTTGATGCTGCAGCTTCCCGTTGGCCAGCTGTTCCGCGATATTGGCATCGCCATTTCAGTGGCGGTGCTGATTTCCGTTGTTGTTTCAGTGACCGTTATCCCGGCTTTAGCATCGCGGCTGCTGCGCGGCAGCGCCGATCGCTTTGGCGCGCTGCTGCCGATCCCCGGACTTGATCATCTGGCGCGTGGCTTTGCCGCGTTGATTCTGCGCTACGCGACCTTTGCCGTGCGCCGCCGGGCTGTGGGGCTTGTTGTCGTTGGTGCTGTTCTGGTGGGTGCTGGCGGATTTTCCTACCGCTTCATGCCGCAGCTTGATTATCTGCCTGACGGCAATGCCAATTTCGTTTTTGGCCGGATTTTCGTTCCGCCCGGCTATTCGATGGATGAGACGGTGCGGATCGCCGAGAAAATGGAGTCTGCGGCGCGGCCATTATGGGAAGGGGAGGCACCTGCCGATGGCCCTCCCGCCATTGAGCGCTTCTTCTTCGTCGCATTTTCCGGCGGTGCCTTTGCTGGTGCGTCAGCGGTTGAGCCGTCGCGCGTCGCCGGACTGCAGAGTGTTCTGATGACGCCGATCTTTTCCGAACCAGGCGCTGGTGCCTTTGTCCGTCAGGCCTCGCTGTTTGGCCGGTCTGTTGGCGGCTCACGGTCAATTCGGCTTGATGTCTCCGGGCCGGACCGCGACACCATCCTGCCCATCGCCTATCGTCTCAATGAGGCGCTTTCGACACGTTTCTCGCGGCGGGATGGAAACCAGATCCGCGCCATTCCAAGCCTTGACAATGGTGCTCCGCAAATCAGAATCTCGCCCGATCTGACAGCTCTTGCACGCGCTGGTGTGTCGGTGCGTGAACTGGCATCTACTGTCGATGTTTTCAATGACGGCGCCAATGTAATTCAGATCCCGATCCGTGGTGAGCTGATCGACATGGTGCTCTCTGGCAAGGATGCGCGCAAACTGACGGCGGCGGCGCTGTCCGATATTCCGGTCGTGACAGGGGCTGGCAATGTTCTGCGTCTTGATCAGCTCGCTACGGTGGAAATCATCAGCGCGCCTGAACAGATCAGGCGCCTTGGCGGGCGCCAGTCACTATCGCTGCAACTGCGCCCGAATGAGGCGGTGCCGCTCGAACAGGCGGTACAGATTATTGAGGATGAGATTCTGACAGGCCTGCGGGCTGATGCCTCAGCTGCCGGCGTTACCATCGCCATCAAGGGAGCCGCCAGCGCGCTGGAGGAAACATGGACAGCCATGCAATCCAATGTGGCCACTGCCATTGCCGTGATTTTCCTGCTGCTTGTCGTGCTGCTGCGCAATTTTGTCCTGCCGGTGATCATTCTGCTGGCGGTGCCAGTGGCGGCAGCGGGCGGCATTGGCGGGCTGGCCCTGTTGAACATTTATATTCGCCAGCCGCTTGATATGCTGACCATGCTTGGCTTTGTGATTTTGACAGGTGTTGTCGTCAACAACGCCATTTTGATGATCGAACAAGCGATGCTGCATATGCGCGAGGAGGCGATGGATGCTGGTGCCGCCATTATCGAGGCGACCCGCAACCGGATAAGGCCGATCTTCATGTCGACGCTGACCTCGCTGTTTGGCCTGGTCCCGCTGGTGATCTTTCCAGGTGCCGGTTCAGAATTGTATCGCGGCCTTGGCGTTGTTGTTTTTGGCGGGCTTGGCCTGTCGACCATTGCCACGCTGATCATCGTTCCTCCCCTGCTGTCCATCGCCCTGCAAAGCCGGCTCGCCGCCGCCGCCAGTACGCCGCCAGTCATTGACCTTGAGGCAACAGGGGGCGGAAAGGTCTAAAAAACTCTCGTGGGTGGACAATATTTTTCTCGCGCCGAGTGCCAATCGGCTGTTGCAACCCCTTGTGGTATCAACGTACCATGCCCACAATATGCTGCGTTTGAATTGGCGGGGAAGATGCAATGGCGGTTTCGATGACAACAGGCACAATCCGGGTGGTGTCGCGGCTGAGGCGCTGGATCATTTCCCTTCTGTTTGGTTTTCTGGTTGCCGGTTCGGCACAGGCGACGGCGAACACCAGTGATTTTGCCAGCTGGTTGCAGGATTTGCGCACTGAAGCACGGCAAAAGGGAATTTCCGACGCGGTGCTGGATCAGGCGCTGAATGGCATTGCGCCGCTGCCCCGCGTGATCGAGCTGGACCGAAGCCAGCCGGAGTTCAAACTTACTTTCGAGGAATATCTTGGCAAGGTGGTCTCGCCGACGCGCAAGCGGGTGGCTGCGGAAAAGCTCAGGGAACATGACAGGCTGTTGACCGAGATCGCTGCCAAATACGGTGTGCAGAAACGCTTTCTTGTCACCTTCTGGGGGGTTGAGACCAGCTTTGGCCGCTATCTGGGCTCCTTCAATGTGCCGCAGGCGCTGGTAACGCTTGCCTATGACGGGCGGCGGAGCGCCTATTTTCGCAAGGAACTGTTCAATGCGCTGACAATCCTCGAGGAAGGACATATCACCGCCGCGACAATGAAGGGGTCCTGGGCCGGCGCAATGGGGCAAAGCCAGTTTATGCCGTCCTCCTTTGTCAATTATGCCGTCGATTGGGATGGAGATGGAAAGCGCGATATCTGGGCAACAAAGGCGGATGTTTTTGCCTCATCGGCAAATTATCTGGCCAAGGCGGGTTGGCGTGACGACATCACCTGGGGCCGCGCAGTCGCCCTGCCTTCTGATGGTAAAATCAACGGAAAGGCAGCGCTGGCACTGGCTGAGGCCAAGACGAAAATGCCGCTTGGCGACTGGGCGCAGGCAGGGGTGAGGAGCGCGGACGGATCGGCGTTGCCGACCCGCCCGTTGCAGGCACGCCTCATCATGCCGGCCGGCGATAACGGTCCTGCCTATCTGGTCTACAGTAATTTTGACTCGATCCTTGCCTGGAACCGCTCGAATTACTACGCTTTGGCCATTGGCATTCTCTCTGATACGCTCCGGTAAGCAATGTTGTGCATGTCCAGAAATTGCCAGTTCCGTCACCTGAAGCCAGCCATTCTTCTGCTGTTTCTTGCCGGTTGCTCGACGGCGGAACTGACCGTCGATCTGATCAAGAAGTCGAAGAAGCGCGTCCAGCAGGTCGAGATCGAAAAGGCCATCGAGGACGGGACGATCACCGCCAACCCGATTTACAAGATTGGCAATCCCTATCAGGTTGGCGGCGTGTGGTATTATCCTGAGCGCGATCTGGCCTATGATGAAACCGGGATTGGCTCATGGTATGGCGACGAATTTGCTGGCAGGTTGACCGCCAATGGCGAGATTTTCGATCCCGACATGGTCACGGCGGCACACAAGACGCTGCCCATGCCAAGTGTCGTTCGGGTGACAAATCTGGACAATGGCAAATCTCTGGTTGTCCGGATCAATGACCGTGGCCCATTTGTCGCGGGACGGGTGATCGATCTGTCGCGTGAGGCGGCGCGTCTGATCGGCTATCGCGATCAGGGCATTGCCCGGGTACGGGTGCAGGTGTTGGCCGAACAGACGCTGCGTCTGGAAAAACTGGCAAAGAGCGGTAACTTTGCCGAGATCACTGGCGATGTCGTTGCCATGCCGACCGTTGCCGTGGTCGAACAGCCTGAGGTCAGCATGACGGCCACTTCCTCAACTGGCAAAACCGTCAATTCTGACGCCGAGGACGACAATGTCTCGGCACTTGAACTGCTGGCCCGCTCGCGGGTTGGCGAGGTGATAACAGTCGCCCCGATCAGGACCCAGCTATGGGTGCAGGTCGGTGCCTTCTATGCTCAGGCCAACGCGTCAAATGTGCTTGCCAAGATAGAGGCTGTAGGCACGGGCCAGGTATCGCCGGTTGATGTCTCGGGGCAAACACTGCATCGCGTGCGCATTGGCCCGCTCAGTTCGGTAGAGGCAGCTGACAGGGCACTTGACGGGGTCATCGGCCTTGGCTTCAGTGGGGCGCGGATTATCGTCGATTGAACCGACGTCCCGGATTGTGGCAGCCCCCCCTTGGGGCTGGTCATTTTTATGCCGTTTTTTCGCGCTAACCACCTAGTATCTCCAGTGGCTGGTGCGCTAGAGTCGGCCGCGCCGTGATGACGGCAGGAGTGATGGCAGGAAAGACGGCAGGAATGACGGACGGACAGTGGCATCAAAAAGATGATCATTGCCCCTCGGCCCCTGGAAATTTTGAGAGTGGATAAATGAAAAATCAGATCAAAGCCCGGATATTGACCCTTGGCTCTGCGGTGCGGAATATGGTTCTGGCCCTTGCTATCCTGCTGCTGGGCGGGTTGCCCATACAGGCCGTCGAAATTGACAGCTCCGCCGAATTTGCTTTCATCACCGATTATGCCTCGGGAAAGATATTGATGGCGAAAGACGCTGATATGCCGATGAAGCCCGCGTCGATGGCGAAGATCATGACAGTGTTCATTACCTTTCAGCGAATCAAGGAAGGCGGCCTGTCGCTTGATGACACGTTTCTTGTCTCGGAGAAGGCGTGGCGCAAGGGGGGATCAAAAACCTTTATCGAGGTTGGCAAACAGGTTGCGGTGGGTGATCTGCTGAATGGCGTTATCGTGCAATCGGGAAATGATGCTGCTATTGCGCTTGCCGAGGGTATTTCGGGTACCGAGGAGGGGTTTGCCGAGGAGATGAATTTTACCGCGCAGAAGCTGGGCATGCAGAACACCGTGTTCAAGAACGCAACAGGATGGCCACATCCCGATCAGACCACGACCGCGCGCGATCTCAACATTCTGGCGACGGCAATGATCCGCGAATTTCCGGTTGAGGACTATCCGCGGCTCTATCCGATGTTTGCCAAGAAGGAATTTACCTTCAACGGTATCAAACAGGGCAATCGCAATCCGTTGGTTTATGGCACAGATGGAGCGGATGGCCTGAAAACCGGACATACCGAGGAGTCCGGCTATGGCCTTGTTGGTTCGGCGCAGCGGCGCGACCAGCGCGTCATCATGGTGCTGAACGGCATGACCAGCAAGAAACAGCGTTCATCTGAATCCCGGCGGCTGATGGATTTGATCTTCCGTGAATACAGACATTATCTGCTCTATGAGGCTGGCCAGGTTGTCGACCGGGCAAATGTCTGGCTTGGCGAGGATGCGCATGTTGATCTGGTGTTAAAAGACAGGCTTGACCTTGTTCTCTCACGCGCTGAACGACGCAAGATGAAGGTCACATTGCAATGGCTTGATCCGCTGCCAGCGCCGCTGGTCAAGGGAGATGTCGTTGGCAAGCTGGTTCTCGATCTTCCCGGCAAAAGCAGCAGCTATGAACTGCTTGTCGGCAAATCCGTGGAGGAACTGGGGCTTTTTGACCGCATTGGCGCGGCTGTGAGATATCTGATCTTCGGCGCAGGTGCCGACGTGCTGGCCAACAGCTAGGCTCCGGTGATGGCGGGAAGGCAGGGTTATTTCATTTCCTTCGAGGGCGGCGAGGGCAGCGGCAAGACAACACAGATCCGGCTGCTTGTTGAGTGGGTCGAGCAGGTGGCGCCACAGTGGCGGCCGCTGACCACGCGTGAACCGGGCGGCACTGAGGCTGCCGAGGATATCCGCACACTTCTGGTAACCGGCTCAGCCGATAAATGGCGCCCGGCCACCGAGGCCATGCTGATGTCGGCCTCACGTCACGAACATGTGGAAAATGTAATCCGCCCAGCACTTGCTGCGGGCCGCATTGTGATCAGTGACCGGTATAGTGACTCGACGACGGTCTATCAGGGGCTGGTTGGCGGTGTTGACAGCGCCTCGATCGCCGCTCTGCATCAACTCGCCTGCAACGGGCTTGTTCCCGATATCACCTTTCTTCTCGATATGGACGAGGATGAGGGGCTTGGCCGTGCGGATGAGCGTGGTGGGGATGAAACCCGGTTTGAGAGCAAGGGGCAGTCTTTCCACGCGGCGGTGCGCCGGGGGTTTCTTGAGCTGGCGGCGGGTGAGCCTGATCGCTTTGTCGTTTTGAATGCAGCGGCCCCGATCGGGGAGATTGCCGCCAAAATCAGAAACGCCATCAGCCAGCGCTTTGCGATTGGCGGGTGAGGGCTGATTTGCATGCAGGATCAACCATCCCCGACAGATATGCCGCTTCCTGCCATCTCCGGCCATTCAGGCTTTCAACATGATTTTGTCAACGCCATGGGGCAGGGGCGCATGCATCATGCCTGGCTGCTCACCGGGCCGCGTGGCATTGGCAAGGCGCAGCTGGCATTGCGGGCGGCGGCGTGGCTGCTGGCAGAAAACCAGAGCGAGCCGCCCCCCGCCGAGACACCGAAAGGCTTTGAGATTGATCCAGCCGATCCCGGCGTGACGCTTGTGCTCAATGGCGCGCATCCCGATCTCAAAATCGTTGCTCCGCTGGAGGAGGATAATAAATCGGGCCAGATCAAGATCGACCAGATAAGGGCGCTTTTGCCCTTTATTATGCACAAGCCCGGACGCGGCGGATGGCGTGTTGCAATCATCGATTCAATGGATTCAGTAAATCGTAATGGTTCCAATGCGTTACTGAAACTTCTTGAGGAGCCACCTCAAAAGACTGTCCTGTTTCTGATCGCCTCACGCCCGGGGCAGTTGCCGCCAACAATCCGTTCACGCTGCCGCGTCGCCCGGATGACAGCGCTGGATCAGGACAGCAGTGCTGCCGTCATCGCTGACATCTGGCCAGACGCTGATCTCAGCCAGCGGGAATTGTTGACCATTCTTGGCGAAGGTGCGCCGGGCAGGGCAATGATGCTGGCCGAGAGCGGTGCTGCCGACTGTTATCAGGCGGCTTGCGCGCTGCTGGCTGAGGACCGGTTGGACCGGGCCGCGCTTGCCACGATCTGCGGTAAATGGGGCAAGGGCGGAGCGGCTGGCAAACCCAGCCGCGAGGGCGCGATCATGTTGCTCGAACGCCTGCTGCGTCTTGCTGCGCTTGCGGCATCCGGCGTCGACCTGTCACCCTGCTGTCAGTTTGAGCAACGGGTGATTGCCGCGCTTTGCCAGCGCCATTCGGCAGGCAGGCTGGCGGAGATGCAGAGCGAATTCAGCCAGAAAGCGGCGCAGGCAGATGCGCTATACTTGGATTTTGCCCAGTTCCTGACCCGTCAGCTGGCGACTTTTCACCGGAAATCCTTGCCCTGAACAGGTGTTGATTGTAGACCCTGTGTAGACGGTCAGCGGCCGTTTCCCATTCGTCTTTTGCGTGAAAGCCAGAACAAGCTGATGACCAGTCAATCAAAACCGAAATATTACCTGACGACACCGATTTACTATGTCAATGACAGGCCGCATATCGGCCATGCCTACACGACGCTGGCCTGTGATTTTCTGGCGCGGTTCAAACGTCTCGACGGGTATGATGTCTGTTTTTTGACCGGCACTGACGAGCATGGCCAGAAGGTCGAGAAGGCAGCGCTCGACGCCGGCGTCTCGCCGCAGGATTTTACCAACAGTGTCAGCCAGAATTTCCGTGATCTGACGGACAGTCTGAATTTCTCAAATGATGATTTTATCCGGACCACTGAAAGCCGTCACAAAGCTGCCTGCCAGACATTGTGGGATCTGCTGCGGGAGCGTGGACACATCACCCTTAGCAGCTATTCCGGCTGGTATGCCACCCGTGATGAGGCCTTTTACACCGAAACTGAACTGGTTGATGGCAAGGCACCGACAGGCGCACCTGTTGAGTGGGTGGAGGAGCCATCCTATTTTTTCAATCTGTCACAGTGGCAGGACAGGCTGCTTGCCTTCTATGAAGCCAACCCGGATTTTGTCGGGCCTGACTCCCGCTTCAATGAGGTCAAGAGCTTTGTTGCCGGAGGGCTGCGGGATCTCTCGGTCAGCCGGGCCAGTTTTAAATGGGGTGTTCCGGTACCCAATGATGATGATCATGTGATGTATGTCTGGCTGGATGCGCTGACCAACTACATTACCGCCACGGGATGGCCGGTCGATGGTGATTTTGGCGATGCTGAAAAATACGCGCATCTCTGGCCGGCTGATCTGCATATGGTCGGCAAGGACATTCTGCGGTTTCACGCGGTCTATTGGCCGGCTTTTCTGATGGCGGCGGATTTGCCGCTGCCAAAACGGGTTTTTGCCCATGGCTGGTGGACCAATGAGGGGCAGAAGATTTCCAAATCGCTTGGCAATGCCATTGATCCGCTGGCGCTGGCAGAGCAATATGGCCTCGACCAGATGCGCTATTTTCTGATGCGCGAGGTGCCGTTTGGCAAGGATGGTGATTATTCCACACAGGCGATGATCCATCGGATGAATGGCGATCTGGCGAATGATCTTGGCAATCTGTCGCAGCGTGTTCTGTCAATGGTGTTCAAGAATTGTGATGGGACGATGCCGGCCTTTCCAGACCAGCCAACCGCCGAGGACAGCGCTCTTGTCGCCGCGGCGGATGCGCTGTTGCCTGCGGTACGCGAACAGATGGACAGGCAGGCCTTCCATGAAGCGCTGCGCCTGATCTGGCAGGTGATTGCCGATGCCAACCGCTATGTCGATGCCGCGGCACCCTGGGCGCTGAAAAAGACCGATCCGGCGCGTATGGCTGAGGTGCTTGCAGTGCTTGCTGAAATTATCCGCCAGGTGGCCATTCTGGTGCAGCCGCTGATGCCGACTTCGGCGGAGAAAATGCTTGATCAGCTTGGTGTTGCCGCTGACCAGCGCAGCTTTGCGCAGATTGGCGGTGCCACGCGGCTTGCCCATGGTCATGTCATTGCCAAGCCTGAGCCGGTTTTCCCCCGTTACATTGAAGAAGGGGCCGCCTGATGCCGCAGCCGGTGATCATCGACAGCCACGCGCATCTTGATTACCCGCAGCTTGCCGCTGATCTGCCGGGGGTGTTGGCGCGCGCCGAGGATGCCGGCGTCAGCCAGATCATCTCGATTGGTGTGAAGCTGAGCACCAGTCATGCTCCACGCGAAATCGCCGAGGCTCATGACAATGTGTGGTTCAGCGCTGGTGTGCACCCGCATGAGGCGGCAAATGAACCGCTTTCCTGTGACCGTGATGCCTTTCTCACGGCTGCCGATCATCCCAAATGTGTCGCCATCGGCGAGGCTGGGCTTGATTACTTCTATGATTACGCGCCGCGCGCCAAACAGGCTGAGAGTTTCCGTGTGCAGATCGGCGTTGCCCGCGAGCTGGGGCTGCCGATCATTGTCCATGCGCGTGATGCCGACGATGATATTGCCGCGATCATCGAGGATGAAATGGCCAAGGGCGCATTTTCCGGCGTTCTGCATTGTTTCAGTTCGGGTGCTGCGCTTGCACGCCGCGCGCTTGCCGTTGGTTTCTATATCAGCTTTTCCGGTATCCTGACCTTCAACAAGGCCGAGGAAATCCGTGAGGTTGCCGGTTTCGCACCTGCGGACAGAATCCTTGTTGAGACAGACGCTCCCTTTCTTGCGCCAACACCGCATCGTGGCAAGACCAATGAACCGGCCTTTACCGCGCATACCCTGGCACGCCTTGCCGAGGTGAGGGGGCTTTCCGCCGCCGAGATGGCGGCGCAGACGACGCAGAATACGCTCCGGCTGTTCTCCAGAATGGAGACTGCGGGATGAAGGTGACGATGCTTGGATGTGGGACCTCGGTCGGTGTGCCAGCCCTTGGCAAGGCTGGCTGGGGTGCCTGTGATCCGGCAGATCCACGTAACCGGCGGCAGCGCTGTGCGGTGCTGGTGCAGAGTGAGACCACAAATATTCTGGTTGATGCGGGGCCTGATATCCGCAACCAGCTTCTGCCGCTCAATCTGGACCGGATTGATGCGCTGCTGATTACCCACACCCATTCCGACCATATTGCTGGGCTGGACGATCTGCGTGCCTTTTTCTTTCCCGACCGTATCGAGCTTCCCATTCATGCAACAGCGCGGCATACGCAGGACATTGTCACCAGATTTCCCTATCTGTTCGAGAAAAAGGCTGACTCGCCGACCTATTTCGTGCCGCCGATGATCACGCGGGAGATTGCCGCCGGCCAGCAGCTGCAAATTGGCGACATCGCGATCGACGTTCTGCATCAGGATCACGGCAACACATCGTCGCTTGGATTTCTGTTCAATGGCTGTTTCGGCTATTCGACCGATGTCGTTGCGATGCCCGATCATGTCTTTGACGCGCTTGCCAATGTTGATCTGTGGATTGTCGAGGCCTTGCGCGAGACGCCCCATCAGAGCCATTCACATTTTCAGCAGACGTTTGAATGGATTGAGCGTGTCAAGCCGGGACGGGCTGTGCTGACACATCTTGGGCTGGAGGCTGATTACGAGACAGTGGCGGCAATCTGTCCAGCCAATACTGAACCCGGCATTGATGGATTGGTGTTCGAGCTGGAGTGATGGGGCGTGATATGCCCCTTTCTTCTCACGCATAATATACATTATGCGACAAAAATAATTATAACCACCTGTCCCTGATAATATCGCTACCTGCCCCTGAGCCGATATATTCGCCTGGACTCATCTGGCTGATCTGTCGGCTCCACCCGTGCAACGTCATGCTGGCCCATCTTCATGATGGCATGACTGGCCCTGTCGCACGGGATCAAAATTTGCACACCGATTAAAGATTGAGGCTTCTGTCCGGACACCGGTTGCGGTATGATGCGGCATTCCCTTGGGGTGTTTCGGTGCTGTACGCCGGAGCTGAGAAAAACCCATTGAACCTGAACCAGGTCATGCTGGCGGAGGAAAGCGGAACCGGACGGCATCTGTCTGATGCCCCCCTGACCCACTTCTTACACCGCCCAATATGGCTAACGCTGCATTGGAGTTGTTATGAATATCAAATCCCTGTGTTTCACCCTCATGATGGTGCTGTGCGTTCCGGCAATTGCCGGGGCAAAGCCCATCCTGACTGTCTATACCTATGATTCCTTCGCCTCTGAATGGGGGCCCGGACCGGAAATTGAGAAAGCCTTCGAGGAAACCTGCGCCTGCGACCTGCAATTCATTGCACTTGATTCCTCAATTGGCATTCTTGGTCGCGTCCAGCTGGAGGGTGTCACCTCAAAGGCTGATATCGTCCTCGGTCTTGATACCAATCTGATGGCGACAGCCAGACAGACAGGCCTGTTTGCGCCGCATGGCACCAGCCTGTCCGGACGTACCGTTCTCCCGACCGCTTTCGAGGATGATATTTTCGTTCCGTTTGACTGGGGTCATTTCGCTTTTGTCTATGACAGCACCAAACTGGCCTCGGTCCCGACATCCCTTGCCGAGCTGGTGGCTGCGCCCGATGATCTGCGCATCGTCATTCAGGACCCCCGCACGGCAACCCCGGGCCTTGGCCTGCTGCTCTGGATCAAATCCGTCTATGGCGATGATGCGCCTGGGGCATGGGCCGCCCTTGCTCCGAAAATTGTCACTGTGACAAAGGGATGGTGGGATTCCTACTCAATGTTTCTTGAGGGTGAGGCCGATATGGTCCTCTCCTACTCAACCTCGCCGGCCTATCATATTGTTGCCGATGGCACCGACCAATATAAGGCGGCCAGCTTTGCCGAAGGGCATTACATGCAGATTGAGGTGGCGGCGATGCTGAAAGGGGCTCCTGAACCCGAGCTTGCCCGAAACTTCATGAATTTCATCCTGGAGGACGGGTTTCAGGCGGTGATTCCGACGACAAACTGGATGTATCCTGCAGGCAAGGCGGCGCTTCCCGACGCCTTTGACGGGCTGATTGTGCCAACAAAATCCCTTTTGTTCACGCCTGATGAGGTGGCGGCAAACAAAGCTGACTGGGTTGATGAATGGCAGATGGCCCTCACCAGATAGCTGACTCTAGGTCACACGGCGCCTATGTGCCGCTTGGTATGCTGGGGGCGGCCGGGTTGATCCTGATCGCCCTTGCTGCCCTTGGCGCGCTGCTTGGTGCTGGTGCGCCACGGTCGGACGGGCTGACGGAGGGGGGGCTTCCCGGCAATCTGCACAGGGTCTGGCGGGTTGCCGGATTCACCTTCTGGCAGGCTTCGCTGTCAGCCTTTCTGTCGCTTCTGGTCGCCCTTCCCGTGGCGATGGCATTTTGGCGCAGAACATCAGCTTGGAGATTAAAACATCTGAATTCATTGTCATTTCTTACAATTGTCATGCCGACAACTGTGGCTGTTTTAGGGCTTCTTGGCGTCTGGGGCCAGAATGGTGCCGTCTCGTTTCTGCTTCGCGCCATCGGGGGTGATGGTCTGTCCCCGATCTATGGTCTCGGTGCGGTTTTGCTCGCGCATGTGTTTTTCAATGCGCCGCTGATGCTGCGGGTGTTCATATCGGGTCTGTCCTCGATACCGGCGGCGCAATGGCGTCTTGCCGCGCAATGGGGTCTCAGCGACTGGCAGCGTTTCAGACTGATCGAATGGCCGGTGCTCAAACATCTGATTCCCGGTCTTGTGACGATCGTCTTTCTGCTCTGCTTTACTTCATTCTCGCTGATTCTGATGCTTGGTGGTGGCCCCGCCGTGATCACGCTTGAGGTGTCGATCTATACGGCGCTCAGATTTGATTTTGACCTGCCGATGGCTGCGCTGCTGTCGCTTGTGCAATTGACGATCTGCGCAGCGGTGGTCGCCATTCTGGCACGTCTTGATGCTGGCGGCCTGGCGACGGTTGCCCCCTCACCTGGCAAAAGGTTGCGGCAACCGGGCGATGCCCTGATTCGGACAGCTTTGCTCGACGCGGCACTGATTGCCGGATTTCTTCTGCTTGCCGTGGCACCGCTCTGTTCGATTATACTCGACGGGATCAGCGACAGCCTGCCTACCGTGATCACATGGCCGGCTTTTCATCGTGCATTGATTGCATCACTTATTGTAGCGGTTGTATCTGCGCTGTTGGCCACGACGCTTGCAACGGTGATGGCGGCAGCGCGCGTTCGCTGTAACAGGACGGGCAGATGGGTGTTTGATCTTGCTGTCTCGCTCTATCTTGCTGTCTCGGCCATTGTCCTTGGCACAGGGCTGTTTATCCTGCTGCGTGGTGTGGTTGATGTTTTTGTCATTGCCCCGCTATTGCTGCTGCTTGCCAATATGCTTGTCGCCCTGCCTTTTGCCTACCGCGTTATCCAGGGAAAAATGGCGATGCTGGCCCGGTCGCAGGACAGGCTGTGTGCCAGCCTTGATCTGCGCGGCTGGCGGCGATTCCGGCTGGTCACCTTTCCGGCACTGGCGCCCGAGCTTGGTTTTGCTGCCGGTCTCAGCGCGGCGCTTTCGCTGGGCGACATGACCGTAATCGCCCTGTTTGGCAGCCAGCAGTTCCAGACGCTGCCATGGCTGCTGTATCAGACGATGGCACGCTACAGGGCAGAGGATGCGGCGGCATTGGCTTTACTTCTGTTTGCGTTGACGCTGCTGCTCTTTGGTGTGTTTGTGAAAGGCGCAGCCCTGCTGCGAGGGAGACGTTACCATGTTACGGATTGAGGGACTTCGGTTCAGCTGGGGCGAGGAACTGCATTTCACCTATGATCTCAGCGTTGCCCGCGGTGAAATTCTGGCGGTTCAGGGCCCGTCTGGTGTCGGCAAGACAACGCTGCTTGAACTGATTGCCGGCTTTCAGGCTCCAACTGCCGGGAGCCTTGGATGGGATGGTGATGACCTGCGCCCCCTGCCGCCATGGCAGCGACCCGTGACTACGGTTTTTCAGACGGACAATCTGTTTGCCCATCTCAGCTGTCTTGACAATGTAGTGATCGGGCTTGGCCCGGAGGAAAAAGTGACGCCAGCGCGTCTCGCCAAAATTCATGAATTTTTTGTCCAGCTTGGCCTTGAGGGTCTGCAGCACAGAATGCCGTCGCAGATTTCCGGTGGGCAGCAACAGCGTGTTGCGCTTGTTCGTGCATTGATCCGCGCCCGCCCGATCCTGCTCCTTGATGAGAGTTTCAGCGCGCTTGACTGGGAGATGCGCAAAGAGTGCTTTGATGCGCTGAAAGACGTTGTTACCTCGCATGACATGGCGGCCGTGCTGGTCAGCCATGACACCCGTGATGCGGCTTATCTGGGTTGCCGCGAGCTGCGCCTCGCCGCCGGCTAGTGCAGCTCAAAGACGCCAGAAAGAGGTCCGATTGTGGTAAAATTGCCCTCACGGGGGCTGTTCAGCCGAGTGTGAATTTTGATTCACAATTTATTAATAAATTATCCTCTAAATTAAATTTATCAGAACAGTGAAAGGTCATGGTGACCTTGAAGAGTACGGTTCTGTAGCACTCTGGAGGATCAAGCCATGCCTGACATCAAAGTAAGTTTCTTCCGTGACATGAGTTATGACAGCCGCACCCGCCATGTGTCCCTCCCTCACATGGTTGGCGACAGGCTGCATATGGTGATATGTCAGATGATGCAGGGTGGTGAGTTCTTTGCGTGCTACCACCGGCCAGACGGCGGTGTGGTGGCGCTCGACAGACAGGGTGTGAGCGTTCAGGTCTAGCTCTTTTCCCTCCCTTTGGAGCGGGCTGAATGTAAAAGCCCCCGGCCGCAGGGCCGGGGGCTGTTTTACCCCGACAATCGGGTGGTGAGCGCGACAGGATTCGAACCTGTGACCCAGTGATTAAAAGTCACTTGCTCTACCAACTGAGCTACGCGCCCTCGCCCCGTATGCTGGGCTCATCATCTGCCGGGAACCGGCGTCTGAATGCCCCCTGTATAGAAGTGAGTTGAATCGCTGTCCAGCGAAAAACATGCCAGAAACAGGGAAATTGGTGGTTTTTGCCTGGAGGACGCAAACCGGCTAGTGCCTGCCCAGCTTGTCCGTCAGAACCTCGGCCACGGCTTTCGGAACAAAACTCGAAATGTCGCCACCAAAACGCCCCACTTCCTTGACGAAACGCGATGCAACGAAATGCTGGTGCTCGGCTGCCATCAGGAATACGGTCTCAAGTTCGCCATGCAAACGCTTGTTTATGCTTGCCATCTGGAATTCGATCTCGAAATCGCTGACAGCGCGCAGACCGCGCACGATGATTGACGCTCTCTCCTCACGGGCAAAATCGGTCAGCAGTGAGGAAAAGGGTTTGACACGGATCGGCACCGTAACGCGGCCTTCATCCATCAGACGCTGACTTTCGGCCCGCGTCAGGCTTGTGCGCTCCTCGACATCGAGCAGTGGCCCCTTGCCGGCATTCTCTGCCACCGCGACAACCAGTTCATCGCCCAGCCTTGCCGCGCGTTCAATGATATCGATATGGCCAAAGGTTAATGGATCGAATGTCCCGGGATAAATGACGATGCGCCTGCCCATCATCCATCCTCACCATCGCCATCGCCATCACCATCACCATCATCAGGGTCAACGGCAGGATCATCATTGGCTGACGCTGTGTCGTTTTCGGCCGTCTCTTCCGGCGCAGTGGTAGCTGGTGCCTCGGTTGTTGCACCATCTGGCGCCGCATCGGCGTCCTGCTGCTCCTCAGCCTCGTCATCATCCGTCTCGCGGACGATGCCGGCAGACACGACCTTTTCGGCGGCATTGTCGGCAACATCGAACAGCCGGACCCCCAACGTCTTGCGGCTGGCAATGCGGATTGAGTCACCTTCACCGCCATGCACGCGAATCCGGATGATCTGCCCCTCGTTGGTAACCAGCATCAGCTGATCCTGCTCAACGACGGCAAAACTGGCCATAACCTTGCCGTTACGTTCCGATATCTCGATGTTGGCAACGCCCTGGCCTCCACGGCCGGTGACACGGTAATCGCTGACAGGTGTGCGTTTGCCATAGCCGTTTTCGGTAACGGACAGGATGAATTCCTGCTCCGGGTCGGCGATCACCGACATGGAAACAACCTGATCATCACCAAGCAGCTTGATGCCGCGCACACCGGTGCTGTCACGGCCGCGGAACACGCGCACGGCGGATGCCGCAAAGCGGATGGCCTTGCCATTGCGTGTTGCCATCAGCACGTCATCATCATCATTGCAGGGCTGCACGCCGACAAGCTCATCCCCCTCACCCAGCTTCATGGCGATCTTGCCATTGCGCTTGATATTGGTGAAATCGCTCAGATGGTTCCGCCGGACATTGCCCGACGCGGTGCTGAACATCACATTCAGGCTGCTCCAGCTGCTCTCATCACCCGGCATCGGCATGACGGTGTTGATCGTTTCATCCGTCTCGATTGGCAGCAGATTGACCATCGCCTTGCCAAGCGATTGTGGCGCGGCCTCCGGCAGCTTGTAGCATTTCAGCTGATAGACCATGCCCTTTGAGGTGAAAAACAGGATCGGCGTGTGCGTATTGGCGACAAACAGGCTGGTGACGAAATCCTCATCCCGCGTTTTCATCCCGGCCCGGCCCTTGCCACCCCGGCGTTGCGCCCGGTAGACAGACAGCGGCACGCGCTTGATATAGCCACGATGGCTGACGGTGACGACCATATCCTCCTGCTGGATCAGATCCTCATCATCCTGGTCGGCCAGCTGGTCCAAAATCTCGGTGCGGCGCGGATCGCTCAGCCGTTCACGGGCGGCGGACAGTTCGTCAAGAACAACCTGATCAACCCGCGTTGCCGATCCCAGAATATCCAGATAATCCGAAATCCGTTCGGCCAGTTCGCGGGTTTCATCGGCCAGCTTGTCCCGTTCCATGCCGGTCAGCCGTTGCAGGCGCAACTCCAGAATGGCCCGCGCCTGTGTTTCCGACAGGCGATAATGGCCGTCAACCACCTCATGCCCGGGATCGTCAATCAGCGTGATAAAGGCCTCGACCTCGCGCGCCGGCCAGTCGCGGCCACACAGCTCATTGCGGGCGGTTTCAGTGTCCGGCGCGGCCTTGATAAGCTCGATGATCTCGTCGATCGACGCCAGCGCCACCATCAATCCGGCAAGAACATGGGCGCGATCGCGTGCCTTGCCGAGCAGATAGATTGTGCGCCGCGTGACAACATCGCGGCGAAACTCGCAGAATGCTGAGATAACGTCCTTGAGACCCATCTGGATTGGACGGCCGCCATTCATCGCCAGCATATTCACCGGGAAGCTCGTCTGCAGGCGTGAATGCCGGTAAAGCTGGTTCAGAATCACATCACCCGAGGCATCGCGCTTGATTTCGATGACGATGCGCATGCCGTTGCGATCGGATTCATCCCGAATGTCTGAAATGCCCTCAATCACCTTGTCACGGACCATCTCGCCAATCCGCTCCAGCAGCTGCGCCTTGTTCACCTGATAGGGAATTTCATGAATGATGATTGATTCGCGGTCCTTGGCGTTTGTCTGGACCTCGGCTCTGGCGCGCATGATGATTGACCCACGGCCGGTGGCATAGGCCTCGCGAATGCCATGGCGTCCCATGATCAGCGCCCCGGTTGGAAAATCCGGTCCGGGAACGATCTCGGTCAATTCTTCTGTGCTGATCTGCGGGTTGGTGACATAGGCCTCGCAGGCAGCGATCACCTCACCTGGATTGTGCGGCGGAATGTTGGTTGCCATACCGACGGCGATGCCGTTTGCGCCATTCACCAGCAAATTTGGATATTCAGCTGGCAGAACGGTCGGTTCAAGCTGCGTCTCGTCATAATTCTGGGTGAATTCGACCGTATCCTTGTCGATGTCGCGCAACAGGCTCTCAGCGGCGCGGGCCAGCCGCGATTCCGTATAGCGCATCGCTGCTGCCGGATCGCCATCGATCGAGCCGAAATTGCCCTGCCCGTCGACAAGCGGCAGGCGCATCGAGAAATCCTGTGCCATGCGGACCATGGCCTCATAGATCGAGCTGTCGCCGTGCGGGTGGTAGTTACCCATGACGTCACCGACGATCCGCGCTGATTTGCGCGGCGGCTTTGACCAGTCGTAATTGCCTTCCATCATCGCATAGAGGATGCGCCGATGAACCGGTTTCAGGCCATCGCGTACGTCTGGCAAAGCCCGCGAGACGATCACGCTCATCGCGTAATCGAGGTAGGATTTGCGCATCTCGTCGGAGATCGAGATTGTCGGCGTCAGTGGGCCGGTTTCCGGTGGTTTCGTATCAGTCAAAATAATCTCGCGTTACCTGGCGGCGCAGACGCGCCTTCACACAAGATTTATACCACGAAAGAGGGGTAAACCACAAAATATAGTTGCCATGGACGAAAAAAAAGTGGCATCCGAGAAAATCTCCGAAACCACTTTCACAGATTTCTTTATTATATTGATTTAAAACGGAATATCGTCGTCCAGATCATTGGTGTTCCGCATTGGCGGAGGCGTTGTTGGCGCAGAACCGGAATCGCCCATGCTGGCACCCTGGCTGCCGGCGAAACCACCGCCTGAATCACCGCCGCCATAGCTGCTGCCTGCGCCGCTGTCGCCACGGCTGCCGAGCAGCGTCATTTCACCACGATAGCGTTGCAGCACGACCTCGGTGGTGTATTTCTCGACGCCCTGCTGGTCGGTCCATTTGCGGGTTTGCAGCTGGCCCTCAATATAGACATTGGACCCCTTGCGCAGATATTGTTCGGCGACCCGGCCCAGATTTTCATTGAAAATCACCACCCGGTGCCACTCGGTCTTTTCGCGCGGTTCGCCGGTGTTCCTGTCTTTCCAGCGCTCCGATGTGGCAATCGACAGATTGACGATCTTCGCGCCATCCTGGGTTGATCTGACTTCGGGATCGCGCCCCAGATTTCCAACCAGAATGACTTTGTTTACGCTACCGGCCATGTTGCATTTGCTCCCTGATGCGTCGTCCCTTGCGGGCGGATTCAAAAAATATGGTAAATCAGACGAAAAAATCTCACTAGGCCTTTAGAATACGCGTGTGAATACACATGTGACAAGGTAATTCCTATGGATCATTTCTTCGCCGCCACGGCAAAAATGCTGGTGGTCTTTTTCATCTCTGGATTATAGTCATTCCATGCCAAACGAAACGAAGAGAACGTCAGCCTCTGCTGGCCAGGCGAGCCTGTCCACCGCTGCTGTGCCTGCTGTCGGCACCATTCATCCGCCGCGTCAGGATGACGTCGAAATCAGCGCTGAGCCGCGGGTAATCGCCGTTCGTGGCGCGCGTGAGCACAATCTGAGCGACGTCAATATCGACCTGCCGCGCGACCGGCTTGTGGTGCTTACCGGCCTTTCCGGTTCTGGCAAATCCTCGCTTGCCTTTGACACCATCTATGCCGAGGGCCAGCGCCGCTATGTTGAATCGCTGTCGGCCTATGCCCGGCAGTTTCTCGAGATGATGCAGAAACCCGATGTCGATCTGATCGAAGGTCTGTCACCGGCGATTTCCATCGAGCAGAAGACGACGTCACGAAACCCTCGGTCAACAGTCGGCACCGTGACCGAGATTTATGACTATATGCGCCTGCTCTGGGCGCGCATTGGTATCCCCTATTCACCGGCTACAGGTTTGCCGATTCGCAGCCAGACCGTCAGCCAGATGGTTGATATCCTGCTGGCCATGGAGGATGGGACGCGGATCTATCTGCTGGCACCGATCGTGCGCGGCCGCAAGGGCGAATATCGCAAGGAGCTGGCGGAATTTCACCGCAAGGGTTTCAGCCGGGTGCGGATTGATGGTGAGATGTATGATCTTGATGACACCCCGGCGCTCGACAAGAAACGCAAGCATGATATCGAGATCGTCATTGACCGACTGGTCATCAAGGGTGATCCTGACGAGCTGTCAACGCGTCTTGCCGACTCTCTGGAAACGGCGCTTGGTCAGACCGAGGGGCTGGCCTTCGCCGACAATGCCGACAGTGGCGAGCGTACGGTTTTCTCGGCCAATTTTGCCTGTCCGGAATCAGGTTTTACAATTGATGAGATTGAGCCGCGCCTTTTCTCCTTCAACAATCCGTTCGGTGCCTGCCCCTCATGTGACGGGCTTGGGGTTAGCAGTCATTTTGATGAGCAGCTGGTGGTTCCCGACACGCGCCAGACGTTGCGCGGTGGCGCGCTGGCACCCTGGTCGTCGAGCACGTCACGCTATTACATCCAGACATTGGAATCGCTTGCCCGGCAATTCGGGTTTTCGCTCGACACGCCCTTTGGCGATCTTGATGATGACACCAAATCAATCATTCTGCATGGCTCCGGCAAAATGCCAGTGACCATGGAATTTGATGATGGCATGCGGTCCTATCGCACGACCAAGCCCTTTGAGGGCATCATGCCCAACCTTGCAAGGCGCTACCGCGAGACGGACTCGGCCTGGGTGCGCGAGGAGATGGAGAAATTCCGCGCCAACCATCCCTGCGATGGCTGTGGCGGCAAGCGGCTGAAAGCCGAATCCCTTGCCGTCAAGATCGACATGAAGGACATTTCTGACATTGCCCGTCTGTCGATTGGCGATGCCCGCGACTGGTTCAGCGGGCTGAGCGAAAAACTCCAGGGGCAGGAATCGGAAATTGCCGCCCGCATTCTGAAGGAGATCAATGAACGCCTCGGATTTCTGGTCAATGTCGGCCTGAACTACCTGTCGATGGCGCGCAATTCGGGAACCCTGTCCGGTGGCGAGTCGCAGCGTATCCGTCTTGCCTCGCAGATTGGCTCTGGCCTCACCGGCGTTCTCTATGTGCTTGACGAACCGTCGATCGGCCTGCATCAGCGCGACAATGACCGGCTGCTGGCAACCTTGGTGCGGTTGCGTGATCTTGGCAATACGGTGCTGGTTGTCGAACATGACGAGGATTCGATCCGGCTTGCCGATTATGTTGTCGATATGGGTCCGGGGGCCGGCGTTCATGGCGGCCATGTCGTCGCTGCCGGAACGCCTGACCAGATTTTGCAGAACGAGCAGTCACTGACCGGACAATATCTCTCTGGCGCCCTCGAAATTGCCGTTCCGGGGAAACGGCGAAAGCCGGTCAAGGGGCGCGTCATCCGGGTTAATGAGGCAAGCGGTAACAATCTGCACTCCGTCAGCGTCGATTTTCCACTTGGGGTGCTGACCTGCGTCACGGGTGTTTCGGGTGGCGGCAAGTCAACGCTTGTTCTCGAAACGCTTTGGAAATCGCTGGCGCGGCGACTGCACAAGGCGCGCGAGATGCCGGCCCCGCATAAATCCATCCTTGGTGCCGAGTTGCTTGACAAGGTCGTTGATATTGACCAATCGCCAATTGGCCGCACACCACGGTCGAATCCGGCCACCTATACTGGTGCCTTTACGCCGATACGCGAATGGTTTGCCGGCCTGCCCGAAGCAAAGGCGCGCGGCTATGCGCCCGGCCGGTTTTCCTTCAACGTCAAGGGCGGGCGCTGTGAGGCCTGTCAGGGCGACGGGCTGATCAAGATCGAGATGCATTTCCTGCCCGATGTCTATGTGACCTGCGACAGCTGCAAGGGCCGGCGCTACAACCGGGAAACGCTGGAAATCACCTTCCGCGGCAAATCAATTGCCGACGTGCTGGAAATGACCGTCGAGGAAGGTGTCGATTTCTTCAAGGCAGTGCCTTCCATCCGTGAAAAGCTGGAGACGATGTTCCGCGTTGGTCTCGGCTATGTCCGGATTGGCCAGCAGGCAACAACATTGTCCGGCGGCGAGGCGCAGCGGGTCAAACTGTCCAAGGAGCTGTCGCGCCGGGCCACTGGCCGCACCATCTACATCCTTGATGAACCGACAACCGGCCTTCATTTCCATGACATAGCGAAACTTCTGGATGTCTTGCAGGAGCTTGTTGATCAGGGTAATACGGTGATTGTCATCGAACATAACATGGATGTGATCAAGACGGCTGACTGGGTGATTGATCTGGGGCCGGAAGGTGGTGATGGCGGCGGCCAGATCGTTGCCGAGGGAACGCCTGAGACGGTGGCGGCGACTCCTGGGTCGCACACGGGTGAATATCTGGCGCGCATCTTTGGGAATAAGTAACTGGTGATGGCTGAGATGAGCGACTCCCCCCACAAACCCGTGCATGTGATCGGTGGTGGCCTTGCTGGCAGCGAGGCGGCCTTTCAGATTGCCGCACGCAATGTGCCGGTGGTGCTGCATGAAATGCGTCCGGTACGGATGACCGACGCACATCATACCGAAAATCTGGCTGAGCTTGTCTGTTCAAACTCGTTTCGCTCAGATGATTCGACCAGCAACGCTGTCGGCGTCCTGCATCAGGAAATGCGCGAGATGAATTCGCTGATCATGCGTGCTGCCGATGTCCACAAGGTGCCGGCAGGCGGTGCGCTTGCCGTTGACCGCGATGGGTTTGCCGCGCATGTCGGTGAATTGCTGGCGGCCAATCCGCTGGTGACGATCGCCCGCGGGGAGGTCACCGAAATTCCCGTCGACTGGGACAATGTGATCATTGCCACTGGCCCCCTCACCTCGCCGGCGCTGGCTGAGTTGATCCGCGATCTTGGCGGTGAGGAAGACCTTGCGTTCTTCGACGCGATTGCCCCGATCGTTCATTTTGACAGCGTTGATATGGATGTTGCCTGGTTCCAGTCGCGCTACGACAAATCGACGGATGGCGGTGATGGCAAGGACTATATCAACTGCCCGATGACACGCGACCAATATGAGGGGTTTATTGACGCGCTGCTTACCGGCGAGACGATGTCATTCAAGGAATGGGAGGAGAACACCCCCTATTTTGATGGCTGCATGCCGATTGAGGTGATGGCCTCGCGTGGGCGTGAGACGCTGCGTTTCGGGCCAATGAAGCCGGTCGGGCTGACCAATGCCCATGATGGGTCTCGCCCGCATGCAGTGATCCAACTGCGCCAGGACAACGCGCTTGGTACCCTCTATAACATGGTCGGGTTTCAGACAAAGCTCAAATACGGTGAACAGGTACGGGTGTTCCAGTCAATCCCCGGTCTTGGCGCGGCGCAGTTCGCCCGGCTTGGCGGGCTGCATCGCAATACCTTCATCAATGCACCGCGTCTGCTCGATGCCGAATTGCGGCTGAAAGCGCAGCCGGGGCTGCGTTTTGCCGGACAGATCACCGGGGTTGAGGGCTATATCGAATCTGCGGCGATTGGCATGCTTGCTGGAATCATGGCAGCCAATGACCGGCATGGCACACGCTGGCAGGCACCTCCCATTGACACGGCGCACGGGGCATTGCTGGCGCATATCACCGGCGGTGCCATGGCCGACAGCTTCCAGCCGATGAATGTCAATTTTGGCCTGTTTCCCGACATTCAACCACCTGCCGGCAAACGCAAGCTGAAGGGTCGTGACCGCAAACTTGCCTATGCAGCACGGGCGCTCGAGTCATTCCGTGGCTGGGCGGGAGATTGGGCCGCCTGAGGCGAAGCCAGCGCTCTCAACTGCCGCCAATTCCAAACCGCCAGAACAGCAGCCGCCAGATCAACAGCGGATCCTCGCCCTGTTTTTCGGTGTCTGAGTGCCACTTTGCCAGACATCCTGCGAGATAGAGCCAGCGCGCCGCGCCGCCACCTCGCCGCAGAGCGGCAAGGTCAGCACCCTCGATCTTTGGCCTTTGGGCTTCGTCCCTGCCGGATTGATGGGCGATTTTTTCCGCAATGGCGGTGAAATCCGCACCGCATGTCACTTTGGCCGCAAGCTGCCAGCAGCCAGCAAAACAGGGGGTGGCGCTGGCCTCGCTGTCAGTGATCCGCGTCTGCCAGAGCGCGACAAGCGCCAGCAGTTCATCCCGGCTGATCCGCTCTGCGGCGATATGCGCCTGCAATGTGCGCATCAGCGGCACCTCTGCCGGTGCTGTCATATCCGCAAGCGCGTCATGCCACCATTGCAGTCGGATTGCCGCCAGCATGATCTCGCTTGGAATGCGGATGGCATTTTCCAGCTCATTGGCAAGACAGAAGATATCGGCCAGAAGCTGCCGGTCGGCGCTGGGCGCGAACAGCAGGCACAGTGCCAGCTGCCTGTCATTGTCTCGCACAATCTGCCAGGAATCCTGCATCATCGTCCCTTCAACGGGATGTGTCAGACGGCGATGAGCGCGGCAGCGGCATTGCGTCCCTCGCTCATCAGCACGTTCCAGGTGCGGCAGGCGGCTGCCGTCGACATCAACTCAAGATTGATCCCATTGACTTTCAGATCAGCCGCAAGCTCCGGCAAATGCTGCTGCGGTGCCGGTCCTGCACCAAGCAGGAACAAAGGTGGCGGCGTCTCGCCCAACAGGGGTTCAAGGTCGGCAAAGCGCAGCGTGATTGGGTCGGGGCAACGCCATTCACGTGTCAAACGCGGCAGCAGCAGCAGATCACCCTGATAGCTTTGGCTTGTGACACGAAAGCCGCCATCGCCATATCCATGAACGATCTGCAGCTCACCATCGCAATCAAAATTCCTGATCTCAATGCCCATCTGGTTTTCGCTCACAGGCGGATCAGGAAGTGCCGTCCTGCTACGCAGCAGCGCCCTCTTCCTCATCTTCTTCGGTGCGTTTCAGGTCAAATTTGGCCAGCATGCCAACAGCGACGAACACCGATGAATAGGTACCGATGATCACGCCCCACATCATCGCCAGCGCAAAATCGCGCAGCACCGCGCCGCCAAACACCACGATCGCCAGCAAGGCCAGCAAGGTCGTCACCGATGTCATCACCGTGCGTGACAGGGTTTCATTCAGCGATTTGTTCAGGATGTCGCGCTGTTCAAAGGATTTGTAACGGCGCAGATTTTCCCGCACCCGGTCAAAGACCACGACCGTATCATTGATCGAATAACCGGCAATCGTCAGGATCGCGGCAACCGTTGCCAGATTGAACTCAAACGAAGTTACCGAAAACAGGCCAATCGTCGTGATCACATCATGTGAAAGCGCAAGAATCGCCGCAATCGAGAACTGCCATTCAAAGCGGAACCAGATATACAGCATGATCGCCAGCAAGGCGCAGCCAACCGCCAACATGCCTTTTTCGGCAAGTTCGGCACCCACCGTCGGGCCGACAAACTCGGTACGGCGTACCTCATAGTCGCTGCCAAGACTCTGGGTGATGGCTTCAATGGCCGCGATCTGCGCTTTTTCGTCGCCTTCTTGGCGCTGCACGCGAATCAGAATATCTGTCTCAGTGCCAAATTCCTGCAGATTGATGTCACCGAGCTCGAGTTGTTCAAGACCACCACGCAGACCAGACACATCGGCCGGGCCTGAGGTACTGCGCGCCTCGAGCAGAATGCCGCCCTTGAAATCAATGCCGAGATTGAGCCCGGAAATCAGGAACACCCCAAGCGAGGCCAGCACCAGCATAGCCGAGAACACCAGCGCCGCGGGGCGCAGCTTCATGAAATCAATCGTGGTTTCGCTTGGAACGAGTTTCAGCCGCATCATTCAATCCTCACAACTCAAGCGCTCTGGGGCGCTTGCGTTCCAGCCAGATGACAATCAGCATCCGGGTCACCATCACTGCGGTAAACAGTGACGTCAAAATTCCAATTGCCAATGTCACGGCAAAGCCCTTGATGGGACCGGATCCAAACAGATACAGGAACAGCGCCGCGAACAATGTTGTCAGGTTACTGTCGACAATTGTCGAAATGGCGCGTTGATAGCCGCCATCAATGGCCGCCATCACTGATCTGCCACGGCGTAATTCCTCGCGGATACGCTCGAAAACAAGAACATTGGCATCAACCGCCATTCCCATCGTCAGCACGATGCCGGCAATTCCCGGCAGGGTCAGCGTCGCCTGCAGCGCTGACAGCGCCGCCAGAATGAGGATGATATTGACCATCAGGGCCACATCAGCCAGCGCCCCAAACAGGCCATAGCTGAGCAGCATATAGATGATCACCAGCACCAGCCCGACAAGTGCCGCGATCTTGCCAGCCATCACCGAGTCAGCACCAAGTCCCGGACCGATGGAACGCTCCTCGAGAACGATCAGCGGCGCCGGCAGGGCGCCAGCACGCAGGATCAGCGCCAGCTCATTGGTTTCCGCGACGGTGAATTGGCCGGTGATCTGGCCGCTGCCAAAAATCTGGCTCTGAATTGTTGGAGCCGAGACAACCTTGCCATCGAGAATGATGGCAAAGGGCCGACCAATATTGGCGCCGGTAACGCGGCCGAACTTCTTCGCGCCGGTGGCGTTCAGGGTAAAGCTCACTGACGGCCGGTTGTTCTGATCAAAACTGGCAGTTGCACCATCCAGCATTTCGCCGCTGACCATCACCCGTTTCTCGACGACATAGCTCTGGCTGTCCTCACCGTCGCCCGGCAGCAATACGGTACCCGGTGGCACGCGGCCCCGGGTGATCGCCTCGGCGCCGGTCAGGCTGGTGTCAACCAGTTGGAATGTCAGCTTTGCCGTGCGTCCCAACAGCCGCTTGATCGTCTCCGGGTCATCGACGCCGGGAAGCTGCACCAGCACCCGGTCCTTGCCCTGGCGCTGGATGATTGGCTCCTTCGTGCCATCCGGGTCAATCCGGCGGCGGATGATTTCCATCGACTGCTCGACCGTCTGGTTGCGCATCTCGGTCAGGCCAGCCTCGTCAAACGAGATCCGGTAATTCTGCCCCTCGCTGGTGATGATCAACCCCCGGCCAAGCTCGGCAAAAATCAATTTTGCAGCATCGGTGTCATCGGCCCTGCGCAGGCTCACACTGACGGTCCGGTCCTCGACCCTGAGATTGCTGAAGCGGATTTTCCCGTTGCGGAATTCCTGGCGGATGGTCTCGCCGAGGCTGTTCAACCGCTCGGTCTCCACAACCTCCATATCGACCAGCATCAGCAGATGCGATCCTCCCTGAAGATCAAGCCCGAGATTGATCTGTTGGCCAGGCAACAGGCCGGAGTCGCGGTCTTCCCCCGATGGCAGCAGGTTCGGCAGCGCGTATACAACACCAAGCGCGATGACGAACAGCACCAGCAGCTTTTTCCAGCTCTCAAATTGCAGCATGACTTGCGGTCTTTCGTTTCATGGTGCTGGTGTGTCACCTCACCCGGCGCCGGCCAAAGGGTCCGGGCCGGTGCGGCAGCCACCAGTGTCAGCTATTTCTTCGGTTCGGTTTTGCCTTTGATGTCGGCGACCATGGCACGCACGATCTGCACCTTCACATCCTTGGCAATCTCAACATCAACAGTGTCGCTGTCGTCGGTTACCTTGACGACGGTTCCGACCAGACCACCAGAGGTGACGATCTTGTCGCCGCGCCGCATGGCTCCCAGCATTTCCTTGTGCTGTTTGGCGCGCTTTTGCTGGGGCCGGATCAGCAGGAAATAGAAAATCACCATCACAAAGATGATCGGCAACAGGCCAAAACCGCCTTCGGCAAGGCCACCAGATTGTGCAAAAGCAGGGGAAATAAGCATTTTGGTTCGACTCCACGCGTTTCGAAAAATCTCCAGCACAATAGACGCCCTTGCCCACCGGGGCAATGACCGATGCTCGCAATAAGGGCAAATTTAACCGAAATAAAAGGCCACCACGCATATTGTGGGCCGGATGTGGGCTTGGTAAGGTCTGGCCATGACAGATCACAGTGAAAACAGTGTCCTTCTCGCCCAATTGACACGCATTGCCGATGCGCTCGAGCGCCAGTCTGCTCCCCCTCCAGATGTCAGCAGGCTGCCAAGGGCCGAGGCCTATGTCTGGGACTCTGCCACCCGCAATCTTTCCGCCATCGCCAGCGTCAACCGCCTCGATCTGGCGCTGCTCTGCGGCATTGACCACCAACGCGATGCGCTGCTTGGCAACAGCCGCGCCTTTGCCACTGGCCTGAGCGCCAATAATGCGCTGCTCTGGGGTGCGCGCGGCACTGGCAAATCATCGCTTGTCAAAGCCGTGCATGGCGCTCTGTGCGCCGAGGGTATGGATTGCGGGCTGGTCGAAATTCACCGCGAGGATATCGAGGATCTACCCTTCCTGATGGGGTTTCTCGCTCAGATTGACCGGCGTTTCATTATCTTTTCCGATGATCTGGCCTTTGAACATGGCGAAAGCACATACAAATCGCTGAAAGCGGCGCTTGATGGGGGGGTTGAGGGGCGCCCGAACAATGTGATTTTCTACGCCACATCGAACCGTCGACATCTGATGCCGCGCCAGATGATCGAAAATGAGCGCTCAACGGCGATCAACCCTTCCGAAGGTGTCGAGGAAAGCGTCTCCCTGTCTGACAGATTCGGTCTGTGGATTGGCTTTCATTCGATTGATCAGCAGGTGTTCTTCCAGATGGTCGATGCCTATGTCGCGCATTTCGGCATTCCAGTTGCGGACATTGATCTGCATGCAGAGGCGCTGGCCTGGTCGATGGAACGAGGCGCCCGGTCTGGCCGCGTCGCCTGGCAGTTCATCCTTGATCTTGCGGCGCGCACACAGACGCCACTCTGATTTTGGCCTAGCTGATCAGCGTCCGCGGGTCGATTGGTCGGCGCGCCTTGCGAATCTCGAAATGCAGCTGCGGTGTGTCCACCTTGCCTGTCTGGCCGACCGTGGCAATCTTCTGTCCACCCTCGACAAGATCGCCCTCATTGACCAGCACGCTGTCGAGATGCGCATAGGCGGTGATCACCCCATCCTTGTGCTTGACCAGAACCAGCGTGCCAAAGGATTTGATCTCGCGGCCGATAAAGGCAACGGTCCCGGCAGCCGATGCCAGCACATCGGCCCCGGCAACTGCCGCAATATTGATCCCGTCATTATGTACCCCGCGCGCCGCTGGGCCGAATTCGGTGATTACCTCACCCTCGACCGGCCACATGAACGGCCCTCCCGTTGTCGGCGCAACGAACTGCTTGCGCGGTGGTGTCGGCGCGGTCGTCGCTGCCTGTGCCGCGCTTTGGGCGATTTCCGTCTCGCTTTGCGGGGCCGTGCCAAGGCTGGTAAAATCAGGCTCTGCCGGCAGGACCAGCCGCTGCCCGATGACCAGCTTCATTGGCACCCTGCTGCCATTTGCCGTGGCGAGCTGTTCCTTGCTGATGCCGTAACGCTCGGCAATCGAGCCGCTGCTGTCGCCTGGAAACACCATGTGAAAGCGTGGTGGCGTGAGTTTCAGCTGCTGGCCTGCGCCAATGATAAACGGGGCTTCCAGCTGATTGTCCTCGATGATGGCAAGTGGGCTGACCTGATACCGCGCGGCAATCGTGTAAAGTGTCTCGCCGCGCATTACGGTGACATAGCCATCGGGTGGAATCGGCAGGATGGCCTCGCGCTGCGGCGCGGTGACCACCGGTGCCAGCGTCTTTTCCGGTGGGGCCGTGTCCGGTTTTGAACAGCCCGCAACCGTGATCAGCGATCCGGCAAGCAGGACACGACACAGATATGTTCCAAAATTATCTTGTGCTGACATTCATCATCCCTCAACCAGTGGGACAAACCTTACTGGCAAAATATAGTCTTTTGCAAAATCATTTTCTGTCCGCGTGATCACCACAAGCTGCTGATCACGCCCGTCGCCGACCGGGGCCACCATGATGCCGCCGATCTTCAGCTGGTTCAACAGGGCGTCTGGCACTTTTGTGCAGCCGCAGGTCAGGATGATCCGGTCAAAGGGCGCTGTTTCCGGCCAGCCAAGTGACCCATCGCCAAGCCGGAAGGTGATGTTTGAAATCCGCAGGGCGCGGATCCTGTTCTCGGCCTCGACAAGCAGGGGACGCAGCCGTTCCACCGTATAGACGCGGCGGCACAGAAACGTCAGGATCGCCGCCTGATAACCGCTTCCGGTGCCAATCTCCAGAACGCGCTCCCGCCCAGTCAGCGCCAGTGCGCTGGTCATCCGGGCAACGACATAGGGCTGGCTGATGGTCTGGTCCATCGGGATCGGCAGCGAGGCATTCTCATAGGCATGCTGGCGCAGCGCTGTTGGCACAAAATCCTCGCGCGGCACCTTTTCCATTGCCGACAGCACCGCGGAATCAGTGATCCCGAGTCCCCGCAGGGCCATCGTCAATTGTGCTTTCAGATTCTGGAAATCTTCCATGCCCGGCTTCTTCTGGTTCTGGCCGCAATGATAGAGCCGAAGGCTGGTCAAGGCCAACGGACTTTTACCCATTCAACCCCTGCCGTCAAAGGCCCGTGTTGTCAGATTGGCCTGCGTATCGAAGGCGGTGATATCCATGCCAAGCGCTGTCAGCGCAATCCAGCCATCGTCCATCACCGCGCGGTCGCTGCCGACGCGCGTCTCGAGGTTGGCAACGACTGGCCCCAGACGATAGCTGTTCGCCACTGAACCGGTGACAATCTGGTCGCCGATTTTGTGCCTGTCGAGACTGGCCGGCTTGATGCCCTGAACCAGCGCGGCATCACAGGAGGGAAAATTGACATTCATGATCGTGCGTTCCGGCCAGCCATGATCCAGCAGGTAACGGATCACATATTCACCATGTGCCGTCGCCGCGCCAAAATCATCCTGTTGGATGCCGCCATTGCGCTGCGACAGGGCGATTGCCGGCACCCCCTGCAATGTCGCCTCCATCGCTGCGGCGATTGTCCCTGAATACAGCACGTCATCAGCGACATTCATTCCGGCATTGATTCCGGAGAGAACAAGATCGGGTTTCTGGTCCATCAGCTGTTCAAGCGCCAGAATGACACAGTCACTTGGCGTACCACCGACGGCGAACTGCTGTGGGCCGCGCGCCTCGACCATGATATCGCGGCGCAGGGTGATGGCACGTGACGCACCCGATTTATTGTCCATCGGCGCGGCAATCCAGACATCATCACTGAGCTGATGGGCGATCCCAGCTAGAATCTGAATGCCGATGGCATCAAAACCATCATCATTGGAAAGAAGAATACGGCCAACCGGCTTTGCTGATGACATGGGGTGTCCTGGCGTTCACTAAAAAACAAAAACAAAAACGGTCAACAGACCGCCAGACAATAGGGAAGCAATCGTCAGGCCATCAGGCCGCCGTTATCCGGTCACTTCCCATATAGGCATGCAAAACAGCCGGCAGGCGGACCGAACCATCCTCCTGCTGTCCATTTTCCAGAACCGCAATCATCGCCCGGCCGACGGCAACGCCGGATCCATTCAATGTATGCACGAACTGGGTGTCACCATTGTCATCGCGAAAGCGCGCTTTCATGCGGCGCGCCTGAAACGGTCCACAATTCGAACAGGATGAAATCTCCCGATACATGCCCTTGCCCTCATTCTGCCCGGGCAGCCACACCTCGATGTCATAGGTCTGTTCGGCGGAAAAGCCGGTATCGCCGGTACACAGCCGCACAACCCGATAGGGCAGTTCGAGTTTCTGCAGTACCGTCTCGGCGCAGGCCGTCATCCGCTCATGCTCGGCGGCAGATTCCGCCGGTGTGGTGATGCTGACAAGCTCGACCTTGCTGAACTGGTGCTGGCGGATCATACCGCGCGTGTCACGCCCGGCCGAGCCGGCCTCGGACCGGAAACAGGGTGTATGCGCTGTCAGCCGCAGGGGCAGAGTGTCGGCATCGACGATTTCGCCAGCGACAATATTGGTCAGCGGCACCTCGGCGGTAGGAATCAGCCATTTGTCATCGGCGCGGTACAGATCCTCGGCAAATTTCGGCAGCTGGCCGGTGCCGGTCATCGTCTGCTTGTTGACCAGATAGGGCGGAATCGTCTCGACATAGCCAAATTCACTGGTGTGCAGGTCAAGCATGAAACCGGCCAGCGCGCGCTCCAGTCTGGCAAGCTGATGCCGCAGAACGACAAAACGCGCTCCCGATACCTTGGCGCCAAGGGTAAAATCCATCTGGCCAAGCCCCTCACCGATCTCGACATGATCGCGCGGAGTAAAGGAAAAGGTCGGAATCGTGCCATGCGTGCGCACAAGCACATTGTCATCCTCGTCATCGCCAGCTGGCACAGCGTCATCGAGCAGGTTCGGCAATTCCATCAGCCAGCTGTCCAGCTCGGCGGCGAGACCGCTTTCCTCGCCTTCAATCTGCGGCATCTGCTGCTTGATATCATTGACTTCGGCGATCAGCGCATCGGCATCCTCACCCTTTGATTTCCGCGCGCCAATCTCTTTTGACGCCTGATTGCGCCGCGATTGCATCTCCTGCAGGCGGGCCTGCAGCCCACGGCGTTTGCCGTCAATTTCCAGGATCGTGCTGGCAACGGGATCAAGCCCACGCCGCTCCAGCGCCGCATCGAACTGGTCTGGGTTATCGCGGATGAAGCGGATGTCATGCATGGCTGGTTCAAATCCCGGAATGTAAAATTGGTCTAATGACTGTGGTCAAACGTCGTTGGTCTAAATTCTGGCTGTGCGCCATATGGACACCGCCATCCTGTGATCAGGCTGTGTCCTCGTCCTTTGGCGCAATTATTTTCGCACCGAAAACGGATATCTCATAAAGCAGGATAATCGGCAAGGCCAGCAGCAACTGCGAGACCACATCCGGCGGGGTCAGCACGGCGGCGGCAACGAAAGCGATGACAATCGCAACCTTGCGCTTTGCGGCAAGCCCTTCCGGCGTGACAAGCCCGGCCCGCGCCAGCAGCAGCAGTACCACCGGCAGCTCGAAAGCCAGTCCGAAGGCGAAAATCAGCCGCATGATCAGTGACAGATATTCGCTGATCCGCGGTTCGATCTCGATAGCCAGCGCACCATCGGCGGCGGCCATCTCGAACGAGATGAAAAAGTTCCAGGCCATCGGCGTGACGACATAATAGACCATCGCCGCACCAAGCGTGAACAGCACCGGGGTGGCGATCAAAAACGGCAGAAAGGCGCGTTTTTCATTGCGGTACAGCGCTGGCGCAACGAATTTGTAGATCTGCATACTGATGATCGGAAAGGAAATACAGAGTGCTGCGAAAAACCCGACCTTGATCTGTGTGAAAAACCCTTCATGCAGCGCTGTGAAAATCATCCGGCCGCCGCCCTTTTCCTCCATGATCTCGGCCAAGGGTGCCTGCAGGAAGATGAAGACATGATTGGCGATGCTGTTGCTCACACCGCCGCCGGGCATCGGCGAAATGAACAGGACAAACAGCACCAGAAAGGCCAGCAGCGCGACGCCGAGCCGGTTGCGCAATTCGGTCAGATGACCGATCAGCGACATCTGCCCCCCGTCGGCCTCTGTTTCTGGCGTGTCGTTCATCTCTGCCATCTTGTCTAGCTTTTCGCCTTTTTGGCGGTTTGACTGACGGGTTCCGCCTCGGGCGATTTGGTCGCCGCCGCCATTTCGTCACCAGCTTCCTTGGCGATCGTGCCGATATCCTTGACATCATTACCGGCGGCATCCTTGCCAATACTGTCATTCAGGCTGCCAACGGTTTCACCAACCCCGCCTGTGGGATCAATGGCATCGGCAATTTCGTCAAGATTTCCGGATTTTGCCTGATCAAGTGTCTTTTTCAGATCAGCCATGTCCGCCTCATTGGCGAGATCGGTCATGCTGCTGGTGAATTCATTGGCGGCGCGCCGGATCTGGCGCATGATGCCGGTGAATCCCCGCAGCATTTTGGGCAGCTCCTTTGGGCCTACGACCATGACCAGGACGAAGGCGACAACAAGAAATTCCCATCCACCGATATCGAGCATGAGGCGTCTCTACCGCTTATTTTTTGGCAGCGGATTTTTTGCTGGCTTTTTTGGAAGCGGCTTTTTTCGCAGTTGCTTTCTTGGCGGTGGCTTTCTTTGCAGCTTTCTTCGCCGGTGCCTTTTTCTTGGTGGCCTTTTTGGCTGCTGGTGCTGCCTCAATGACCTCGACCTCGGCGTCATCTTCGGCTGCTGCGTCTGCCTCATCGCCCTTCAGGCCGGTTTTGAAATTGCGTAGGCCTTTTCCGAAATCTCCCATGATTGCGGAGACCTTACCACGACCACCAAACAACAGCAGAACAACGGCAAGGATAACAATCCATTGCAATGGACTCATAAAACTCATGGCATTTCCTCTTAAACGTTTCAGTATATGGCGATCACGCCATCTGATCCTGCGCCTGACTATAAACAGGCAATGGGGCGAGAACAACAATTCCTTGCACAAACCGATAGCAGTTCCCGGTGTTTTTTGCCGCATCAAGCCCGGTGGGGGTACCTCACCGCCATGGCACCATCAATTGGCGGCAAAGACAAAGGCCTGTTCTGCATCGACGCTGATCCGGACACGCGTTCCCTCACCGAAGGAATTCAGTCCGGGAACCCGGGCATGCAGATGCAGCTCATCCGTTCCGGTGGGAACCGACAGGTGAATCAGTGATGCACGTCCAAGCAGCCGCGCCTCCATCACCACGGCATTGGCACCGGCGCTGCTGTCCGGCTCGATCCGCACCGCTTCATAGCGGATGACGATGCTGGCGGGGTCGCCCTCGCCCATATCGGCGGTGGCACCGAATTTGCCCAATGGTGTTTCGATCTGGCCATTCCGGACCACACCATCGACGCGGTTGACCTCACCAAAGAATTCGGCGACGAAGGCGCTGTTCGGCTGGCAATAGAGATTGACCGGCCGTCCTGTCTGCGTCACCGCCCCCTCGCGCAGGACAATGATCCGGTCCGACATGAACATCGCCTCCTCGGCATCATGCGTGACCATCAGCGCTGCGGTTTTCGTCGCCTTCAACACATGCAGCATCTGATCGCGGATGCGTTCGCGCAGACGGCTGTCAAGCCCGGCATAGGGCTCATCAAGCAGGATCACCGATGGTTTCGGTGCCAATGCCCGGGCAAGTGCAACACGCTGTTGCTGGCCGCCCGACAATTCATGTGGATAGGCATCGGCAAGCGTCTCGATATTGACCTCGGCCAGAACATCAAGCCCCCGCCACATGGCAAGGCTGCCCTTGTCCGGCAGGCCAAAGACGACATTCTCGATCACGCTCAGATGCGGAAACAAGGCGTAATCCTGAAACATGAAGCCAATGCCGCGTTTTTCCGGTGGTGTCATCATCCCGGCACCTGACACTTTCCTGCCATCGAGCCAGATTTCGCCGGCCAGCGGGCGTTCAAGTCCGGCGGCAAGACGCAGCAGGGTGGTCTTGCCACATCCCGATGGCCCCAGCAGTGTGACAACCTCACCCTCATTCACCGTCAGACTGATGTCATTCACCGATGGGGTACCATTATAGGCATGACCGATGTTGCGAAACTCAAGCATCCGCGCCCTCCTCATCCGAATTGACACTCAATCCGGCCTCGACCAAGGCTTCTTCCATCAGCTGGTCATCCAGCAGATCATCACCTTCCTCATCAGCGTCATCATCCTGATCTGTCGCCGGGCTGTCCATCAACGCGCCAAGAATCTGCCCCTTGCGCAGCAGGCCAGCCGATTTCAGCTCATCGAGTCCAGGCAGATCGGTGATGTCATCAAGGCCGAAATGATCGAGAAAAGCAGGACTGGTTCCCCAGGTCAATGGCCGTCCGGGCGTCCGTCGGCGACCACGCGGCTTGATCCATGTCAGTTCAAGCAGAATATCCATCGTTCCCTTCGACAGGCTGATACCGCGGATTTCCTCGATCTCGGCGCGGGTGATCGGCTGGTGATAGGCAATGATTGCCAGCACCTCAAGCGCGGCACGCGACAGCGGGCGTTCAACCTGTTTGTGCTGGTTCAGCCGTTCGGCAATCTCGGCGCGGGTGCGAAAGGCCCACCCGTCGCCCACCTGTCGCAGCTCGATGCCACAACTCGCATCAAAGCGCTGCTGGATCACCTCAATGATTTCGGCCATGTCCTGCTCATCGGGGATATGATGCCGCAATTCGCGTTCGCGCACAGGTTTGTCGGAGGCAAAAATAATCGCCTCAACTGTCGCCGCATAGCCCATCAGCACTGTCTTTTCGGTCATGGCGCATCCTTGGATTTGATATAGAGCGGTGCGTAATGCGCATCCTGCCGCAGTTTTAGCAGCCCATCACGGGCCAATTCAAGCGATGCGACAAAATGCGACGCGGTGGCCGACCGCCGGTCGATGGGCGCACGCAGATTGGGAGGAAGAAAATTCTCCAGCACCGTCCAGTCCGGCATGCTGCCGATCAGATGCCGCAGGCGTTTCGCCGCCTCCTCGACCGAAAATAGCTTTGTCGCAGCAATCGTCAGCGTTTCATTCTCCAGCCCCGACTGAATGTCGCCATAGCAGGCCAGCAAATCATACAGGCTTGCCTGCCAGACAGCCTCATTGGTGATGCTGAACTGTTCGACGGCCCCTCGTGCAAAGCGTTGCTGGCCAAGGCGGGGAAGCGAGATCAGCCGTTTTGCTGCTTGTTGCATCGCCTCCAGCCGCACCAGCTGATAGCGCAGCGCATCGGCCATATCGATGATTTCCTCATCCTGCTCTGGCTCCGGATCAGGCAGCAGCAGCCGTGATTTCAGATAGGCAAGCCACGCCGCCATCACCAGATAATCGGCGGCAATCTCCAAATCCAGCTGGCGGGCGCTGCTGATGAAATTGAGATATTGTTCGGCAAGCGGTAAAATCGCGATCTGGGTCAGATCGACCTTCTGGTCACGCGCCAGCGACAGCAGCAGATCAATCGGCCCTTCAAATCCCTCGAGATTGACAAACAGCGCCAGCTGCTCGCCGTTATCGCGGCGAATGTCGGCCTCGAAACTGTCATCGCCCGGCTGCGTCATTGGCTTGGCGAGGTGAATTTGCGCAGGATACAATCCTGACCAGCGCGTTTCAGCGAGGCACAGATGGTATCGGCCGCCTCGCGTGGCAGCGGTTCTGAGACAACGCGCCAGAAAATACCGTTCTCACCAGTGTCGATGCGGATCGTCCCCAGCGTTGCGCCCTGCAGCCGTTTCTCATGTTTGTTCAGCAGCAGGCCCGCCTGCTCGGCGGCAACATCCTCTTTTCGAAAGGCGGCAAGCTGCACCATATAGGTCGGCTCATTCGGGTCGGCGGCGACACGCGGCGTGGTGATGGGCTTGCTTTCCGGTTTCACTGGCTTTGGCGTGGCGACAATGGTCTTTGCTGGCTTTTCGGCGGCTGACTTGGTCTCGGCCGGTGCAACAACACCCACATCTGTGCCGCTGTTCTGCGCATCTTTTTCTGCCAACTGTGTTGGCGTGCCATTATCTGGTGCTGTCGTAGCCGCTGTCTCGATCTCTGTCCTGGTGTCTGTCTCGGTACCTGCCCTGCCGGCTGTTTCACTGTCGCTGTCGTCGCCCAGCTGAACCTCTGGCGTTGTCTCGACGGCAACAGGTGGCAATTCTGGCGCGCCCGACGGTGGCAGCAAGGTTTCGACCTCCTCCGTCTCCGGGGTCAGGTCACCCAGCATTTTCATCACCTTGGAGTCCTGGTTGGTGATGATTTTTCCCCCGGGGTTGGCCGGCTTTGTCTTGAACGGCCCCTCCTCGGCCCGGATCATCACGATATCGGTCGATGTCTTCGGCATCAGCGCTGGTACATACAGATAGGCCGCGCAGGCCGCAGCAGCAATCAGCAGGCTCAGCAGCGACATTGCCAGCCAGTTCATGCCGGATTTTTTGCCTGTATCCTCGGACATCTCGTCTCCTACATCTCGTCTCTGGCCGGGATCGCCAAAACGCCGAGGCCCGATCTAATCACCGTTGCCGTGGCTTTGACAAGCCACAGCCGTGCCGCCGTCAGCTCGGCATCATCATCAAGCATGAAACGCAGCGCTGAATCCCCGCGACCGGCGGTCCACAGCGAATGGAACGCGCTGGCCAGATCCATCAGATAGAAGGCAATGCGGTGTGGTTCATGTGTGGTGGCCGCCGAGACAACCATTCGCGGCCAACTGACCAGCTGTTTGATCAGCGCCAGTTCTGCCGGCGCTGTCAATCTGTCAAGGTTGGCCTCATCCGGCATCGCGCCCGCCTGCCGCAGCACCGAACTGCATCTTGCATGCGCATATTGCACATAGAAAACCGGATTGTCGCGTGACTGTTCGGTGACTTTGGCATAGTCGAAATCAAGTGTCTGGTCGCTGCGCCGGGTGAGCATGATGAAACGGATGACATCCGCGCCGACAGCGTCGATCACGTCGCGCACCGTGACAAAATTACCCGCCCGCTTGGACATTTTCACCGGCTTGCCATTTTCCATCAGATTGACCAGCTGGCACAGCTTGATATCCAGCATGTTTTTCTGCCCCGACAATGCCTCGACAGCGGCCATCATGCGTTTGACATAGCCCCCATGATCAACGCCAAAAACATTGATCAGCATCCCTCCGGTCCGTTCCAGCTTGTCCAGATGATAGGCGACGTCAGAGGAAAAATAGGTCCAGCCACCATCCGATTTCTGCAATGGCCGGTCCGTGTCATCGCCGAATTCCGTCGCCCGGAACAGCAATTGCTCGCGGGGCTCCCAATCGTCTGGCTCCTTGCCTTTTGGCGGTTCCAGAACACCGCGATAGAGATGGCCATCCTGCTGCAGCCTATCCATCGCCGCCTGCACCGCACCGCGTTCGACAAGCGCCCTTTCAGATGAAAACACATCCATCTCGATGCCCAGTCCAGCCAGATCCTCGCGGATCATCGCCATCATCGCGTCGATCGCAAATTGCCGCACCGGGGCCAGCCATTGCTCGTCATCCTGCGCCAGATAGCGGTCACCATCACGCGCTGCCAGCGCGGCACCGACATCCTGCAGATAGGCCCCCGGATAAAGCCCCGACGGTATCTCGTCAATCGTTTCACCAAGCGCCTCTCGGTAGCGCAGATAGACTGACTGCGCCAATATGTCGACCTGTCCACCGGCATCATTGACATAATATTCACGTGTCACGTTCCAGCCGCTGAACTCGAGCAGCCCGGCAAGCGCATCACCGAGAACAGCGCCCCTGGCATGCGCTGCATGCAGCGGCCCGGTGGGGTTCGCCGACACATATTCGACATTGACAGATTTGCCTGCGCCTCTGTCATTGCTGCCATAGCGCGCGCCGGCGGCCAGAATGCCGCGCAGCTCCGTCGACCATAACCGTGGCTCAACGCTGATATTGATGAAGCCCGGCCCGGCTATATCGACCCTCGTAACACCATCGCAGCGCGCCAGCCGCCCGGCCAGCAGTTCGGCCAGCTCACGTGGCTTCATCTGCGCCTGTTTTGCCAGAACCATGGCCGCATTGCAGGCGATATCGCCATGCGTCGCATCACGTGGCAATTCAAAGACAACCTTGCTGGCATCGACCGTTTCCGGAATTGTGCCAGCATTTTTCAGATCATCAGAAATTGCTTCAAATTCAGCTTCAAAATAATTAAATATATTCATTAATTTTTGTCACCGTAAGATGGGTCCAAGGTCAAAAAGCCGTTCATGCTCCAGCGCGGCATAGCGGTCGGTCATCGAGGCGATATAGTCGGCGATGATCCGCGCCCGTGTGGTGTCCGGCAGGGTTGCAAGCGGCTGGCTTTCATGAAGCTGCCACTCATCGGGCAGCGTGTTTGTCTCGGACATAAACAAATTGAACAATTCTGTCACCACCCGTTTTGCCTTGCTGGTCATTCTATTGACCTTGAAATGTCGCCACATGTTGGTGAACAGGAAATCGCGCAATGTTTCAAGATCGGCCGCCATTTCCGGGCTGAAGGCAATCACCGCCGCCGCCGCACCGCGAATGTCATCGGGATGCCTGGCACCCAGCCCCTGCAGATTGGCTGCCGATTGATGCAGCAGATCCTCAACAAATACCGAGATCAGGCGGCGTACAAGCTCATGCGTCAGCCGGCCACGCTCAATCGTGCCATATCTGCGCTCGATGCGCGCCAGCGCCGGCTCGACCTGCGGTAGATGGGCGATATTGGCGATGTCGAACAATCCGGCGCGCAACGCATCATCGAAATCATGCGACAGATAGGCAATGTCATCGGCAAGATTGGCAAGCTGCGCCTCCGCCGAGGCAAAGGTCGAGAGTTCCAGCGACAGTGCCGCGTCAAGCTGGCTGATTGCCGGGCGCAACTGTGCCTTGCCGATGATCGGGCCATTATGCTTGACCACCCCCTCAAGCGTTTCCCAGCTCAGATTCAGCCCATCGAAACTGGCATAGCGGTGCTCCAGCATTGTCAGAATGCGGATCGTCTGTTCATTGTGCTCGAACCCGCCATATTCTGCCATGCAGCGCGCCAGCGCCTCCTCACCGGCATGACCAAAGGGCGTGTGACCCAGATCATGCGCCAGCGCCACCGCCTCGGCCAGATCATCATTCAGCCTCAGCGCCCGTGCCATCGAACGTGCGATCTGTGCCACCTCGATCGAGTGCGTCAGCCTTGTGCGAAAATAATCACCCTCATGATAGACAAACACCTGTGTCTTGTGCTTCAGGCGGCGAAAGGCCCCGGAATGCAGCACCCTGTCGCGGTCACGCTGAAAGGCGGTGCGGCTGCCAATGCCGTTATTCCCATCATTCCCATCACCCTCATCGAATTGCCGCCCACGCGACGCCGGCCCCTGACAGGCATAGGGCGCAAGGCTCCGGTCTTCTCCGGGTGATGTGGCGCTGGTTCTGGTCACGATAACCTATGTCAGTGACTGATTTGACTGGTTTCACAATACTCACTTTAAGCGCCGATGAGTAGTGTGAAATTTAATGGGCAACAATGTTTTCAACACGCTCTGGTAACGCTGACGGCTTGATTTGACGGTTCTGAACGGCCATATTGCAAGGACAAATCGGCAGGGAGGCAGAACCGATGGCAGACGCAGAACAGATCACAGCCGGGGCTGCCATGCCGCCAGTGGCTGCCAGCACATTTAGCCTTAGCGAAGGTGCCGCCCGGCGGATCACCGTGATGCTGGCTGGTGAGGCTGATGACAGCTTCTTCCGTGTTGCTGTCAATGGCGGTGGCTGTTCCGGTTTCCAGTATGAATTCAGCATCGACACCCAGCGGCAGGATGATGATCTGACCTTCACCAGCCATGGCGTCGAGGTGGTCATTGATGAAATGTCGCTGGAGCTGGTCGACAATGCCGAGCTTGACTATGTGCAGGATCTGATGGGGTCCTATTTTGCCGTCACCAATCCCAATGCCACCGCCTCCTGCGGTTGCGGCACCTCCTTTTCCGTCTAGCGTGATGCGGGTTGCCAGCTGGAATGTCAATTCGGCCAAGGCGCGGCTTGATCATATAAATGACTGGCTCGCCGCCGACAGCGCTGATGTCCTGCTGCTTCAGGAAATCAAGTCACAGACCGAAAATTTTCCACGCGATCTGTTCGTCGACAAGGGCTGGCATGTCGCCGTGCATGGCCAGAAAAGCTACAATGGCGTTGCCATCATCAGCCGCCACCCCATCGAGGATGTGATGTGCGGCCTGCCCGGTGATCCGGATGACGAACAGGCGCGCTATATCGAGGCAACGATCGCCGGCACCCGTGTGGCCAGCATCTATCTGCCCAACGGCAATCCTGCGCCGGGGCCGAAATTTGACTACAAGTTGGCCTGGATGGAACGGCTTTATGCCCGCTCCCAGCAGTTGCTTGAGGATGAGGTTCCAGTTGTTCTTGGCGGTGATTTCAATGTCATCCCCCAGGATATTGACTGCTATGATCCACCCGGCTGGGCTGGTGATGCGCTGACCCGCATCGAAAGCCGCGAGGCGTTCTTCAAAATCTGCTTTGGCGGCTATATGGATGCGCTGCGGGCGCTCCATCCCGATGGTGTTCATTACACCTATTGGGATTATCAGGCTGGCGCCTGGCAGCGCGACAATGGTGTCCGGATTGACCATCTGCTGCTCTCGCCCGAGGCTGGTGACAGGCTTGTTGCCGTCGGCATCGACAAGGGGCCGCGCGGGCTGGAAAAACCATCCGATCACACGCCCATCTGGTGTGAGCTGGCAGACAGGAACAACCACGCCGGATGACCGGGTACAGCCGAGGCATAGTCGGCCTTCACTGAAAAACCCCAGACAGACCCGGAAAGATCAGCGTCTCACGAAAAAGGCGGGGTAAACCCCGCCCGTCTCGATATGTTGTTGGCATGCTGTTCAGCCGGCCGCCAGACAGGCGTTCGGTCAACCGCTAGATATCGGCATAGACATGCGTTTCGGCGGCAGCGCCCGGATGCGTTACCGCGCCCTTCTCGGCTGATCCCACAGTCTGTGCATATTTCCAGATGGCCCCGGCATTGTAATCGGTGCCACGGGTGCTCCATTCGGCCTTGCGCGCGGCCATCTCCTCATCGCTCAGATCGACATTGATCTCACCGGTCTCAGCGTCGATGGTGATGCTGTCGCCGTCTTTGAGCAGACCGATCGGGCCGCCGACCGCGGCCTCCGGTCCGACATGCCCGATGCAGAACCCGCGCGTTGCTCCGGAGAACCGGCCATCGGTGATCAGCGCGACCTTCTCACCGGCACCCTGTCCATAGAGCGCGGCCGTCGTTGCCAGCATTTCGCGCATGCCGGGGCCACCCTTCGGCCCCTCATAGCGGATCACCAGCACATCGCCATCCTTGTAGTCGCGTCGTTCGACGGCGGCGAAGGCATCTTCCTCACAGTCGAAACAACGGGCTGTTCCGGTGAATTTCAGCGTTTTCATGCCCGCCACCTTGACCAGCGCGCCCTCGGGGGCGAGATTGCCGCGCAACCCGACAACTCCGCCTGTCGGTGACAGCGGCTCGGCCGTTGTACGGATCACATCCTGATTGGTTGGAAATTCGACATCAGCCAGATTTTCCGCCATCGTCCTGCCAGTTACGGTGATGCAGTCACCATGGATATAGCCACCATCGAGCAGCACCTTCAGCAGGACCGGCGCGCCGCCGATCTCATACATGTCACGCGCAACATAGCGTCCGCCCGGCTTCAGATCGGCAACATAGGGTGTGCGCCTGAAAATCTCGGCGACATCATGCAGATCGAATTCAATGCCACATTCCGAGGCGATTGCCGGTAGATGCAGCCCAGCATTGGTCGAGCCACCGGAGGCGGCAACAATCGTCGCTGCATTTTCCAGTGATTTACGGGTGATGATATCACGCGGCCGCAGATTGGTCTTGATCAGTTCCATCACCATGCGCCCGGAATGATAGGCATATTCATCGCGCGTCTCATAGGGGGCCGGTGCACCGGCTGAGCCCGGAATGGCAAGGCCAATGGCCTCGGAGACACAGGCCATGGTGTTGGCGGTGAACTGGCCACCACATGATCCGGCACTTGGGCAGGCGACACATTCCAGCTCATGCAGATCTTCATCCGACATATTGCCGGCGGCATGCGCGCCGACCGCCTCGAACACATCCTGAACGGTCACATCCTTGTCCTTGAACCGGCCTGGCAGGATCGAGCCGCCATACATGAACACCGACGGCACATTCAACCGCGCCATCGCCATCATCACCCCGGGAAGTGACTTGTCACAGCCAGCAAGCCCGACAACGGCATCATAGCAATGGCCGCGCACCGTCAGCTCGATTGAATCGGCAATGACCTCGCGGCTAACCAGGGATGATTTCATTCCCGCATGGCCCATGGCGATGCCATCGGTCACGGTGATCGTGGTGAATTCGCGCGGTGTTCCCGCATGTTCGCGAACGCCGCGTTTGGCGGCCTGCGCCTGGCGCGCCAGCGCAATGTTACAGGGCGCTGCCTCATTCCATGTCGAGACGACACCGACCAGCGGCTGCGCAATCTCTTCCTCGGTCATGCCCATCGCATAATAGAATGATCTGTGCGGCGCCTTTTCCGGACCTACCGAAACATGGCGGCTTGGCATCTTGCTTTTATCAACTGGCTTAACGCTATCAGGCATGGAGTGCCTCCCTCTTTCATAATTATCTGCCTGCATAATGCGCAAAACAGAGGTCAAAATACAGTGCTGAATGACGATTTGTTGCCGGATCTGTCATCCCGTCATGCCTGCACCGCCAACCGGCACCACGCCGGTCCATTTGCCGGATGTCAGGACAGGCGGTTCAATGCTGCCTCAAGCGCTGCCATCCGGGTCTCTTCCTCATCAAGCCGGCGCCGGTTTTCCGCGACCACAGCCTCCGGGGCTTTTGCCAGAAAACCGGGGTTGCCCAGCTTTGCCGAAATCTTCCTCACCTCGGCGCTGACCGCGCCAATCTCCTTGTTCAGGCGCGCTGCCTCGGCCTCAAAATCAAGAATGCCAGCCAGCGGCAGGCCGATTTCCATCCCGTCGACACTGCTGCGGGCGCTGCCCTTGTCAAAGGTCTCAACCTCGGCCACACCCTCGATGCGGGCAAGGCGCAGCAGCGCCGGCATCTGGCCTTCCATCGCGCGGTGCTGGGCGGCGCCCGGCGCACGGACATGCAGCACCGGCTTGGCCGACAGCGGCACATTCATTTCCGCCCGCAGATAGCGGATATCGGAAATCAACCTGATCACAAAGCGCAGATCCTCGACGGCGTCACCATCAGCCTGCACCACCGGTGATGGCCAGGCAGCCGCGATCATCAGATCAGAGCTGCCAAAAATCTTCTGGTTCAGCTCCTCGGTCAGATATGGCATGAAGGGATGCAGCAATTTCACCGCACCGGCCAGAATGGTGGCGGCGACGGCGCGAGTCTCGCGCGCCTCATCGGCAAGCTGTGGCTTGATCAGCTCGACATACCAGTCACAGTAGCTGTGCCAGATGAATTGATAGAGCGCGTCTGCAGCCTCGTTGAAGCGATAGGCCTCAATTGCCGAAGATGTCTTTGTAATGGCGTCATTATATTCTGAAATGATCCATTTATTGACTGGCTCCTTGACGCTGGCGAGATCGACCTCGCCAGCGCTGGCGGTACAGCCATTCATCTCGAGAAAGCGGCAGGCATTCCAGATTTTAGTGGCGAAGTTGCGATAGCTCTCCAGCCGCGTCGTTGACATTTTGATGTCACGTCCCTGCGCGGCCATGGCGGCGAGTGTGAAGCGCAGCGGATCCGCACCATACTGGTCGATCAGATCCAGCGGGTCCATTACATTACCCTTGGATTTCGACATTTTCTGGCCTTTTTCATCGCGCACGAGGGCGTGGATATAGACCTCCTTGAACGGCACCTCACCATCCATCACATACATGCTCATCATCATCATCCGGGCGACCCAGAAAAAGATGATGTCAAAGCCGGTGACCAGAACATCACCCGGATAATAGCGTGCCAGATCATGCTGCACCGCCGTGCTGTCATCCGGCCAGCCAAGCGTCGAGAATGGCCATAATCCACTGGAAAACCAGGTATCCAGCACATCATTGTCACGGGTCAACTCTACGCTCCTGCCATAATGCACCTGTGCCGCGGCTATTGCGTCCTGCTCGGTTTCCTCGACAAAGACCCGCCCGTCCGGCCCATACCATGCCGGGATCCGATGGCCCCACCATAGCTGCCGCGAGATGCACCAGGGCTGAATGTTGCGCATCCATTCGAAATAGGTCTTTGACCAGCGTTCGGGAACGAATTTCGTCCGTCCCTCCTCGACCGCGCGGATGGCCGGCTTTGCCAGCTCTGCGGCGTCGACATACCACTGGTCCATCAGCCAAGGCTCAATGACAACGCCGGAGCGGTCGCCATGCGGCACCGAGTTCTGCACCTTCTCCTCGAAATCGACCAACCCCTCTGCCGCCATGTCCGCCAGAATATGCTTGCGCGCCTCATAGCGGTCCATGCCCTTATATTTTTCTGGAATCTCGGGGATCGCCGCCATGGCTGCGGTTTCCGTCATCAGATTGATCAGTGGCAAATCATGTCGGCGGCCAACCTCGAAATCATTGAAATCATGGGCGGGTGTGATTTTCACCGCGCCTGAACCCTTCTCCGGGTCAGGATATTCATCGGCGATGATCGGGATGGGTCGGTTCGACAGCGGCAGAATGGCCATCCTGCCCACAAGGTGCCGGTACCGGTCATCATCGGGATGCACGGCCACCGCGCCATCGCCAAGCATCGTTTCCGGGCGGGTTGTGGCGATCGAGATGAATTCGTCCGTTGTGCCCTCGATGCGGTATTTCAAATGCCACATTGAACTTTCCTGCTCGCGCTGCTCGACCTCAAGGTCGGAGATTGCGGTCAGCAGTTTCGGATCCCAATTGACCAGCCGCTTGTCGCGATAGATCAGCCCGTCACGGTGCATCTGGACAAAAATCTTCAGCACGGCCTTCGACAACCCCTCATCAAGCGTGAAGCGGTTGCGTTCCCAATCCGGCGACGCGCCAATGCGGCGCAGCTGGCGCTGGATGGTGCCACCGGACTTGGCCTTCCATTCCCAGACCTTTTCAATAAAGGCTTCACGGCCGATATCACGGCGGTCGATTTTCTGCTCGGCAAGCTGGCGCTCAACGACCATCTGCGTGGCGATGCCCGCATGATCCTGTCCGGGCTGCCACAGCGCGTCGCGCCCCACCATCCGGTGATAGCGGATCAGCAGGTCCTGCAGCGTAAAGGTCAGCGCATGCCCCATATGCAGACTGCCAGTGACATTCGGCGGTGGCATCATGATCGTGTAGGGTGTCTTCCTCGAGGCTGGGTCGGCGGCGAAATGCCCGGCCTTTTCCCAGCTCTCATACCAATCGGCCTCGATTGATTTGGGATCATAATTCTTCGGTAAGGTTGACTCTGCCATGCCTGGTCCCAGCTATGCGGATTTGATTACTGTCTTTGCTGCGCGGAGGTTTTACGACACTCCCCTGCATCGTGCAACGGATCTTGCGTCAAAGCCGCGATGTTTTCTCCCGATCTGCCGACCTGATCTGCCCAGCCTGATCTACCCGGTCCATCACAGGTTCACGGCCCGTTATGGGCTATTTCGCGGAGAAAGGAATAATGCTGGTGAAATAGGGTGCAGGTTCGGCCTCATCCTCAAGCGGGCCAAGCACATCATCAAGCCCCAGCGAACGCGACGTCAGCCGGCCAAGCGCTGCCTGCAGCCGATAGGCGCTGAGCAGAAGGTCATGCTGTGCTGAGACAAGCCTCAGTTCCGCGTCATTGACATCCTGCTCGGCGTCCTGCACGTCGAGGCTTGTTTTCTGCCCAAACTCAAACTCGTTGCGAATGCCATCTGCGACCAGCTGCGAGGCCTCAACCTCAGCCTGCACTGCTGTCACCTGTGACCGGGCCGTTTCCAGCGAACGGAAATTCTTGCGCACATTCAGCCCGACCTGGCGCAGCATGTCATCGCGGGCAAATTGTGCAGCTGCCAGCTTTGCCGACAGATTGCGTGATTTCGCCCGTGTCGCGGTTGTCACCATCAGCGGCGTCGACAGCTTGATCTGCGCCGACAATATTGTCTTGTCGCTTGCGGTTCCTGTGGCATTGGTGTCGCTTGCGCTCAAATCAAAAGTCACTTTGGGTTTTACTGAGGCCAGCAACGTGTCGAACCCCTGCATTGCGGCGGCCTCATCGGCTTCCGCCCGGCGGACATCCGGATGTTCCGCACGGCCGATTTCCTCGGCATCGGCAAGGCCTGTCGGCAGCGATGATCCGAGTGCCGGCACCGCCAGCTGCGTCGCTTCATTTCCGGTGATCGAATGAAACTCATCCTCGGCGTTGCGCAGCGCCGTACTGGCGATGATCAGCGTTGATTCTGCCCGTGCCAGCCGGGCCTCGGCCTCGGCGAGACGTGTCGGCGTCGCCGCGCCTGCCTGCACCCGCACCCTTGCCGCATCGACATGCGCCTGCATGCGGGCGGCATTATCCTCATTCAGTGCCACATCACGCTGCGCCTTGACCACGGCCAGATGCGCCTCGATCGCGCTCATCAGCACCATTTGCTCGACACTCTCATAGCTTGCCGTTTCTGCCCGTAGTATGATAAGGTCGCGTTTGGTGCCTTCACGCGCCTGTCCCCCATCATAGAGATTCTTCGACAGAGTGATGCTTGCCGTGGCTGACGTGCTGTCGACATAGCCGCTGCTGGTGGCGCTGTCCGTCTGCGCCTGCGTTCCGGTGAAATCGCCGGTCGCCGACCAGTCGGTGGTCACCGCATTGGTGCCGATAGTCTCACGGGCGGCGATCCAGCTTTGCCGCGCTGCTGCCAGCGAGGCGCTATTGCCAAGCGCCGCGCGCATGCTGCTGTCCAGATCAGCTGCAAGTCCGGCAGGTGAAAACAGCAACACACTCCATCCAGCAAACATCATCACGATGCGGCTTGTCAAATGTCTCACGGGGGGTCTCCATCTGTTTGGCCCAAGATTTGCGGATCGAAAAAGCTGTGTCGTTGAGCTTACCTTATCCTGCCTAGAATACAAATTCCTGCTTTGCCCTGAATTCCTCAAGTACGGGTGTCTGCGCGTCAAAGAGCGGTGTGCGGGCAAAGCCATCACCAGCGCGGCACCACAGGCTGGCCACGCCAACCGGCACGTCGGCCGGCCGCCAGACAGCCACCAGCCTGCCCTTGGGCGTCAGCTGTTCGAGAAGTTTTTCCGGCATATGAGCAACCGCACCTTCAATCAGAATCCGGTCATACGGTCCTTCCGTGTTGTAGCCATCACACAGCCGTGACTTGATCACCGCCGCATTATCGGCGCCGATCGAAACCAGCGTTTCCTGTGATTTTTCCACGAGCTGCGCACGTGTCTCGATCGAGATCACCGAACTGGCAAGCTGCGCCATGATCGCGGTCCCATAGCCGGTCGCGCTGCCAATGATCAGAACATGATCGCTCATCCGCACGTCAAGCGCCTGCACCAGCCGCGCCTGCACCATTGGCTCCATCAGCCAGCGTCCGCAATTCAGTGACAGATCCTCATCGACATAGGCAATGCTGCGCTGTTGTTTGCTGACAAACATTTCACGGGGGACGGTGGCAAATGCCTCAAGGACCCTCTCATCTGTCACCTTTGTCGGTCTGATCTGGCAATCCACCATCATGCGGCGTGCGGTTTCGAATTGGACGTCGTTCATCGGTTCTAGCTCATGGTATTGGGGAATGTTGGCATCATACCGGTCAGCGCCCGGCTCCAGCGTTATAGAACTAATCCCGGCTTTGTTCAATGGCTTCCTCACCGGCTGACACGATCCGGCTCTGGCGCGTCCTATTTGCGGCAGAATTCATTGAACCGCTGCATATCCACGGTTACCGTCTCGCCCAGAACCGCCAGCGGGTCAAGCGCCGGCACCCCGCTCAATTCACGGTAATGTCCACAGATTTTCGCGCCATTCCAATTGGCCCTGCAATAGGGTCTGACGCCGCGCTCCCCAAACCTTCTTGATTTATCGCGCCGAGAATTTTGCAGACCTTGTCAAAAGCAACCTTTGCTGACCCACCCTTAAGAGAACAATTTACTCATTGCATCGTCGAAGTCTTTGTATCGCCTGAAGAGGTCAGCCATTTTTGTCAGCGCCAGTGATATTTCCAGATTTATTGTGGTTTGTTTTACAGGTTTCAGGTTAGAGAAAATATATGTGTAGGACAAAGAAAATTTAAGAAACGGCCGCTAATAATTATAAAAAGGATGCAAAGAAAAAGTTGTAGACGTAAAACCGGATGCAATTAGGCAATTGAGGATAATTTTAAGGTAGCACCACAATAATCCGCCGCCCTGCCCTGCCGGTGAAATTGCGCAAAACTGCGATTGATGTGATTGACCTTGGCCAAGGCTTGCTTTATCACCGCACTCACTGGTGGCCCGATGGCAGAGTGGTTATGCAGCGGTTTGCAAAACCGTGTACATCGGTTCAATTCCGGTTCGGGCCTCCACTCATTCTCACACGTCCTGCAGAAGACCGACATATCAGTTCATTGATGCTTGTCAATCCCCCATTCATCCCTGCCGACATTGCTCGGCCAGCGGTTTGCCAGCCGGCATGGGGGGTGCCCGCATGAAGCTGTTGATTTCACTGTCGGCGTTGCTGCTGTCAATCATTCTTGTGCAGATGGGCATTGGCGCGCTGCGCCCCTTCGACACCATTTCCGGCCAGGCGCTTGGCTTCACCCCCATAGAGATCGGCATCATTGCCTCGGGGCATTTTGCCGGCTTTCTGCTTGGCTGTGTGTTCAGCCCGTCACTGGTCAAGCGGGTCGGCCATTCGCGTGCCTTTGCCGTGATGGCTGGTATTGCCGTTATCTCGATCATCGCGCATCCACTCTATGCAAATGCGTGGTTCTGGGCCTTCATCCGGATTTTTGCCGGCTTTTCCGTGGCCGGTTGCTACACGCTGATCGAGAGCTGGCTGCAGGCGAAGGTGACCAATGAAATCCGCGGGCGGGTGTTCAGCCTCTACCGCTTTGTCGATCTGTCGGGCCAGCTGCTGGCAAATGCGCTGATCGCCACGCTGACTGCCGGCAGCTTTGTCGCCTACAATATCATCGCCATCATCATGTGTCTGTCGATTCTGCCCTTGGCGCTGACACAATCACGCGAACCGGCGTTGCCGGAACAGATATCCTATCAGCCCTTCATTGCCTTCCAGGTTTCACCGCTGGCCTCGCTCGGCGTTGGCGTTGCTGGCCTGTCAACCGCCACCTTCGGCTCTGTCGGTCCGCTCTTTGCCAGTGCTGTTGGCCTGTCGATCTCGCAGATCGCCCTGTTTCTCGTCGTGTCGATCATCGGTGGCATCGTCTCCCAGCTGCCATCGGGGATGCTTGCCGACAGGCTGCCGCGCCGCGTCGTGCTGATGGCATTCAGCATCATGGCCACGATTGTCTCGCTGCTGATGGCAACCGATCTGGTCTATCTCGAACTCACCGGAATACCGGTGGTGTTCATCCTGTCTTTCCTGTTCGGCCTCACGACCTTTCCGATCTATTCGATCTGCGCTGCCCATGCCAGTGACTTTGTCCGCCAATCCGAGATGCTGGCCCTCAGCGCGTCGCTGATTTTCATCTATGCCGCCGGGGCGATCATCTCTCCCCTGATCGCCGGCCTGCTGATTGACAGGATTGCCGCCTGGGCGATGTTCGTCTTCATCTCGGCGGCACATTTCCTGTTGATGCTCTATACGATGTACCGCAATTTTGTCGGCCGGGCGTCGCTTGTCAGCCGTGCCTACGCCTATGTGCCGCGTACCTCGCTGTTTATCGCCACGATCATCCGGAGCCGCCGTGGACGCGCCGCGCCTGCCGCCCCGCCAGATCACCAGACCCAAAATTCGGATGGTGCGGAAAATTGATACCATCATCGCGCCAAATGCGCTATTATGACGCAGTGCCACCCGTTGATTGATGTCAACGTTAACTTTTTGAGGGATGCATGCTGAATCCAGAAACCGATCCATCCGGTGTAGACTCGCCGGTGGAATCATCTGTCCGCCCCGTTGATCCGATGGCGCTACGAGCGGCGATGGGGTCATTTCTGACAGGGGTGACAATTGTCACGGCACGCAATGAACAGGGCGAGCCCTATGGCCTGACGGTCAATTCCTTCAATTCGGTGTCGCTCAATCCGCCGCTGGTTCTGTGGTCACTGGATCTGCGCAATGACAAGCTGGATCTGTTTCGCAATGCCGGTGGCTTTACCGTCAATATCATGCGCGCTGATCAGGAAGAACTGATCTGGCTGTTCGCCCGCGCCGAGACCGAGCGCTTTGCCAACACTGACTGGCATTGGGGTGTTTCCGGTCAACCGGTGCTGCACAATACGCTGCTCAGCCTTGAATGCCGTGAATGGGCTGAATATCCGGGGGGCGATCACACCATCTTTGTTGGCGAGGTTGTCAACATCAATGCCTCCGAGGGTGCGCCGGCGGCTTTCTTCAAGGGGCAGCTTGGCGCCCATAATCCCTGATGCTGGTGGCAAACCCCACCCTTGGTGAGCTTGTCCTGCTGGGCGGCGGCCATGCCCAGGTGGCGGTGCTGCGCCAATTCGCAATGTCGCCGCTTCCCGGCCTGCGGCTGACGCTGGTGACGCCTGAGACCCGAACCCCCTATTCCGGCATGTTGCCGGGCTATGTCGAGGGCAAATGGTCGGACCGGGATCTGCACATCGATCTTGCGCGTCTGGCGCAGATGGCGAATGCCCGCCTGATCCTTGACCGCGCCACCGGCATTGACGCCGCCGCGCGTCAGCTGCATTTCGCGGCGCGCCCATCCGTTGCCTATGACATGCTGTCGATCAATATCGGTGGTCAGCCGGATATCGACGCGATTGCGGGCGCACGCGGCAATGTCATTCCGGTCAAGCCGATCAGCCAGTTTCAGCAGCAGCTTGACGGGCTGTTTGCAGGGCCGCCACCACGAAGGCTGGCCATCATTGGCGGTGGTGCCGCGGGCGGTGAGCTGGCGCTGGCGCTGTCGCGCCGCTGGCTCAGCGAATGCGGCCAGCGCCCGCAAATGGCGCTGTTCACCCGGTCGACGCGTCTGTTGCCGCAGATGGGTGATGCCGCCGCCGCGCGTCTTGCCACGGCCCTGCGCGCTGTCGATTGTGCGCTGCATCTCGGCCAGCCGGTCACCCGCATTACCAAAAAAACGCTCACCCTCGAGGATGGCAGCAATCATGGGTTTGACGCCTGTTTTCTGGTGTCCGCCGTTGCTCCGGCGGCGCTGATTGCCGGTTCCGGCCTTGCGACGGATGAGCGTGGCTTCATCGCTGTGACCCCGACCCTGCAGAGCCGCAGCCATCCAACGGTTTTTGCCAGTGGCGATATCGCCAGCCTGTCCCCCGAGGCGCGGCCGAAGGCCGGGGTTTTCGCCGTCAGGGCCGGGCCGGTTCTGGGGCATAATCTGCGCCAATATGCGCTTGGCGGCAGGCTCCGGCAATGGCGGCCACAGCGGCGCTATCTGGCACTCATTGGCACCGCCGATGGCAGTGCGATAGCTGTCCGTGGCGACCATGCCAGCAAATCACGCCTCTGGCTCTATCTCAAACATTGGATCGACCGCCGCTGGATGGCCAGATATACCGATCTCCAGATGACACTACCTGCCGCCCCGCCGCGCCTTGCCGGACTCAATGGCGAACCGGATGCAGGCCAGCCCTCACAGGCACCTGCCGATCCGGCCTTTGCCGCCATGCGCTGCCTTGGCTGCGGTGCCAAGACCGGCCATGAAACACTTGCCAACGCCCTTCAGGCGGCGGCCGAATTTGCCATCAATACCGGTGCCGACCCGGCGCTGATGCCCGATCCCGGGCTTGAGGCGGATTCAGCGCTGCTCCCGGCACCGCCTGAAGGTGCCAGAATCGTGCAATCGGTCGATATGCTCTCACAGATCATCACGGACCCATTCCGCCTTGGCCGGATCGCCGCGACGCATGCCCTGAGCGATCTCCATGCCGCCAATGCCACCCCCGCAACGGCGCTTGCCATTGTCAATCTGGCCGAGGCCCGGCTTGATTTACAACAGCACCAGCTGACGCAGCTGCTGGCTGGCGGAATAACCGCACTGGCGGCGGCTGGTGTGCGGCTTGTCGGCGGCCATACCAGCGAGGGCGGCGATCTGTCCATCGGTTTTGCCGCAACCGGCTGGCAGCATCACGCCCCTGCCCCCCTCGCTCTCGCAGAGCCGCATCACCTTATCCTCAGCAAACCACTTGGCACCGGTGTGATCATGGCTGGCCATATGGTGCTGCGCGCCGATGGGGCGGCATTGGCAGATGCGATCGAGGTGATGGAGCAGAGCAATCAGGCCGCAGCGCAGATTTTCAACCAGCAGGCCGGTGGTGCTGCCTGGATGACCGATGTCACCGGGTTCGGGCTTGCCCGCCATGCCATGAACCTGGCGATACGTGCCGGCTTTTCCGGCCTTGCCATCACCCCATCATCCTTGCCGCTGATCGCGGGTGCCTCGGATCTGCTCGCAGCTGGCATCCGTTCCAGCCTGCATTCCCAGAACCGCGCGGCAGTCCGCAGTGATGATAGCGCGCTCTCGCCGCGCCAGCAGCAACAGACCGAAATCGCCTTTGATCCACAGACAAGCGGCGGGTTGCTAGCCATCCTGCCTGCCTCTCGGGCGGGAACAGCGCTTGCATCCCTTGCAGACACTGGGCATCAGGCGGCAATCATTGGTCATCTCGATGCGACTCTCACCGGCCTGTCCTTTGTTGCGGGAGGTGATGGCTGATGGGCGCCCCGATCAACAGGGTTGAGAGCTGGACCGCCAGTGATTACGACATGATCATCGATGTCCGCTCACCAGCCGAATTTGCCGATGATCACCTGCCGGGTGCGGTCAATCTGCCGGTCCTCGACAATGACCAGCGGGCCGAGATCGGCACGATGTACAAACAGATCAGCCCCTTTGCCGCGAAACGCGCTGGCGCCGCCCTTGTGGCGGGCAATATTGCCCAGCATATTGGCTCCGCCCTGAAGGATGCCGACCGCAATTTCCGCCCGCTTGTCTATTGCTGGCGTGGTGGACAGCGCAGCGGCGCGATGGCTAGGATTTTCAGCGAGATCGGGTGGCAGACCGATCTCGTCGACGGTGGGTATAAACGCTATCGCAAACAGGTGCTTGATGGTCTCGACAGCCTGCCCCAACACCTCAATCTTGTCGTTCTGCGGGGGCGCACCGGGCTTGCCAAGACGCATATTCTGCAGGCGGCGCTGGCCAGGGGTGCACAGGTGATTGATCTGGAGGCGCTGGCCAACCATCGCGGTTCTCTGTTGGGGCCGGAACCAGATGGCGAGCAGCCGCCGCAGCGGCTGTTTGAGTCACACCTTCATGCTGTTCTGTGCGGCCTCGATCCGGCGCGTCCTGTCTTTATCGAGGCAGAAAGCAACAAGGTCGGCCAGATTCATGTGCCAGCGGCGCTCTGGGCGGCGATGCGGGGGGCGGTTTCGGTTGTGGCTGACACGAAGATCGAATATCGGGTGGCCTTCCTATGCCGGGATTACGCGCATATCATCGCTGAGCCGGCGCGCCTCGACCCGCTTCTCGACTGGGTTGTCACGCGCCTTGGTCATGACATTGTCGATGGCTGGCGGCATTTGATTGCGGCTGGTGACTGGCCCGGTTTTGTCCGCGCCGTTCTCGATGATCACTATGATCCCGCCTATGACAAATCTGCTGCGCAGCGCAATCACGAAATCATTGCCACCCTTGATGCCGGTACGCTTGACGCCGCTGCGATAGACCGTGCCGCCGATCAGCTGCTGGCGCTGCGTCCTGCGGGGTAAAAATTCGTTCCGGCTTTGCGCAAAACTGGCTTGCATCTGCGATTTTGTTCTGTATAACCCTTTTTCAGGCTTTTCCCCGGTAGCTCAGCGGTAGAGCAAGCGACTGTTAATCGCTTGGCC
>JAYNHH010000014.1:0-38782 GCA_038107835.1 Alphaproteobacteria bacterium
GCGCTGGCGGGATGTCTGTCTCACAGATTTTTCCAAGTTTTCGTGGACACCTGCGCTGGAACGGGCATCCCGTTTTGGGCGGTGATAGCTCAACCACATCATCAGCGCTCAAGTTTGGTACAAAATCCGGATCAGGTTCGAGAACCGCTCCAAGGAGAACATCGGTGTAGGGATGGAACGGGCCGGAATAGACAGCATCAACGGGGCCAATCTCACACAGGCGCCCCTGATACAGAACCGCTACACGGTTGGAGATGGCCTTGACCACGGCCAGATCATGCGACACGAAGATATAGGTTGTTCCCTGCTGGGTTTTCAACTCGTTCAGCAAATCAAGAACCGCCGCCTGAACTGAAACATCGAGTGCCGAAGTCACCTCGTCACACAGTACCAATGCGGGTTCTGCGGCAAAGGCGCGGGCCACCGCTACTCGTTGTTTTTCGCCGCCCGAGAGCTGGCTCGGAAGGCGGTCAAGATAATGGCTGCCGAGTCGAACCCGCTCAAGCAGCTCAATACTGCGCTGGCGCAGCTCTTCGCCGGTCAGGCTGAAATAGAGCCGCAGCGGCTGGGCCAGAATCTGGGCGATGGTATGTCGTGGGTTGAGACTGTCATCCGGATTTTGAAAGACCATCTGAATTTGACGCAGGTGCAGGGCCGGCCGGTCCTCAACCTTTGGCGCCAACCTGGTCTTGCCATTCAGGACGAGATGGCCGGTTTTTGGCGAAATCAACCCGGCGATGGCTTTCAGAATGGTTGATTTGCCGCTGCCACTCTCACCGACAAGGCCAAGAGTCTCGCCAGTCCTGATCGAGATGTTTATATTGTCAACTGTGGCAGGCGGCGTGCCGCCGCCGCGAAAGAGCTGGTTCCATAGGCTTGACTTGGCATAGCTGATGGCGAGCTGGTTTAGGCTAAGCGCATCATCGCTATGGTCCGCAGACACGTCACCTTTTTGCTTTACCGCCCTATTCGCCAAAGTCTTATCTACCACCGTCCCATCCAACACCGGCAATTGGTCAATCCTGTCAGGGTGGAAACAACGGACCTCCTCGCCGCTGTCAAGCTGTTTAAGTTGTGGCGGGGTTAACCGACATCTCTCGTCGGCAAGGGCGCAGCGATCGGCAAAACCACAGCCAGTGATGGTCTCGCCAGGCATTGGCGGACGCCCATCCAGCGCCAGTGGCAGGCTGGTCTGGGCCAACCGGGGGATAGAGGCGAGCAGCCCATGCGCATACGGATGGCGCGGCGCAAGCAGGACTTGCTTTGTCGTGCCTTTTAGAATGATCTCGCCTGCGTACATCACAACAACACGGTCGCAGACCCGCGAAATCGCCCCAAGATCATGACTGACATACAGCATCGCCATATTGCGCTCGCTTGCCAGATCACGCAGCAGTTCAAGAATATGCGCCTGCGTCGTCACATCAAGCCCAGTTGTCGGCTCATCAAGCAGCAGCGCATCGGGCTCTCCAGCAAGCGCCATGGCGACGGCGACACGCTGTTGCTGCCCGCCTGACAGTTCGTGCGGGAAGCGAGATACCAATGTGGCTGGGTCGGGCAGACGAACCTGGGTGAGGAGTTCGACAACGCGCGCCTCAAAATCGCTCTCATCAATCTGGCTATGAAGGCGCAGTGCCTCTGCAACCTGCTGGCCGATGCGCAGCGTAGGGGTCAGAGATTGCCCCGAATTTTGTGGGATCAACGCAAGACGCCCACCCCTGATTGCCTGTAAATCATCCCGCTCAAGGGCTAGCATATCAATGCCGTCAAACGCTAACTCCCCCTTGAGGGCGCGCAGACCACGCTTGAAAAAACCGAGTGCCGCAAGTGCCAGCGTGCTTTTTCCTGATCCACTCTCACCAACAAGTCCGATGCTCTCACCACGGTTGATCGACAGGCTGACGTCGCGCAGGACGCGAATAATCTCACCGTTCTGGCTGGTATAACCAACAGACAGATTATGGATATTGATGAAAGCAGGCGCGCTCATCCTACACCGGTGCTTTCTGCGCACGGTCAATGCCAAGCGCTTTGGCCAGCGCATCGGCAGTCAGATTGATACCGATAATCAGCGAGGACAGTGCGACCACCGGACCGATGACGCCCCACGGCGCAAAGGACATGTATCCTCTGGCATCCGAAATCATTAATCCCCAGTCAGGTGTTGGCGGCGATACGCCAAAGCCAAGGAATGAGAGCGAGGAAAAGGCCAGCAGCATCCATGACCACCGCATCGCTCCCTCTACCATCAGCGTATCCAGAACATTGGGCAGCAATTCCCGCCAGATGATGCTGATCCGACTGTGGCCACGCGCCTTTGCCGCCCAGACAAAATCACGTGCGATCACATCATGTGTGGCCGCGCGGGCGATTCGGATGACCGGAATACCATAGAAAAAGGCAAGTGTAGGTATCAGTACCTCCAACCCAGTGCCAAAAGTGACAATGAGCACCAGCATTTTCAAAATCCAGGGAAGTGAGAGAAATGCATCCACAATCCTCATCAAAACCTCATCAAACCGGCCTCCGGTCAGGCCGAATAGGATGCCGACAAAGCCACCCCAAAGAACGGCAAGAGGCGTTGCAATGCCGGTTACAAGCAGAGCCTCACGCCCCCCGAGCATAGTCCGTGAAAAAATATCCCGACCTAGATGATCGGCTCCAAGCCAATGCGTGTTGCTTGGCTGGCTGAGCATCAGCGAGGCATCTTGGAGTTTGAAATCATAGGGCGCAATCACCGGGCTGATGATGGCGAGACAAACATGAAACACCACAAGTGACAGCCCAATTGCGCCCGACGGGCGACTCATCACATCAAGCAACACCAAAACATATCGCTGCCTTTTCGCCGGATGTTTTGTAAGAGCTGCTGTTGACATCATTTTCTTAGATACATTGTGCGCAGTTTCGGATTGGCGATCATCGTCATCAAATCTGCGGTCAGATTGATGCAGACATAGATCGAGGCAACGATCAGGGCGATCGCCTGAACCACCGGCAAATCACGGTCGGAAATCGCATCAATCATCATCCGGCCAAGACCGGGATAGTTGAACACAACCTCGATGACAACGACACCGCCAAGCAACCAGGCAATCGTCAGGGCAACAACATTGATTGCTGGCAGCAGCGCATTTGGCAGCGCATGGCGGAACACCATCTGCCAATAGGGCACCCCCTTGAGCGTCGCCATCTGTACATAGTCACTTGCCATCACCTCGATCACCGAGGAACGGACCATGCGCATCACATGCGCTGTCATGACCAACGAGAGGACAATCACCGGCAATAGAATTTCGGGAAAAAAGTCGCTGATTGGCGACCCGGCAGATGTCAGGACAATCCCCGGCAGCCAGCCAAGCCATACGCTGAAAACAAGGATTAGCAGCGTCGCAGAGACAAATTCGGGAACGGTCATCGCAAAAATGGCGATGGTCGAGAAAATGATGTCGGGCTTCCGGTCACGCCAGAGACCGGTGATCACGCCAAGCAGCATGGCCAGCGGTACGCCCACAAGCAGGGCAAAGAAAGCGAGAAGCAGGGAGTTTGCAAACCGCGCCCCGACAAGATCGCTGATTTTTGCCTCGCCATTTACCGACATGCCCAAATCACCGGTAAGGGCGCCCAACGCCCATTCCGTATAGCGCTGGTGGGCCGGTCTGTTGAGATTCAGATCATCACGGCATTTCTCTAGAAGCTCCACATCGGCCTGGTCTTGTTCTAGATATTGTGTGCAGGCATCTCCTGGCAGAATTTCAACGCCAGCAAAAATGATCAGTGAAACGATGGAAATCGTCGCCAGTCCCAGAAAAATGCGCCGAAGTATCATGGTCAACATGGGCAGTCTCGAAAGTGTTTTTCTAACGCGGTGGTCTTAAAAGTGGCGAAAATGGAAATGCCCGACAGACTAAAGGAAAACCAACGGACTAAGGAAAAATAAGTCAGACTGGTGAGATTACCGCTGTGTATCTGATGCGCTAGAGAAATAATAAAGTGTGGCCAGCATGCGTGAAAAAACATACTGGCCAGTTGTTTGCAGAGTGCCTACTCGACGGTGATCTTGTGCCAGCGAATGGCCTCATTAACCACCATGTCAAAATTCTTCACCCTTGAATTCAGCGCGTAAAGCTTGGTGACATGATAGGGGATAAGCGTGCCGGCGGTCTGATGTAGATGCTCTTGCGCCTGCACATAGAGCGCCTTGCGCTTGTCAAAATCAAGCTCCCGTCTGGCCTTGCCAAGCAGAGCGTCAAATCCCTCATCTTTATAGAAGGATTCATTCCATTTTGCAGTCGAGAGGTAAATCTCATGTAGGGCCTGATCGGCGGGACGCTCGTTCCATCTGGTTGCGGCAACGGTTTTCTTCATCCATGCCTCTTTCCAGAAACCGTCTGAAGGCACCTGCTTGATCGTCACCCGGATGCCGGCCTTGGCGGCCTGCTGCTGGTAGGCCTCGGCCAGCTTTGGCCAAGTTGGCTCAAGCGTTGCAACATAGACTTCGACATCAATGCCGTTTGGATAACCAGCGTCAGCTAACAGCTTTTTGGCACCTTCAATATCCTGCGGGCACTCAATGGCCGCCCGGTACTGATCATCAGGTTTGACCGGCGTATCGCAGGCCACGACACCACCGCCGCCCATGACAAGTTGGACAAGCTCATCCCTGTCAGCAGCCATGCGAACGGCCTGGCGAACACGAACATCGGTGAACGGCTCCTGATCCGTCCTGAAAACGAGGCCACGCCAGTTGCCTGTCGGCACCGCGGTCAGTGTGAATTTAGGGCTGTTCTCAAACATTGGACGCTGCAGGTTGGTCACCGTGTTCTCAAAATCGATCTGGCCACCAAGAAGCGCCTGAACACGTGCCTGACCATCGCCGATACCGATGATTTCCATTTCGGCAACACCCGGCGCACCCTCATAGTAATCCATGTTGGCGACTAGCTTGGTCACACCCTCGGCATCGAACTTGACCAGTTTGAAGGGACCCGTGCCAATGCCTGTTGTTGCGATCGTATCACCGGAGCCCTCGGGAATCATCCGAATCCGGTAGTCCATAAGCTGAAGCGGCATATCGGCAAACGGTGTGGACAGCGTGAATTTGACAGTCGATCCGTCAACAGCTTCAACCTTGTCAATCATCTTCAGCGCTGAGCGCGCAGGTGATTTAATCTCCGGGTCAAGAACACGGTTGATTGAATACAGCACATCCTCAGACCCAAAAGGGCTTCCATCGTGAAATTTTACCCCTTCACGAAGCTTGAAAGTCCATTCGGTTGCGTCGCTGTTTGCTGACCAAGATACGGCCAGATCGGCACTTGGTTTGCCGGTTGTGTCGGGACGCACTAGCCTGCTCATGATCTTTTCGGTGATTTGAAAGACCCGGCCCTTAGAGATCGGGTCAAGGCTTGATGAGCTTCCAAAACCAAGCTCATGCGCCTGCCGGAATGTGCCGCTTGGCGCTGCCATGACGCTTGTAACTGTCATGGCAAGCATAACGCCGGTTGCTGCTAGCAATTTTTTCATTGAAGTTCCTCCTGTGCTCGATTGCTCCCTGCCGCTCCCGGGGGATCCGGCTGGCTGCATTATCGAATTTTGCGGGAGATAGCCCGAATTTATCCTGGCAAATCTCCTATGATTCCTATTTTATTGGAGAAAAGTATGGATTTGCACGTGGCTGATAACAAATAAAATTTGTGAATAGATTGATACATAAAATGTATAAATTGCTTTTTTACATACGAATTGATTATTCTAAACCCTCCCTTACCTTAAATATCATTCGTGTCTAGATACTGCTGTAAACGGAAAAGATGATGATGGCGGCACCCAGGCCGGATATGACGAACATAAGGATTTACGCGATCGGTGGGGGTGGTTTTACCCATGCCGATACCGCGCCGGAGGGGGACCTCATTCTAGAAGAAAGGCTATTGGCCCTCGCCCCAAAAATGCCAAAAATCGGCTATGTTGGGCACGCCAATGGTGACAATCCTGACCGGATCACAGCCTTCTATTCCCGGTTTTCCGGCCATGCAGAGACCAGCCATCTGCCCCACGACGCAGACGCCGCGGCAGCTAAAGTTTTTGCTGCCGGGCTTGATATCATCTATGTCGGTGGTGGATCGACAAAGCAGATGCTGCACCGCTGGCACAAGACCGGCCTTGATGATGTGTTCAGCGAGGCGGGCCGGCGCGGCGTGATACTCGCTGGGGTCAGTGCCGGCGCGATCTGCTGGTTCAGCGAGCTGCTCCTTGGCACTATAGATGACGGCTTTGAGCTGTTGCCGGGATTGGGGCTGGTTGCTGGTAGTGCCTGTCCGCATTATGACAGTGAACCGGTGCGAAGAGCCGCCTATGATGATGCCATTTCGGCGGGCAGGTTGTCACCTGGCCTTGCCATTGATGATGGGGTGGCTGTCTACATCGTGGCCGGTTGTATCCTTGAAATTATCAGGGCACGTCACGGACAGGCGGTCTTTGTCGGTGCAGAACAGAATGGAACAACCGGTCCAGTGGTGCTGAAACCCGGCTTTGATTTGGGTGGCGGCGCGGCGGCGCATGCGTTTATGGGACATGGCAACAGGGCGCGATAGATGACAGATGATACTTTACAGGCAGCGCGCTCACAAAAATCCAGACGGCGGCGTGGCACAAAACCGGTGATCGAGCCATTCAAATCGCTTGTTGGTCAACGTATCATCGGCACCGGCGGCAATCTCAACCCATTGGATGAGCGCGGCATTGCGGCAATTCATGCCGCCGCCCTGGAGCTGTTGGCCAGTACCGGTATCAGCGAGGCACCATCATCAGCAGTGAAACTTGTCGCCGATGCGGGTGGGAGGCTGGATGATGCTGGCCGCCTGCTGTTTCCGGAAAAACTGGTAGAGGCTGCCCTTACTGGTCTGCAGCGCGATTTTACCCTTTATGGTCGCGCGGCGGATAAAGATCTCGTCCTCACACCCGGGGCGGTCCATGTCGGCACAGGCGGTGCCTCGCCACAACTCTTCGACATTCAGCTTTGCCGGTATCGTGACTCCTGCCTGGCTGACCTTTATGATGCGGCCCGGTTGGTCGATATGCTGACCCATATTCATTTTTTCAGCCGGCCACTGGTTGCCCGTGACATGCCTGACCAACAGCGTCTTGACGTCAATACGGCCTATGCCAGCCTTGCCGGAACTACCAAACATGTGTTCGTGAGTTCAGGAAATGCGCAATCAGTCGCCGATATTGCCCGGCTCTGTTACCGGTTAGCCGGATCGGAGGCCGCATTCCGGGAACGGCCCTTTCTCTCGCTGTTGGTCAATCACGCTGTCCCGCCGATGCGCTTTGATACCGAGTCAGTGGAAATTTTGCAGGCGGCAGTGCGCCATGGCATCCCCATGTCAATCAACACTTTTGGCCAGCTTGGCGCGTCCAGCCCGGTTACAATTGCCGGTTGTGTTGCCCAGACAACGGCAGAAACACTGGCTGGCATGGTGATCGCATGGCTTGTCGATGAAGAGGCCAGGGCGGTATTTGGGCCGCGTCCGATGATCACCGATTTGCGTACTGGTGCGATGGCAGGCGGCAGTGGTGAGCAGGCATTGTTGACCGCAACAGCAATTCAGATGGCGCGGCATTACGGCTTGCCATCCTCGACCATTGCCGGCGCAACTGAGAGCAAGCTACCTGATGCGCAAAGTGGTTATGAAAAATGTCTGACAGTTGGCCTGAGCGTTCAGGCCGGTGCCAACATTATCACTCAGGCATGTGGTGCCCAGGCCAGTCTGATGGGAATATCCTTTGAGGCCATGGTCGTTGATAATGACATGCTTGGCTGTATTTTGCGTGCGACCAAACCGGTTGAGATCAGTCCCCAAACCCTGTCTGCCTCGGCAATCGGCGCAGTGGTCAATGACGCCGGTCATTTTCTTGGTGAAGCTGATACTTTCGCCCGCATGCACTCAGATTTTCTCTATCCTGAAATTGCCGATCGCACTGTCATTGATGTGTGGGAGGCTGCGGGCAGTATTGACATAAGACAGGCGGCCGCGCACCGCGCACAGGAAATCCTCGCCGGGCATCGTCCCCGCTACATCGAACCTGCGATCGACCGGGATTTGCGCGCCGTGCTGCCCATAGAGTTACCTCCGCTCGCCTGAGACCATGACTCACCTTGGAACAAATCTGTCTGGTAATCCCTCAATTGGCCGCGGCGATGATAATTGGATCAGCTTTGAAACCGGTGATCAGTTCCTCCGCAAGCTGGCGCGTCTCGTGTGTCATCGTATCGACACCCCGCGTGATGATGGCAATGTGATAACGCAAATTCTGCTGAAGTGGACGAATGACGACGCCGCCCTGATCCACTGTCATACGTGCTGAAAACGGGTCAACGATTGCCGGGATGCCCGTTTCGCGAACGAGCGAGGTTGCGGTCAGCACATTGGCCACGCTGTAGCGGGCATTCTGTTGTAGTCGTTTTGACAGCTCTTCCTCCATGCCTTGCATTTCGAGCGGATAGACAGAGCCGAAGGTCACAAATTCCTGCTGGGCTGTGGTTCGCTGGAGGTCCAGCTCACCACTGGATGCGGCAAGCTCGTGGCCGGCGGGGATCAGCGCCACATAATTGACCGAGGTATGATAAAGGATATGCACCCCCTCATAGGGGGGTGAGCGTGAAACAATGCCAAGGTCGAATTGCTGAAGCTGGATGGCATCGACGATGCCCGGCGTATTGCGTGTGTGAATGACCGTGTGCGTTCTGGTGGCCTTGCCCTGTATCTGTCCCAGTATCCGGGGCAGAACGGTGACCGAGAATGTGGGGATCACACCAATGGAAATCTTGCCAATCGTGTCCTGGCGAATGGCGGTGGCAAGCTCGTCAAGCCGTTCAATATTGATGAAGGCGCTCTCAACCGCCTGATGGAAGCGCCGTGCCTCCATCGTGGCTAGAACGCCCCGGCCCTGACGCACGAACAGGGAAAATCCCAGGGCCGTTTCCAAATCATGGATCAGGCGTGTCACGCTTGGCTGCGAGACGCGCAATTCACGCGCGGCAGCGGTGATGGTGCCGTGCCGCATGACAGCATTGAACGCCTTCAACTGCCGAAAATTCATCGCAAATCCCTCTGGCTCAATCATAACCAATTCCTATCAATCAATCTAACAATTATATTTGTGGAATGAATTGGAAATTTGTTACGCTCGGGGATGTGGTTGCGAGGTAGAAGGAATTGAACAGGTTTTTTTCGGTTGCTGAGGCGCGTATTCGTGCCAGAAAACGCCTGCCCCGGATGATGTTTGACTTTGTTGACGGCGCATCTGGCGATGAGAGTCTGAGCCGGCTCAACAGCACGGCGCTTGACGCGATCCGCCTGATGCCACGGGTTCTGCGTGATGTGGCGGAACGTGACCTCTCGACGCAGATCATGGGCCAGAAGATGGGGCTGCCATTCGGCATTGCTCCCATGGGGATGTGTGCGCTGTCATGGCCCGATGCGGATCGGCATCTGGCGCGAGCGGCTGCATCCCGCAGGATGCCGCTCTGTGTCTCGACAGCTGCGTCTTCGCCGCTTGAGACAATCATCGAGGCTGCCGAGGGTTATGCCTGGTTTCAACTCTATGCCGACCAGTCCGGCGAGTTTGTTGATGAGCTGGTCCAGCGTGCCGAGGCGAGCGGGTACAGGGTTTTGATCCTGACCGTCGATGTGCCGATCCCATCGGTGCGCGCGCGTGATCTGCGCAATGGCTTTACCTTTCCCCTGCATTGGGGGCCGCGCCAGATTTGGGATTTCGCCTCACACCCGCATTGGTCGCTGGCCTCATTGATCCATGGTCTTGGCGTCGGCATGCCGCGTCCGATGAATTATGCCACCTCATCCAAGGGTACGAAATTCGTGCGCAATGCCAGCCGTGGCCGCGCCACCTGGGAATTTCTGCAGAGGCTGCGTGATCGCTGGCCGGCAAAGCTGGTGGTCAAGGGGGTGCAATGCCCGGAGGATGCGGCGCGCATTGGTGCTTTGGGGGCTGATGCGATCTATGTGTCCAACCATGGTGGCCGGCAGTTGAACAGCGCTCCGACAAGCATCGAGTCACTGGCGGTGATCAGGCAGGCTGTCGGCAATGCGATGCCGTTGATCTATGACGGTGGTATCCGCAATGGTGAGCATGTGATCAAAGCGCTTGCATCAGGCGCTGATTTTGCCATGGTGGGACGAAGCGCACTCTATGGGCTGGGTGCGGGCGGGGCGCGGGGTCTGTCCGACATTCTGGACCTCATCAGCGCCGAGGCGAGCGCCGTCATGGGGCTGGCTGGTCATCGGCAGATAACCGATATCAGCGCTGACAGTCTTGCCAGCGCGCATCATCACGCAGGGAACGGAAAAGGCTAGGAGATGGGTGAGGTCAGAAAAATCCGTGGGGGCGCTTTGCTTGCACGGGCGCTTCAGGAAAAAGGCGTTGAGCATGTCTTCACTCTCTCGGGCGGATTCTGCAATCCGGCGCTCGAAGGCTTCATGGAATGCCAGATGAAGGTGATCAACTGCCCGCATGAGCAGGTCGCCGGCCATTTTGCCGATGGCCATACCCGCATCACCCGCAAACCGGCTGTCTGTCTTGTCGGTCCGGAGGGCTTTGCCAATGCGGTACCGGCGATGATGGAGGCCTGGGGTGAGCGCTCGCCAGTGATCTTCGTTACCGGATCCAGTACGCTCAAACGCCAGGGTTCCGGCGGTTTCAAGGAAATTGATGATGTCGCCATTGCCGAACCGCTGACCAAATACAGCGCCAGCATCACTGATGGGGACCGCATCAGTGAATTTGTCGATCGGGCCTACAGGATGGCGATGAATGGCTATCCCGGTGCCGTGCATCTCAGCCTGCCGGTCGACATCATGTTTTCCTCCTTCGCCGAAAACAGCGGGCGCGAGGAGCGCCCCTTTGACAGGACGGCGCAACTGCCGGCAAAGGCGTGGCCTGAACCGGCGCGTCTGAGGATGGTGCTGGACAGGCTTGCTGCGGCCAGGCGGCCGGTGCTGATTGGTGGGCATGGCATCTGGTGGGCAGGTGCGGAGGGCTATCTGGAGGAGGCCGGGCGCAAACTTGGCATTCCGGTGTTCAACATCCCCTATCACCAGAAATTGCTTGGCGAGGAATGCGAGGCCTATATGGGGTTGGCCGACATTCATCAATATCACCCGTCAAAGGACGCCTTTGCCGAGGCCGATCTTGTTTTGATGGTGGGTGCACGTCTGGATAATCAGATGAATTTTGGCAACCCGCCGCTGTTTCCCGAGAGCGTTGATCTTGTCTGCATCAATGGCTCGCATGAGGAGGTTGATTTCAACAGGGCCGCCGATTTCACGCTGCTTTCGGATCCGGGTGCCTTCCTGCAGGCAGTGATTGCCTTCGGCGAGAGCGCTGAATTCACGCTGGCGCGCGACTGGTTCGATCTGAACCGCCAGCGCCGCGCCGCCTGGGTGGCAAAGATGATGGCCGATGTCGATGCGGAGGCCGGCCAGCCGGAATTTGGCGGGCGCATTCATCCCCTGCATCTGGCGCTGGATGTGCAGACAGCAATGGCGGATGGTGATTGGTTGGTGATTGACGGTGGCAACACCCATTTCTGGTCTGAAATTGCCGTCAATCTTGCCGGCTTCACCGGTCGAAAACTTGGTGGCATCCTGCATCCGGGTACCTTCAGCCTGCTTGGGGTTGGCGTTTCATTCGCGATCTCGGCCAAAAATCTGCATCAGGACAGCAATGTCGTTCTGATCAGTGGCGATGGTGCGTTTCTGTCGGGTGGGCTGTCGATCGAGGCAGCCTTTCAGGAAAACCGGCCGATCACCGTTGTCATCGACAATAATGGTGGCCTTGACTGCATCTCGCAGCAGCAGGAACGGCTGTTTGAAAACGGAACACATTACGCCACCGATTTTCGCGACATTCCCTTTCACACGATGTTTGAGGGGCTTGGCGGGCATGGTGAGCTTGTCACCCGCCGCGAGGATATCATTCCAGCGGTGAAACGGGCCATGGCAAGCGGCAGGACGGCCTGCGTCAATGTCAAGGTGAAGGGCGTGATCTCGCCGATCGTGCTGGCCACCACGTCAAAGCGCGACCGGGCATCCATCGAATAGATCTGAAACCGCAGGACTTGCAGGGGGGAAACAAATGGCAGTTCTATCATCGCACCTGCTCAACGGCGTTGACGGCACTCATGCCGGCGAGGTCACCGTCACCCTGATACGGATCGCCGCTGACGGCACAAGGTCGGTTGTTTTTGAGGGCCAGAGCGATCAGGGCGGGCGCTTCCAGCAGGAGGTGCCGGTTGCCATTGATGCGGGCTATGAGATGGTGATTGCCAGCGGTGCCTATTTTGCCGGGCGCGACATTCCCGTGACCGGCAGGCAGATTCTGAGCGAGATTGTCATCCGGTTCTCCATGCCGGACCCGGACGCCCGCTATCACATTCCGGTAATCATGTCGCCGAACAGCTATTCCTGCTGGTGGTCGAGCTGACGATGACCGGCTGCCAGGGCAGATTGTGAAGCAGGCAGAAAGGAGATGGGTTGATGGCGGAATCGGGGCTGAACATGTCGCGCCGGATCAGGCGTACTCCCTACACAGACAGGGTTGAGGCACATGGCGTAAGGGGTTTCAGCGTGGTCAATCACATGCTGCTGCCAAAGGCCTATGCGCCGTCCGTCGAGGAGGATTACTGGCATCTGCGCACGCATGTCCAGATCTGGGATGTGGCGGTGCAGCGTCAGGTGCAGATCACCGGTCCGGATGCGGCGCGGCTGGTGCAGATGATGACGCCACGCGATATCCGCGGCGCGCATGTCGGGCAATGCCTGTATGTTCCGCTGATTGATGAACATGCCGGCATGTTGAATGATCCTGTTCTTCTCAGGCTGGCCGGTGACAAATTCTGGCTGTCGATTGCGGATTCGGACATTTTGCTCTGGGCCAAGGGGCTTGCTGTCGGTATGGGTCTAGATGTGGACATCATCGAGCCGGATGTCTCGCCACTTGCCATCCAGGGACCAAAGGCGGTGGCGCTGATGAGCGACCTCTTTGGCCCGGCGATTGGTGCCCTTGGGCATTTTGAATATGGTGTTTTTGACGTGCTTGGGACGAAGCAGGTGATCGCGCGTTCGGGCTACAGCAAACAGGGCGGTTACGAGATTTATCTCGAGGGCGGGCATCTCGGGGCGGATCTGTGGGATTTGATCTGGCAGGCCGGGCAGGGCTATGAGATTGCGCCCGGCTGTCCGAACCTGATCGAACGGATCGAGGGTGGATTGATGTCCTATGGCAATGAATTCACCCGCGCCAACAATCCGCTTGAATGTGGCTTTGCACCGCTCTGTCATCTGGGCAGTGAGGTCGATTATATTGGCCGGGAGGCGCTGCGTGCCATCGCCGCTGATGGTCCGGTGCAGATGCTGCGCGGGATCAAATTCGGGGCTGGCCGGACACCGCCCTGTGGCAAGCCCTTTCCGGTGACAGCGCGGAATGGCCAGCCCATTGGCCAGATTACCTCGGGCATCTTTTCGCCGCGTCTTGACTGCAATGTCGGCATGTCGATGATTGCCGCGGGGCATTGGGATATCGGCACCGAACTTCTGGTCCATACGCCGGATGGCATAACCAGGGAAGGTGTTATCGCTGCCCTGCCGTTTTAAGCGTCGTCCGGGTGGTGCATCCTAGTTCTGGATCAGCGCGGCATCCCATTCGCGCAGGAAGCTGTTTTTCTTCAGGCGATCCAGAAACACCAGCAGCCCTGATCCAAGCCGAATGGGCTTTCTGTTCGCCAGCTGGTTGATCAGATTGTTCCGCAGGCTGGGTAGTTTTGCCTGCTGATCGAGAATCTGCTGTCCGGCGGGGCTGACGATGAAATTCAGGAAGCGGATGCCGTTCCCGGGGGTCTCAGCCGTTCTGGGAATGATCGCCGTGCGCAGCAGGATATGGGTATAATCCTCAAAGGTGATCAGCTTGGCGTTGCTGGTTTCCGGCAAAGTCGCATTGGCGTAGCTGCCAAGCACATTATAGGCGATCGCCATCTCGCCGCGATCGACCGCATCAATCATCTGGCTGGTGCAGCAGAATAATCTCGCATTCAGCCGGCCCATGACCTCGGCAAGACGCCAGAAAGTCTCCGACTGGCGTGAATCCTGCGTGGAAAACAGATAGCCGGCGCCAGAGATATGCGGGTTGTAGGTGGCGATCCGATTGTTGAAAATGGCGGGATTGTCCCGGATCAGTGCCAGCAGTTCACGCCGTGTCTTGGGCAGTGGCAGCGTCTCAAAATCCTTGCGCGAGATCAGCAGGGCAACAGGTTCAAGCGCAAAGCCGAAGACATTGGTCCGCCACCGCGCCCATTCCGGAACGGTGGCTGTCTCGGCTGACTGCACCGAATGGGTGATGCCGTCATTCGCCAGTTTCATCTGCAAATCCATGGCCGAGGAGATGACCAGATCAAATGGCTGCTGTTCATCGGCAATGGCGGCATAGATTTCGGTTGTCGATGCCGTGACATAGCGCACGGCCATCGTCGGATTGAGTTCAAGGAAACCGGCAATGACCGGCTTGAAACGCTCGCTGTCGGTCGATGACAGGATGTTGATGGTTGTCTTCGCATCGGCGTTGCCATAGATATGCTCAAACTCGATTTCAAAGGCGCTGGCTGGCAGCGCGCCCATCGACAGACAGACCAGCCAGAGTGCCAGCAGCCTGATCACACTGGCAGTCGAAGATTTGCGCATGTGCCGCCCTTTCTGTTCTTTTTCAGGCTGAATTTGCCACCGACAGTGACACAGATTTCAGAAATGATGGCAAGTCCCAGCCCCGAGCCAACCACATCGTCGACATTGCTGCCACGCTGAAAGCGTTTGCGCGGACCCTTGATATTGACGCCCTCGATTCCCCGGCCCTGGTCAATCACACTGATCTCTGCCATTGTCTCGTGCATTTTGAGAAGGATCTGCACGACCTGGTCCGGATTTGAATATTTGACCGCGTTGTCGAGCATATTGCGCAGCGCAACCTCGATCAGGATCGGATCTGCCGTGATGAAAACAGGGTCTGCGGGAAACTCATCAGTTGCGATGCTGATATCGCGCAAATCGGCTGCCGGGCGCAGGCTGTCGGCAACCTGCAGGATCAGATTGGCAAGGTCCAGCCGGTCCATATTGTTCTTTTCCGAACGATAGAGAACAAGCGCATGATCAAGAAGCTGGCTCGCCGAACGGCTGCTCCGGTCGACCGCGCCGATGATATTGTGCAGATGTTTGCGGCTTTCTGGATTGGATGATTTGCGCAGGGCAAGCTGGCTTTCCGATTTCACCACGGACAGCGGCGTTCTGATATGATGGGCAGCCTCGGCAATGAAATTCTCGGTCTGCCGCAGGGTGCCGCGCAGGCGGCGGATAAAGCCGTTCAGCGAGGAGACAAGCGGGATCATCTCAAGCGGTGTCGGGTGCTTCACGTCGCGCAAATCATGCGGCCCCCGCCGACTGACGGCATCGGCCAGCAGGTTGACTGGCCGCAGGAAGGATGTCGTCACCAGCAGGGCCATCAGAATTGAAAAGGCGAGAAAACCGACGCCGATGATCGTCGCATTGCGCGAGATTTCCGTGAGAATGCTCTCCTGGAACATCTGGCTCTGGGCCACGGCGATCGAGATGACGCGGGGTTGTCCGCCAATGAAGAAGCGTGACTGAAGCGTTGCCTTGCGCACCTGCACACCGCGGATGCTGGTCGATGAGAGCAGGGGACCCAATCCAACAGGGGGGGTGCTGCCAGGTTCCAGCTCCTCATAGCCGGTGAGCAGTTCACCATCGAGATCAATCCGATAGTAGATTTTGTCCTCGCTGATAGCGCCCAGCATGGTGAAGACATCATAGGGCAGGTCAATCTCGACATTGTCATCGGTTGACCGCGTATGTTCGAGAATCGACGAGACTGCTGTTTTCAGCAGGGCGTCCTGGGTTGCCTGTACCGCCTGTTCGGTAATCTGGCGCATCACCAGAAGGAACAGCAGGGAGATCACAATCGCCACGGTCACCAGCGGCAGGAGCAGCCGCCATCGCAGTGACAGCGGTGTTTGCGGCCGCAATCCCATCATTGGGTCAACCTGTAGCCGATGCCCCGCATCGTCTCGATGCGCGTCGAGCTGCCAGCCAGTTTCTTGCGGATCCGGCCGATATAGACCTCGATGGTGTTTTCATTGACCGTTTCGGAGATGCTCAGCAGCCGGTCCGCCAACTGGTCTTTGGTGAACAGGATATTCGGGGCGTTCATGAAGATTTCCAGCAGCCGCAATTCCCGGTTGCGCAGTGTGAATCGGTTGTCCGGTGTCTGCAGCTCGGCGGTAAGTGGGTTCAGCGCGATATCCCCGACCACCAGATCCTTCGTCGTACTGGCTCCGATATTGCGGCGCAGAACAGCCCGGCACCGTGCCTCCAGCTCGGCAAAATCAAAAGGTTTGACGATATAGTCATCGGCGCCAAAATCCAGCATATCGACCCGATCAGACACTTCTGAACGGGCTGTCATGACGATCACCGGTACCTGGATGTTATCGGCCCTTAGTGAGCGCAGAAAGGCGCGGCCATCGCCATCCGGCAGCATGATGTCCAGCAGAATCATGTCATAATGGGTGAGGCTGACCAGTTCCGCGGCATCGGCAACGGTGCCGGAGATTTCCGGAATATGACCGCCCAGCTTGAAGTGATCGGCCAGTGACAGCGCCAGCTTGGTCTCGTCCTCGACGATTAATACCTTCATGTCATTTTTCAGTTTCATGTCAGGTTTATGTCAGCTTGATGCGAAAGGGTAATGATATGGGTCGGATGGTCAAATCAAATCGACCTGCTTTATTTTGGGAGGAACTACAATGAGACTTTTTTCAAAAATGGCCTTTGCTGCCGTTTTCAGTGTTGGGTTGGCAGGCCAGTCCATCGCTGCTGAGTGTATTGCACCGGCCAATCCCGGCGGCGGCTGGGACTTTACCTGCCGCAGCATTACCAAGATCATGCATGACATCGGTGCCGTCGATTCACCATTGCAGGTGACGAACATGGCCGGTGGTGGTGGCGGTCTCGCCTTCACCCATGTCGTGAATGAGCGCAATACCGATGATGCGCTGATCGTTGCCGCCTCAACCGCGACCGCAACGCGTCTGGCGCAGAACGCCTATTCTGGCATGACAGCTGATCAGGTGCGCTTTCTGGGTGCGATCGGTGCCGATCCGGGTGTGATCGTTGTCGGCAAGGACTCACCCTATATGAATCTTAATGATCTGCTTGATGCGGTGATTGCCGATCCGTCAAAACATGCCTTTGCCGGTGGCTCGGCTGCGGGTGGCTATGACCATCTCAAGGTTCTGATGGCGCTCAAGCGCAAGGGCTTTACCGACATCAAAAAAGTCAAATATATCGGTGTTGATGGTGATGCCGATGCCATCACCCAGACTGTTGGCGGGTTCACCGCAGCCATGACGGGTGACATTTCCGGCGTTGTCGGTTTCATCAAATCAGGCGATGTGCGCGTTCTGGCATCCTTCACCGATGAGCGGATTCCCGGCTTTGAGGACATTCCAACAGCCAAGGAACAGGGCATCGACGTGGTTGCCGTCAACTGGCGTGGTCTCTACACACCAAAAGGCGCATCTGAGGCATCCTACAGGAAATGGACCGAGGCGCTGCGCAAGGTTGGCACATCACCTGAATGGAAGGAAGCGATGATGGCCAATGGCCTCGCACCTTTCAACAAGGTTGGCGGTGATTTCCAGTCCTATGTTGACGGCGTCATCGGCGAAGTGCGCGCGATGTCCGTTGAACTGGGTGTGATGAAGTAATGTCCGACCGGATTACCGGACTGATCGTCTCTGTGCTGGCGCTCGCATTTTTTGCGGGCGCCAGCCAACTCGAGATGCCCTTTTTTGCCGATCCGCTGGGTCCACGGGCATTTCCGATGCTGATCTCTGCCGTTGCCTTCATTTCAGGATGCGTGATGGTGCTGCGCCCGGACGCGGAACCAAACTGGCCCGCTCTTGCCACATTTGTTCGGCTGCTGATTGCGGTGCTGGTGCTGGTGCTTTATGCCTACGGGCTGAAGCCTCTTGGTTTCCTGCTGCCGACAGCGCTGGCTGCCGGGGCCATTTCCTATCAGATCAGGCCGGCATTCCTGGCGTCATCTGTGACCGGCATCTGCCTGTCGGGTTTTCTTTTTGTCATTTTTAAATATGGCCTTGGTCTCAGCCTGTTTGCGTTGCCGCGCTGGTTGATGGCTGCGGCTGGTTAAGGGGTGGTGCGATGGAACTGTTCGCAAATCTTGCCCTTGGTTTCTCGGTTGCGCTGAGTCCGACGACCCTGGCGCTGGCCATTGCGGGCTGCGTGCTTGGCACGATGATTGGGGCGTTGCCGGGCCTTGGTCCGTCAAATGGCGTTGCCATTCTCATTCCGCTGTCTTTTTCCTTCGGCCTTGATGCGACACAGGCGCTGGTGCTGATGACAAGCGTCTATTATGGCGCGATGTATGGCGGGCGGATTTCGTCCATTCTGCTGAATATTCCGGGTGATGAGCCGGCCATGATGACGACGCTTGATGGCTATCCGCTGGCCAGACAGGGCCGCGCTGGCGATGCTCTCGTGCTGTCTGGTGTTGCCTCCTTTGTTGGCGCGCTGCTCGCCACGATCGGATTGATGCTGCTGGCGCCCATTCTGGCGCGCGTGGCCTTCCTGTTTGGTCCGGCTGAATATTTTGCGCTCTATCTGCTGGCCTTCTGCACCCTTGGTGGCATTGGCTCGAACAACCAGGCCAAGGCGGCCATTGCCGTCTGTCTGGGGCTTGGCATTGCGATGATTGGTGTCGACAGCTCAACCGGCATGACACGTTTTACCGGCGGCAGTCTGCATCTGTTTGACGGCGTTGATTTTCTGGTTGCCATCGTCGGCCTGTTTGCCGTTGCCGAGGTGTTTGTCTTTATCGAGAGCCATGGCCGCGACTCGGCCATCGGCGTGACGCTTGAGAAAATCCGCATTCCGGTGCGCGATATTCTGGCAACGCGGATCACCATGCTGCGGGCGACGGTGATTGGCTTTGTTGCCGGCCTGCTCCCCGGAGCAGGTGCGTCGCTTGGCAGTTTTCTTGCCTATATGATGGAAAAATCCTCGGCCAAGGACAAATCAAATTTTGGCAAGGGCGATGTCCGCGGAATTGCCGCGCCCGAGGCCGGCAACAATGCGGCCGCTGGCGGCGCGCTTGTTCCGATGCTGACGCTTGGTGTTCCCGGGTCGGGGACGACCGCCGTGCTGCTGGCCCTCCTGATGACGCTGAACATCACCCCGGGTCCCCTGCTGTTCACCGAACGGCCGGAGGTTGTCTGGGGTCTGATTGCCTCGCTCTTGATCGCCAATTTCGTGCTGCTGGTGCTGAATGTGCCGATGGTCAAGGTGTTCAGCCGCATTCTGCAGGTGCCAGCCGCGATTTTGCTTCCCGGAGTCACGATGGTGTCCTTTGTTGGCATCTATTCGCTTTCCGGCAGCCATTTCGATTTGCTGCTGATGATTGGCTTTGGTGTGCTTGGCTATACATTGCGCAAGCTCTCGATTCCGGCGGTGCCGGTAATCCTTGGCATTCTGCTTGGCGGCCATATGGAGGTCAGCCTGCGCCGGGCGATGGTTCTGTCTGACGGTGACTGGACCTATCTGTTTGGCTCGCCAATTGCCATTGGCCTGTGGATTGCTGCCGTTCTGGGCTTCATTGCGCCGCTGTTCCTGCGTTCATATCTGAAGGCACCGCAGGCTCACAGGGACGAGGCCTGATGCCGACAAGGGTTCTCATCCCTGCCGGTGTGCTGGGATTGGGCTTTGATCAGACGGCGTTGGCGAGGGGGGTGGCGGCAAAGCCCGATATCATCTGCATTGATGGTGGCTCGACCGATAGTGGTCCATTCTATCTCGGCACCGGCACGTCGAAATATGCGCGCAGCGTATGCCGATCTGAATGGCGGGCGCTGATGCTGGCGCGCGCTGCGGCGGGTGTGCCGCTTGTCATCGGGTCCTGTGGCACCTGTGGAACCGCGCAAACCGTCGATTGGATGTATGGGCTCACCTGCGAGATTGCCGCAGAGCTTGGCCAGTCGCTGACCATTGCCAGATTGTATTCCGACCAGAATGTTCCGGACATCATCACCGCGCATGATGCTGGCCAGCTGTCAGAATTGCTCCCGGCACCAGCGCTTGATGCGGTGGCGATCGCTGCCTGCACACATATTGTCGCGCTTGCTGGCGTCGAGCAGATCCAGGCAGCGCTGCAAACCGGGGCGGATATTGTTCTGGCGGGCCGGACAACCGACACCGCGACAATCGCTGCTCTGCCGCTTTCCCGAAACGACCATGCCGGCGGTGCCTGGCATGGCGCCAAGATTGGCGAATGTGGCGCTTTCTGCTCGACCAATCCGGCCAGCGGCGTGGTCATGATCAGTTTTGATGAAACCGGATTTGACGTCGAACCGATGGCACCCGACGCGGTGTGTACGCCGCAATCCGTTTCGGCGCATATGCTCTATGAGAACAGCGATCCGTTCATTCTGCATGAGCCGGGTGGGCATCTGGATGTGACGGACGCCCGCTATACAGCCATTGATGAACGCCGCGTCAGGGTTGAGGGATCGCGCTGGGTGCCGGCTGACAGCTACCGCGTGAAGCTGGAGGCTGCCCGCATCGGCGGGTATCAGACCACGATGATGGCGGTGATCCGCGATGCGCATTATGTTGCCCATGCCGGACAGTGGCTGGATGATCTGACCGGCTTTCTGCATCGCAAGATCGCCCAGACGACAAGCCTGAAGCGTGATGAATTCACCCTTGAGTTTCGCCTGATTGGCCAGAATGCGGCGCTTGGTGCGCTTGAGGAGGGGACGGGAGCACCGCTGGAGGTCGGTGTCCTGCTGATTATCACCGCGGCGGATCAGGAAACGGCAACCGATCTGTCAAAATTGATCAATCCCTTTTTGCTGCATCACCCGCTGACGGCGCATGAGGATTTGCCAACCTTTGCCTTTCCCTATTCGCCAGCCCACACTGAACGTGGTGCGTTATATGAGTTTGCCATGAATCACCTTCTGCAGCTGGCTGATCCGATGGATGGCTTTACCCTGACATTTGATGAGGTGGCGCATGGCAAGGCTGGCTGATCTCGCGGCAAAAATCAGATCAAAGAATGCCGGCCCGTTCTGGGTGACGGTTGACATCTTCTGTGGTGATGCGGCGCGTTTTGAGGAAATCCGCCACCGCCTTCACACAGAGACTGTCTGCGCGCGGCTGCAGGCTGACCCTGCCACGGTAAAGCGCTTTGATATTGAGAGCCTCGCCGTAATCAAGTTCAGCGTCATCCGGCCGGCGGTTCAGGGCAGCCGGTTTGACCGCGATATGCATGGCGCGCAGCTGGCGGTTCTGTTTGCCGAAATGGACATCTGAGGGCGAACAATGCCGCTCACTCATGTCTGGAGCTGAATCCCGGTCTTGTTCGGGCGAGGAACAGCGCGGCAAAGGACAGCGCTGCGGCAAGCAGGATGCCGATCATCACGCTGAAGAACAGGCCCGTTCCATGGGCAAACAGCATGCCGCCCACGCTTGGCCCGATGGCGGTGCCGATTGCCCGTGGTGTTGTCATCCACCCCTTGGCCCGACCATAGACACCCGCCCGAAAATACATATTGGTGACATAGCCGAATGAAACGGTCAGCACGCCATGACCCATACCGAAAATCATCATCGCGGCAATGGCGAGGCCAAGGCTGTCAGCCTGAACAAGCAGCATGGCAATCGGGCCACACATAAAGGCGATCATGCCGGTGATCCGCGCATCAAAGCGATGGCCGAAGCGCATTTCAATGACCCGCCCGACCACCTGGAATGGTCCGTAGAGAGCCGCCAGCATCACCGCCAGGGCCGGATCATTGAACTGGATCTGAAACCAGTTGATCCACAACAGCGTTGTCGAGGCAAAAACCAGATATTCAAGCCCCCCAGCACTGCCAAGCATGACCAGGGCAAGGCGCTCTGATCGGCTCAGCACCTGCCAGCTGAAGGGGGCAGGGGCCTGCCCTTTGCCTGCCGTGCCACCACCATGCGCCCGGTGGAGAAAGAAAAAACGGATCGCCGTGATCGCCAGAATGCCAGCGACAATGAAACAGGTGATGCGCAGGCCAAAATATACAAGAAGCGGGGCGACTGACAGCCAGGTGATCGAGCTGGCAACGCCGCCGTAAAAGGTGATGAAGGAAATGTTGCGCCGGGCATTCGCCTCGTCGAGCTGGACAGCGCTGTTGAAGGCCAGCTCATAGGATGACATGGCGAATCCCGTGCCGATGGGAACCATGCACAGCCACAGCCACCACAGGGACGCGTTCAGTGGCAGCATCGCCAGCCCGACCGCGCCCAGCGCCAGGCCGCGTGTCATCACCCACAATGCGCCGAAACGATCGCTCCAGCCGCCAATGATCGGGGCAAGGAGCGCCTGAATGATCAGGGCGGCCGATACGGCGGCAAGTACCTGGCCTTCGGCAACGCCGATGGCAAGCGCGAGCGGTGTTTTCAGCTGCGCAAAAATATAGAACAGCAGCCCATAGCTGATGATCTGGCTCAGGCCGAGCAGATGAAATGGCACGCGTGCTGATTGTGCTGACAATGATTGACCTATCAGGGGCTGGTGGAAATCGTCCCGGCGATCCTAAACCTGTTTGTTCTGCCTGCCAATCACCGCTAGGGTTACGGGTAGCGGGTTCAAAACTGTTTTTTTAGGAAGATGCCATGCCCCTTTTTGACGATCATTTCATTTCGGCCCATCGGGGTGCCAGCGGTGCCTTTCCTGAAAACACCCTGCTGGCCTTTGCCGAGGCTGCGAGGGCTGGCGTACGGTCGATCGAGACCGATCTCAGCCTGCTTGCCGATGACAGCTTTGCCGTGTTTCATGATGCCACGCTTGGCCGCACCGTGACAGGTGATGCGTCGATCGGGTCATTTGACAGGGCCTGTCTGGCGAACCTTGACGCTGGCATCTGGCGTGATGCAGCTTTTGCCGGCGTGCCGGTTCCCGCCCTTGCCGATCTTCTGTCCTGGCAGAAGGAGACCGGCATTGGCCTTAACCTTGAAATCAAATGCCATCATCAGGATTACCGCCGTCACGCCGCTGCATTGACCCGCGCGCTGGCGCAGGTTGATCCTGAAATGACGCTGATCAGCAGCTTTGATGCAGGATGTCTTGCCGCCGTCATGCCGGAACTCCCGCAGATTGCTCGGGCGCTGATCGCCGAGGAGCTGCCCGATGACTGGCGCGATATTGCCGACCGGTTACAGCTGGACGGGTTCCATCTGAACCACGAAAATCTGACGGTTGAACAGGTGGGTGCCATTCACGCTGCCGGTCTGGCGGTTCGCTGCTATACCGTCAATGAGGCTGCCGATATCGAAAAACTGCGTGGGTATGGTGTTGATCTGGTGATGACTGACTGGCCCGGAAAATTTATCAAATTCGATCACAGGCCCGGGCAGGCGGGATCGTGAACATGGCGTGGCAAGCCGAGATCACGGCGGCTGATCACCGAATCGGCTCCCATATCCGCAGAACACCTGTGATGCAGGTGGACAATCTTGTCCCTGAAATTCCAGTGGCGCTGAAGCTCGAACATCTGCAGCACACCGGCAGTTTCAAGGCACGGGGAGCCTTCAACAGCCTGCTGGCGGCCGATGTTCCAAAAGCCGGCATTGTTGCGGCTTCGGGGGGCAATCATGGCGCGGCCGTCGCCTATGCGGCGAAATCGCTTGGTCATGAATGCAGAATTTTCATCCCCGAGACGGCGAGTCCTGCCAAGATTGAAATGATCCGGCGCTCCGGCGTCGAGCCAGTCATCATTGATGGTGTCTATGCCGATGCGCTGAATGCCGCTGCTGCATTCGAGGCGGATCATGGTGCCATTTCGATTCACGCCTATGACGATGTCGCCACGGTTTGCGGACAGGGAACGGTGCTGCGTGAGTGGGAGGCGCAGGGTCTCGAAGCTGACACGATTCTTGTTGCGGTTGGCGGTGGTGGACTGATCGCTGGCGCATTGGCATGGCTTGACGGGCGGCGCAAGGTGGTTGCCGTCGAGCCGGAAACGGCCTGTGCGCTGCACGCCGCCCTCGCCGCAGGGTCACAGGTCGATGTCGCGGTCTCTGGCGTTGCCGCCAGCGCCCTTGGCGCAGGCCGCGTTGGCGATATCTGTTTTGGTCTCGCACGGGAACAGCAAATCGAGTCAATTCTGGTTTCCGATACGGCAATCATCGACGCGCAACGCGCGCTGTGGCAGAATTTGCGGCTGGCGGTTGAACCGGGCGGTGCCGCGACAATTGCCGCGCTGATGACCGGCGCATACAGCCCCCAGCCGGGTGAGCGTGTGGCCGCCTTAATCTGCGGCGGGAATGTCGATATAGATTTCTAGCCAGGCCTTTTGCCAACCAACCATCCAGAACGGGAGTTTTACCATGAATCCAACGATTGATCTTTTAATGGCGCACCGTTCCATCCGTAAATTCACCGATGAGCCAATTGGCGACGCTTTGCTTGAGACACTGGTTGCCGCTGGCCAGGCGGCGGCGAGTTCCAGCTTTCTCCAGGGCGTGACGATCATGCGGGTCACTGATCCCGGCAAGCGTCAGCAATTTGTCGAGCTGGCAAACAATCAGAGTTACATCGCCGCAGCGCCTGAATTTCTGGTTTTCTGCGCCGATCTCAGCCGCCCCATCCGTTGTTGCGAAATGCATGGCGGCACGCCAACCAGGGGCTTTACCGAGCAATTCATCATTGCCACGGTCGATGCCGCCCTCTATGCGCAGAATGTCGTGATCGCAGCTGAATCTGCTGGTCTTGGCATCTGTTACATTGGTGCGATCCGCAATGACCCGGCGCGCGCGACAGCCCTGCTGGACCTGCCAGAAAATGTATATCCGGTGTTTGGCCTGTGCCTTGGCTATCCAGCGCAGAACCCGGAGCCAAAACCGCGCTTGCCTGTGCCGGTCATGCTCAAGGAAAACAGCTATGATGCCAGCGCCGAGGAAGCGCAGATCAAAGCCTATGACGAGGTGGTGCGAACCTATTACGCGACGCGCACCGGCAATCCGAAATCGCAGAGCTGGAGTGAACAGATGACGGGTCTGCTTGGCAAGGAAGCGCGCCCACATATGCGTGATTTCCTGTCGCGGCAGGGATTTGAGATGAAGTAGTAAATCCGTCAGCAGCCAAGAGCAGGCTGGACATGCCGGGCGGTTTTCACCACAGTCAGACGTGATGCCCATCGCCACTGGAGACGGATCCATGTCATCATCAGCCCTCAAGGCGGTCAGCGCCAAGAAGGTCAATGATATCTATCTGAATATTGGCCATTTTCTGGATCATTTAATGATGTTGATCTTTGCCAAGGCGGCCTATGATGCCGGCCGCCATTTTGGCATGAGCTATGATGAGATCATTGTCTATGGTGTTGCCGGTTTTGTCCTGTTTGGTGGCATGGCACCGGTGGCGGCGCAGCTTGCCGACAGATTCTCGCGCTCGCTGCTGATGGTGATCTTTCATTTTGGCATCGGTGGCGCTGCCATTCTGGCAGGATTCACCCAGACTGTCTGGCAATTGGCGGCGGCCATCGGCCTGATCGGCATTTTTGCCGCAATCTATCATCCTGTTGGCATTGCGATGCTGATCAAAAGCAACAGACGCATCGGCTTTCGTCTGGGTATCAATGGCGTGTTTGGCAATATGGGCGTGGCGGCGGCACCATTGATTGCCGGTATCCTGCTGACCATGGGTGATTGGCGGCTATGTTTTATCCTGCCGGGCCTTTTCTGCCTTGGTTATGGCGTGGCCTTCATTGCGGCGTTGCGTGAGGATTGCACACCGCGCGTCGCGGCGGCAAAGACGGGACGGGCAGGGTTCGCCCCGAACTGGAAACTGGCACTTGGCGCGATGCTGCTATCGACTGCCAGTGGCGGGTTTATTTTTGGCGCGATGACTTTTGTCGTGCCGCGTTATTTCGAAATTTCCATGACCAGCATTTCAACCTCGGTGGCGATGACGGGTCTGCTCGCCTCGCTTGTCTATGCCACCGCATCCTTTACCCAGATCGGCGTTGGCTGGCTGATAGACAGATTTTCGCCCAAATGGGTGTTGTTCACCATTGGCCTTGGGCAGATTCTGTTTATTTTTCTGGCCGCCCGATTTACCGATTATGTGCTGTTTTTCGTGATGCTCGTGGCGATGAGCTTTGTTTTTGGGCAGATTCCGATAACCGACACCATTCTTTCGCGCTATGTCCCGGATGAATGGCGGGCCAAGGCGCTCAGTGTCAAATTCATGGTGAATCTGACGATCGGCGCAACGGTGTTGCCGATCTGTGGGGTCATTCTACAGTCAGGTGCGCCGATGAGCAGCCTGTTCGCCGTGATGAGCGCTGTTGCCATTCTGGTTGCCCTGTCCGGGCTGCTGCTTCCCGTTCAGGCTGATGACCAGCGGCGTGACATGATGCCGGCGGAATAGCCGCTCCGCCTGGTTGGGGCGCAACCGCATGGACAGCAATGGCCCTCCTGGTGCATAGTCCGCGCGCACAATCCGCGCGCCTCCGACCGCACTGTCGGCCCCGAACCCCGGAAAGACCAGCAATGAGCCGAACGCGAAACCTCTCCACAGGCAGCCTTGCCGAACATTTCCTCCATCTTGCGGTGCCAGCAGGCATCGGAATGCTGTTCACCACCCTGTATAATGTTGTCGATGTGTTTTTTGCTGGCCTGATCGGCACCGATGCGCAGGCTGGTCTGGCGATTTCCTTTCAGGCGTTTTTCATTCTTATTACTTTTGGCTTTGGCCTGTCGGCGGCGATGACCGCCCTTGTCGGCAACGCCATTGGGGCCAGGGACGATTCTGCCGCCTGTCAGATTGCGGTGCGGGGGATTGGGTTCGGGTTGCTGATTTCGGCGCTGCTGATCGTGGTGGCGGTCTGGCTTGGCCCCCTGTTGATCAAGCTGGTCTCGACCGAGGGGGCCTACAGGGAGGCCGGAACCCGGTATTTCATGGTTCTGCTGGTGGCTATCCCGTCCTTTGTAATGTCATTTGGTATCAACGGGTTGTTGCAGTCACAGGGCGATACCGTGTCGATGCAGCGCGCCCAGATCGGCGCATTCTTTGCCAATATCGGTCTCAATCCGCTGTTGGTGTTCGGACTTCCCGGTGTCTGGGGGGGAATGGGTTTTGACGGCATTGCCGTTGCCACGGTGATCAGCCAGACAGGCGTGATGATCTATGTCGGCCGGCAATTGTTCAGAACCGAGCTGATGGCCGGGTGGCAGCTGGCGGATTTACGGCCGCGATTGACAACATCCCGGGCCATCGCAGGCCAGATGCTGCCAACAACCATGACCATGATGGTCATGATGACGGCGGGTTTCATCGTTCAATATTACCTGAAAACCTTCGGCACTGCGGCGGTTGCGGCCTATGGTGTTGCGCTGCGCGTTGAACAGCTGTTTCTGTTGCCTGTCTTTGGCCTGACCGGGGCGTTGTTGCCGATTGTGGCGCAGAATTATGGCGCTGGTGAGATGGAGCGGACGCGCGAGGCGCTCTTTACCTGCTGGAAATATGGGTTCATCTTCATGGCAGTTGCCTGTCCGGTCCTGTTTTTTGCCGCGCCGCTGCTGATGCGATTGTTCACCAGCGATGCCGATGTGATACGGATCGGCGTCAGCTATCTGCGGGTTGATGGTTTCATTCTGCCGATCTACATGATGCTGTTTGCCATCAACTCGTTCCTGCAGGCGTTGAAACGGCCGATCTGGACATTGTGGATTGGCATTTACCGGCAATCCTTTGGCGTTGCCTTTTTCAGCTGGGTCTACGTCTATCTGCTTGATTTCGGGGTGATTGGCGTCTGGTTCGGCATTGCCACAAGCGTGCTGACAGGACTGCTTCTATCGCTGTTGATCACCGGTCATGTGGCCAGACAGCTGTTGGGTGGATTGTGGCGCCGCGGCGCACCCGCGCCTATTGCCCCGTCTGATTGACCCGGTCTGACAGCTCGGCCGGGCTCTCGACACGTTCTGAATAGCGGCTGGTGAGATAGTCACTGCGCCCCCGTGTCAGCAGGGTGAATTTGACCAATTCCTCAATCACGTCGACGATCCGGTCATAATAGGGTGACGCCAGCATCCGGCCCGCTTCGTCAAATTCCCTGAAAGCCCTCGGTACGGATGATTGGTTGGGGATGGTGATCATCCGCATCCAGCGGCCGAGGATGCGCAGCTGGTTGACGGCATTGAAACTCTGTGAGCCGCCACACACCTGCATTACCGCAAGGGTTTTACCCTGCGTGGGGCGAATGCCGCCGAGCGAGAGCGGGATCCAGTCAATCTGTGATTTCATTACCCCGGTCATTGCACCATGGCGTTCCGGTGAGACCCACACCATGCCCTCAGCCCAGCTCGCCAGATCGCGCAGCTCAACCACTTTTGGGTGGGCTGCGTTGTCCTCATCGGGCAAAGGCAGGCCGGATGGGCTGAAAAGCCGTGCCTCAGCTCCCAGATGTTCCAGAACCCGGGCTGACTCCTCGGCCACGAGGCGCGAATAGGAGCGCTGCCGAAGCGAGCCATAAAGCAGCAGGATGCGCGGCCTGTGTCCCGGATCAGCCGCTGCGGTCAGGGCATCCTTGTCGATGCTCCCGATGGCATGCAAATTCAGATTGGGGATTTCCTCTGACATGTTCGCCATATTTCCAGTTCTGCCTGTGGCACCCCATTGTTTTACCCTCAATTCTGTTTTTTTGGAACAGCGTCACTGATGAAAGCCGGTGCTGTCCGGGCGTGGGGTGACGGGCACTTGCCGCCATGTCTAGCCAGCGGGCATCTGGCATTTGATCCGGCGCTGGCTTTGTTTCAGCCAGCCACCGTTCCGGCGCACATAATCGGCGATCTGCAGGGTGCCGATCTCGGTGTTGAGCATCCAGCTCTGGCGGGCGAAAGGCTGGGTGTCAGGCGTAATGTGATGATAGCTCAGACACCAGATTTCATCGTCCCTGATGATCAGTTTCTGCGACAGCATTTCGGGATTGTCCGGCACACAGAAATCCTGCCATTCCGCGCCAGTCATTTTCTTTGCTGTGGCGCCGAACAGGCCGTTCTCAAAGGAATATTGCTGTCCATCACATTCGATTGACGGTGTTTCAGCCCCTGCTGCCATGGTTTTGGCGACAAGGAGGGCTGCCAGCGGCAGACAATATCTGGTTGAACCTGAAATCCTCACAACATCTCCACCCTAGCCTGCCGGTGCCGGTTTGCCAAATCCCTAAAAGATATCCTGCTGCCGTCAGACCCCTTTGTGACTGGGCCTGATCCATGGCCGGGAATGCCCCCTCCCATGCGCCAATAAAGAAACCCCCGCTGGATAATCCAGCGGGGGCCATGTCCCAGACGCTTTTATCATCAGCCGCAGGGAGCATCTCGAGACGGTCAGGTAAGGCCTGAGGCGTCATCTTGCCTAAATCGTACAACGGACATTTTTCTGGTTTGTTTAGCGCCTTGTGAATTTTTTTCGCACGGGATGGATTTGCCAAACTGGCTGTTGGCATTTAGCGTCCTTGGAAGTGACTTGACGGTGCTGGTGCAGGGAGCGCGACGATGAAAAGAACAGAAATCTCCATTTCGGGCGACAGCCCGGGAACGTCCTATCACCTCACCCGTCTTGAGATTGGCCCCGATGATCCCGCCCTGCCGAAAATCTTCATTCAGGCAGGTCTGCATGCAGGGGAACAGCCGGGAATGATGATCCTGCATCATCTTCTGGCCATGCTTGATGCGGCTGACCAGTCCGGTCTGCTCAGGGCGCGTTTCGTGATCTTCCCGATGGTCAACCCAATCGGCATGGGGCAGGCCGGCCTGCACCATCATCAGGGCCGGTATGATCTGCCGTCCGGAGTCAATTTCAACCGTGGCTGGTTCGATTTGTTTGCCATGCTGGCGGGCAATGACGGGCTTGCACAAATGGCGGCCGCATTGTCGCCTGACGATGCCGCGCATAACACGTCTGTCATCAGACAGGCTGTCGCCGCCGCGCTGGAGACCCATCAGCCGGTCACAGCCCTTGATCATCAGCGCCTCCATGTGGCGCGCGAGGCGTTTGACAGCGACATCGTTCTGGATCTGCATTGCGATGACGCCGCTTTAAGCCATATTTTCATCGTCCCGCAATTGATGCCCGGGGCGCAGGATCTGTCTGACTGGGTAGGGGCGGCGGCCACCCTGACAGCCGAGGATAGCGGCGGTGGTTCCTTTGATGAGGTTTGGCCGGGGCTGTGGATCAGGATGGCGCGCCATTTCCCCGACCATGCCATTGCCCCGCCACCACTCGCGGCGACGCTCGAATATCGCGGCTATTGTGATGTTGATGATCAAATGAACCGGCAGGATGCCGAAAATCTTCTGGGTTTCCTCAACGGGCGCGGTTATGTCGGTGGTGAGGCCGTTGCAATGCCAGTGCCGTCACCTCTGCCCCTGCCCTTGACCGCGACGGAAGTCGTGATTGCTGACCGGCCGGGCCTTCTGGCCTATCATGTAGAGCTTGGTGATGTCGTCGCTGCGGGCGATGTGCTTGCCGATCTGATCATCCTCGATGGCCCCACCGCCTTTGTCGAGCGTCATCCGGTCCGGGCTGGCACGGATGGTTTGATTCTCTCGCTGCGGTGCCTGAAATATGTGTGGCCGGGGGATACTGTCGCCAAGGTCGTTGGCAACACGCCACTGGCGCATCGCACCGGCTATCTGCTGGAAATGTGATCCGGGAAAAACCCGCCCACTTGGCATGGTTACTGCAATCATGGCATCATCATTGATGAAGAGCTTTTGCGGTCTGTTGGGCAAGGAGAGAGGGTTATGACAGAAATTGGCAAACAGGGCATGAAGACAATCGCCGATTTGATGGATGAGGTCGAAGCACAGTCACAGACCAGACCGCAGGAAGAACTCCTCATGGAATGCCTGATTGCGCTGTTGAAACAGTTTCCCGACTACACCCCGCCACGGCTGCGCTCCGATGGGGGTATCCTGATTCCGCTTGATGCCGAATTGCAGAAAAGCCGGGAAAGGTCAAAGAACGCCGCGCTCGCGATCAAATCCATGATGGATCGTGATCACAGGCCAAAGAAAAGCCGAACCTGGGTCGAATAGGCGCTCTGCGCCGTCAGCGCTGCTGCAACCTGTCAATCAGGGCCGGCACGGCGGCAACACTGTCAATGACATGATCAGCCCCCGCATCGCGGAGCTTTCTGGCGGCGGCATCATTCAGCCGGTTCCGCTCCGCCTCCGGCAGTGCCGCCAAGTCTGTCTCACTCAGGCCGACATAATTACCGGTAAGAGAAATGCCGACGGTGATGCAACCCGCCGCCCGGCCTTCGGCAATGCCGGGGATTGTGTCGTCAATTTTGATCACTGTCTCGGGTGGATAGACCGCAAGATCGGCAAAGCAGCGATACATCATCACTGGTCCAGGACGTCCTTCTGCCAGATCATCACCACAAACCAGATTGTCGGGGCTGTATCCTGTAGCACTTGCCAGTGGCAGAATTTTCTCCATCACCGACCGGCCATAGCCTGTGGTTGAGCCGATCTTGATGTTGTTGGCCCTGAGATAGGTGATGGTCTCAACCGCGCCCGGGATGAGGGTGGCATATTGCGCTGCCACCGCTTCATTCAGGGGCGTGAAAATCTCATAGAGCCTGTCAATGTCATCGGTGGTGGCGGCATGCCCGAACCGGCTCTCAAAAGCCGCAGCGATGCGCGGCATCTGCAGCATGGCGGCAATGTGATCGCGCTTGGGAACGCCCATCGGCTCACGCGCCTCGGCATGTGTGACGGCTATCCCCTCTTTGGCAAACAGCTCGGTGAAAACAACCGTCGGGGCAAGTGACCCAAAGTCAATCATCGTCCCCGCCCAGTCAAATATGACTGCCTGGATTTTTCCTGTCATCGCCTGTGCCTTTCAGATAATGGTGAAGTCTCATATCAGCAGATCAATGGGTTGAAAACAAACCAACCGGTTGCGCCCCTCGCGACAGATGGCCATGAAACCCGGTATGGCGGCAATGTCAAAGGGCCAGAAAGGCTACTCCATATTGACACTCAAAACCATGCGGTCGCCGATGAAGTGAGTGGTACCATATTCGATCGGCGTGCCGTCCAGCAGGATATTTACCGCATTGACACGCAGCAGCGGTGCGCCCACCTCGCATCTGAGAATATTTGCCATCATTGCCGTGGCCGTGACCGCGGTTACCTCTGTCTCGCTTCGCAGATAATCGGCAATGCCAAGGGCGGCAAAGGCTCTGGTCTTGGAGGGGTTGGTCTGCAGATGTGCAAGGATACCCGCGCAGCGCCCAGCGGGGAAGCGGCTGGTGGCATGCATGATTGGCATATTCTCAACATAGCCGAGGCCCTCGGCAACATGCACCATTTCGCTGGCTTGGATCGCCAGTTTGCCAGCCTCAACCGACGTTGCATGCCGCGTTTCGACACTCGTGATCGTGCGCGACGGCACGCCATCGCTGGAAATATTCTGGGAAAACCGTGTCCGCTTGCCGATGTGATAGGTTGCATTTTTGGCGGTGACAAAAACGCCCGAACCCTTCTTGGAAAAAACGAACCCTTCCTCGCGCAGTAATCCAAGCGCCCGCCTTACGGTGTGCCGGTTAACATTGAAACGGTTTGCCAGTTCGGCCTCGGTCGGCATTTTCTCTCCGGCTCTGTAATGACCCGCGCGGACATCATTCAGGAGTTTACGATGAATTTCTCGCCAGAGCATACTCATCCTTTCTGTGATGAAAATTTCACAAATTAAGATTTGAAAAAGAATGCCTGACAGCGTAGTATTTGTCTAGTTGTATAGTAAATCCAGAACTCTGATATGGGCGCGCTGTTACCGGAATGATGCGTGCAGAAGAGGCCAGAATGGAACGACGGGAATGGCTGGGCCTGATGGCAAAGGCAGATGCTGCTGATTTGATGGGATGCTGGGCGGCGGCAGGCCTGTCGCCGGATTACACCGAATTACGCCCCCCGGAGATTGGCAGCGTCATGGTGCGCGGGCGCATGGGCGGCAAGGGTGATGCCTTCAATCTGGGTGAGATGACGGTATCACGCTGCTCGGTACAGCTGGCCTGTGGGACGGTGGGCCATGGCTATATAAGGGGACGCGCAAAACAGGCGGCGCGGCATGTGGCTTTATGCGATGCGTTGCTGCAAACCGCCGAGGCGCCGGCCATCGCCAGCAAAATCCTGTCGGTGCTGGCTGCCAGGCGTGAGGCGGTGGTGGCGGAGACCGCCAGCAAGGCGGCGGCGACCAGGGTTGATTTTTTCACCCTTGTCAGAGGACAGAATTGATGCAGCCGGATGCGCTCAAAGGCGGCTTTGCCGATCTGCCTGTCCAGTCTGCCATGGCCTTTCGCACGGTCATGCAGGCAATGGCCCGGCCCGGAACGATACATCATTTGGATGGGGCTGTGCCGCCAGCTCCGCTGTCGGTCGCCGCTGGTGTGGTTCTGCTCACCCTGTGTGACCCGGATACACCATTGTTCATTGGCGGGTCGGTTGATACGCCGGATCTGCGAAGCTGGATTTCCTTTCATACCGGCGCGCCGCTTGCCGCCGCCGGCGACGCGGTGATCGCGATCGGTGTGTGGGAGGATTTTGCCCCGCTGGCTGCCTTTTCTGTCGGCAGTGCTGAATATCCTGACCGTTCGGCAACGCTGATCACTGAGATGGAGTCGCTGGTGGGTGAGGGCAGCGACGCCTGCCGCCTGACGGGGCCGGGCATTCGTGACTTTTCCACTCTGTGTCTGCCCGATGCGGCGCTGATGCAGGCGAATGCCGCCCTGTTTCCGCTGGGCCTCGATTTCATCCTGACGTCATCTTTGGCTGTTGCGGCGCTTCCCCGCTCAACCAGAATTGAGGTGATCTAATGTATGTTGCGGTCAAAGGCGGCGAGCGTGCCATTGCCAACGCGCATCAGTGGCTTGGCGAAATGCGGCGCGGCGACACTCTGTTTGACGCATTGTCGCTCGACCAGATCAGGGAACAGCTTGCCCTGTCAGTGGCCCGGGTCATGGCCGAGGGTTCGCTTTATGATCCCGATCTGGCGGCACTTGCCATCAAACAGGCGCGCGGCGATCTGATCGAGGCGATTTTTCTCATCCGTGCCTATCGCACCACATTGCCGCGCTTTGGCTATGCGACGCCGTTTGATACCTCTGCAATGCGGTGTGTGCGCCGTATTTCGGCCACGTTCAAGGATATTCCGGGCGGGCAGATTTTGGGCCCCACTTTTGACTACACGCACCGGCTGCTCGATTTCAAACTCGCTGCCGATGGTGAGGTTGGTGCGGCAAGCAAGGCTGAGGCGTTGAGTGAGGATGTCCCGCATATCCTTGAATTGCTGAACCGGGATGGTCTCATTCAGGAAGAAGAGCTGACCGGTGCCGAACCGGGCGATCTCACCCGTGAGCCGCTGGCGCTGCCCGCAGGCCGGGCAGTGCGCCTGCAGGCACTGGCGCGCGGTGATGAGGGGTTTCTGCTGGGACTTGGCTATTCGACGCAGCGTGGCTATGCCCGCAACCACGCCTTTGTTGGTGAATTGCGGATCGGCATGGTGGCGGTTGAAATGATGATTCCTGAACTTGGTTTTGCCATCGAAATTGGCGAGGTGGAGGTCACTGAATGCGAGACCGTCAATCAGTTTCAGGGTTCAAAGACCGAGCCGCCACAATTCACCCGTGGCTATGGGCTGACCTTTGGCCAGCAGGAACGCAAGGCGATTGCCATGGCGCTTGTCGACCGCGCCCTGCGCTGGCGCGAGCTGGGTGAGGATGATCTTGGCGCCGCGGCACAGGATGAGGAGTTTGTCCTCTCGCATTGCGACAATATTCAGGCCACCGGCTTTGTCGAACATATCAAACTTCCACATTATGTTGATTTTCAGTCTGAACTCGAACTTGTCCGGCAGATGCGCAGAGACGCCGCTGCGCTGGCGGCGGGGGCAGCAGAATGACAGCCCGCGCAATGACCCCTGATGCGCCCGGTGCAGATCCGCATGAAGAAGAGGTGCATGACAGCTATAATTTTGCCTATCTGGACGAACAGACGAAGCGGATGATCCGGCGCGCCCTGCTGAAGGCGCTTGCCATTCCCGGCTATCAGGTACCCTTTGCCTCGCGTGAGATGCCGATGCCCTATGGCTGGGGAACGGGCGGTGTGCAGGTAACCGCTGCCTGCCTGACGCCCGATGATTGTGTCAAGGTCATCGATCAGGGCGCGGATGATACAACCAACGCGGTCTCGATCCGCAGTTTCTTCGCCCGCACCGCCGGTGTCAGAACCACGGAAGCGACTGCTGAGGCGAGCCTGATCCAGACGCGCCACCGCATTCCCGAGGCAGAACTGACCGAGGGGCAGCTGCTGGTCTATCAGGTGCCGATTCCCGAGCCGCTGCGCTTTCTCGAGCCGCGCGAGACAGAAACGCGGAAAATGCACGCGCTGTCTGAGTATGGGCTGATGCACGTCAAACTCTATGAGGACATTTCCCAGCATGGCCACATTGCCACGGCCTATGCCTATCCGGTGAATGTCGAGGGTCATTATGTGATGGACCCGTCGCCCATTCCCAAATTCGACAATCCGAAGATGAGCGATTGCGCCGCCATCCAGCTGTTTGGGGCGGGGCGCGAACAGCGGATCTATGCCATTCCCCCCTATTGCCATGTCAAAAGCCTGGATTTTGAGGATTATCCCTTTGACAGATTGCGCGCGCCGGGTGCCTGCGCATTATGTGGGGCGGATGACAGCTATCTTGACGAGGTGATCATGGATGATCAGGGAACCCGCATGTATGTCTGTTCGGACACTGACTATTGTTCGGCGCGCCGCGGGCAGGGGCATGTCGGCGACCAGTCGGGTCTGTTCGACAGCGAGGAGGGGTGATGCCGAAAACCCCGTTATTCAGCGTTTCTGGCCTGTGCAAAAGCTACGGTGCGCAGCTTGGCTGTCGTGACGTCAGCTTTGATCTCCATCCGGGCGAGATCATGGGGATTGTCGGCGAGTCCGGTTCCGGCAAATCCACCCTGCTGAACTGCCTTGCCGGGCATCTGCCCCCGGATGCGGGCGATGTCTGTTTTGATGTCGATGGCACAGGGCTGGTCTCGACCCTTGCCATGTCCGAGCCGGAGCGGCGTCTTCTCGCGCGCACGCAATGGGCCTTTGTGCATCAGAGCCCGCGCGACGGGCTGCGCATGTCGGTCAGCGCCGGTGGCAATATTGGCGAGCGGCTGATGAATGTCGGTGTCCGCCATTATGGCGACATCAGGCAGGATGCGGGCAGCTGGATGGACCGTGTCGAGCTGTCCACGGACCGCATTGATGACCGTCCGGCCACTTTTTCCGGAGGCATGCAGCAGCGTCTGCAGATCGCCCGTAATCTGGTGACAGGCCCGCGTCTGGTGTTCATGGATGAACCGACGGGTGGGCTGGATGTGTCGGTGCAGGCCCGACTTCTTGATCTGCTGCGCTCGCTTGTTCAGGATTTGGGCCTTGCGGTGATTATCGTCACGCATGATCTTGCCGTTGTGCGCATGCTGGCGCACCGGATGATGGTGATGCAGCGCGGCCAGGTCGTTGAGACAGGCCTTGCCGATCAGGTTCTTGATGACCCCCAGCATCCCTATACGCAGCTTCTTGTCAGCTCGGTTCTGCAGGTGTAAGCCATGTTTGAAATCGCCCACCTGTCCAAGACATTTCATCTCCACACACAGCAGCAGGCGGAAATTCCGGTTGTCCGTGATGTCGGTTTTGCCGTCTGTCCGGGTGAATGTGTTGCCCTGACCGGCGAGAGTGGATCGGGAAAATCGACCGTTCTGCGCCTGATCTATGGCAATTATCTGGCCCGGACCGGCAGCATCAGCGTAGGTGGCACTGAAATTGTTGCCGCCGACCCACGCACCATTCTTGAGTTGCGGCGGACAACGCTCGGCTATGTGACGCAGTTCCTGCGGGTGCTGCCCCGCGTGCCGGCAACGCGGGTTGTTGCCGAACCGATGATCGAGGCTGGCCATGATGCCGCTGCGGCTGACGCGCATGCCCGCGATCTGCTGCGGCGGTTGCGGATTCCCGAAACGCTGTGGGATTTGTCGCCCCTGACCTTTTCCGGGGGCGAACAGCAGCGCGTCAACATCGCGCGGGGATTTGCCTATGAATATCCGGCCTTGCTGCTTGATGAGCCGACGGCAAGCCTTGATGCGGCGAACCGGCAAACAGTTCTCGAGATGATCGAAGCCGCAAAACAGCGTGGCTGTGCCATCATTGGAATTTTCCATGATCAGGCCGCGCGCGAGGCGGTGTGTGACAGGGAAATTGACGTCAGTCAGTTTGCCGCCGCATGACCAGTCAGACCACCGGTCAGCTTGTCTGCGTTGTTGGCCCGTCAGGGGCTGGCAAGGATGCGGTGATGCGCGGTGTCGCCGCGGCGATGCCGGAAATTCACCTGGCGCGCCGGGTGATCACGCGCCCGGCGCATGATGACAGCGAGGAGTATGACAGCGTCACCGACGCGGGCTTTGCCGCGCTGCAGCAGTCCGGGCATTTCCTTTTCCACTGGCAGGCGCATGGCCTGTCCTACGGCGTGCCGGCCGCGGTGCTGACATTTGTCCGGTCCGGGCAGACGGTCCTGTTCAACGGATCACGTGCCGCCCTGCCGGCGATGCGGCAGATCTATTCGGATTTGCGGGTGTTTGTGATTTCCGTCTCGCCGGAAACCCTTGCGGAGCGCCTGCAGAGCAGGGGCCGCGAAACGGCGGAGGAGATCGCAGGGCGGCTGCGGCGGCAGGTCGATTTCGCGGATGAAACCGTCGAAATCATCACCAATGATGGCGCGCTGGCGGACAGCGTTACCAGTTTCGTCAGCTGTCTGCAGCGGCCAGCGGGAGGCGGTGAATGAGATGAAAATGACCGTCCTCCGCCTCGCCAACCAGCCCGACATCATCGACCCGAACGGGGGAGCCGGTGAGGTGGGATGTCTGCGTCTGCAGCAGCGATTTGACGGATTTCAGCTCGTCTGTCTGCAACCTGCCGCTCAGCGTCAGATGAAAACGAAACTCATCCATCACGAAAGGATAGCCCCATTTTTTCAGCAACATCTCCTGCGCTGGCGTCAGACCGGCGGCGCGCCGGCGTGTGAGTTCGGCGTCGCTCAGCGGTGCGCGCAGGGGGTCCAGCTCGACTACAAGGCTGCTGGCAAGCTGCGGCAGCTCGGTGCTTGCCTGGCCCGGCACAAAGGCAAGGAACGATCCGAGGCTGGTGATCTGCAGGGCGGGCATCTCAAAAGCTGGTATCGAGCTTACAAGAGCTGTCGCCTTGGCGATCAGGTCACTCTCACGCACACCATCGGCAAGCCGAAACGGCGCTTTCAGCGTTCCGTGAAAACCATATCTACGGGGTCTTTCGGTAATAGTGGCAATAGGCACATCGGCAATCAGGGGGTGGGCAACGGCCTTGCCTTCGGTTACGCTCCAGCCAAGCCAGGAGTCGCCAAAATCTTGGAGCCTGCTATCGTCTGCTGGCAGAAAATACAGCGCATGCCGGATGAATTTTCGGCTCATTTATGGACTCCCAGACAACAGATGGACGCCGGTTCAGGCAACGTAAAACATCAGCATCATAATGTCCCAGGCTTG
>JAYNHH010000014.1:38882-54891 GCA_038107835.1 Alphaproteobacteria bacterium
AGGCCAGACTTGGATCATAGGGAAGCGACACTCTCATGAAAGATACAGTTTTCGCCAACGCCAGACTGATCACCGAGGATGCGGTCGTGCATGGCACACTCAGGATCGTGGACGGAATGATCAGTTCCATTGACGATGGTGCGGGCGTGCCGGCTGGAGCCATCAACTGCGAGGGTGACTACATTGCACCGGGTTTGGTTGAGCTGCATACGGACAATCTGGAACGGCATCTCAGCCCGCGCCCCCGGGTCAGCTGGCCAAAGCGCGCGGCGGTTCTGGGGCATGACCGGGAGCTGGCTGGTGCTGGCATCACGACGGTTTTTGATGCGCTCCGCGTTGGCTCGGAAGCTGATCAGAAACGCAAGGGCTATGTAAGATATGCCCGCGAGACTGCCGACAATATTCTCGATCTGATGCGCCAGCGCGCCCTCAAGGTCTCGCACCATATTCATCTTCGCGCCGAGCTGTGCACTGACACGCTGGTTGAGGAGCTGTATGAGTTTTCACCCGATGACCGTGTCGGCCTTGTCTCGCTGATGGACCATACGCCGGGCCAGCGGCAATTCCGCGATACGGCAAAACTGCGTGTCTATCTGATGGGCAAGCACGGCTATGACGATGTGGGTGTCGAGGCGCATTTTGCCAGGCTGAAAGACATGCAGGCTGTGTATCTGGAAAAGCACCGGGCAGCCGCCGTTGCCTATGCAGGGGAAGTGGGTGCCGTTCTGGCAAGCCATGATGACACGACGATAGATGATGTCATTGCGTCTGGTGGTGAGGGCGTCACCGTTGCTGAGTTTCCAACAACGCGTGAAGCGGCGACAGCCTGCAGGGCGCATGATCAGTTCATCGTGATGGGGGCACCAAACATCATCCGGGGTGGCTCGCATTCCGGCAATGTCGCCGCGCAGGAGCTTGCCGATGCTGGACTTCTGGACATTCTGAGTTCTGACTATGTCCCGGCGGCTCTGCTGAACGCGGCAGTCACTCTGGGCATGTCGATGAATGATCTGGCTGCCGGCATTCGCACGGTGACCGCAGTGCCAGCGGATGCGGCCGGCTTTGACGACCGTGGTCGCCTTGCCCCTGAAAAGCGCGCCGACCTTGTCCGGTTTGCCGTGCATGACGGCCTGCCGATGATCTCGTCCGTCTGGGCGCGCGGGCAGCGCGTCGCCTAGCTGTAATCAGCCAGCCAATAGGGATTTGACCAGGCGGATCCACCCGCGCTGGCAACGGTGACACGAAACCAGTCAGACCCAAAATTGCCGAGATCGAAGCTGGCTGTCGTGATGTTGTTGCCAATTTCGGCTGTCGCCTGATGGCCGGCTCCCGATATGACCACCGATTGCGCCGGGCTGCAGGTGATTGTCACCCGATCACCCTCAAGCTCGATTGCCTGCAGCGTGGCACCTGTTGACGAATAATGCCGCCCAGCCTTCAGCGCCGTGATGATCGCTGCCGGATCAGGTGTCTCAGCCGCAACCATGACCCAGCCACCACCAGCATCATCAAAGCGAAAATGCGAATCATCGCCCGCGGTCAATGCCACGCGATGTCCACAATTGAGAAGATAGTCAGCCGTCGCGATTCCGCTTCCCCGTGCAGCGCCGCATGCGCATGTGTGGTTGTAGATCTCGACAGCATGTGCATGGGCAATCGAGGCGGCCTCACTGCTGGTCAGGCTGTACCATTCGGGATGGGCAATCGTCACGAAAGCACCGGCGTCGATCGCCCGCTGCACCAGCTGCGGGCCGGTTTCGGTTGGATTTGCCATAGCGAAGTCAAGCGGCAGCCCGTTCGCCACGATATGCCACAATCCGTCGCTGGCCAGTGATTTGCCATGGCAATGCAGCTCGGCTGAAATGATGGTGATGAAATCGGCGCTTGCCAGATGGCGTGTGTCATTGACGATTGGTGAGGAGTAGCGACTATCCGACCACAGATGATCGGACAGGCAGATAAAATCATAGCCGAGGCGGCGATAGATGCCGCCAATCTGCTCGGCGCTCAGCATTCCGTCTGAATGATCGCTGTGTCCATGCAGATTGCCGCGCAGCAAACGTCCATCATAATCAAAAGGTGGCAGCAGCATGCCCCACACTCCCCTTACCGTAGCTGACAGCGTGATCGAGATGCGGCAAAAAAACAATCAAAAGCATGCACCGGGATTGTGACATCTGTGTGAGGTGATGGTGAAACCTGCTGGTCTTTTGCCGTCTACAATGCGGCAATGGCAGATTTCAGATCATCGGCAAAGGGCGAATCTGCCGGCAATTGTTGCAGCAGGCTCTGCCACAGGTCGCGCGCCTTTTCGGTGTTGCCTGCCAGTTTGGCGAAATGACCGCGCAGGAACAACAGGTCAAGCCGCCCCGGTGCCAGCGGTACGGCGCGCTCGATCAACCGCGACGCCAGCGTGATATATTGCCCGCCAAGGCCGCTTGTCATGATTGCCTGCAAACCTGCGATCTGCTGGTCCGCATCCTGCGGTGCCGCGTCGGCCGCGCTCACCATTGCCGATACGGCGTCTGCGGGTTGGCCCAACACCTCATAGGCTCTGCCAAGGCGACGCCAGCCCTCCACATCACCCGGGTTTTCCGCCAACCTCTCGGCAAGGCGGCTGACCATGCCCTCGATCATCGCGCGGCGCTCCTCCTCGGTCATCTCGCCGGCTGCCGCAATGTCTGCCTGATCTGGTCCCGGGCGTGATTGCCGTTCGGGGATGTCAATGCCGCCAGCTGCTGCCGCGTCGGCGATATTCTGGTCCAGCAGGGTCATCCAGGGGGCATCGACCGCCGAGACGCTCTGCAGTTTCTGCCAGATGCTGACGGCGTTCGCGTAATCTTCATCCTGATAGGCGGCAAGCCCGGCAAGATAGAGGGCGCGGGGTTCTGCGGGCGATCTGGCCAGCACACTTGCAATGAGTTCACGCGCCGGCACCGTAATCTGGCCACCGGCTGCACGGCTCAGCGCTTCGGCGAGCATGCTTTTCACCGTATCATCACCACCTGTCATTTCATCAGCTGTCGTCAGCGCACGTATCTCGGTCTCGCTGTCATCGGCCATGGCGGCGGCCTGCGCCAGTCGCAGCCAGTTGCCGACATCCCCGGGCTGATCGATTGTCTGCTGTTTTGCCGCCGCCAGCGCGATGGCCAGCGTTTCGGCCTGCGCCGTCTGGGTTCTGGCTGCGGTCTCGATCTCGGCCTGCCGCAGGGCCAGCGGCTGGTCGCCAAGGTCGGCACGTCCCAGCAGCAGATAAAGCCCCAGACTTGCCGCCAGCACCAGCGCGCCAAAGGTGAGATGGAGATAGAGGGAGGCCGTTGATTTCCCGGTGCCATTTGCCGCCGCCTCAGCAGGCTGCGCCGGGGACGCGGCGGTCTCCCCGTTCAGTCGGCGGGTGCGGCGGGCGGCCAGAACAAGGCCGGCACCCATGATGAGAACAGCAACCGGGGCCAGCCACAGAACATAGGTACCAGACGAGATTGGCGGGTTGAGCAGCAGATAGTCGCCATATTTACCGCGCAGCGTTTGAATGATTTCGGCATCACTTGCCCCGGCCAGCAGCTGCCCACGCACCTCACGCCTGAGATCACGGGCCAGTTCTGCGTCGGAATCATCAATCGACTGGTTCTGGCAGACAAGACAGCGGAGCTGTTTGGACAGATCGCGGGCGCGCGACTCCAGCTTTGGGTCATCCAGCATCTCCTCGGCGGTGATCGCCTTGGCCGGCGTGGCGATCCCGGCAACACCGCCGATACCCATGGCGACAGCAAATGCAAGCACGAGGATCAGGCCAAAATTGCGGTAAGCCGGTGTCATCGCGCATCCCTGATTGCCGGTATCAACACCTCGTCAAGCACCCGCCTGTCAATTGGTCCGGCATGCCGGAGCAGGATCGTGCCGTCCGTACCGATCACATAGCTCTCGGGAACACCATAGACGCCCCAGGCAAAGCCCAGTCTGCCATCACGGTCGACGCCAATGGCCGAGAATGGATTGCCATATTGGGTCAGAAAGGCCTGCGTGTCGGCTGGCTTGTCCTTGTAGGCGATGCCGATCACCGGCAGCGTCTCGGCAAGCAGTGCCAGCGCCGGAGCCTCTGCCCGGCAAGGGGCGCACCAGCTGGCAAAGAAATTGACCAGCAATGGCTGCCCGGCAAAGGCAGCCAGATCAAGCGTAGCAGCAGCATTGTCCAGCAGTGGAACGGGGGTTGCGGGGGCTGGCTTGCTGATCAGAACCGAGGGTAGCTGCGCCGGGTTGCGGCTTCCCGACAATGTGGCAAACAGCGCCGCCGCGGCAAAGCCGGCAAGGATCAGAAAGCCGACCAGCGGCAGAACGAAGGACAGTTTCGGGCCTGCCCGCCTTGGCTCGTTGTCGGTCTCACCAGTCATGTCGGGATATCCAGTTCTGTGCCGTGATGCGGGCGCCGTGCCCTGCCAATTGCCGCCAGAAGCCCGCCAAGCGCCATCAGCCCAGCTCCTGCCCAGATCCAGCTGACAAGGGGTTTGTGATAGAGCCGCAGGGTGTAGCCCTTATGTGCATCGCCGTCACCAAGCACCGCATAATCGTCACCGCTCAGGCGCGGCCGGATCGCCGCTTCCGTCGTGGTCTGCCGCTGGGCGGTGTAGAGACGGTTTTCAGGTTCAAGTCGCGCCAGCAACTGGCCATCACGCCGCAGATCGAGCATGGCTGTCGAGGTCACATAATTTGGCCCCTGCCGCGCCTCGACGCCGGCAAAGGTGATTTCATTGCCGGCAAGATCAATCACGTCTCCCGGCTTTGCCCGCACCACGGCCTCGGCAGCGAATAGCCCGTTGCCAAGGGCACCAAGCAGAAACACGACCATTCCCAGATGCGCGCACCACATTCCCCAGACCGGCATCTGGATCGCCGCCAGGCGTGCGCCAACCCCTGCCTTGCCGGTGCGTTTCACCCGGTGGACGATATCGGCCAGAATGCCGCCGCCCAACCAGGCAGTCATCCCGACCCCGGCCAGTCCGGCAAGGGAGATTCCGGTGACAAGCGCCAGCCCGGCCAGCAACGCCGCCAGCGCCGCCACGATCGCACAGCTGGCGACAAGACGCAGGGCCGGCAGCGTGCCGCGCCGCCAGGCCATGACCGGGCCAAAGGCCATTGCCAGAACCAGCGCGCCCATGATCGGGTTGAAGGTGGCATCGAAATAGGGAGGCCCGACAGTGATCCGTGCGCCGCTGAGCATCTCCAGGCCAAGCGGATAGAAAGTGCCGATCAGCACGACAATGGTCGCCGCCGTCAGCAGAAAATTATTGACCAGCAGGCCGAATTCCCGGCTGACGGGATCATAACCGCCATCATTGGTCAATTGCGGCCCCCGCCAGGCGAAAAGCGCCAGCGGAATGCCGATTGCCAGCAGCAGGATCCCCAGAATGAAAACGCCACGTGACGGATCGCTGGCAAAGCTGTGAACCGAGGTCAGCAATCCCGAACGGACGATGAAGGTGCCAACCAGTGACAGCGAGAACGCCAGAATGGCCAGCAGCACCGTCCAGCTCTTGAAGATTCCGCGCGCGGCCACGACACTGACCGAATGGATCAGCGCTGTCGCCGCAAGCCACGGCATCAGCGAGGCATTTTCCACCGGATCCCAGAACCACCAGCCGCCCCAGCCAAGCTCGTAATAGGCCCACCAGCTGCCAAGCGCGATCCCGATGGTCAGCGCGCACCAGGCTGCGGTGATCCAGGGCCGTACATAGATGGCCCAGGCGCGGTCAATCCTGCCGTCAAGAAGGCCGGCAACGGCAAAGGAAAACGCCATTGAAAGCCCGACATAGCCGACATAGAGCGTTGGCGGATGCAGGGCCAGCCCCGGGTCCTGCAGGACCGGATTCAGCCCATTGCCGTCGAGCGGTGCCGGCGACAGTCTGGCAAAGGGGTTGGAGGTAAACAGCGAGAACGCCAGAAAAGCGGCGGTGACGATCCCCTGAACAGCCAGAGTGCGGGTTTTCAGCACCATCGGCATCGCCCTGCCACTATATGTCAGGATCGCGGCAAAGCTCACCAGAATGACGATCCACAGCAGCAGGGATCCCTCATGATTGCCCCAGGTGCCGGAAATCTTGTAGATCATCGGCTTCGCCGAATGCGAATGGCCTGTCACAAGCGCAACCGAGAAATCGGAGGTGACAAACGCCCAGACAAGCGCGGCAAAGGCGACAAACACGCCAGCTGCCATCACCAATGTCGCCGGCACCGCAAGCTGCATCATGGCGGCATTGCCGCGGGCCACCCCGACCAGCGGCACGACGGACACCACCAGTGAGGTCACAAAGGCAAGGATCAATGCGAAATGGCCGAGTTCGGCGATCATCAAAAGGCCTCGTTTGGCTGCGGTGGGGCGGGATCAGAACGCCCCACAGATATCATGTCCGCGGCCCGTTTTGCAAACAGACTGTGCTGTTATGCCACCGGCATGCGGCTGCATCGCTGACATGGCTTTCACGAATGACGTGGTAGAACAGCCACGGGCCGCGCGTACAGGACGCAGGACCCGTAGCGTTTCGTTAACGGTGGTGTGTTGGCACCAACTGTTGCTCTCAGTTTTAGCCGGCTTATCCTCCCATGAGTATGTGGCAATCTGTCACCTGAAATGGTGGCTGGGATCAGGCACTCATTTGTTGATGATTTCTATTGGTTTAAAAACTTTCCAATGGTAAGTAAAAAGGGAAAAGCGGGATCGGGCAGGGTGCAGTCAGGGTGCAGCCCCAAAGCCGGACCAGATGTATCAGGAGGGACTGAACATGGTGAATCTACAGGAAGAAAAAGACCTTGATGACAATGTGGCGGTCAGCGCGCGCCGGTTTGAGGAATCTCCCTTTATTGCCCGGCATGACACGTCGAAAATGGTGCGCGGTGTCTATGCGGGGCGGTTTTTTGCTGTCTATGCCGGCGAGGATTATCTGGAAAAATACTGGCTGCTGCGGCGCCGGGCGCTGATCTTCGATGTGCCGGAAAAGCCGGTGGAGATTTCCGGTCCTGATGCGGTGCCCTTTCTGGAGAGGCTGCTGACACGCCGCGTTTCCACGATGACCGAGGGGCGTGGCTATTACGCGCTGGCCTGTACGCCGCAGGGCGGGATTTTCATGGATGGCGTTGTCTTCAAACTTGCCGAGAATCGTTTCTGGTATGTGCAGGCTGATGGCCCTTTCGAGGCCTGGCTGTCGGCTTTCAGCGCCGGTTTTGATGTTACCATTTCCGATCCGCGGTCACGGGTTCTGCAGATCCAGGGGCCCGCCTCCATCGCCATCATGAATGCGGCATCCGGCGGTGTCATTGACGACTCGATGCGCTATTTCAGGTCGGGTTTTTTCGACCTTGGCGGGCAGTCGCTGTATGTTTCGCGCACCGGCTTTACCAATGAGCTGGGTTTCGAGGTCTATTGTGATGGTGCAAACACCGATCATCTGGCGCTGTGGGATCATCTGATGGCGGCGGGTGAGCCGCATGGTATGGAATTTTCGTCGACGCGCGCGCTCACGATCCGGCGGATCGAGGGTGGCATTCTGGGCAACACAACCGACATGGATGCCAGCATGACGCCTTTCGAGGCGGGGTTGGGTGCCTTTGTCGATCTGGAGAAGGGCGATTTCATCGGCCGTGATGCGCTGGTCGATGCTGACCGGCGGCCACTTCTTTTAGGGCTGACCTGCGCGTCGGCAACACCGTCCTCAGCCAGCGAGATATTGGATGGTGAGGCTGTCGTCGGTCACATAACAGCCGGCGTTCCCTCGCCAACGCTTGGCCTTGGCATCGGCTATGCCCGCTTTACCGGGCCCGGCGACTGGGTTGGCCGCAGGATGGCGTTGCGTCTGCCGGATGGAAGCACACATGCCTGCGAGATTGTCGATCTGCCTTTCTTTGACAGGGAGCATAAAATTGTGCGGGGGCTGGACCGCACAATTCCCTGAGCTGCTGCCATCTGGTGGCTGGGTGGTCTAGCCAAGCCCGTGCAGGGTTTTGGTCTCGAGGTAATCTTCCAGCCCCATCATGCCGCCCTCGCGGCCATTGCCTGATTGCTTGTAGCCACCAAAGGGCGAGCCATATTCAAAGCCGCCACCATTGATGTGGACAGCGCCGGCACGCAATTTGCCGGCCACACGCTCGGCCCGGTCTGCATTGCCTGTCTGCAGATAGGCGGCCAGCCCATAGGGCGTGTCATTGGCAATTGAAATGGCGTCTGCCTCGTCCTCGAAGGGGATGATCACCAGTACCGGTCCAAAGATTTCCTCGCGGGCGATCCGCATGTCGTTCGAGACATCGCTGAAAATCGTCGGTTTGACGAACCAGCCTGTCTCATGGCCGTCCGGTTTTCCCGGCCCACCAGCCAGCAGCGTTGCCCCTTCGTCAATGCCCACCCTGATCATTGCCTGAACCCGGTCAAACTGGATTTGATCGAACAGCGGGCCGATATGCTCGCCCTCATCCTCGGGATTGCCAACCGCGGTATCGGCAGCCGCCTGTCTGGCGATCTGCAGAACCTCGTCATAGCAGCTGCGCTCGACAAGAAGGCGGGTCGGGGCGTCACAGGACTGGCCGGTATTGTACATACATTCGGCAACCGAGGCCGTCACACGCTCCGCAAGGTCGCAATCGGCAAACACCAGATTTGGTGATTTGCCACCCAGTTCAAGCGTCACGCGCTTGACAGTATCTGCAGCGTCGCGGGTGACGGCTGTTCCTGCCCGTGTCGAACCGGTAAAGGACATCATCTGGATGTCGGGGTGGCGTGACAGCGCCGCGCCAACGACCGGCCCCTCGCCATTGACCAGATTGAACACGCCCGCAGGATAGCCCGCCTCATGCAGAATTTCGGTATAGATCATGGCCGAGACGGGGGTATGTTCGCTGGGTTTCAACACACAGCAGCAGCCCGTCGCCAGCGCTGGCAGGACTTTCAGGGTGATCTGGTTCATCGGCCAATTCCAGGGCGTGATCAGGCCGCAGACCCCGATGGCTTCGCGTATCATAATGTCACCATTGGCCAGCGTCTGCCGTTCTGCAAGCTCTTCAAGGGCAGCGATAAATCCGTCCAGATGCCCGATGGCGGCATCAGCCTGGGCTTCGCGTGACATGGTGATCGGCGCGCCCATCTCCATCCGCATCGCCTGCGCCAGATCCTCAAAACGGGCCTCGGTGATCGCCTTGACCTTTTTCAGCAGCGCCAGCCGTTCTTCCCTGCTGGTCTGTGAGAACCCCTCAAAGGCGGCGTTTGCGGCGGCGACGGCGCGGTCGACATCTGCCCCATTGCCAAGCGCGACAGTGCCGATCTGCTGTTCTGTCGCCGGGTTCAGCACGGCCATTGTGGCGTCTGACAATGGGTCTACCCATTCGCCGTTAATATAGAATTTCTGCAGATTTTCCATCTGGTCCTCCCCCTGTTCTGGTTTCACGCGGTCTAGCGCGCCTTGCTGATCGCTTCCCCGATCAGCGCCTTTACCTCGCCGGCGGTTGCCGCGCGTGGATTGGTCGCGGCGGCACTGTCCTCAAGCGCCTTGTGTGAAATGCGCTCGGCGCAGTCTTCAGGCACATTGATCTCTGCAAGTGAGTGCGGAATGCCAATCTCGTCGAGGATGCGTTCGATCTCGCGGATGAATGCCGCCGGCGAATGGTCTGTCAATCCCATCGCCTCGGCCATGCGTTTGGTTTTGTGGTCCATGCCCGGCAAATTGAAGCGCAATACGACAGGCAGGACAATGGCGTTGGTCAGCCCATGCTGGGTATCGAATTCAGCGCCAACCATATGCGAGATCGCATGCACCAGACCCAACCCCTTGATAAAGGCGATGCCGGCAAGGCAGGAGCCGACAAGCATGCCGCCGCGCGCTGCCAGATTGTCCGGCTCCCTGACGGCGAGAGGCAGCCAGCGGTTGATCAGGGCCAGCCCTTCCAGCGCCATGCCATCACACAGCGGGTGAAAACCGGGAACAAGATAGGCCTCGATCGCATGCGTCAGGGCGTCCGCCCCTGTCCATGCGGTGAGATGGTGCGGCAGGCCGACGGTCAACTCCGGGTCGAGCAGCGCCAGTGATGGTCTGAAATCCGGATGGCACAGGCAGAATTTCATCCCCTTTTCAACATGCGTGACCATTGCCGTACCCTCGGTCTCCGCGCCGGTGCCGGCTGTCGTCGGGATGGTGATCAATGTGGGAAAGGCCTGCGCTGCCGAAATTTCGGGCATCGGCGATTCCCACTCGAAATCCCAGAGATCGAACTCATTGCGCGCAACAAGCCCGATCATCTTACCGCCATCCATCGCACTGCCACCGCCAATGGCAATGATCGCGTCATGCGCCCCGGCCTGAAAGGCGGCCTTGCCAGCGCCAATCTCGTCGTTTCTCGGGTTGGGCGAAATCTCTGAAAAAACATCGGATTTCACACCGGCTGTGGCCAGATGCGTGGCTGTCTGCGCGATAAAGGGCAAATCCCTGCTGCCCCGGTCCGTCACGATCAGCGCATTGGTGATCCCAAGTTCGCCAGCTTTCTGGCCGATTTCCGCCAGTCGTCCCGGCCCATAGGCGATCGGAACGGGAAAGCTCCAATCCTGGGCCTGCAGGATTTCGGCTTCGGTGGCGGTGATCAATGCTGCGGTATCCATCTTGACACTATCCTTTGGGGCTGATCTGTCCGACTGATTGCTAGGTGACGCTGATATCAAGGTCGCTCTGCCGGTTGCGGCTCCATGCCTGGGTCATGCGGTCAGCGATCATGGCAATGATCGCCAGCGCCATTCCGGCAATCAGGCCGACGCCGAAGTTACCATCGCTCAATCCGATATAGACAACCTGTTCCAGACCGTTGGTGCCGACAAGGGCGGCGATCACCAGCATCGCAATGCCATACATGATCGTCTGATTAAGGCCGAGCATCATCACTGGCAGCGCGAGTGGGATTTTCACCGACCACAGCAATTGCCGCTTTGTACAGCCCATCATACGGGCCGCCTCGATCACGCCTTCGGGCAGGTTGCGAAGGCCGTGTTCGGTATAGCGGATTGCCGGCACGATGGCATAGGCAATGATCGCCAGCAATGCCGTGAATTCACCAATTTTGAAAACCATGACAAAGGGAATCAGGATGACGAAAAGCGGCATCGTCTGCAGGGTGTCATTGATTGGCCGCAAAATGGCCGATACCGTATCATTGCCCGCCGCCCAGATGCCAAGCCCGGCTCCCAATATGAAGGAAATGATGACGGCAATGCTGCAAAGATAGACCGACAGCATCGCCTCCGGCCAGATGCCCGTCACAACAATGAAGCCAAGGCCGAAAAAGGTTCCAAGGCCAAGCCTGTATCCACCAATCCGCCAGGCTGCGAAACTGTAGATCAGCAGCAGCGCCGGCCATGGCATCTTGGTCAGGCCGAAATAGAAGAAAATGGCGAAGAGCAGCACGAAAATGGCGACATGGGCATTCACCCGATAGGCGCAGAATGCACCGACCAGCGTCATTCCGGCGGCATAGGCAAGCGAATGCCATGTCTGCAGCTCAAAGCCCCAGGTAAACGGGCTGACCGATCCCTGCAGGCCAATCTTTGTCGGCAGCATGACAAAGAAGAAGGCCAGCGTCTTGATCGTCTCGATTTCCGTCCTGAAATTGACGATCAGATAGGTCAGGCTTTCATTCATGCTGCGCGCTGGACTGAACTCGAGGTCCCGAGGCCAGATTTCCAGCGCTGGAATGAATTTGGCAAGCGCGTAGAGGGCCACGGCCCCACCACCGGCAATCAGCACTGTGCGGTGGCGCAGGCTCTGGCCGCGCTTGCGATTCTCATAATCACCTGACTGCGTGGCAAGGCCGGAGGTTACCCGGTCAATCACCATGGCCATCAGCGCGATGACCAGACCGGCAAGCAGGCTCTCACCGAACTGCGCCTTGCGGATCTGCGAGAGTACCTCCCACCCGATATCCGCGGTGCCGCCGATAATCGACGCGATGATCACCATGCTCAGTGATGCCATGGTCGCCTGGTTGACCCCCAGCAGAAGCTGGCGCTTGGCGCTTGGAACGCGCACCTGCCAGAAAAGCTGGCGTCCTGTTGCGCCTGACATCAATCCGGACTCGATGACCTCGGCGGGGACGCGGCGCAGGCCGACGATGGTGTTGCGCACCATTGGCGGAAATGAATAGAGAACGCTGGCAATCAGGCCAACAACCGTGCCAAAGCCAAACAGCATCAGGATCAGCAGCAGATAGGCAAAGGCCGGAACCGTCTGCAGAATATCCAGCAGGGGCATGATCGCCCGTTCGGCGCGCCGCGAATAGAACGCCCAGACGCCCAGCCCAAAGCCGAACAGGATCGCCATCGGCACCGATATGGCGACGAGTGACAGGGTGTTCATGCTTTCCGGCCAGTAACCGATGATCGCCATATAGAGGCAGGAGGCCAGGGTGAACAGCGCCAGCCGCCAGCCAGAGGCGACATAGGCGACAAGGCAGAACAGAAATCCCGTGACCGACCAGGGCAGGGCCTGCAACACCACCCGAACCCCCTTGATAGGCCATTCCAGCAGCCAGGACACGCCCATGAACAGCCACCCAAGATGGGTCACCAGCCAATCCATGATGGCGTTCAGCCAGTCGGCAAAGGGAATGATCAGATCGCTTGGATAGGCGGCCAGCCATTCGACATGCGGCTGCGCGCCGATCAGCGCAAGCGTGATCAGGACAATTGCGAACCAGTGATAGGCGCTGCGATCAAACCTGTCCCCCATGACCTCTACCTCCGCACATCCGCGGGGGCGGTGTCACAGCCATTGGCCAGCGCCCTGACAACATTGGCGGCGCGGGCCACGCCGATGACCGAGCCATCCGCCGCCTCGACGGCAACACCATCGGCATTGTTGCCAAGATAGCCGAGCAGGCTGTCAATTGGCGTGTCGGCGGCAACGCGGCCAAGGCCCGTCAGGGGGCCATCCGCGGCCTCCGCCACATCGGCGGCACACAGCACTGACTCCCACGGGACATCACGGGTGAATTCGCGGACATAGTCATCAACCGGGTTGAGGATCAGATCGACCGGCCGTCCCACCTGCACAATCGCGCCATCACGCATGATCGCCATCCGGTCAGCAACGCGCAGCGCTTCCTGAAAATCATGGGTGATGAAAACAATTGATTTGTGCAGGACCGACTGGATTCGCAGAAACTCATCCTGCATTTTCTTGCGGATCAGCGGATCAAGGGCTGAAAACGGCTCGTCAAGCAACCACACTTCCGGCTCAACGGCCAATGACCGGGCGATGCCGACGCGCTGCTGCTGGCCTCCTGACAGCTCGTTCGGGAAATTGGACTCGCGCCCCTGCAGGCCGACCAGCTCGATCACACGCTCTGCCTGCGCATAGCGCTCGCGCTCGCCAATGCCCTGCAGTTTCAGGGGAAAGGCAATGTTTTCAATGACGTTGAGATGCGGCATCAGGCCGAAGCTCTGAAAGACCATTCCCATCTTGTGCCGGCGGATATCGATCAGCTCGGCATCTGATTTTTTCAGCACATCCTCGCCATCAAGCAGAACCTCGCCGGCGGTCGGTTCGACAAGGCGGGAAATGCACCGCACGATCGTCGATTTGCCAGAGCCGGACAACCCCATGATGACAAAGATTTCGCCGACATGGACGTCAAAGCTGACATCGGCATTGGCGACGATGTGATCGCTGGTGCTGATGGTTTCGGCAAGTGCCGCGGGTGAGTCGACAGCGCCATTGCCGGCCTCAAAAAACTGCGCCGGTGTCTCGCCATAGATTTTCCAGACATTCCGGCAGGAGAGTTTGACGTCTTTTCTGGCTGGTGCTTCTGATGTCATTGTCCCTCTCCAGGAAAGTTTCACCGCCGGGTGGCAGCGCCGACCGGACCGGTGAGGCCGGGACCCGGTTTACCCTCGCATATGAAATGGGGGGCGGGCCAGACTGAATCATTTTAAAAAAATCTGTCCCGGGCGGCGCGCATCATGGGTGCCGCCCGGAAATCGGGGTTTCAGCCGGAAAGGCGGCTACATTGCGGCTTTAATCCAGCCTCTCCACAGGCTTTCATTTTTCGCCAGCCATTCCTTGGCAACATCCTTGACGTCGCGGCCATTGTTGTCGACCTCAAAAATCGCCCAATTCTCATCTTCATTTGTCAGGGTGAAGTTTGACACCATCTTGTAGGCTGCCGGCCATTTTTCCTCAAAACCGCCCCAGACGACCTTGTGGACCTCGGCCTGCTGGAAGCCGCAGGCAGTTTCCTTTTCCTGTGACTCCTCGACACACTCGCCCTCGATCTTGTTCCACTCAACCCAGTTCAGGTCGAGATCGGCAAAAATCCAGTGTGGCTGCCAGATCATCATCAGGATTGGCTCCTGCGCGGCATAGGCTGATTTGAGTTCGGCCATCATCGCGCCCTCACTGCCGCCCGGAATGGGCTCGAAGGGCATGTTGACGCTGGCCACCAGATCGCGTGACCGCGTTCCCCAGTCAGCCGGATAGGTGATCAGCCGGCCCTTCGGGAAGGTCGAGGCGTTGGCAAAGGCCTGCTGACACTCAAACAGAGCCTTGTAGCTCGGCAGGCCGGGGCATTTTTCCTCCATATAGGGCGGATAGATCCAGCCTTCCTTGGGCTCGAGGCCAAGATTGCCGACAACGACGATATCACCCTTCTCGACGAGGCCTGGATACAGATCACCGACATTGTTGGTCCATACCTCGGTCTGGAGATGCAGATTTCCCTGTGCGATTCCCGGATGCTGTGGCAGCGCGCCAGCACTTACATATTCGATATTGTATCCCATCTCCTCAAGCAGACCACCGACAATGGCTGTCGAGAACAGCTGGCCGGTCCAGTCATTGTTGATCACCTTGATCGGATCAGTGGATTCTGGAACATTCCCAGCCTGGGCCATTCCCCCGGCCGAAATCACCATCGTTGCGGCAAGCGCCGCCATTTTGAACTTCTGTAACATGTTTCCCCCTCTATACTGCTCCACCATGCCAACGGGCACGCCTCACAGCTCTCTGGACTTTCCTTTGGTAAGTTAAAGTTACTGTTAGATAGTTTTGCTAGTCAATAGTGTGTTGTTGATGGCAGGATAGCAAAAAGGTATCACTATTGTCAGCGAAAGGTCACGCAGATCCATGATGCAGAGGCAGTCAAAATCAATTCGTACGATCAGGCGGTCCGAATTGTCACGCGCCGCCTTTGAAGCGGTTGTCCGCTATGGCCTGCGTGGCACCACACTTGAGCGTGTTGGCGAGATTGCCGGCGTGTCAAAGGGTGTCGTCCTGCATCACTTCAAGGATAAAAGCTCGCTTCTCGAGGCGGTGTTCCGCAGGTCCAACTCGGTGTTGAGCGATTCGCTTGTTGAGTTGAACCGGCATACGCAATCGCCGCATGAGCGGCTCTGGGCGATTGTTTATGCGAATTTCGTCGAGACCATTTTCAACAGGCAGGTCTGCCAGGCATGGGTCTCGCTGTCGGCCGAGGTGCCCCATAACAAGATGTGCCAGCGCGTTCAGGCCGCCTGCAATGCCAGAATCACCAGCAATCTGCGTCATGAGCTGAAGCATTTTACCGACGCAGATGATGTTGGCAGGATTGCCCATATCCTGGGTGTCCTGATCGACGGGATCTGGGTGCGCGCCGGGCTGTTCGGTGCGACACCCGACAGCGATGCGGCGATCGACGAGTTCGAGTTTGCGCTGATCCGGCTGCTTGGGTGCTCGCAGCAGGACCGGGACCTCCACCGGCAGGCGCGTGACAAGGTCAAGATCATTGCCGGCATGGTGTTGAATTCACGCGCCTTCAGACAGAATGTGCTCTAGCTATGCCGATTGGCGGCGCGGCGTGCCCGTAGAATATCTGACAGAGGTTCCAGCAGGCTTGCCGAGGCAATCAGCAGAATGCCGGAGATTTCACGGCTGCCGAAAGGTTCGCCGGCAAAAAGTGCGGCCGAGATCGAGCCGAAAATGATCTCCGTCATGAACAGCAGCCCGACAAGCCCGGGGTT
>JAYNHH010000015.1:0-29376 GCA_038107835.1 Alphaproteobacteria bacterium
CGTGCGCGTCAAGCGTACCTTGATTTCCGTCTACATGTTGTCTGGCTTGATCTGTGCGTTCGCTGGCTGGGCATTGATTGGAAGGATTGGATCTGTTTCGCCAACATCCGGACAATTGGCCAATATTGAGTCGATTACAGCTGTTGTCATCGTGGGTATTTCTTTGTTTGGGGGACGGGGTTCGATCCTTGGCATGCTGTTTGGCGCGCTGATAGTTGGGGTATTCACCCTTGGTTTGCGACTTCTGGGGGCGGATGCCCAATGGACCTATCTGTTGATAGGGGTGTTGATTATCGGCGCTGTTGCCATTGACCAGTGGATCAGGAAGGTGACGGTATGACCGAGCCGATTCTAAAAGCCCAAAATCTCGTCAAGCGTTACGGCCGTGTCACAGCGCTCGACCATTGTAATTTTGAACTGATGCCCGGCGAGATCATTGCAGTCATCGGTGATAATGGTGCGGGAAAATCAACATTGATCAAAGCCATTTCTGGTGCTGTGGTTCCAGACTCCGGCGAGGTTTTTCTGGAAGGTCAGCGAGTCAATTTCAGCTCACCGCTGGAGGCGCGCGAGCGTGGCATCGAAACGGTTTATCAAACGCTGGCGATGTCACCGGCGTTATCCATAGCCGACAACATGTTCATGGGCCGCGAGATACGCAAATCAGGCTTGATGGACCAGGTTTTCAGACAGCTCGACGAGCAGAAGATGCAGAGAATTGCGCGTGACAAACTGTCTGAACTCGGTCTGATGACCATTCAGAACATCAACCAGGCCGTGGAAACGCTGTCTGGAGGGCAGCGACAGGGTGTGGCCGTGGCGCGGGCAGCGGCCTTTGGCTCAAAAGTTATCATTCTTGATGAGCCAACCGCGGCCCTGGGGGTCAAGGAAAGCCGCCGGGTGCTTGAGTTGATTTTGGATGTGAAACGGCGCGGTGTGCCGATCATTCTCATCAGCCATAACATGCCGCATGTTTTTGAAGTTGCTGACCGCATTCATGTGCATCGCCTGGGAAAGCGTCTTTGCGTAATTGATCCGAAAAAACAGTCCATGGCCGATGCCGTCGCTTTGATGACGGGCGCAAAACAGCCACCCGCGGGGACAGTGTTTTGAAGCGTGGCGCGCTATTGAACCGTCATTTAAGCCAGCTGGTGGCGTCAATTGGTCATCTTGATGAAATAACCATCGCCGATGCTGGCTTGCCGGCGCCGTCTGGCGTTGCCGTAATTGATCTGGCGGTGAGTCCCGGAATTCCCAGTTTTTTTGATGTGGTTTCGGCGCTAAGCTCGGAAATGGTGATTGAGGGTGCTGTTGAGGCTGAGGAGGCTTCTGATGACCTGAAAGCACGTTTTGCGGAGAAATTTCGGGCGTGGGAAACCTCGCAGAATAGGCCTGTTGGCCGACCAGAGATTATCTCACATGCCGCGTTTAAGGAACGCACAAAGAATTCAAAAGCGATAATTCGTACAGGCGAAACCACTCCCTACTGCAATGTAATTCTGATTGCGGGAGTGGCGTTCTAGACATCACCGTGGTTCCCCGTCCCTGCATTTCCAGGACAGGAGTCTGGCGATTGTTCCCGGCCCGGATTTTTACCTGCCATCCATCAGACGTATTGCTTTTGCGACAGAAAGCCGCCTTGTGTTAGCCTTGAAACCGCCGGGGTGAGGGGGCATTTGCTTCCAATCGCTGTTCTTTTTTCTGACTGGAAACCATATGAAGCGCACTACCCTGTCCCTTGGTTTGCTGGCCTGGCTTGCGATTTTGATGATTCTGCCAGACGGCAGGGTTGCCCGGGCATCTTGCGAGGCTGGTGCCGCGATCTGCGCCTGGACGCAGCGGGTGGTCGGCATCAAGACTCCCAATATGATCGCGTCTGGAACGCTCATTGGCGATGGGTTTGTGCTGACCAACAGGCATGTGGTGGAGGACCATGGCAGTGTCTTGATCCGCTTGCCAGATGGTGAAATCACCCGCGCGCAGTCCATACCGCATGATGTGCCGGTCGATCTGGTGCTGCTGCGCCTGCGCGGAACGGACAATCCTCTGCCACGTCGTGATGATGCCGTTCCCGGACATTCACCCATCCTCACCGTCGTTGGCTTCGACCAGGGGCGCAATCAACCGCGTGCCTATGAGCCAAGCACCTTTGCCCGTCACCCCGATGCAACGGTGCTGCCACAGGCCCGCATTCATGCCGATGCGCGGGCGCTGCCCGGCAATAGTGGTGGTGCCGTGCTCAATGCAGCTGGTGAGCTGGTTGGTATTCTGGCAGCTGGTGATGGTGAAATGAGCGAGATCATTCCCATCCAGCATCTGTCAGCGCTGCTTGCGCGCAGCGACAGCGCGCATGAACAGGCGTTCCTCCAGCAGGGAGGTGCCATTCGGCGCTGCGCTGATTTGCTTTATGACGCTGGATCAATCGCCAGAGACCCGCCGTCTGATCTGGTAATGGCGCTGAAAACCGCCTGTCTGACGTCCGGTAACAAGATGCTCTTTGATCAGGCTGGACAGAAATTTGGCGAATGGTGGATGTTCCAGCTGTCGGAGATGTTTCTGCGCGAAAGTCTGAAACTCGACCCTGACAGCCCAAACAGCCTGATGTCGCTGGCGGTGACCTATCATCTTGACCGGCAGATGGAAAAGGAAAGGCCGCTTCTGGAACGCTATCTCGACATCGACCCACAGAACCCTCAGGCGTTGCGCCTCGCGGTGCAGGTTGCAGGCGTCCTGAAGGACAGATTGCTTGCCGATCGGGTGCTGGCACTGATGGAAGCGCATAATCCGGCGGCATTGCCACTGGCACGTGAATTCATCGCAAACGCCTTTGCCTCCTAAAAGCCGAAATCGTCAGTCGGGTCTGGAATCCAGCCATATCTTGACTGCTGCCCGGCGCCGGGAATGGCCCGGCTGCGCAGAAAGGCAATCAGGTCTTCGTTGCTGGCGGTTGGGTTTTTTGCAAGATACCGGCCCAGCAAGGCGCTGACTCGCGGCGCGGCGTAGCTGGTGCCACCGGTTCTGGCGCGGGCACCACGATGGTCAATCACCTCGATCTCCTCGGCGGGGACCAGCAGATCGACATTCTGTGTACCATAATTGGACCCCTGTCCCAGCCGGCCAAAGGCATCTGCCGAAGACACGACAATCATGTTCTGCAGCGCAAGCGACGCGGGATAGACCGGATCGACATCGATGTCGCGGTCATTATTGCCTGCCGAGACGACAAACAGCAGGCCTGGCAGGTTTCGTGCTGCGGTCTCAAAACACCGCCAGTCCTCATGGTCATCCGATCCCATCGACAGATTGACCACACGGACAGGGGTCTTGACAATATGTGTGAGCAGGGCTGAAAACCGGCACATCTGCTCCGCTGGAAAGCGGTAGATGGAAATTGTCGAATCGCCGGCTTCACGGCTGAGAACGCTGAAAACGGTCGAGCCATGGTGCAGTGGAAAGAAGATATTGCGCCGCGGATCGCTGTCATCCGGCCATTCATCATCATCCCAGAAATCATAACCTATCAGACGGCCATCAGAACCCAGTGCAATGTGATTCTGGAAGGCCGGCAGCGTGTAATTGACGCCGGTATCGACAAGCGCGATGCGGGGATTTTCCGGGTTGCGGTCTGCTGCTTTCGCGGTGAAGTGATGCGCCGGATCCTGTATCTCGGTGCTGCCATTTGGCAGAAAATCGGGGCCAAGATCGGCAATCTCTGAAACCCCGCCGTCAGGCCTCCGGGCGATCTGGCGGCTGCGGATGACCGTGCAGCCCCTGGCAAGTCGCATCTCCACGGCTGGCAGGCCGGCGCTGTCAGAGACGGTCACGATGGCAACCCGCCATTCCTGAAATGAGGGGCGCAGGACCACTTCGATTTGTCCCTTGCCATTTGCAGCTGGGAAGTCAAAACCCGGTCCGCGCGGCGTGGCGATCACCTCCGTGGCATCGGGCGTGGCCAGACGCGCGCACGTCGCCGCCTTTATTGAGACGAGTTCGGTTGGTGAAAAGGCTGATGCTGCGAGCGCGGCTACCATCGGGTGAGTTGCAAGCACCAGAAGCAAAAACAAGTATCTCATTACATCAACCCCAAAATCATACCCCCGCCGCGGGTTAGCCTAACATAATCCTATTGCGCTGCAGTAGTGCGGATTGGCGACTCATCTGCCAATTCAGTGCTGGTAAAAACAATCATGTTTTGTCACCCTGAAACAGGCACAGGCCGGAGAACAGACATTACTCGGTCCGACAATGAAAGTGAGCGGGAGTCGATCAATGAACGTGACCATTTATGCGTTGAAAAGCTGTGATAGCTGCAAGAAGGCCATCAAGGCACTGACCGCCGCCGGGCATCAGCTCGAGATCATTGATGTCCGCGCCGATGGTGTGCCTGAGGCACGGCTTGTCGAATGGCTGGCAACGCATGGTGCCGAAATTGTGATCAATCGCAAATCAACCACATGGCGCGGCCTCGACGAGGCGGCGCGTAGCGCTGACCCATTGGCCCTGCTGCAGGCGCATCCGACCCTGCTGAAACGCCCGGTGATTGTTGCAGATGGCACCAGCCATGTTGGCTGGAGCAAGGATGTGCAGGCACAATTCGGTCCGTGATTTTCAGCATGTGATTTATAACCTGTGATTTATAGTCTGTGATTGTTGCAGATAATTAACCCCCCTATCATCAATTTGCATGATACCGGGAAGGGATGACACCATTGCGCCTTCTAAAGGGTGATGAGCTGCTGTTCTGCTGCTTTGGTGTTCAGGCTATATCGGTGCCAAGCTCGGCGTACCCGTGGCTGGAACCTTCACACTCCTGCTATATCGCTTCATCATGGTGGCGCTGTTTGTCGCTGTGATCATAACGGTGCGCAGGGAATGGCGCCCGCCCGACAGAGACACGCTCCTGGTTGGGTTTTTTGCACATTTTGTGTGGCTTGTGGCGATCCTGAAAGCGTTTGAATTTGGTTTGAATGCTGGTTCGGCTGCCCTGATCGCTGCGCTGCAACCAGCCCTGACAGCACTTGTCTCGCCGTTCCTGCTTGGCGAGATGAATGACAGGCTGCGCTGGTGTGGCATCGGCGTTGGCTTTGCTGGCGTGCTTGTCTTTGTTGCGGGCGACATGCAACTGTCTGGCACGCCGCTATGGGTTTATGGCCTGCTGCTGCTGGCGACAATGTGTCTGACATTCGTCACGGTATGGGGCCGGCGTGCGTCAAAGGCTGATCGCCGGAACATTCCGGTGATGACCGCGTTGTTCTGGCATGCGCTGCTGGCCACCATCTGTCTGGCACCGTTCGCCTGGTGGTTTGAGGGCTTTGCGTCTGAATGGGGCGGACAGCTGGTTTTTGCAACCATATGGCTGGCCATTCCGGTGTCCGTTGGTGCCTATGGTCTGATGTTCCATTTGATCAGAACCCGTGAGGCGACCCGCATTTCCGCCCTGGAATATTTTGTTCCCCCGGTGACCGTGGTGATTGCCTGGGCGGTGTTTGGCGAGGCCTTTGCCGGCCTTGGTCTCCTCGGCCTTCTAATCGCCAGTTTTGGATTTTATCTGATGTCCCTGTCGGAGCGCCGTGCCAGCCAGCGGCAACCGATTTGGCCTGCCAAGTCCACCAATCCTGAAAAATGCTGAAAAAGCATGAGAAATTCGCCAATCATCCCTATATAAGGAAAGCCGTGGGCCACCGATGGTCTTCGGCATATCACCTGATGACAGGTACTGACGCCCACAGGATCAGGGCGCTACTGGGAGAAGTGAATGGCGAAAACCCGCGTTGCAATGGAATTTGGCATAGGAACCTCGCTCCGGCGGGCGGATTATACCAAGGCCGCGGTGCGGGCGCTCAGCGATGCACTCTGGCATAATTCGCTGTCCATGGCAGAGGCCTTTGGTTTTGACAAATCTGACATGATCGTCGATGTCGAAATTGGTGTTCAGCAGCCAGATGCTGTCGATATTGCTGCGGTTGAGGCTGTTCTTCCCTATGGTCAGAGTGCCGTCACCGTCTCGCATGGTGGCCTTGACGTGCCAAAGCCCGATGGCACCGGCGCCACAATCATTGCCAATGCAGCGGTCGTTGTGTCCTTTGACATGGAACCGGCAGACAGATCGAAGAGGACGGCATGAAACGGTTGATTCTCGAGATGGGTACGGGCAATGACCTGTATGGTGGCGATTATACAAAGGCGGCATGCCGTGCCGTTCAGGATGCGCTGCATCACAGCTCGATCACGCTGTTCCGGTCACTTGGCTATGACCATCGGGACATGCTGGTGAAAGTCACCATCGGGGTGCAGGTGCCCGACCTCGTCGATGTTGAGCGTGTGCGTGCCGAACTGCCCCGCGGCGCGCCCGAGGTGCAGGTTGTCAAAGGTGGCCTCGATGCCCATGATGCAGAAAATGACAATGTTTCGGTGATTGCAACAGCGGCTGTTGAGGCGTTTCTGGACATCGACCCCGATGACTGGCAACCCAGCACCAAAGCCCGGCCGTGAACAGAAAGCACCTAGATGACAGTTTCTTACAGCCCCATCCAGACCGCCGAAATCATCGTGCCATCATCCGATGTCCGCGATGATTTGCCCTTCTTCTCAAAGATGCTCGACTTTCGCCTTGAGCAGATTTTTCCAGCTGATGATCCGGCGGTGGCGGTGCTGTCCGGCCACGGTGTACGGCTACGGCTTGACTCGCGCTGTCCCGATGAAACACCCTGCCCACGTCTGTGTCTGCAGGTTGATGACCCGGCCGCTTTCGCCAATGGTGAGCAAATCATTACGGCACCAAATGGCATGGTGATCGAGATTGCCCAGCGCAATCCACCGCTGCTCATGCCACCGACCCAGCATCGCTATGTCGTCCGCCGGCTTGTCGACCAGGCGCCCTGGGTGATTGGCCGGGCTGGCATGCATTATCGTGATTTGATCCCTGACAGGCTTGGCGGGTCGATCATTGCCAGCCATATCCGCATTCCCGATGGTGGGCCGGTGCCGGATATGGTTCATTATCACACGGTCGGGTTTCAACTGATTTTCTGCATCGCTGGCTGGGTTGATCTTGTCTATGAGGATCAGGGGCCGGAATTTCGCCTGCATGCTGGCGATTGCGTGATCCAGCCGCCGGAAATCCGGCATCGCGTGTTGTTTGCCTCGGACAATATCGAGGTGATCGAGATCGGTGTTCCAGCTGAGCATGTCACCACCATAGACCATGAAATGACCCTGCCGAACGGCCCGACAAACCCAGACCGGCTGTTCCATGGCCAGCGCTTCATCCACCACAAACAGGCAGAGGCAGACTGGCATCCCTGGCGCATTCCGGGCTTCGTGCATCGTGACACTGGCATTCTTGATGCCACGAATGGCGTCGCCAATGTACAGGTCGCCAGATGGCAGGGGGGCGAGACCAGGCGTGCCAGTCATGATTGTGACATCCTGTTTCATTTTGTCATGACCGGAACCATGCGGCTTGAGGTTGATGGGCAGGAACCATCGGCGCTGTCAGCAGGTGATGCTTTTGTCGTGCCACCGGGCGCTGCTGCGGCGTTCTGCGACTGCAGTGACGATCTGAAATTGATGGAGGTGGCGCTTCCTGGTGCGTTCACGACAGATCTGCATGACCCAGCCTGACGGTGAACAGGCCGGTATGACGCCGCGGGATTATTTTCTCTATGCCGTCATGGTGTTCGGCTGGTCGACAAGCTGGATCATGCTGAAACAGCAGCTTGGCGTTGTTGCGCCCGAAGTGTCGCTGTTCTGGCGTTATCTGGCTGCAGCGCTGCTGATGTTCGGTCTGTCTGCGGTGCTGAGGCAGCGGCTGCGCTTTGCGGCCCATGATCATCTTCGTTTTCTTGCACTTGGCCTTTGTCTGTTCTCGGCCAATTTCCTGCTGTTCTACTACGCTGGCAGTTACGGTGCTTCCGGCCTGCTTGCCGTGGTGTTCTCCACCGCCTCGCTGATCATTGTTCTGATGGTGGCGCTGATTTCGCGGCAGATGCCGAAATGGATGCATCTGTTGGCTGCAGTGATTGGCATTTCTGGCGTTCTGCTGCTCTATCTGCCAGAATTGCGGGCGTCGGAGACAGCGCTTGTCAGCCTTGGCCTGTGCCTCGCCGGGACATTGTTTTTCAGCACTGGCAATCTTGTCTCGGCAGCAACCCAGCGGGCCGGTCTTCCGGTGATGGGGGCAAGCACGTGGGGAATGGCCTATGGTACGGGGTTGCTGGGATTGTTTGCATTGGCCAATGGCAGCCCGTTCATCATCGAGTTCACGCCTGTCTATCTGCTGTCACTTGCGTGGCTGGTTGTCATCTCGTCGGTGATTACCTTTGCCTGTTATCTCACGCTGGTTGGCCGGATTGGGCCGGGCCGGGCCGGCTATGCCACGGTGATGTTTCCGGCCTTTGCCCTGCTGATTTCAACCGCCTTTGAAAGCTATCAATGGAGCATATTTGCCCTTTTTGGTCTGGCACTTGTTGTGACTGGCAACATCATCATGGTGCGCTCACGCAGCTGACACCCGCGTCACCGGCAGTCAGGAAATGGCCGGTGCAAATGCGGTAAACAGCAGGCCGACAACCGCGCCAGCCGTCAGAATGTGCCGCAGCCGCATATACCATGCTGGCAGCAAGCCACGCTGGAAGGCCTGTCTGTCGACTGACCAGGCAAGGGTGAAAGCGGGGACCAGCGCCAACATGCTCAACCGGACATCCAGCAGGCTGACCGCCGCCCATGCCAGCAGCGCCGGCGTGACCGACCAGGAAAACCAATAGACATGACGGCCATCCTGCATTGCCAGCCCCCAATGAATGGCTCCCACAAAGCTGAGGATGACAGCGCCGTAATTTGCCGCGCCGATCAGCCCATAGGCGGCGAGCATCGGCGTGCTGCCATGCGCCGCGGCGGCACAGATGGCAAAGGGTACAAGGCCACCATAGCCAAGCCAGACAGCCAGATCTGGCGCGTCCTGTTGCTGTTGATCAGTCATTTTACTCTCCCATTTTGCAGGCTATCATGCCTGCGTGTCTCACGACTGGTCAATGCCAGCAGCGCCACCGCCGCCAGCACCACGCTGCCGCCAGCGATCTCCAGCCGGCTCATCGCCTCACCAAGGAACAGCCACGGCCATACCGGACCCAACACGCTTTCAATCAGAACCAGCAGACTGACCTCGGCCGCCGGCACATAGGATGTCCCCCAGGTCACAAAGGCGATGCCAATGCCGATGGTGAAAGCGCCCATGAACAGCGTCATTCCCAGATCATAGGTCGAAATGGCAAGGCCATCACCGACAATCAATGCCGCAAGCGCTCCCATGCCGCCGGCAAAAAGCCCACCGCAAAAGGTGCCGCCAAGCACGTCATCACGTTTGCTCCTGCGGGCCAGAACAAGCATCACGGCAAAGGCCAGCGCCGATGCAAGGGCCACCAGATTACCGGCGGTCCGGCCCATTTCCCAGCCATCCCCAAGCATCACGCCGACACCGATCAGCGCGGCGACCATTGCCCACCAGGTAAAGGAGTGTGGTTTCTCACCAATCCAGACCCAGCCAATTATGGCTGCCAGAAAGGGCGATGTCGTCAGCAGGAACAGCGTTGAGGCGACAGAGGTCATCAGCATGGCAAAGACATAGGTGATAAAGGCAATGCCAAGCGCCAGCCCCATCAGCGCGTCGGTGCGGTCAAGGCTCGCCAGAAAGGCTGCGGGGGATGAGCGGCGGCGCAGACAGGCGACAGTGCCGACAATCAGCACCAGCCCGATCGAGCGGTAGAACAGGATGAGCGGGCCATCTGTTGTGTCCAGAAGCCGCATCATCAGCCCGACAAAACTCATACAGCTTCCGCCAAGCAGGATCAGCAGCATTGCTGCATTTTTCGTCATCAAATTGTTTCCACAATGTCAGCCCGGAATGATCCGCGGCTTTTTGTTGCCTAGGCCTTTACCTTGTCCTGTTGGCCAAAGAAAGAGGCTTCCTTTGGATATTCCGGCAAGTCCATCTCATAGGGTGTGCAGCGGACCCGGCCGGTATGGCGCCCACGCATGATGTCCCCGTCATAGACATGCGGGATTGGGTTGGGTGACAGGGGTACCGCATCCTCGGCCACATAGGTGACGATGAACAGGCTGCGTGGGGCGTTGGTCATGTTTGGTAGCGAGGCATGCAGCAGGCGTGAATGCATCAGGCAGGCGGAGCCTGCTTTGCCGGTACAGCTGACCGATGCGTCGCGCAGCCCTTCCTCCATCTCCGGATCAACGGCACCAGTAAAAACGCCGTCATGCCATAATGTGTGGATCTTGCCCCTGTGGCTTCCTGGCACCACCTCGAGCGGCCCATTGTCGGGCGTGACGTCATCGAGAAAGATCAGCACGGTCATAACATTGTCGTTTGAATGCGGTTCAAAAGGGAAATCCTGATGATATTTGACCGCCGTTCCCGATCCAGGGAGTTTCAGATTGACCTTGGTCGCTACCAGCTTGATGTTCGGGCCGAAGATTTCCGCCGTCAGGTCGAGGGCGGCATTGTCACGGGTTACGGCCAGATAGCTGTCGGACACCTCGATTGGCGAGGAAATGCGGCGTAGCGCGGGCGTCTCCGGGGAATGGGTTCTGGGCTCGACGTCAAACCGGGGGCGGCCATCCATGATTTCACCAAAATTGCTGTCATGCTGGCGTGACTCATCAACCCAGCGCCGCAGCTGGTCGTTCAGCGCCGCCAGCTGATCAGCGGTGATGGCATTTTCCATCAGAACATAGCCGTCATTCTCAAAGCTGGTGACATAACCTGTGAGATCATTCCTTTGCATTGACCTGAATCCACTTCCATTCGCCTAGTCCGTCCCCGTGAAACGGGACACTCATTCCTTCGTCAAAAAAACCGAAGCAGAATTGTTTTCCCCCGTAAATCAAATTTTTTATCGGCGGCTGAAATTTGCCTGTTTGCCGGCTATGACCCGGCGAATCATGGGTTGAGTGGCGGGCTGTATGCAAACTGGCTGGGATGGCGCGGCAAATGCGCCCAATTATGGCAGAAACTAAGGCTCTTGGGGTTGCTTTTGCGGCGGTGCTGGATTAATCAAACGGGGATTATAGCAAGTCCGCGGGAGAGTCAGGTGCCGGAGTTTCTATCCGAATATCTACCAATCGCCATTTTCTTTGCGATTGCGGTGGGTTTGTCCGCGGCTTTTGTGGCCACAGCGTTCATTTTCGGCAATCAGCGGCCGGATGAGGAAAAGATGGCCGCCTACGAATGTGGCTTTGACGCGTTTGAGGACTCACGGCGGCAGTTTGACGTGCGTTTCTACCTCGTCGCGATCCTGTTTATCATTTTTGATCTGGAAGTTGCCTTCCTGTTCCCATGGGCCGTCTCGCTTGGCGGGATCGGGTTGTTTGGTTTCTGGTCGATGATGGTGTTTCTTGCCGTGCTGACAATTGGCTTCATCTATGAATGGAAAAAAGGGGCTCTGGAATGGGAGTGATTGACCCATATACCGCACCGCCGATCCCGCAGGGACCAGATCAGGATGCGATCCTGAAGGCCGTTGGCGATGAAATCACCAACCGTGGTTTCGTCATTGCCAAGGCCGACAAGCTGTTCAACTGGGCGCGCTCTGGATCACTATGGCCGATGACTTTCGGGCTTGCCTGCTGTGCCGTTGAAATGATGCATTCCGCCGCCAGCCGTTATGACATGGATCGCTATGGCATGCTGTTCAGGCCCAGCCCGCGGCAATCGGATGTGATGATTGTTGCCGGTACGCTGACCAACAAGATGGCGCCGGCGCTGCGCCGCGTCTACGACCAGATGCCGGAACCGCGCTGGGTGCTGTCGATGGGATCATGCGCCAATGGTGGCGGTTATTATCACTATTCCTATGCGGTGGTCCGCGGGTGCGATCGGATTGTGCCGGTGGATGTCTATGTTCCCGGCTGTCCGCCAACCGCTGAGGCACTGATCTATGGTCTGCTGCAACTGCAAAAGAAAATCCGGCGCACGGCGACAATCGCCAGAACATAAGCGTCAATCACGTTCACCGGATCGGTTGTGCCGGTCTGGCTGATATCGAGACACAGGCAACATGATGTTGTTCACTCCAGGGGAAGCTAATGGGTGAGATGGATCAAATCGAGGGTGGCCGGGCGGCAGATGCCGCGGCGTCGGCTTTGGACACCATGGTTGTGCATCTGCAGCATCTGCTGGGTGATGCCATGGGTGACGCCGAAATTTCCGGTGGCCAGATCATCTTGCGGACGACTCCTTCGGCGTTGGTCAATCTGTTGACCAGCCTGCGCGACGACGTGGTGGCATCGTTCAACCAGCTCTCTGACCTCACGGCGGTTGATTACCCCGATAGGCCAGAGCGGTTCGAAATGGTGTATCAGCTGCTGTCGATGAAAAACAACATACGCCTGCGTGTTTTGATGCCGATCGATGAGGGGCAGGCGGTGCCATCGATCGTTGGACTTTTCAGCGCCGCCAACTGGGCAGAGCGAGAGGTCTGGGACATGTTTGGTATTTTCTTCGCTGGCCATCCCGACCTGCGTCGGTTGCTGACCGATTATGGCTTTGAGGGGCATCCGTTACGCAAGGATTTCCCGCTGACCGGTCATGTTGAGGTGCGCTATGACGATACGCTGCGCCGCGTGGTCAATGAACCGGTCAGTCTGGTTCAGGAATTTCGTGATTTTGATTTCCTCAGCCCGTGGGAGGGTATGCAGGGTCAGATCGATGCCAGCCCTGCCGACAAAGCGGGCAAGGGCGAATAGGAGAGACGGCCATGGCGGAAATGCAGATCAAGCCAATCACCATGAATTTCGGGCCGCAGCATCCAGCGGCGCATGGCGTGTTACGCCTCGTGCTGGAGATGGATGGCGAGGTGATCGAGCGCGCCGATCCGCATGTGGGTCTGCTGCATCGCGGCACCGAAAAGCTGATCGAACACAAGACCTATCTGCAGGCTTTACCCTATTTCGACCGGCTGGATTATGTCTCACCGATGAATCAGGAACATGCCTGGGCGCTGTCGATTGAAAAATCACTCGGCATTACGGTGCCGCGCCGGGCACAATATATCCGTGTCCTGTATTGTGAGATTGGTCGTATTCTCAATCACCTGCTGAATTTGACGACCTTTGCCATCGATGTTGGTGCGATGACGCCCCTGCTGTGGGGCTTTGAGGAACGCGAGCAGCTGATGGGCTTCTATGAGCGTGCCTGCGGGGCCCGCCTGCATGCGGCCTATTTCCGGCCCGGCGGGGTACATCAGGATTTGCCCGATGGTCTGCTTGACGAGATTTCCCAATGGGCGGCAAAATTTCCATCCTTCATTGATGATCTGGAAATGCTGTTGACTGACAACCGCATTTTCAAGCAGCGCACCGTTGATATTGGCGTGATCAGTGAGGACGACGCACTTGATCTTGGCATGACCGGACCGTGCCTGCGCGCCTCCGGAATTGCCTGGGATCTGCGCAAAACACAGCCCTATGACGTCTATCCTGAAATGGAGTTCGACGTGCCGATCGGCAAGACCGGTGACTGCTATGCGCGCTACCTTGTCCGGGTTGAGGAAATGCGCCAGTCGCTGCGGATCATTGATCAGTGCATTGCCAAAATGCCGGAAGGCCCCGTTCTTGCCGAAAACAACAAGGTCACTCCGCCTAAGCGCGGCGAGATGAAGAATTCGATGGAAGCGCTGATCCATCATTTCAAGCTCTATACCGAGGGCTTTCATGTGCCCGAGGGCGAGAGCTACACCGCTGTTGAGGCACCGAAGGGTGAATTTGGCGTCTTTGTTGTGGCCGATGGGTCAAACCGGCCCTACCGCTGCAAGATCAGGGCCCCCGGATTTTATTTCATGGCAGCGGTGGATCATCTTTCGCGCGGCCATATGCTAGCAGACTCCGTGGCGATCATCGGATCGCTTGATGTTGTTTTTGGTGAGATTGACAGATGAGCATCGACGCCCGCATAGCAGACGAACAGCCTGACAGCTTCAAATTCTCAGCGGAGAATGAGAAAGAGATCAAGCGTATCGTGGCCAAATATCCCAAAGGCCGACAGGCCAGCGCGGTGATGCCGCTGCTTGACCTTGCCCAGCGTCAGCATGACAATTGGATTCCAATGAAAGCCATTGAACTGATTGCAAAAAAGCTGGATATGGCTGAAATCAGGGTGCTTGAGGTCGCAACTTTTTACACGATGTTCAACCTCAAGCCAGTGGGTAGATATTTCCTGCAGGCCTGTACGACAACTCCCTGCTGGCTGCGCGGGTCTGACGAGATGATGCGCTGCATCAAGGACCGTTATGCCATTGCCTCGGGTGAGACCTCGGAATGCGGCCGCTTCTCGCTGCTTGAGGTGGAATGTCTTGGTGCCTGTGTCAACGCGCCCATTCTGCAGGTAAATGATGATTTCTATGAAGATCTCGACTATGCCACCACCGCTGCCCTGCTTGACTCGCTTGAGGCGGACGAGCCGCTTCCTGTCGGCTCGGTAACTGGTCGTTCGGGGTCTGAGGCAACAGGTGGGGCAACCAGCCTTGCGACGCTGAAACCGAAACAATCGGGAGTGGCCAATGCTTAAGGATGCAGATCGTATTTTCACCAACATCTATGGGTGGGGTGATGCTGGTCTCAAGGGGGCCAGGAAGCGGGGTGACTGGTCGAATACGGCGAAGCTGCTCAAGCTGGGCCATGACGAGATCGTCGAGCGGATGAAGGCTTCTGGCCTGCGTGGACGGGGCGGCGCTGGCTTTCCGACCGGGCTGAAATGGTCTTTCATGCCCAAGGAAGTCAAGGGTCGTCCGCATTACCTCGTCGTCAATGCCGATGAGTCCGAGCCAGGTACATGCAAGGACCGCGACATCATCCGCCATGAGCCACACAAGCTGCTTGAGGGCTGTGTGGTTGCTGGTTTTGCGATGCGGGCGCATGCCGCCTATATCTATATCCGCGGCGAGTTTGTGAATGAGGCGCGCCGCCTGCAGGCTGCAATTGACGAGGCGTATGACGCTGGCCTGCTTGGTAAGAATGCTGCCAAATCGGGCTGGGATTTCGACATCTACCTGCATCGCGGGGCGGGTGCCTATATCTGCGGTGAGGAAACGGCGCTGCTGGAATCGCTTGAGGGCAAGAAGGGGCAGCCTCGTCTGAAGCCGCCATTTCCAGCTGGTGTTGGTCTTTATGGCTGTCCAACAACGGTCAATAATGTCGAATCGATTGCTGTGGCGCCGACCATTCTGCGGCGGGGTGCCGACTGGTTCGCCGCTCTTGGCAAGAAAAACAACACCGGAACCAAGCTGTTCTGCATTTCCGGGCATGTAAACAACCCGTGTAATGTTGAAGAGGAAATGGGCATCCCCTTGCGGGAACTGCTGGAAAAACACGCCGGTGGCGTTCGTGGCGGCTGGGATAATTTGCTTGCCGTCATTCCGGGTGGATCCTCAACACCCCTGATGCCGCGTGATGTCTGTGATGACATGACGATGGATTTCGATGCGCTCCGCGAGGCTGGTACCGGCCTTGGCACGGCGGGTATCATCGTCATGGATCGCAGCACGGATATCGTCAAGGCGATCGCCCGCCTGTCCTATTTCTACAAGCATGAATCATGTGGCCAATGTACGCCCTGCCGTGAGGGTACAGGCTGGATGTGGCGGATGATGGAACGGCTTGTCCGCGGTGAGGCTGAATCGCATGAGATTGACACGCTGGAACAGGTGACACGCCAGATTGAGGGACATACGATCTGCGCTCTCGGCGATGCCGCCGCCTGGCCAATTCAGGGGCTGATCAAGCATTTCAGACCGGAAATCGAACGGCGCATTGCCGCGCGTCATTCAGCTGACGCCGTCAATGCAGCTGAATAGGGAGCCTAGAAACAGATGCCCAAGCTGACAGTGAATGACATTGAGGTTGAGGTCGAGGACGGCGCAACCGTCTTGCATGCCTGTGAGGCGGCAAATGTCGAAATTCCCCGGTTCTGCTACCATGACAGGCTGTCGATTGCCGGCAATTGCCGCATGTGCCTTGTTGATATGGAGCGGGCGCCAAAGCCCATTGCCTCCTGCGCGATGCCGGCTGGTGACGGTATGGTCATCCGCACCGACACCGACAGGGTGAAAAAGGCGCGTGAAGGCGTCATGGAATTCCTGTTGATCAACCATCCGCTTGACTGCCCGATCTGTGACCAGGGCGGCGAGTGTGACCTGCAGGATCAGGCGATGGGCTATGGTCTTGATGGCTCCCGCTTCGATGAGAACAAGCGCGCGGTCGAGAACAAGCATATGGGGCCATTGATCAGCACGACGATGACGCGCTGTATCCATTGCACGCGCTGTGTCCGTTTTGCGACAGAGGTCGCCGGCGTTCCGGAGCTTGGCGCGATTGGTCGTGGTGAGTCGGTGGAAATCACCACCTATCTTGAAAAGACGCTGGCGTCCGAATTGTCGGCCAATGTCATCGATCTGTGTCCGGTTGGCGCATTGACGTCAAAGCCCTATGCCTTTGCGGCGCGCCCCTGGGAGCTCAACAAGACTGAATCCATCGACGTGATGGATGCGCTTGGCAGCAATATCCGTGTTGACGCGCGCGGCGCGCAGGTCATGCGCGTGCTGCCCCGCCTGAACGAGGACGTCAACGAGGAATGGATTTCCGACAAGACCCGCTATGCAGTGGATGGTCTGCGCCGTCAGCGTCTGGACCAGCCCTATATGCGCGGTCGTGATGGCCGGCTGGCACCGGCCAGCTGGGATGACGCTTTTAAAGCGATAGCGGCAAAGGTGAAAAAGGCAAAGCCGGCCGCGATGGCAGCGATTGCCGGCGATCAGATCGATGCTGAGGCCATGTTTGCGCTGAAAACGCTGTTCGGCAGATTGGGCAGCGGCAATCTAGACTGCCGGCAGGATGGGGCCAAGATTGGTGGGCCACGGTCTGGCTATCTCTTCAACTCGACCATTGCCGGTATTGACGAGGCTGACGCCCTGCTGATCATCGGCAGCAATCCACGCATCGAGGCGGCGGTGATGAATGCGCGCATCCGCCGGAACTGGCTGGCTACCGGCATGCCGGTTGGCGTTGTCGGGCCGACGGCTGATCTTACCTATGACGCGACCTTCCTCGGTGATGATCCGGCGGTGCTTGCCGATTTGGCGTCAGGCAAGCATAAATTTGCCGCGAAGCTGAAAAAGGCGAAGCGGCCAATGATCATTATTGGCATGGGCGCGCTTGCCCGGACCGACGGCGCAGCGCTGCTTGGTCAGGCACGTGAAATTGCCGAGACCTATGGCGTCGTTACAAAAAACTGGAATGGTTTCAATGTCCTGCATACCGCGGCTTCGCGTGTGGCCGGCCTTGATATGGGCTTTCTGCCCGAAAAATCAGGTCTCGATATCGACGCAATGTATAAGGCCGCCGAGGCTGACAAGCTCGATCTTGTCTGGCTGCTTGGCGCCGATGAGGCTGATCTTCCCCGCCTGAAAAATGCTTTCATTGTCTATCAGGGGCATCATGGCGACAAAGGCGCGCATCATGCCGACGTGGTGTTGCCAGGCGCAGCCTACACTGAAAAGGACGGTATCTATCTGAATACCGAGGGGCGCGTGCAATATGCCAATCGGGCAGCCTTCCCACCGGGTGAGGCGCGTGAGGATTGGGCGATCCTGCGGGCTTTTGCCGGTGTTATGGGGATCAATATCGGCTTCGACTCGCTGGATGAGCTGCGTGAGCTGCTGTTCCGTGCGGTGCCGCATTTTGCTGATCGTGACATGATCAGCCCGGCAAAATGGGTCAAATTTGGCAGCCGCGCCAAGGTCAAGCCTTATCAGATAACCAATGCTGTCGATAATTTTTACATGACCTGTGCGATCAGCCGCGCATCGGAGACGATGGCCGAATGTGTGCGGGCAACAGACACAGGTCAGGCTGAGGCGGCGGAATAACCATGATTGATCTTCTCACTCACAGCTATGTCGTCAATGTAGCGTGGATTCTTGCCCAGATCCTGATGGTCATCGGGCCTTTGCTGATCGCCGTTGCCTATCTGACACTGGCCGAACGCCGGGTTATTGGCTTCATGCAGCTGCGCAAGGGACCAAATGTGGTGGGGCCGTTTGGTCTGTTCCAGCCCTTTGCCGATGCGCTGAAGCTGATGGCCAAGGAGACCATTCTTCCGGCCGGTGCCAACAAGATTGTTTTCCTGTTTGCGCCGATGCTGACCTTCATTCTGGCGATTGTCGCCTGGGCGGTGATCCCATTTGGCGAGGGTCTGGTGATTGCTGACATCAATGTTGGCATCCTGTATCTGTTCGCCATCTCCTCGCTTGGCGTCTATGGCGTGATCATGGCGGGCTGGGCCAGCAACTCCAAATACGCGTTTCTTGGCGCCCTGCGCTCGGCAGCGCAGATGGTGTCCTATGAGGTGTCGATGGGGCTTGTCATCATCAATGTGCTTCTGTGCGTTGGCTCGCTCAATCTGAGTGCGATTGTCGAGGCGCAGCGTGAAATGTGGTTTGCCCTGCCACTGCTGCCGATGTTCGTGGTGTTCTTTATCTCGACACTGGCGGAGACAAATCGCGCTCCCTTTGACCTGCCAGAGGGTGAGTCAGAGTTGGTTGCCGGCTATTTTGTCGAATATTCCTCAATGAGCTTTGCCCTGTTCTTCCTTGGTGAATATGCCAACATGATCCTGATGAGCAGCATGACTGTGATTCTGTTCATGGGGGGCTGGCTGCCGCCGTTCGATATTTTCCCGCTTAATGTCATTCCGGGGCCGATCTGGTTCATCGTGAAGATCATGCTGGTGCTGTTTGTGTTCTTGTGGGTGCGGGCGACGACTCCGCGCTATCGCTATGACCAGCTGATGCGCCTGGGCTGGAAGATCTTTTTGCCTTTCTCACTTCTCTACGTTGTGGCGACTGCCGGCTTCCTGCTGGCGACTGACAGTCTGCCCACGATCATGGCTGGCTAGGGCCGGGAGGATAGCATGCGTGCATTGACTGACTCACTTCGATCCTTTTTGCTGCTGGAGCTTGGCAAGGGACTGTTTTTGACCCTGAAATACTTCTTCAAGCCAAAGGTCACGATCAATTACCCCTATGAAAAAGGCAGCCTGTCGCCACGCTTTCGCGGTGAGCATGCGTTGCGCCGCTATCCGAATGGCGAGGAACGCTGTATTGCCTGCAAATTGTGCGAGGCGGTCTGTCCGGCACAGGCCATCACCATCGAGGCCGAGCCGCGTGATGATGGCAGCCGCCGCACGACACGCTATGACATCGACATGACAAAATGTATTTATTGCGGTTTTTGTCAGGAAGCCTGTCCGGTTGACGCGATCGTCGAGGGGCCGAATTTCGAATTTGCGACCGAAACCCGCGAGGAACTCTATTACGACAAGGATAAGTTGCTGGCGAATGGTGATCGCTGGGAGACGGAAATTGCCCGTAATCTGGGTGCCGATGCGCGGTGGCGCTGAGCCGTGCGGCTTCGGGGAGGATTGAATTTTGCATATCACAAACGAAAGTAGGCAGCCATGATTGAGGCGCTGTTTTTCTATCTGTTTGCCGGAATCATGCTGGCAAGCGGCCTGATGGTCGTGGTCTCGCGCAATCCGGTCTATTCGGTGTTGTTCCTGATTCTCGCCTTTTTCAACGCCGCCGGGCTGTTTGTCCTGATTGGCGCGGAATTCCTAGCGATGCTGCTGGTTGTGGTCTATGTCGGCGCGGTGGCAGTGCTGTTCCTGTTCGTGGTGATGATGCTCGACATCAATTTCTCAGAGATGCGGGCCGGGTTTCAGAAATATCTTCCGCTTGGCCTTGTTGTCGGGGGCATTCTGGTTTTTGAGCTTGTTGCGGCGATGTATGGTGATGCGTTCAGCGGTGCCACGCTGCCCGAGGCGATGGATATCTCCAACACGCGGGCGCTGGGCAATGTCATCTACACCAAATACATGTATCTGTTCCAGGTTGCGGGTTTGATCCTTCTTGTTGCCATGATCGGGGCCATTTCGCTGACCATGCGCAAGCGTGAGGGCGTTCGCCGCCAGTCAATTGCAGCACAAAATCTGCGCAGCCGTGCAGAGACAGTCGAGGTTGTCTCAGTGCCAACCGGCACCAGTCCGGAAAACCTGTCAACAGCAGCGGTGAAGCCATCGAAAACGACGTCAAGGAATGGGGGTAACGCCTGATGCTTGAACTATCCTTGAGCCATTATCTGACGGTATCGGCGATCCTGTTTGCCATGGGCATTTTCGGGATTTTCCTGAACCGGAAAAATGTCATCACCATTTTGATGTCGATCGAATTGATGCTGCTGGCGGTGAATATCAACATGGTGGCGTTCTCTGCCTACAATGGTGATCTGGAAGGGCAGATTTTTTCGCTGTTCATCCTGACGGTCGCTGCTGCCGAGGCGGCGATTGGCCTTGCCATCCTTGTCGTTTTCTTCCGAAATCGGGGATCGATTGCGGTTGAAGACGTGAACATGATGAAGGGCTGATAACAGATGTATTCCTCCATCGTATTTTTGCCGCTTCTGGGGTCGGTGATTGCCGGTTTCCTTAGCCTCTACAACCGGGATCGCATGGCCGAGCTGGCGACGATTGCCGGCCTGCTGCTTTCGCTGCTGTTTTCCATCATCGCCTTTGCCGAGGTTGCCATTGGCGGCAAACCCATCACGGTTGATCTGGCTCGCTGGATTGTCTCAGGTGACTTTGCCGCGCATTGGCGGCTGCGTTTTGACACGCTGACTGCGGTGATGCTGATTGTTGTCACCGGCGTGTCCTCGATGGTGCATATCTATTCCGTTGGCTATATGTCGCATGACAGGGCGCGTGCCAGATTCATGTCATATCTCAGCCTGTTCACCTTTGCCATGCTGATGCTGGTAACGGCCGACAATCTGGTCCAGCTGTTTTTCGGCTGGGAAGGGGTGGGTGTCGCCTCCTATCTGCTGATCGGCTTCTGGTACAAAAAGGACAGCGCCCATACCGCCGCGATGAAGGCCTTTGTGGTCAACCGGGTTGGTGATTTCGGGTTTGCCCTTGGCATTCTCGCCGTCTACCAGATTTTTGGATCCATCGAATTTGATGTCATCTTCAACGATGCCGGTCTGTTGTCCAAAACCAACATCTCGTTCCTTGGTTACACGCTTCCCGCCCTTGAGGTGGCTGGTATTCTGCTGTTCATTGGCGCGATGGGCAAATCCGCCCAGCTTGGCCTGCACACCTGGCTGCCCGATGCGATGGAAGGCCCAACCCCGGTCTCGGCACTGATCCATGCGGCGACGATGGTGACAGCTGGCGTGTTTATGGTCTGCCGTCTCTCGCCAATGCTGGAATTTGCGCCTGTCTCTCTGGCGGTGATCACCATCATCGGCGGAACAACGGCGATTTTTGCCGCAACCGTCGGCATGACGCAGTTTGATATCAAGCGGGTAATTGCCTATTCAACCTGCTCGCAGCTTGGCTATATGTTTTTTGCTGCTGGCGTATCGGCCTATCCGGCGGCGATGTTCCATCTGACAACACATGCCTTTTTCAAGGCATTGCTGTTCCTTGGGGCTGGATCGGTCATCCATGCGTTGTCTGACGAGCAGGATTTGCGTCGTATGGGTGGCATCTGGAAGAAAATTCCTGTGACCTATACGATGATGTGGATTGGTTCGCTGGCGCTTGCCGGCTTCCCGTTCTTTGCCGGCTTCTACTCAAAGGATATGATTCTCGAGGCGGCCTATGCCGCGCATTCGGGGGTTGGCAACTATGCGTTCTGGATGGGCTGTGCAGCGGCATTTCTGACTGCGTTCTACAGTTGGCGCCTGCTGATCATGGCGTTTCATGGCAAGCCCCGCGCCTCTGCCGAGGCGATGGCGCATATCCATGAGTCGCCAAAGGTGATGACCATCCCGCTGTTCGTTCTGGCGCTTGGCGCGATTTTCTCCGGCTGGCTTGGTTATGAGCTGTTCGTCGGTCATGACATGGCGGCGTTCTGGGGGGATTCGATTTTCATCCTGCCCTGGAATCATGCCATGGAGGGGGCGCATCACGTTCCGACATGGGTAAAGCTGCTGCCGGTCGTGCTGGCGGCAAGTGGCGTTGCGCTGGCGGTTCTGTTCTATGGGTTTCTGCCGGGCATGCCGGGGCGTATTGCCGCGGCATTTCGCCCGATCCATCTCTTTTTCTTCAACAAATGGTATTTCGACGAGCTGTATGACCGCATTTTCGTCGGTCCAGCTGTCCGTTTCGGCGCCCTTCTGTGGCAGCGTGGCGACAAGGATACGATCGACGGTTTTGGGCCAGACGGCATGTCGGGGCTGGTTTACCGGATTTCCGGCTATTGTGCCCGCATCCAGACCGGCTTTGTCTTTCATTATGCCTTTGCGATGCTGATTGGTGTGGTGGTTTTTGTCACCTGGTATTATCTGCGGGTCAGAGGGATGGGAGTTTAAACAATGATTGGTGACTGGCCCCTTCTGACGATTGTCACGTTTCTGCCACTCTTTGGCGCGCTGTTCCTGCTGATGATCCGTGGTGAGGACGAGGTTGTCGCGCAGAATGCACGGCATGTGAGCCTGTGGGTAACGGGATTTACCTTTCTTGTCTCGCTGACCCTGCTGATTGGCTTTGATCCCCAGATGCCCGGCTATCAGTTCGAGGAAAAGGCCGAATGGCTGCCTGGAACCGGTATCGGCTATCACATGGGTGTTGACGGTATCTCGATGCCCTTTGTGCTGCTGTCCACCTTCCTGACGCCGCTGTCGATCCTGGCGAGCTGGCGGTCGATCAAGGTGCGGGTCCGCGAATATATGATCGCCTTCCTGGTGCTTGAGACAATGATGGTTGGCATGTTCGCCTCGCTCGACATGCTGATGTTCTATCTGTTCTTCGAGGCGGTGCTGATCCCGATGTTCATCATCATCGGTGTGTGGGGTGGTGCGCGGCGTGTCTATGCGGCGTTTAAATTTTTCCTCTACACGCTGCTCGGGTCGGTGCTGATGCTTGTCTGTATGCTGGCGATGTATATCGAGGTTGGCACGACTGACATTCCGGTTCTGACCGGCTACAGCTTCGGTGTCGGGATGCAAACCTGGCTGTTCCTTGGGTTTATGGCGTCCTTTGCGGTCAAGGTGCCGATGTGGCCGGTTCACACCTGGCTACCGGATGCGCATGTCGAGGCGCCCACCGCTGGTTCAATGATCCTGGCCGGTGTGCTGTTGAAGATGGGTGGATATGGTTTCATCCGGTTTTCGCTGCCAATGTTTCCGCAGGCCTCGGAATTTTTTGCGCCGCTGATTTTTGCGCTGTCGATCATCGCTGTGATCTACACATCGCTTGTTGCGCTCGCGCAGTCGGACATGAAAAAACTGATTGCCTATTCATCGGTCGCGCATATGGGGTTTGTAACGATCGGCATTTTCACCCTGACTGAACAGGGCATTGCCGGGGCGATGTTCCAGATGATCAGCCATGGTCTTGTTTCGGCAGCCCTGTTCTTCTGTGTCGGTGTGGTTTATGACCGGCTGCACACCCGCGATATCAGCGCCTATGGCGGTGTTGCTGCGGTGATGCCGCGCTATGCCGTGTTCTTCATGTTCATGATGCTGGCATCGGTTGGTCTGCCGGGTACCAGTGGGTTTGTCGGTGAAATGCTGGTCCTTGTTGGCGCATGGAAAGCCAGCACATGGGTTGCCTTCTTCACGGCAACAGGACTTGTTCTTGGCGCTACCTACATGCTGTGGCTCTATCGCCGGGTGATGTTTGGCGGCATTGTGAATGACGATGTGCGGGCCATGGAGCCTATGAACAGACGCGAATTTGCGATTTTCCTGCCGATCACCGTTCTGGTGTTGTGGTTTGGTGTCTATCCCGCATCGCTGCTTGATTTGATGGCGGGATCAATACAGCTTGTGCTTGATACGGTATCGTCGAGTGGCGTATCGCTGCTGGCGCAGAACTAAGAGGCGGTTATGGCTTTTCAGATGACAGACATTATCCCGGCGCTTCCGGAAATCTTCCTGTCCGGGTTGGCGCTTGTTCTGGTGCTGGTTGCTGCCTTTGGTGGTGAGGGGGCCGGCAATGCCCGTCGCGTAACCCGGTTGGCCCTTATCGGCATTGCCATTGCGCTGTTCCTGCTGGTGCAGGGCGATGTGACGCCGTCACTGGCGTTTGGCGGCATGTTTGCCGCTGACTCCTTTGCTTTCTACATGAAGATGCTGGTGCTTGTCGGCACCTTTGCCGCGCTGCTGCTCTCGCTGCGTCCAGAGGGCAATGACGACATCAACAAGCCGGAATTCGCTCTGCTGGTGATGCTGGCGCTCGTTGGCATGATGCTGATGATCTCCGCCGATGATCTGTTGTCGCTCTATATGGGCATTGAGTTGCAGTCACTGCCGCTCTATGTGGTTGCTGCCATGCGCACCAATTCGCTGCGCTCGTCGGAGGCTGGTCTCAAATACTTCCTGCTTGGCGCACTGTCATCAGGCATGCTGCTTTATGGTGCATCGCTTGTCTATGGCATCTGCGGCACCACGGATTTTGCTGGAATTGCCGAGTCGCTCTCCACCGGTGGTTTGCCCGTCGCCTTCATTGTCGGCATGGTCTTCATGGTGTCCGGTCTTGCCTTCAAGGTATCGGCCGCGCCGTTTCATATGTGGACGCCCGATGTCTATGAGGGTTCGCCAACGCCGGTGACAGCGCTGTTTGCGATTGCTCCGAAAGTGGCCGCCATGGCCTTGCTGATGCGCCTGACCTATGGCGCTTTTGGGCAGATTGCCGATCAGTGGTCACAGGTGCTTGTGGCACTCTCGATTGCCTCCATGGCGGTGGGTGCGCTTGGCGCGATCATGCAGACAGATATCAAGCGGATGATGGCCTATTCGTCGATCGCCCATATGGGCTATGCGCTTGCTGGTCTGGCTGCTGGAACGCCTGGTGGTGCGGCTGGTGTGATGATCTATATGACCGGCTATGTCTTTATGGGTGCTGGCACCTTTGCCATCATTCTGCTGATGCGCCGCGACGGTCAGGCGGCAACGAGGATCACTGATCTCAAGGGTCTGTCGCAGACGCATCCGCTGCTTGCCGTGGGCCTTCTCGTGATGATGTTCTCGATGGCTGGCATTCCACCTTTGGCCGGGTTCTTTGGCAAATGGTATGTGTTCCTTGCGGCGGTGCAGGCTGGCCTTGTGCCATTGGCGGTGATCGGCGTCGTGATGTCGGTTGTTGGTGCCTTCTATTATCTGCGGATTATCCGCCTGATGTATTTCGAGGATACGGATGCCCCGCTCGATGCGGAGATTCCGGCCGTCAACAAATTTGTTCTCGGCGTTTCGATGGCGGTGATCCTGCTGTTCTTTGCCGGCCTTGGCGGCATGCTGACGGCGACTGAGACCGCTGCCATTGCGTTGATGGGTGGCGTCCGTTAGGGGAGTGGGAGCGGAATTGACGGTCTCTAATGGCGACTGGCCCATAACTGTCGTTGAGACAGCAACATCCTCGTCCGATCTTGTCCGTGCGGCGGCGGCTGACGGTGCCCCCGAGGGTACCGGCTTTCTGGTCGGAAGACAGACCGCGGGTCGTGGCCGGCGCGGTCGTCACTGGGCCTCCCAGCAGGGCGGCATGTATTATTCTGTCCTGTTGAAACCTCCATTTCCGTCCAGCCGCTGGTTTGGGTTGTCCTTTATTGCCTGTCTTGCCATTCGTGATGTGATCGCGAGCTATCTTACGGACCAGACTATTGGTCTGAAATGGCCGAATGATGTTGTCATTGCCGGGCGGGGAAAGCTCTGCGGAATCCTGATAGAGGTGGCGGGCGATAATCTGATTGTTGGGACGGGGGTCAATATCGCTCCGGTTTCACCGCTTGCAGACGCGCCGTTTGAGCCAGTGGCAATGGATGATTTCGGCGAGACCAGCGTCGCGCCACATGCGCTTGCCACAGCGTATCAGATGCAACTGGCACGCCGCTATGCGGCCTTTGTCGAAACTGGTTTTGCCCCGGTCCGGTCCGAATGGCTGTCGCATTGTGTTCACCGCCGGCAGGTGATGACGGTGCATCTTGCCGATACCGCCATCAGCGGTGTTTTTGCCGATCTTGGCGAGGACGGCACTCTGCATCTTCTTGCTGATGACGGCACGACGCACCATATCTCCACCGGAGACGTCGAACTTATGGGACAGGTCTGATGCTGCTGGCGCTCGATATAGGCAACACGAATGTCGTTGCAGCCCTGTATGAAGGCGACCGGCAGATGGGCCTGTGGCGATTTGCCAGCGATGTCAGCCTTGCGGATACAGCCTATCAGGCACTCCTTGCCGACAGTCTTGGTGACGCCGTCGCCACTGTCGATGGGGTGATCATTGCCAGCGTTGTTCCCGGGCTCACACCTCTGGTACAGAGCGCAGCGCAGCGCCTGTTTGCCTGCCGCGTGATGGTGGTTGGCAGTGCTGATGTTGATCTTGGCATCAAAGTCAATATTGACAAGCCGGAACAGGCAGGCGCCGACCGTCTGGTCAATGCGGTTGGTGCCAGGGCAAGCCACAGCCTGCCAGCGATCATTCTTGATTTTGGCACGGCGACAACGCTTGATCTGATTGCAGCTGACGGTTCCTATGAGGGTGGAATCATCGCCCCCGGCGTCAATCTGTCGGTTGATGCCCTCGAACGTGCGGCGGCCCAACTGCCGCGTCTTGAGGTGCGGCCATGGGCTGACGATTTGCCGATTTTGGGAAAAAATACGGTCTCGGCAATGGAATCTGGGGTGTTCTGGGGCTATGTAAGCATGATCGACGGTCTGTTGACCCGGCTGCGCGGCCGCTATGGAAAATCCCTGCCGGCAATCGCGACGGGCGGTCTTGCCAGCCTGTTTGCTGTCCATGTGCCCGGCATTACCATGGTTGATCCCGATCTGACGGTGAAAGGCCTTGTTGAAATTCATGCGCGAAACGGCGCGACTAACGAAACGGATGTTTGATGTATAAGAAGGATGATTTGCTGTTTGTACCGCTTGGCGGGTCCGGAGAGATTGGTATGAATGCCAACCTCTATCACTACCGTGACAGCTGGCTGATGGTCGATCTCGGCATTTCCTTTCCCGATGAAAGCACTCCCGGCATTGATGTCATCCTGCCTGACCTGACCTTTATCGAACAGCGTCGCGACAGGCTGGCGGGGCTTGTTCTCACGCATGGGCATGAGGATCATCTGGGCGCCATTCCCTATCTCTGGAACCGCATTCAATGCCCTGTCTATGGCAGTGCCTTCACCCTTGCCCTGCTGCGTCGCAAACTGGCGGAGTCACGCTTTGACCATGAGGTGCCGCTGATTGAACTTGGCATGGGCGCGGTTGAGCAGATTGGCGCCTTTGGCGTTGAGCTGGTTGGACTCAGTCATTCGATCCCGGATCCGGCCGCGCTTGCCATCCGCACCGAGGCGGGGGTCGTTCTGCACACCGGTGACTGGAAGTTTGACAAAACGCCAATGCTTGGCACTGACACTGACAGTGAACGTCTTGCCGAGATTGGCAAGGAGGGGGTGCTGGCCATGGTCGGTGATTCGACCAACGCCATGGTCGAGGGGCGAACCGGTTCCGAGGCCGAGGCGCGTGACGGGCTGAAAAAGGTGATTGCCGAGGCAACAGGCCGTGTTGCGGTGACCTGTTTTGCCAGCAATGTGGCGCGTATCGATTCGATCGTGAAGGCGGCGCAGGCGAATGACCGGTCAGTTGCCATTGTTGGCCGGGCGCTGAACCGTGCCATGTCCGCTGCGCGTGAGGTTGGTTATCTCCGGGATCTGCCTGATTTCGTCCCAGAGGGCGATATTGAGCTTGTGCCACGTGAGCATCTGGTGGTCATCTGCACCGGCACCCAGGGCGAGCCTCGCGCTGCAATGGCGCGGATTGCGGCGGGCGCTCATGAGTCGGTTTCGCTGGAAGCTGGCGATACGGTGATCTATTCCTCGCGCCAGATTCCCGGCAATGAAAATGCGATCAGCAAGGTTCAGGACATGTTGATCCGCCGGAAAATCAAACTTGTAACGGATGAGGATGCGCCGGTTCATGTCTCGGGCCATCCATCACGTGATGAAATGGTCGAGATGTATGGGCTGGTGCGCCCGCAGATTGCGATTCCGGTGCATGGAACGGCGCGGCATCTGATGGCGCATGCGGCGCTGGCCAAAAGCTGTCAGGTGGCGCAGACCGTCATTCCCGACAATGGTGCCATGATTCGCCTGAATGGTCGCTCCTCCGGTGATGATGGCAATTACCGGGCCGAAATCATTGATGATGTTCATACAGGTGCGCTCACCCATGAGGGAGGGCAGATTATCGAGGTGCAGTCGGATATGCTGCGCGCCCGGCGGCGGATGCTGTGGAATGGTGCTGTCACTGCCAGCGTCGTGCTGAACCGTTCGGGTGCGCTCTGTGCGGTGCCGACGGTCTCACAGACCGGGATCAGCGACCAGAATGCTGCCGATGATTACATTGCTGCCGCCAGCATCGCCATCGAGGATGCGATTGGCGTGCTTGGCCGCGGGGCGCGGCGCAATGACCACTCGGTCGAGGAGGTGGTCTCGCAGGCGGTGCGCCGTGTTGCCAAATCCATGTTTGGTCTGCGGCCGATTGCGCATGTGCATGTCATTCGTGTCGGACATGAGGATGTTGCCGATGATGCTGAGGATCTGATTGCATGATTGGCCGCGTCAACCATGTGGCAATTGCCGTGCCGGATGTCGAGGCTGCCAGCGCGATCTGGCAGGCCAGCCTTGGCGCTGACTGCAGCCAGCCACGGGATTTGCCCGAACATGGCGTGCGACTGGTCTTTGTGACCGCGCCGAATGCGAAAATTGAATTGATGGAGCCGCTTGGGGATGAGTCGCCAATCATGTCCTTTCTTCGGCGCAATCCGGATGGTGGCATACACCATATCTGCTATGAGGTGGATGACATTCTCGCGGCACGTGATCGGCTGGTCGGTGAGGGGGCGCGTGTGCTTGGTGACGGCACGCCCCGGACCGGGGCGCATGGAAATCCTGTTCTGTTTCTGCATCCCAAGGATTTCTGCGGCACACTGATTGAACTTGAGGAAGTGAACGGCTGATGGATTTTGTCTCGGGACTTGTGGTTTATATTCTGCTGTGGTGGTGGGTGTTTTTGATGAGTCTTCCCTTTGGTGTTCGCCCCCTGGCTGAACCGGAGCAGGGGCATGCCACCTCAGCGCCGGCAAAACCAATGCTCTGGCGCAAGATGGCAGCATCAACACTGATCGCAGGTGGGTTGTTTGTACTTGTCTATCTGGTGATTGATTCGGGCGTCATTTCTTTCCAGCCGGAGTAAACCGCTGTTTCAGGGCCAACCAGCCGTGGGATGAGCTGGTGGATAAAGTGGCTCCAAAAA
>JAYNHH010000015.1:29476-42228 GCA_038107835.1 Alphaproteobacteria bacterium
AAAAACGAAAAAGCAAGGCATGCGCCTTGCTGTTTCTTTATCCCCCGACCATTTGCGGTCAGAGAACTCTCCCTAAACCCGGTTTTTACAACCCGTTGGAATTACGGTATGCACGAATGATGTGTTTGTCGATAGAAAATTAATCTTTTTTTTCAAAAATGCACAACAAATTGATATGAAACATGCGGCGCCGCGCAGAACCGATGCCGACAGCCCCGGCTCTGCATGAATAACTGGGATTTTTCGCTGGATTGCCTGTTGGAAAATCGTTATGCGAGGAGCCATGAAACCGGACAGTGGGCCGATGGCCATTGCCGGAAAGGATGTTGAGTTTTCGGAGAGGAATGGGCGTGACAGACGTAACAATAGCGGGATATTCAGACGTGATTTACCTGTCTTCTGATCACGCTGGCATTGATCTGCGTGGACAGGTGGCAACGCATTTGACGCTTTCAGGCTATAAAGTGCGGGATCTGGGGCCAACCGTCGGTGAATCGGTGGATTATCCTGACTTCGGTGCAAAGCTGGCAGAGGCGTTGCGGGATGACCCGAGCGCACGTGGCATTGCGATTTGTGGAAGTGGTATAGGTATTTCGATTGCGGTAAACCGGTTTTCCTGGGCGCGTGCTGCTCTGGTATCGGACCCGGTTGCTGCGCGTCTGTGCCGCCAACATAATGATGCCAATGTGCTTGCGCTTGGTGAGAGGCTGATTGCACCGGAAACGGCGTTGGCATGTGTCGACGCCTTTCTGCAGACGGAATTCGAGGGCGGGCGTCATCAACGGCGCGTTGACAAATTGACAGAGCTTCCCAAATAGGGATGGTCGCACAATGTGTGTTCCGGGGGGCCGATGACTTGTTTAGATGGCGTGATGCCATCTAACGGAAGATGGAGAATGGAATTATGGATGACATCAGACAGCAGAGCGTAATGAGTGGCTTTTTCTCGGCAACCCTGCGCGAGAGCGATCCTGAAATCGCCGCAGCGATCGAGCATGAACTGATCCGCCAGCAGGACCAGATCGAGATGATCGCCTCTGAAAACATTGTCAGCGTTGCGGTTATGGAGGCACAGGGATCGGTCTTCACCAACAAATATGCTGAAGGCTATTCGGGCCGCCGCTATTACGGTGGCTGTGAATATATGGATGTTGTTGAAACGCTTGCCATTGAGCGGGCAAAACAGCTGTTCAGCTGCAACTATGTCAATGTGCAGCCGCATTCCGGTGCGCAGGCCAATCAGGCGGTGTTCCTGTCGCTGTTGCAGCCGGGCGACACCATTCTTGGCATGTCGCTGGCCGCGGGCGGCCATCTGACCCATGGGGCCGCGCCGAACCTGTCTGGTAAATGGTTCAATGCGGAACAATATGGTGTGAACGCTGAAACCGGCCAGATTGACTATGATGAGTTGATGGCAAAAGCGAGGGAATGCAAGCCAAAGCTGATCCTTGCGGGTGGCTCAGCCTATCCTCGCACGCTTGATTTTGCGGCTTTCCGCAAGATTGCTGATGAGGTGGGAGCCTATCTGATGGTCGATATGGCGCACATCTCCGGTCTGGTTGCTGCCGGGGTGCATCCCAACCCGGTACCACACGCCCATGTCGTTACATCGACAACGCACAAGACGCTGCGCGCTGGTCGTGGCGGCATCATCCTGTGCAATGACGAGGCGCTTGGCAAAAAATTCAATTCTGCTGTCTTTCCGGGACTTCAGGGCGGGCCGTTGATGCATGCCATTGCCGGCAAGGCGGTCGCCTTTGGCGAGGCGTTGCGGCCTGAATTCCGCGACTATATCGAGCGTGTGGTGGCGAATGCCCATATCCTGTCCGAAACCCTTGTCGAGCGTGGCGCGGCGATTGTATCGGGTGGCACCGACACGCATCTGGCGCTGGTTGATTTGCGGCCAAAGGGGCTGACCGGTGACATCACCGAAGTCTCGCTGGAGCATGCCGGCATCACCTGCAACAAGAATGGCATTCCCTTTGATCCACAGCCGCCAATGGTCACATCGGGTGTCCGTCTTGGCACGCCAGCGGGAACAACACGCGGATTTGGCCAGGATGAGTTCATTCAGATCGGTCATCTGATTGGCGATGTCTTTGACGGTCTCGCCGCCAACCCGTCCGATAACAGCAAGGTTGAGGCAGAGGTGCGCAAGAAGGTTCGGGCGCTATGTCAGGCTTTCCCAATCTATCAATAGTGTGTACACTTCCGGCTCCAACAATATGTAGCGTGGCGCAGGAAGATGATTTGTCCATTTTGTGGAAATGAGGAAACGCAGGTAAAGGATTCCAGACCTGCCGAGGATGGCGCTGCAATCAGGCGGCGCCGTCTATGCGGCAGGTGTGAGGCTCGTTTTACCACTTTTGAGCGTGTGCAGCTGCGCGAGATCACGATCGTCAAGCGAAATGGCAGACGGTCGGTCTTTGAGCGTGACAAACTTGAGCGCTCGTTTCAGATTGCCCTTCGCAAGCGTGATGTTGACCCGGAGGATACAGCGCGGGCCATCAATGGCATTGTCCGCAAGCTGGAGAGTTTCGCCGAGGGCGATGTCCCGTCCGAACATGTTGGCGAGCTGGTGATGGCGGCGCTGCATGAACTCGATCACGTCGCCTATATCCGTTATGCGTCGGTCTATCGCAATTTTGGCGAGGCAAAGGATTTTGAGGCGTTTGTGGACAAAGAACTTGGTGACTGACACGCCCACGGCCCAGAAAATCTCCAACACAGACTGCCACTGGATGCGGGTTGCCATCGCTGCATCGCGCCGTGCCGAGGGACGAACGGCGGAAAATCCGCCCGTCGGCTGCGCGATTGTCAGTGCGGCTGGTCAACTTCTGTCTGTCGGGCATACGGGAAAGGGGGGGCGTCCTCATGCCGAGACCGAAGCCATGGCCAAATCACCTGCGGCCCTGCTTGCCGGCGCCACCGCCTTTGTCACGCTTGAGCCTTGCGCCCATACGGGCCAGACCGGTCCCTGTGCCGACGCTCTGATCGCCCGGAAAATTGCACGGGTTGTCATTGCTGTTGCCGATCCTGACAAACGTGTGAATGGTGCCGGCATCAAACGGCTGCGTGCCGCGGGCATTGCCGTTGAGGTTGGTGTCTGCGCCGCTGAGGCAGGGCGTGTGCTGGCTGGTTTTCTCATGCGCCAGACGGCGTCTCGCCCCTTTGTGACATGGAAAACGGCAACCTCGCTTGATGGCATGATTGCGCTTGCTGATGGTCAGAAGCGCTGGCTGACAGGCCCGGAAATGCGGCGCTATGTGCATCTGCTGCGCAGTCGCACCGATGGCCTGCTCTCGGCGATTGGCACGGTGCTGGCCGATGATCCGGAATTTACCTGCCGTTTGCCGGGTCTTTCCGGTGATGGCCCGGCGCGTTTCATTCTGGATACAAATCTGCGGACGCCAGTGTCATCAGCCCTTGTCAGAACATGCGACCAGGCACCGCTGACGCTGTTCTATCACGAGGGCGCACCCTCCGACAGGATGACCGCGCTTGCTGATGCTGGGGTTGCGCTTGCTGAACTGCCGCTCGATGCGGAGGGCAGGCTGGACCTTCCCGCCGCGATGCAGGCAATGGCGGCCACTGGCTGCAACCATGTCATGGTTGAGGCTGGTGCTGGGCTGTCTGGCAGCCTGTTCTCGCATGATCTGATTGACCGGATCGTCTGGACGCAGAGCCATCATCTTATCGGTGGTGACGCAATTCCAGCAATCGGCGGCATGTCAATGCTGGCGTTACCGGACCGGACACACTATATCCTCAGCGATGAGGGGCGTCTCGGTGATGACCGATGGCTTGTTCTTGACCGGCGCTCTGGTGAAAATTGACATGGATGAGGGTGGCCCGCGGCCGGTCCCCCGGAAAGAACAGCTATGTTCACAGGCATTGTAACGGCAACAGGAACGATCATCTCCGTCTATGACAGGGGGGATCGTGTGTTGCGCGTTGGCTGCGTCTGGCCCTGCAATGAAATCGCCATTGGCGCTTCAATCGCGCATTCAGGCATCTGTCTGACCGTCATTTCACGCGATGCGCACAGCTTTGAGGTCGCAGCATCGGCAGAAACCGTCAATGTGACAACGCTTGGTCAGTGGCGTGAGGGTGATATCATCAATCTGGAACGGGCCTTGTGCCTCGGTGATGAACTTGGTGGTCATATGGTGTCGGGCCATGTTGATGGTCTTGCCGTGGTGAAATCCATCACGCCCATCGGTGACAGCCATGAAGTATGGTTTGAGGCGCCGGTTGAACTGGCTGGCTTTATCGCGCAGAAAGGCTCGATCACTCTTGATGGCGTTTCCTTGACGGTAAATGCGGTCAGGAGCAGCGAATTCAGTGTGAATGTGATCGAACATAGCTGGCAGGTGACAACGCTCGGCCGGATCATGGTCGGACAGAAGCTCAATATGGAAATTGACATGCTGGCGCGCTATGTTGCGCGGCTTGCGGATTACCGGCGTGATCAGTCGGCGTGATCACCTGCATGGCTTTCGCCCTGTCTATCTGCTATCTAACAGGCGGGCAGATATGAACGGCCCTGCCAAACGGTTGGTGGAACGAACCTTGCCTTCTTGGCCCAGACTTTGTGACGAATAAGGAATTTTCAGATGTCAGGACATTTTCTCATTGTTGAGGCGCGTTTCTACGCCGCGCTGGCCGATGCCCAAGCGGCCGGTGCAATCGCCGCGCTGCAGTCGGCCGGCTGCAGTTTTGAGCGCGTGAGTGTACCCGGTGCGCTGGAAATTCCAGCTGCGATTGCCATGGCGCATTCGGGTGACAGGCATTTTGATGGCTATGTTGCGCTTGGCTGTGTCATTCGGGGTGAGACCAGCCATTATGACACGGTCTGCAATGAATCCGCCCGAGGCTTGATGGATTTGGCACTTGCCGAGAACATGGCCATTGGCAACGGCATTCTGACGGTTGAAAATGAGGATCAGGCCTGGGCGCGGGCCGATTTGGCGCGCAAGGACAAGGGTGGCGATGCAGCGCGGGCTGCCATGGCGATGGCGACGATGCGGCGGGAGTTTGGCCACGATGACGCGTGATCCCCAACCGCTGAAACCAGTGCCTGTCCGTCGCCGGTCTGCAGCACGCCTTGCTGCCATTCAGGTATGCTATCAGGCGTTGATGTCAGGCAAGTCGGCGGCCAGTATCGCTCCTGAATTTCTTCAGCATTATGCGCCGGATGTGATCAAATCCTTTCGTGTGAAGGATCTGGATCAGGAACATTTCGCGGCTCTTTATGCCGGGATGGAAACCGATGCTGACTCCCTCGATATGACGATAGCCGCCTGTCTGGCATCTGGCTGGACGCTTGATCGCCTGACGCTGATCGAACGCTCATTGCTGCGTGCCGGAACGTTGGAACTCTGTCAGATGCCGCATCTGCCGGCGCGCGCGGTTGTCAGCGAATATGCTGGCCTTGGTGACGCCGTGGGCGGTGATGTCGGGTTCATCAATGCGGTTCTTGACAGGGTTGCCAAGACGGCGCGTGTTGTCGAAATGGGGCAGGCGCGCTGAACCGGGCCAGCATCCTTGCAAATGCCAGCGGTGTGGGCCATCGCCCAGCCATGCACTAGTCGTTGCGGCGGCGCTTCAAATTGGAGAAAACCTGGTCCATCGCGCCAAAATTATCGCCCGGTGTCGGCGTTTTCTCATCAAGATAGAGAACAGTTCTCCCGCTTGTCTCGTCGATCAGGTCGATGGCGGTGACGATATCATCCGCGTCGAGGGTGAAGGCAACTATCTGGCGTGTCTCGGTTTTCTTTTTGCCACCTGCCGGTTCAACCATAAATTGGCTGACATAATAGATTTTGCCGGAATTGAAGGCACCATTGAAACTCGGCTTGCCAAAGCTGGCCAACAAATCAATGCGTGTACTCTCACCAACGCGGATTTCGCTCAGATTCGCCTCATCAATCGAATGCCCATGCGTCATGGTTTTTGACTCGCAGCCACCAAGACCAACAAAGACAAGGCCGGCAATCATGCCTGCGCGCAGTGGCATGACAAATTGTCGCAAGGGGGATGGGAAACGGGAATCACTGGCCATATCTAACGTCCTGCTGTATTACTTCGCGCGGGCGGCTGCGCGGTCGCTGCCGTCACAATAGTCGGATGTTACACAGATGAAAAGCAAAGAAAAAGGCTGGGTGTCAAATCTGCTGAATTGGGGACGTGAGCGCCAGATGAGCGCGCATGAGCGCATGTATGGTGCGGCAATCGAGATTGCCCGCCGCCCTGATCTGTTTGCCAGATATGGTGTGAGTGACGACGTTGACGGGCGCTTTGACGCGCTCGCGCTTGTGGTGTCACTGGTCATGCGCCGCCTCAAGGAACTGGGTGATGACGGGCGCGACCTCAGCCAACAGCTGTTTGATTCGATGTTTGCCGACATGGATCTCTCGCTTCGGGAGATGGGGGCAGGCGATCTTGGCGTGTCAAAACGTGTCCGGGTCATGGCTGAGGCCTTCATGGGCCGTCTTGATGCCTATACCACGGCGATCGACAATGGGGACCGAGAGGCGCTTGCCGAGGCGCTGGAACGCAATCTGCTGCGCGGCGCGGATTCCCCGGATGCGCGCCAGAGCGGATTGGTTGACTATGTGCTGGCCCTGGCGGCGGCGGTCGAGGCTGCTGATGCGCAGGAGATGCTGGATGGCGAACTCCAGCTTGGCAGCGTCAAGGCGCCGCGGTAATCTGATAGCTGAAAGCTGGACATCAAGCCATGGAAATCCTGACCCTGTCATCTGAGCTGTCTGTTGACCGTTTTGCGTCGGGCAAAGCGCGGAGATTTGGCATTCAGCCAACGGCGGCAGAGATTGCCGAGCTGGTGGCGCGCTTTGATTTTGTCTCGATTGAGGACATGCGCGCCGAGGTCACGGTCCGCAAAGTGGCGCGTGATTGTTGGGATGTGGCTGGCACTCTGTCAGCCCGGGTCGCCCAGCGCTGTGTGATAACGGGTAATGACGTGCCGGAATTGGTGGATTTTACCATCGAAGAGCGATATGTTCGTGAAGCCGAAAATGATGACGGTGTTGAGGTTGATTTAAACGGAGCGGAACCGCTTGTGGGCGGCGCGATTGATATTGGTGAAATGGTGGCCCAGACTCTGGGTGTCGCCGTGGCACCCTGGCCAAAATCGCCGGCATCTGCGGACAGTCTGATTCAAGAAGAGATATCGGACGAACATCCATTTGCCGGTCTGGCGGCGTTGAGAAAACCAGAATAGCCGCAATATTGGGAGGCTCACCTGTCTGGAACATCTAAATCCGGAAGCATGCGGATTGCGCTTGATGCAATGGGTGGTGACAATGCCCCCGATTGCGTGATCAGCGGTGCCGATTTGTCAAAGGGACATTACCCGCACATCGAAATGGTTTTTTTCGGTGATGCAGACCGCATTCGCCCGCTTCTCAGCCATACAACCCATCTGCGTGACGCCGAAATCATCCATACATTGGAGTCGGTCTCGGCCGACGATACCGCGTCGCAGGCGGTTCGCCGGGGCAAGTCAACCTCGATGTGGCTGGCGATTGCGGCAGTGGCCTCTGGTGAGGCTGACGCCATTGTCTCGGCTGGCAATACCGGCGCGCTGATGGCGATGTCGAAGCTCCAGCTGCGCACCATGCCGGGGGTAACACGTCCGGCAATTGCCGGCTTTTTCCCGACTGAGCGTGACATCATGTGCATGCTCGATCTGGGTGCCAATCTTGAATGTGACGAGGAAAATCTGGTCCAGTTCGCGCTGATGGGACAGGCGTTTTTCCATAGCCTGACCGACAAGGCGAATCCACGGGTGGCGTTGCTGAACATCGGTGAGGAGGAACAAAAGGGGCATGATTACCTTCGCCTTGCCTCGCAGCAGCTTGCCAAACCAGAGCTCGGTGTGAATTATCAGGGGTTTGTCGAAGGCTCCAGCCTCGTCGATGGCAGCATCGACGTCGTGGTGACCGATGGCTTTTCCGGCAATATTGCGCTGAAAACCGCCGAGGGCGTGGCCGGCATGTTTTCCACATTGCTGCGCCGCAGTTTCAAGAACTCGCTGATGGCGCAGCTTGGCTATCTGTTTGCGCGGCCATCCCTGACCAGATTGCGTCGCCACATGGACCCGCGCCACTATAATGGCGCGGTGTTTCTGGGACTCAATGGCATTGCCGTGAAATCGCATGGCGGAACGGACAAGATTGGCTTTTCGAACGCCATCAGAGTGGCCACAGAGCTGGTTGACCATGGGTTCATTCCGGATGTCAGCAATGCCATTGAAAAGGCCAACGCAATCCGTGAAAACAGAAAGTTGGCCGATGCCTGACACCAGTGTCTTGATGACCTCTGTTGGTGCCTATTTGCCGGAAAAAATCCTGACAAATGAGGATTTGAGCGCTTTTGTCGACACTGATGATGAATGGATCCGCCAGCGAACCGGAATCACCCAGCGGCACATTGTTGCCGATGGTGAACTGACCTCTGATATGGCACGCGAGGCCGCCTTGCAGGCGCTGCAGCGCGTTGGCCTTGATGGCGCTGACATTGACCTCATCATCGTGGCGACGACAACGCCGGATGATACCTTTCCCTCGACAGCCACCAAACTGCAGCATCAGTTGGGCGCTACCAGCGCCGTTGCCTTTGATGTTCAGGCTGTTTGCGCCGGCTTCGTCTATGCGCTCGACATCGCCGATGCGATGCTGCGCACGGGGCGCGGCCGGCGGGCGCTGGTGATCGGCGCGGAGAGTTTTTCCAAGATACTCGACTGGCAGGACCGCTCGACCTGTGTGCTGTTCGGCGATGGGGCGGGAGCGGTCATTCTTGAGCGTGATGATGATGCGGTTGAATGGGGCATCAGATCCTCAATTCTACACGCTGATGGTGCGCATCGTGACATTCTCTATGTTGATGGCGGGCCGTCGAGCTCTGCCGCTGTTGGTCACGTCCGCATGGAAGGCAACAAGGTGTTCCGGCATGCGGTCGAGAAACTGTCCTCGGTGATGGATGAGGCGCTTGCCGCAGCCAATATGAGCGTTTCCGATGTTGACTGGCTGGTGCCGCATCAGGCCAATATCCGAATCATTGATGGCATGCAGAAGAAAATGCAGTTGCCAGCCGACCGTGTTGTCCGCACCGTCGACAGACACGCCAACACCTCAGCCGCCTCGATACCGCTTGCCCTCTCGGTTGCCGTGGGTGACGGTCGAATCAAGAATGGCGAGGTTGTTGCCTTCGAAGCCATTGGCGGCGGTCTCGTCTGGGGTGCGACGCTGGTGAAATACGGCCGTCCCCAGAAATAGCCGCTTTGTCGTCATTTTCCTGCCCAAGCGAATTGACTTGATTGGCAAACAAGACTAGCGTTTTGGCATGTCAAGAACGCTTACACGTGCAGACCTTACCGAGGCTGTCTACCGAAACATAGGTCTTTCCCGCAATGAATCGGCTGATCTGGTCGAATCCGTGCTTGAGGAAATGTGCGTCTGTCTCGAGGCTGGTGAAGAGGTCAAGCTGTCATCCTTTGGCACTTTCTCCGTGCAGTCCAAGCGCGAGCGGGTCGGCCGTAACCCTAAAACAGGTGTTGAAGCAACGATTACTCCGCGCCGTGTCCTGTCTTTCCGGCCCTCACATATCCTGAAAAACCGGGTAGATCAGTAGTCATGACCGCGAAGGCAGATGGTGCTTTCAGAACGATCTCTGAAGTGTCCGAGATGCTGGACGTCCCTGCGCATGTGCTGCGCTTCTGGGAATCGAAGTTCAAGACGCTTTCGCCGCTGAAACGCAATGGTGGGCGGCGTTACTATCGCCCTGATGATGTTGATTTGCTGGTTCGTATCCGGGACCTTCTCTATCGTGATGGCTATACCATCAAGGGCGCGCAGAAACTGCTCACCTCCGGCGATGAGGGGGAAGGGCGGCACGCTGTCGGCACGGCCGAATCCCATGGCCAGCTGCACGAGGCATTGGCATTGTTGGCTGAGGCGCAGGCGGATATCGGCCGCATAAGGGCTGGCCTTGGGGCGTGAGAATCGGACGTTCAAACCCGGTGCCTGACTCCGTTTCCTGAAAATAGCTGCCAGATTTCCCGCCGGAAAGCCGATGATTTGACTGATCATGTGACCAGTGATTTGAGCGGTTTTGACCCCGCCTTGATCTGGGCTCGGCCCTTTGGTTTTTCTGCGGCCAAACCAGTTTGCGACCGCTCATCCTCGCGATAACTCACACCAGACTTTGCGATTGCGCATGCTCCATGTCGCCGCTATAACTTGCCGATGGCCGGAGCGTAGCGCAGCCTGGTAGCGCACTATACTGGGGGTGTAGGGGTCGTGGGTTCGAATCCCGCCGCTCCGACCATTCATCCACACATCAACTCAATCATGGCTCAGGCACTGCTTGACAGCCGATGGCGTCGGCCTAAGGTGAAGCGTGTCGTTCGCCCACTGCTGTTGCTGGCAGTCTGTCTGTGCGCTGTACTGAGTTTGTTTTGGAACGGGGTGTTGGAAAATCACCACCAATCGCGCTGTCATCTTTGTTCTTCTGGCTGGATTATGCTGGTCGGCGTCCGGAATTGGCGTTCGCCTGATCGAAACGGCATCTGTTTGGCAGATCGTCCTGCATCGCTCGGTCAGCATGTCGCTGTTTCTGAGCGTCGTCATCTATGTGATGACCCGCCAGAATCCGATCTATCTGGCGCTCCGCAAGGGCCTCTCCGGTCGGGTCTGTGGTCTTGCCCTTGTTGTCTCATATGTTGCCGGGATCTATTCGCTGCAGAATACCTCGGTTGCCAACACTCTTCTTCTGTTCTCCACGGCGCCTTTCATGACGGCGGTTCTCGCCCGCATCTTTCTGGGTGAGGGTGTCCGCTGGCAGACCTGGGTGGCGATTGCCATCGCGCTGGGCGGAGTCCTTGTCATGGTGCTGGGTGACACCAGACAGGCCGCGCTGCTGGGGGATTTGGCGGCTCTGGCGGCGGCGCTTGGTTTTGCCGTCTTCACGATCCTGCTGCGCCGGGGCAAATCCAGTGATATGATGCCGGCTGTTCTGCTCTCTGGGCTGTTAAGCATTCCAATCATGGCACTGCTCTGCGTTCATGCGGGCCAGCCACTTGCCATTCAATTCAATGATTACGCAATTTCGACAACATTGGGAATTTTCCAGATGGGGATGGGGCTGTTGCTGTTCACGCTTGGCTCGAGAGTCCTGCCAGCGGCGACTCTGACCCTGCTGTCACTTTCGGAGGTGTTTTTTGCTCCACTTTGGGTCTGGATATTCCTTGACGAGACGATCAGGGAACAAACCCTGCTGGGCGGTGGCGTTCTGCTGCTCGCGATTGTCTGGAACATCATGGCGGACCAGCGACAGGCCGTTCCCGCACAAAAGTGATCAAACCTCAATATTACGCCGCCACCAAATGGTGGTACAGGCGTCACAGAATATCTTGAGATGCGTGTTAATCATGCTGATACTCATGCAGGATATGGGGCCCGGCTGCCTGGCTGCCAACTGACAGAATGCAGGCGGGGCAGCTGCATGAAAGAGATGCTGGGTGGGAGGATCGCATGGCGGATAACGACGAACTCCTCTGGGCGCTGTTGCAGGAGGCGCAGCATTTCCATGATCGGACGCCAGCCCTGCGCGAGTTTGCTCCATGGCCGAACAATCTGATGCTGGCAGGTGCCGAACCCCATGGTTTTCCGGCGCTTGACCTCATCCGGAACTGGCAGGGCGACTCGACATTTCATTGCGCGATCCGGCGCGCCATCGATATCATTGACTGGCGACAGACCTATAGCGAGGCCGAGGTAGGCCGCGCCTTTCTCGAAGCCTATGGCTATTGTGAGCTCTATGGGCCACAGGGTCTTTTCCACACAAACGAAGGCCGTGCCTATATCGGTTTTTGGGGGCAGGGGCTGTTTTATCCCTGGCATCACCATCTGGCCGAGGAAATCTATGCCGTGATCAGTGGTGAGGCCTGTTTTGAGGCGGCAGGCGAGCCAGTTGTCACCCTTGGTCCAGGAGAGTGCAGACAGCATGCGTCACATCAGGACCATGCCTTGAGAACTTCCACCTCGCCGATCCTGACCCTGATCCTGTGGCGTGGTGAGGGGTTGGGCGGCTATCCGGTCATCTCCTGACCATCCATGAGGCGGGCGCAGAGCCAGAGAAGAGCTAGAGATAGGTGATTTCGGTGCGTAGGGCAGGCCTGTACATCCATTCCCAATATCTTGCCTGCAGCGCTCCGGTGATCGGCCCAGTCGTGCCATTGGCGAAAATCCGATCATCGACGCGGGTGATTGCGAGCACACCGCCGCCAGAGGTCGACATGAACACCTCATCAGCCTGCATGAACTCGGCCAGAGGCAACGGGCGGACATCAACATCAAACCCGAGCTCCGCTGCCATTTCCAGCACGGTGCGCCGGCTGATCCCCTCCAGCATGCCATGATCGGAGGTAATGAGCCGTCCGTCCTTGACCGCAAAGACGTTGAATCCGGGTCCTTCGGTCACATTGTCATCGCCATCGAGCAGGATTGCGGTTTCATAGCCCCTGTCCTTGGCCTCGAACATGCCGGCGGTGAAATCACCCCAATGATAGTTCTTTACCCGTGGGTCGATGCTTGTCTCGGGGATGCGCCGTACCGATTTCGCGATCCAGGCGCTCCGTTCCGCATCGGGCAGGTCGGGACGCATCAACCGGATATAGGGAACGCACCAGGCATAGAAATGATTGCCACAGTCGCGCGGATCACGCGTTC
>JAYNHH010000015.1:42328-53975 GCA_038107835.1 Alphaproteobacteria bacterium
TTCCGCCTATTTCTTTGGGTACAGTGCTGCCAGACGCTCCCCATATATATTGCGGACAACATGGCGGCGCACTTTCAGTGTCGCTGTCATCTGGCCGTTATCCATATTGAAACTTTCATCGGCGATGATGAAGCGCCGCACGCGCTCAATCTGTGACAGGCGGCTGTTCGCCCGCTCGACGGCATCCGCCACCATCGTCTGCAAGGTGTCGGGCGAGGTTGCGAGGCGGCGGATATCCTCGGCAGGGACAATCACCGCCGAAAGCCAGGGGCGCTGGTCACCATCGACCATCGCCTGTTCGATCTCCGGCTCGATGGTCAGCAACGCCTCGACACGCCCGGGGGCGATATTGTCACCGCCGGAATTGACGATGATGTCCTTTTTCCGGCCAGTGATTGTCAGATAACCATCAGCGTCAAAGGAACCAAGATCGCCGGTATGGAGCCAGCCATTGCGGATTGTCGCCCGGGTGCTGGCGTCATCGCGCCAATAGCCTTTCATCAACGCGTCACCACGCACCAATATCTCACCATCCTCGGCAATCTTGACCTCGATGCCGGCGACCGGTGGCCCCACGGTCTCGATCTTGATCTTGCCGGGTCTGTTTGCTGAAATCAGCGGCGATGCCTCGGTCTGGCCATAGCCCTGCAACAGTTTGATTCCAAGCGCCATGAAAAAGGTGCCTATTTCCGGGCTGAGTGCGGCACCACCAGAGATGAAATAGCGCAATTCCCCGCCAAGCCGCTGGCGAACCTTGGCGCGGACCAGCTTGTCGACAAAAAGATCCATGATCATTTCATGCGGCAGCAGATGCCGGCCAGCCAGCTTTTTTCTGCCCAGCCTGACAGCCATCATGAACAGCCTTTCCGAAACGCCACCCTTGGTCCTGACCCCGCGCATGATCCGGTCATGCAGCACTTCATAGAGTCTTGGCACGGCGGTCATCAGCGTTGGCGAGACCTCGACCAGATTGGCGGCGATCTGCTCGGTGCTCTCACAGAACCAGACCTCGGAATTTGACTGGAAGGGCAGATGCATGCCGGCGGTATGTTCATAGGAATGCGACAGGGGCAGAAGCGACAGAAAGCGTTGCCCCCTGGCAACTTTGCCCTCCTCCAGCAACTCCATCGCGGCAGTGATGTTGGCCTGGATCGACCGGTGCGTCAGCATCACACCTTTCGGCCGACCCCCGGTTCCCGAAGTATAGATGAAACAGCACACATCATCTGGTTTCTGCGCAGCGATACGCTGGTCAAGATCGGCCAGCGGGTCAGCCGCGTCAATCACCGCATTCCAATAGCGGATATTGATTGATTTGACGGCTGGTACCGTGGCGTCATCATCCATCAGGATCATCGTGTGCAACCCCGGCGTGCGGCTGGCGGCAAGCGCGATCCGCGCGCCAAGCAGACCGCCGGAGGTGATCACGGCCGACGCGCCGGAATGATCCATGATGAAGAAATGGTCATCTTCGGTATTGGTCACATAGGCAGGTACGACAATCGCGCCAATGGCCATGATCGCCAGATCGGCAATCGCCCATTCAGGACGGTTTTCAGCCGATACCATAACCCTGTCACCGGCGCCGATACCAGCATCAACCAGAACGCTTGCCAGCCGTCTGACAGAATTCGCCACTTCATTCCAGCTGCGGCCCGTCCATGTCTGCGCCTGCTTTTCAAACATCAAGGTGGCATCGCCGCCGCGCGCCACTCCGGTGAAAAAGGCGGCGGCCAGATTGGCCTCATCGACATAATGCGTCCCGGGAGGCCAGCTTGCGGCTTTCATTTCAGTGTGGTCCTCAACTTTATTCAACGTTCCCAAACCGGTCCAGACTAACGAACTGCGGGCCGAAAGCAAAACACAATTGGCCGCTTCCCACAACCATCTGTTGGCAGCATCAAGTCAGTTGAAAATGATTGGAATGAGGCTGAGAATGAGCAGGAACGCCATAGTGACATTGAACATCCGCAATTTGCGCCGGGTCGTGAAAATCCGGGCAATCGCGGTGCCGAACAGGCACCATGATGTGGTGGCACCAATCGTTGTCAGTACGAAAACGGTCAATAGCACGCTGATTTCCGATGCCAGTGAATGAGCATCACTCGTATAGGCGGACACGGTGCTGATGATCACCGACACGCCCTTGGGATTGACCGCCTGAAACAGGGCTGCCTGCGTGAAGCTCAGTGGTCTGTCACGGTCGCGCCGCTCGGCTCGCCCAGCGCTGCCAATGCGCCAGGCAAGATAAATGAGGAACAGGACACTCAGAATCTTCAGCAGATCATAGAGCTGGGGCAGGGCGGCAAACAGGCTGGCAAGCCCTGCACCCGCTGCCAGAAACACCGTCATGAAACCGATGGTGATGCCGGCGATATGCGGCACGGTGCGTCTGAACCCGAAATTCGCCCCCGAAGCTGCCAGCATTAGATTGTTGGGTCCGGGGGTAAAGGCTGTCACCATGGCAAAGGTGATAACAGCGAGAAGATTTGTTGTTTCCATGAGAGTCCGTCCTTGCGCGCTCGCGCCGCGATCCTAGCATCAAGCGCTCCGGATGGTGACATTTTTTGGGTCTGTCAGGAGGGTTATCTGCGCCCGCGCAGCATACAGTTGAACCCTGCCTGCCACATCGCTGCACAGATCCTGCTGCTGCGGGCCTTTGTCAGCGGTTGGGTCAGCAACCTGAAGACAGGCGTATCATTGACCAGCCGCGCCTCGGTGATATCGATACGGATATCCTCCATCGCCTCCGTGAGTTCGGTGCGCAGGATCGCGACACCGGAAACGGCCTGCTCATAGCGCTGGTAGGATCCCAGCTGCGCGATCACCATCGGCTTTGGCAGCGGCAAAGACACCCCGTCGGCTGTTGGGCTGGGTGGTGTTGCAGAATCGTCCGACAGCTGTTTGCGTGCAGCCAGATCCGTCTGCAGCCTGCTCATCTGCGCCTGCAGCCTGGTGTTTTCCCGATCAAGCGCTGTCACGCGCTCTTGCAATATGGCGGCTGCCTCCGTCTCGGCGGTGCAGGCTGTCTGGGGAGTGGTTTTGGTCACTGTCTGCTGACAGGCCAGCAATTCCGGCAGCTTCTGGCTGATCGCCATGTCTGCCTGCGTGAACAGGGTGCCGCACAGATCAGCGACCATTTTTCCGGTTCGTTCATGTGCTGTCCCATCAAGGCCGGTATCGCCACCATCGGTTACCAGGCTGGTCACGAGCCACATCGCATAATTCTCAACCAGCGTGTTGATCTCGCTAACCGTTGCCGCGGGCAGGCCTTCCATCAGGGTTGCCTCGCGGACAATTGCACCGGCATATCTGCGCCGTTCCAGCCACAGCCGGCCAGCCTCACCGTCGATCAGACTCTGCATTTCCATGATTCGGGCAAAGCCGGCACAGATTCCGCCCTGTTCGGCAAGGGTGCCATAGCGCGTCCAGTCGTCGAGCCGCAGCTCAGCCTGTGCTGCAGGCACCCATCCGCCAATCAACGCCAGCAGGCTCAAAATCCTGTACAGGACACGCACCATAACCAAACAAAACCACCCAACCCGTCACTGTGATGAGTATGCGGCGCATAATCTTCTATGTCATCAATGTTCCTGCATATGCGGGTCTGCCGCTTGCGCGTGGAGAACGGGTGCAGAGCCTGAATGCGGTGTCGGGATGGTCTGATGGAGCGGGTTTCGGCTCCTTCTGTACTGGCGGATCAGCGGATAAAGCGAAGCGCTTCGCCAGCGGCGCGGATCAGTGCCATGGCCTTGTTCTGGGTTTCCTCGAATTCTGACTTCGGATCGCTGTCATAGACAATGCCGGCACCGGCCTGAACATGCATTTTGTCATTCTCGACAACGGCGGTGCGCAGCGCGATACAGGTGTCCAGCTCGCCGGCAACAGAGATATAGCCGACCGCACCGGCATAGATGCCGCGCCTGTCAGGCTCCATCTCGTCAATGATTTGCATGGCCCTGATTTTGGGTGCACCGGAAACGGTCCCGGCTGGAAAGCCGGCAATCATTGCATCGACAGCATCAAGGTCGTCACGGATTTCGCCCTCGACCTGCGAGGCGATATGCATGACATGGCTGTAATATTCGACCTCATAATTTGATTTGACGCGCACGGATCCGGGTTTGGAAACACGTCCGACATCATTGCGCCCAAGGTCAAGCAGCATCAGATGCTCGGCGCGTTCCTTCACATCCGCCATCAGGCTCGCCGCATTCGCTGCATCCTCATCGGGGGTTGCACCGCGCTTGCGGGTGCCGGCAATCGGCCGGATTGTCACGATTTTCTGGCGCAGGCGAACGAGAATCTCAGGGCTTGATCCAACCACCGAGACCCCGCCAAAATCAAAGAAGAACAGAAAAGGGGACGGGTTCAACCGACGCAGGCTGCGATACAGGTTGAATGCCGGCAATTCGAACGGGATGGTGAAACGCTGCGAGAGCACCACCTGAAAGATATCACCGGCCGCGATGTAATCCTTGGCGCGTCTGACCATATCCAGAAAGCGTGTTTTGCTCATATTCGAGGTTGGCGTCGGGATTGGCGCGTCAATCCGGCCGACCTCGGTTGGCAGCAGCGGTGCATCAAGTGCCGTCACAGCGCTGCCGAGGCGCGTCTGCGCTGTTTCCCACGCGCTGTCGGCATCATCCCATTCAGCAGGGCGGATCTGCGTGACCAGTGTGATGCTGTCCCGCAACCTGTCAAAGATGGCGATCAGTGACGGGCGCAGCAGGTCTGAGTCCGGCGCCTCGAGCGAGGCTGGGTTATTGTTCGGGATCGTTTCGATGTGACGGATCATGTCATAGCCGAAATAGCCAAACAGACCAGCGGCCATCGGCGGCAGCGTGCCGGTATCAGGCATCGCCGATTCCGCCAGCACCGCCCGCAGCGAGGCAAGCGGCGGCATGTCCACTGTCTCGAAATGATCGCTGCCAGCGGGGTCACGGTTGATTTCCGCCTTTTCGCCATGACAGCGCCAGATCAGATCGGGGGCCAGGCCAATGACCGAGAACCGGCCGCGTACCTCGCCTCCTTCTACCGATTCGAGCAGAAAGCTGTGTTTCTGGTCGGCCGCCAGTTTCAGATAGGCGGAAACCGGCGTCTGCGTGTCTGCCACCAGTTCGCGTGAGACAAGCTGCGGCACGCCCGCGGCAAAGCCGGCGGCAAATGCGGCAAACGCCGCACGGCCCGGTTCCGGATCATGGCTCCGCATATCTTTGGTCATGATGCCTACTGCTGTCCTGCCAGAAGTTGCTGCACCCGGCCGAGATTGATCTGCAGATCATGCGTCTGCGAGAGATCGCGTGCCAGCACGTTCAGGATATCCTGCTGCATCGAGTTGGTGATGGCGGTGCCGATCAGCTCTGCCGTGGTGTCAAGCGTGTCACCCTCAACCGGGACAATAGTGACGGTCAGGCTGGCGATCGCCTCATTGCCGGTCTCGATCACGCCGATCCCGCCGACCTCGGTGGCAAAGACGGTCCTGGCGATCAGCCGAGCGGCCTCATGGTCAAGGCCGATGCCATTGCGGTTGAAATCATCGGTTGGCACGACATCGTTGAATTTTTCCGGTGTGCTGGTCAGCGCCGTTGCGTCCGCGCGCGCCGCCTTGATGGCCTCGCCCCGTTTCCAGTCGGTGATGACGCGACTGCGAATCTCGTCGAGTGTGCGCTCACGCGGTGCTGTCTCGCCGGTGGCCTCGACCACGAAAAACATGTCGTCGGCACCTTCCTGGATGACGCTCAGCTCATCAATATCGCCTGTCCAGATCAGCTCCAGCACGAGGCTGTCCTGCGCCAGATCACTGGCATCGCCCTTGACAGCTGTTCCATCAATCGTCAGGCCATTGCGGTCAATATCCACCAGCATATCGACCCGGCCGCCTACTGCAGCCATCGCCTCATTCAGGGTTGCGCCGGATGCAATCACATCTTCCAGCTCATTGACCTTGTCATAGATCAGATCGATGGCCGCTTCATCACGCAGCGTGGCGCGGATGGCGTCTTTGACATCATCCAGCGATTGATTGCCACCCTCTTTGATTCTGTCGACGGTCAGCAGATGCTGGCCAAAGACCGACTCAACCGGTCCGACGACCTCATTTAGTGCCAGCCCGAAAGCTGCCTCACCAAGCGGTCCATCAAGATCGGCCTTGCTGACCGTACCAAGCGCGACATCATCGGCTGTCCAGCCAAGCATTTCCGCTGCGACCTCGGCGAAATCCTCACCTGCCTCGACCCGGTCAAAGGCAGATTGTGCCATTGTGACATCGTCAAAAACCATCTGCCGGATTTCCCGTGTTTCCGGCGTGGTGAATTCATCAAGACGTGCCTCATAGGCGGCGGCAATATCGGCGTCGCTGACCTGCATCTCGGCGGCAAACATTGCCGGTGACAGGGTGCCAACCCGCGCGCTGCGCAGCGCCGGGGCATCATAGCTGGCGCTGACGCCCTCATACCACTCACCAAGCGCGCTCTCATCCGGATCGGCGATGCGTGACGGGTCAACCGCAATGCTGATCAGCTTGGCGCTGCGGCGTTCCAGCTCATAGGCGGTCATGGTCCTTGCCATACTCTCGGGCTGGCCAATTCCGGCGCTGACGGCAAACAGCAGCTGTTCACGCCGCAGGGCTGAATCCACCTGTTTGAGATACTCCTCCTCGCTGAGGCCGGCATTGCCAAGCACCTGCATGAAGCGGCCCTCGGAAAATTCGCCAAATTCATCCTGAAAAGCCTGTTCGGATGCCACGACACGGCGCTGCATCTCGCGTGTCACGGTCAGGCCCAGATCCGTTGCCTCAGCGCGAAAAACGACATCGCGCGCCAACGCACCGGCAACCTCATTCAGCAGGCCGGCCTGCAGCGCCTCGCCAAGCGAGGCGTTCGGCATGTAGGTGCGCCGTGTCCGATCAAACTGAATGGCGACCTCGGCCGGTGACTTGTTTTCCTCGCCTGCGGAAATGGCCTTGTCGCTGCCGCCGATCAATCCAGTGGTGACGTCACCGACGCCCCAGAGGGCGAATCCCGCCGCCAGAAACAGAAGGAAGACTTTCATTATCGGCGATTTTGCACCGCCACGCATTGCACCAAGCATTGGATCACTCTTTTCTAACCGGAACCGTCACCTTTGCGGCTCCGAAGGGTCGATAGGCTAGGGGCCTGTTTTATAGATAGGCGTGGCTACGGGCAACTTTATTTCGGTCGATAAGCACGAAACTTGCCCCTTTAAACGGCCAAAAAGGAAACAGCCGCCTGTCGAGATCCACAGATTGGGGGTTGATCGGGCAAAAAAACCTTGTTTTTACGGACTGCGCCCGGTTGATTTTCGGACGCCAAGCGGTCAGCTTATCACTGCGCAACAGGGGAGCATGAAATGATTGTCGCGGCAAATTGGAAAATGAATCCGGAACTGTCGGTGGCGGCAACGCTGGCCAGCGACTATTGTGCGACCTTGCATGCGGGGGTCACCCGCATTCTGTTTGCTCCGCATCCCTATCTTGTCCCCATTGGCGTGCGCCTCCAGGGCTCTGGCATCCTGCTTGGTGGTCAGGACTGTCACCAGTCGGCATCGGGCGCGCACACAGGTGATGTGTCAACCGGCATGCTGCGCGATTGCGGGGCGTCACTTGTTCTGCTTGGCCATTCCGAGCGCCGCGCCGATCATGGTGAGACCAGCGAACTGGTTGCCGCCAAGGCCGTGCAGGCATTCGAGACGGGTTTGTCGGTGATGATCTGCGTTGGCGAGACGCTTGCCGAGCGCGAGGCAGGCAATGCGCTGGCGACAGTGCTTGACCAGCTTGCCATCTCGGTCCCGGCCACACTCCCCACGACAGCGCTGACCATCGCCTATGAGCCGGTCTGGGCCATCGGCACCGGCAAGGTGGCGACGGCAGTAGAGATTGCCGAAATGCATCTTGGCATTCGGCGCTGGCTTGATGAGGCGGGTTTTGCGCAGACAGAAATTCTGTATGGCGGCTCGGTAAAGCCAGGAAATGCGGCAGAAATCTTTGCTGTGCCGCATGTCGATGGCGCCCTTGTCGGCGGTGCCAGTCTGGTTGCGGCTGATTTTGCCGGCATCTGCGCCGCGGCGGCTGGCTGAGCCGGTTTTTCGCCGCGTCTGCGGGGTGTCGTAATTTGCTTGAAATACCGCCGCGCAGGCCATATAACAGCGCCTTCTGCCGACGTCGGCCCTTTATTGACGTGTATTAACGGACGTGGTTCATGGAAACGCTTGTTCTGACTATTCACATTCTGATCGCCCTTGGCCTTGTTGGTTCGGTGCTGCTGCAGCGCTCCGAAGGCGGCGGCCTTGGCATTGGCGGCGGTGGCGGTGCTGGCGGTGGGTTCATGACGGCCCGCGGCACGGCCAACCTGATGACCCGTGTGACGGCTGTTCTGGCCACCTGTTTCTTTGCGACCTCGATCATCCTTGCCATCATGGCGGGGGCAGGTACCGAAAGCGTGTCAATCGTCGACGAGGTGATCAATGAGACGCCAGCGCCGACATCCGGTCCGGCGGTTCCCACAGACAAATAAGAAGCGTTCTGTCAAGGCGGTTGCACTCATTTAAATCACCACATCATGTGATTTAGGTACTTACCAAACGCGCTATGTTGGGGTATAACTCCGCTCCATGCCTCGTTATATTTTCATCACTGGTGGTGTGGTTTCCTCACTCGGTAAAGGTCTTGGTGCCGCAGCTTTGGCGGCGCTCCTGCAGGCGCGCGGATACAAGGTGCGGCTGCGCAAACTCGATCCCTATCTCAATGTTGATCCAGGCACCATGTCGCCGACCCAGCATGGCGAGGTGTTCGTCACCGATGATGGCGCCGAGACGGATCTTGATCTCGGGCATTATGAACGTTTCACCGGTGTGCATGCCAGAAAGTCGGACAATGTCACGACGGGCCGCATCTATTCCGATGTTCTGGCAAGGGAACGCCGCGGCGACTATCTCGGCGCGACCATCCAGGTGATCCCGCATGTCACTGATGCGATCAAGGAGTTTGTAAAGGCGAATCACGATGATGAGGATTTCATCCTGTGCGAGATTGGCGGCACGGTCGGCGATATCGAATCACTTCCCTTTCTTGAGGCGATCCGCCAGCTCGGCAATGAGCTTGGCCGCGAACAGACCTGTTTTCTGCATGTCACGCTGCTGCCCTACATTGCAGCGGCGGGTGAGCTGAAAACCAAACCCACCCAGCATTCGGTCAAGGAACTGCAATCGGTCGGTATCCAGCCGGACATTCTGCTGTGCCGCACCGAACATCCGCTTCCCGATGAACAGCGGGGGAAGATCGGGCTGTTCTGCAACATCCGGCAATCGGCGGTGATACTTGGAATGGATGTCCGCAATATCTATGAGGTGCCGCTCTCCTATCATGAACAGGGGCTTGACCGCGAGGTGATGCGGCATTTCGGCCTGCCGGACAGGACGCCTGACCTGTCCGCATGGCAGCGCATCTGCAATACAGTTGCCAATCCCGAGGGTGAGGTGACCATCGCCATTGTTGGCAAATACACCTCCTTGCAGGATTCCTATAAATCGCTTGGCGAGGCGCTGGTTCATGGTGGCATTGCCAACGGCGTCAAGGTCAATATCGAATGGATTGATTCAGAGCTGTTTGAGCAGGAAGATGCGGCTGTTGAGGCATTGCATCATGTCAGCGGCATCCTCGTTCCCGGCGGTTTTGGGGAGCGCGGCTCCGAGGGTAAAATCAGGGCGGTGCGCTTTGCCCGTGAACAGAACATCCCCTATTTCGGCATCTGTTTCGGCATGCAGATGGCGGTTCTCGAAACAGCCCGCAATCTGGCCGATCTGCCAGGGGCCGGTTCGAGTGAGTTCGGCAATACCGAGGTGCCGCTTGTCGGTCTTATGACCGAATGGACAGCTGGCAACGAGCGTCTGCAACGCAGCGCCGATGATGATCTTGGCGGTACCATGCGTCTTGGCGCCTATGCCTGTCTGCTCGAGGAGGGATCGGTCGCCGGCCGGGTTTATGGCGCAACCGAGATATCCGAGCGCCACCGGCATCGCTATGAGGTCAATATTGCCTATCGTGACCAGCTGGAAGCGGCTGGTATGAAAATCTCCGGCCTGTCACCAGACGGCCATCTGCCCGAAATTGTCGAGCGGCCGGATCATCCCTGGTTTGTTGCGGTGCAGTTCCATCCCGAATTGAAATCGAAACCGACTGATCCGCATCCGCTGTTCACCGGCTTTGTCGCGGCATCAATGGAAAAGTCTCGGCTTGTCTGAGCGGTTTTCCTGACGACCCTGAAGGAGGCGCGCAGGACCATGACTGAAATAAAAATCGGCGACGTGCCCTGTGGTGGTGACCATCCGTTACTGCTGATAGCCGGTCCCTGCCAGATCGAAGGTCTCGACCACGCCCTGTCATGTGCCAGCCGTCTTGCCGACATAGCTGCTGCCGTCGGCATGGGCTTTGTCTATAAATCATCCTTTGACAAGGCCAACCGCACCTCGGCACATGCTGCGCGTGGCGTCGGCATGGATGAGGGGCTGGCGATCATGGCACGGGTTCGCGCCGAGTTTGGCTGTCCGGTTCTCAGTGATGTCCATCTGCCCGAGCAATGCGCCCCGGCGGCCGAGGCGCTTGACGTGTTGCAGATTCCAGCCTTTCTGTGTCGGCAGACGGACCTCTTGCTGGCGGCAGCGGCCACCGGTGCTGTTGTCAATATAAAGAAGGGGCAGTTTCTCGCCCCCTGGGACATGGCGCATGTCGCTGCCAAGGTCGCCGGCGCTGGCAATGAGCGGATCATGCTGACCGAGCGCGGCACCTCCTTTGGCTACAACACGCTTGTCTCTGATATGCGCGCTCTGCCTGAAATGGCAAAGCTGGGCCATCCGGTGATTTTTGATGCCACCCATTCGGTGCAGCAGCCGGGCGGCCTCGGCGGCAGTTCGGGTGGACAGCGGGAGTTTGTTCCGGTGCTGGCCCGCGCGGCGGTTGCCGTTGGCGTTGAGGGGCTGTTCATGGAAGCCCATGAGGATCCCGATAATGCTCCATCTGACGGCCCGAATATGGTGCCGCTGGACGCCATGCAGGACGTTCTTTCGCGCCTGCAGCGCATTGACACCGCCCGCCGCGAGGCGCTCTGACCTTAGATTCCGGACTGCCGGTTGGCGGCAGTTTCTCACCACCACCCCCAACCACAGGATGAAATCCCATGTCCACCATTCTTGATATCCAGGCCCGCGAAATTCTCGACTCCCGTGGCAACCCAACTGTCGAGGTAGATGTCACCCTCGAGGATGGCGCCGTTGGCCGCGCGGCTGTTCCCTCGGGAGCCTCGACCGGTGCCTATGAGGCTGTTGAGATGCGCGATGGCGACAAGGACAGATATAATGGCAAAGGCGTGCTGAAAGCTGTCGACGCTGTCAATTTTGAGATTTTCGACGCGATTGTCGGCGCTGATGCGCTTGATCAGGCAGGTCTTGATCAGGATCTGATCGAATTGGACGGCACCAACAACAAGGGCCGGCTTGGTGCCAATGCGATCCTTGGCGTGTCCATGGCTGTGGCTCGGGCGGCCGCGGATTCAACCGAAATGCCGCTTTGGCGCTATCTTGGTGGTGTCCATGCGCATCTGCTGCCAACGCCAATGATGAACATCATGAATGG
>JAYNHH010000016.1:0-9414 GCA_038107835.1 Alphaproteobacteria bacterium
AGCCACAGTTGAAATACAGCCCCTCGACATCGGTCTTCGAGATGATCGGCGAGGCATCGGGGCAGGTGTCGACAATGCCGCCCCAATGGCGCAGCATCCGCAGGCGTGACAGCACCGGAAACAGCTCAACCGCCGCCGCCAGCATATGTTCTGGCACCGGGAAGGAGCCACGCTGGGCATAGGAATTGTATTTGTCGACACCGGCACCAAGCACCATCTCGCCCTTGTCCGATTGGCTGATATACATATGCACCGCATTCGACATGATCACCGTATCGAGGATCGGCTTGATTGGCTCCGAGACAAGCGCCTGCAGCGGCCGGCTTGCGAGGGGCAGGCGGATATCGGCCATAGCCGCAATCACACTCGAATGGCCGGCAACGACACAGCCCACCTTTCGCGTTTTGATGAAGCCGCGGCTGGTCTCAATCCCGATGATTTTGCCGCGCTCCCGGCGCAGCGCTGTCACCTCACAATTCTGGATGATGTCAACGCCCAGATCGTCGGCCGCCCGTGCATAGCCCCAGGCAACGGCGTCATGCCGCGCTGTGCCGCCACGTTTCTGCAGAAAGCCCCCCATCACCGGATAGCGGATCGACTGGTCGATATTGATTGTCGGCACGAATTTCTTGATCTCGGCGGGTCCCAGAATGTCTGAGTCAATGCCATTCAGGCGGATGGCATGGACGCGGCGCGACATTTCGCGCAATTCATGCTCGCTATGCGCAATCGTCAGCACGCCGCGCTGGCTGAACATCACATTGTAATTCAGGTCCTGCGACATGCCTTCCCATAATTTGAGCGCATGTTCATAGATCGCCGCCGACTCGTCCCACAGATAGTTCGAGCGGATGATCGTCGTGTTGCGGCCTGTATTGCCGCCACCAAGCCAGCCCTTTTCGACCACGGCGATGTTTGTCATGCCATGCACGGCAGCCAGATAATAGGCGGTGGCAAGGCCATGGCCGCCGCCGCCGATGATCACGGCATCATATTCATCCCTGGGTGCGGCATCGCGCCAGGCGCGCTGCCAGTCCTGATGATAATTCATCGCCTTCCTGGCTATCGCGAAAGCGGAATATTTCGGCTTTCCGCCTGGCAGGCCGCGCTGTCCGCGGTCGGGCTGATGTGATGCCATGATCCAGATCCCCTTTTGCCCCGGCCTCTTCCATCCTGCCGGTTGTTCAGCTCTGTGCCGAGGCCAGCGACACAGGGCGGTAAATCCCCATTGCCGCCACTCTTTGAGCCGTAAATTTGTGTGGCTGTCAATCTGCGACCACAAGCCGGGAATTCCTGTTCCCCCGACGACCTTGGGTTTGGCGCAATCGACACTGCGCTGCGTCTGAATGCCCCAGACCCCGCGCATTGCCGCATCATCTACCAGAACCGTGGCCAAAGTGAAACAGATAACATGCGGCGCTGCCGCCCCCGTTCTGGCATACATGCCGGCATGTGTGCGGGCAATATTCACCGTGCCGGACCCTTGACCCACGCCGCCAAGCAGATCACAGTCTAGACCAGTATTCATTCATTTATCCCAGTGATAGATTATTCATTAAAGTACCCACAGTGCCGGAGACAGACAGATGGCCGTGATCAATTCAATTGCTGACCGACAGGATGAAATGCGTGCCTGGCGGCATCTACTGCACCAACATCCCGAACTCAGCTATGAAGAGGTCTGGACCTCGAATTTCGTCGCTGAGAAGCTCGCCAGCTTTGGCCTTGAGGTGCATCGCGGGATGGGCAAGACGGGCGTTGTCGGCATCCTTCATGGCACCGGTACCAGCAGCCGGGCCATTGGCCTACGCGCCGATATGGATGCCTTGCCAATGCAGGAACTCAACGGGTTTGACCATGTCTCGCAGACGCCGGGAAAGATGCATGCCTGCGGTCATGACGGCCACACCACGATGCTTCTTGGCGCCGCACAATATCTGGCCGAGACACGTAATTTTGATGGCACCGTCTATTTTATCTTCCAGCCGGCTGAAGAAGGTGGCGGCGGTGGTGAGGCGATGATCAAGGACGGACTGTTTGAAAAATTTGATGTCGAGACCGTCTGGGGCATGCATAACTGGCCCGGCATGGACCAGGGCAGGGCCGGTGTGCATTCCGCCGCCTGTATGGCCGCCGCTGATATGTTTGACATGACCGTCACCGGTCTTGGTGGCCATGCCGCACAGCCGCATCTGACCGTGGATCCGATCCCCTGTGGCGCGGCCATTGTGCAGTCGCTCCAGACGATCGTCGCCCGCCGTGTCTCGCCTGTCGAATCAGGTGTTGTCACGGTCACCATCTTCGAGGCTGGTTCGGCCTATAATGTCATCCCGAACAGCGTGCGTCTTGCCGGCACTGCGCGCTCCTTCACCCCGGCCACACGCCAGCTTCTGGCCGATTCGATCCGCGACATTGCCGAGCAGACGGCCCGCACCTACAATTGTTCGCTGGAATTTGAGTGGATGCCCGGCTACCCCCCGACAGTCAATCACGCATCCGAGGCTGGCCGCGCCGCCGAGGTGATGCGCGGCCTTCTTGGGCCGGAGAATGTCGATACCGATGTCAGCCCGTCAATGGGTGCCGAGGATTTCTCCTACATGCTCGAGGAGCGGCCCGGTGCCTATATCTGGCTTGGGTCTGGCCCGGCACCGGCTGATGGCATGCTGCATAATGCGCGTTTTGACTTCAATGATGAGGTTCTGGCGCTTGGCGCATCCTACTGGGCGCGACTGGCCGAGAGCGAATTGCCAAAATAGGCAGGGTGGCAGCCGCACCAGACGTTCCGCCCTGCCCAGACGCCGCATCATGCACCAAACGCCGTAAACTGCACAGGCGGCTGCCATCCGTCGCGCTACCTGATCTGTGGCTCAAAATCCAGTCTGGTCTACCAATCATTTCGCCCGCCCCCCTCCGGTGCGTGCTGGGCCAATGCCTGTCTGGTGTCGCCTGTCTGTTGCTTTTTGCAACCCGTCCGACATTCCTGTGCCGCATGCTTGTCCAGCCCATTGACTCAGCGTTCATTTGCTTTTAGAACAAAACATGAACAAACAAGTGAAATCAGCACATGAAGTGATCATGGAGGGCGCATTATGGCGACCACAAACCAATCGGTGACAGCGCCGCACATTCTCCGGCGCCAGCAGGGTCAAATCCCAGTGAAAATCCCAGTGAAAACCCCAGAAAAAAACCTGGGGAAAAACCCCGGGAATCCCCCAGAACAATATTCTGAAAAACACCCCAAGGAGCAGTTCGGGGCAGAACAGTTCAGGACAATGGAAAATGCGGTGAAGAGAGACAGATATTTTGCCCAGAAAACCATCCAGAAAACCATCCGGAAAACCGCCTGGAACATGACCGGGCAAACCAGCGCTTCACCCACTGCCCGGCATCAGGCCTGTCATCAGGCCCGGAATCAGAATTTCGCCCATCTGCGCCGCCAAATTGCGGTTCTTGACGGCCGCATGGCGCGGCCGCGGCTGGCCCTGGGAATTGCCGGCCTCGATTCGGCGCTTGCCGGTGGGTTGGCGCTGGGACGGGTGCATATGCTGTGCGCCAACTGGGCTGGGGCGCATGGTGCGTTGACCGGTTTTGCCATCTGTCTGCTGCGCCAGCTGTTGGCGTCGAATGGTCTTGCGCCAAATGCCCAAAAACCAGATCAGGCCCTGCACACAGACGGTGCGGTGGCGGGTCGCTGGGGGGCGGGGTCCGTGGGGCCCGAGGGACCTGTTGTCTGGTGTCCGGCGTCGCATGATGCGGCTGGCGGCATGCTCTATGCGGCGGGGCTGGCGGCGCTTGGGCTGGATCCATCGCGGTTGCTGATTGTCGACACGCCAAATCCGGCGCGCCGTCTGGCGGTGCTCGAGGATATTCTGCGCACCGACGGGCTGGCGGCGGTGGTTGCTGAATATGACGGCACGCGGCAATCGGCTGATTACTGGATGCGGCTTGCCCGCCGGACCCAGCTTGCCGCCGAGGCCAGCAAGACAACTGGCTTTCTGCTTGGCTGGACAGGTGCTGCCAGCGGTTTTGAGAGTCTCTGGCATGTCGCGCCAGCGCCCGATGACAGCAGCGCAGCAGACGCTACATGGAACAGCGTCTGGGACGTCGATCTCAAGCAGGTGCGTGGCGGCCGGCCATACAGCCTGCGGCTGGCATGGGATCCGCTCGACAATCGGCTTGCCGAACTGCCAGCCCGCTCCAGCCAGTTGACATTGGGCCAGTTGACGCCAGGCCAGCCTGTCAAACCCACATCATATGCCAGCCCAGCCATTCCCGATGGCAGCAACGGCCTCACCGGGCATCAGGCCGGGCGTGCCGGTTAGGTGTCTGTACCATGGAACGTCTCATCATCCATGTCTGGTTTCCCTGGCTGGCGGCCGATCGGCTGCGCCAGAGCGGTGAAATTGACAGCCAGCAGACATTGGTCCTGACCAGCAGATATCAGGGGACTGATTATATTGATGCGCTCTGTCGGCGGGGCCAGCGCCGCGGCCTGCAAATCGGCATGCGGCTTGCCGATGCGCGGGCGCTGTGTCCGGATCTGGTGTCACGCGTGACGGTACCGGCGGCAGATGCGCGGGACCTGCATCATCTGGCCCTGTGGGCGCGGCGCTATTCTCCTCTTACCGCGCCGGACCATGGCGTTGCCGGCTCTGCTGCAATCAACTCTGGTGCAGGGGCGATGATGGCAAGCGCCATTGCCAGGGATGGCGATGGCATCTGGCTGGATGTGGCCGGGGCGACGCATCTTCATGGTGGGTTGCGGCCATTGCTGGCGGATATGCTGTGGCGGTTGCGGCGTGCTGGCCTGCGGGCACGCCTTGGTGTGGCGTCAAGCTGCGGTGCGGCCTGGGGACTTGCCCGCTATGGGTGGGTGCAAAGCTGTCTGCCCCCATCAGACAGGAAAACCAGCACCAGAGCGACGGCCGCATTGCTCGCGCCACTGCCGCTGGCGGCGCTGCGTCTTGATGGCCGCACTGTTACGGCAATGGCGACTGCCGGTTTGCGCCATGTTGGTGATATTCTGGGCATGCCGCGGGCGCCGCTGGCAAACCGCTTTGGCAGCCAGCTGATCGAACGGCTTGATGCCGCGCTTGGTCATATCAATGAGAGCTTTTCCCCGATTGCCCCACAACGTCCGTTGCTGGCGGTGCTGAATTTTGCCGAACCGGTGTCAGCCCCTGATGATATCAGGGCAATCATCCGCCGGTTGACCGGGGATATTGCTGACATTTTACAGCAGAATGGCCTTGCCACGCGGCGGTTGCGGCTTGGCTGGCAACGTGTTGACGGCGCCGTGCTGGTCCATGACACGCATCTGTCGCGCCCCGGCCGGGATGCCTCTGCCTTTCACCGGTTGCTGGCTGATGCTGGCGAGGCGATCAATCCGGAATTCGGTCTGGAAAGCGCCTGGATGGAGGCGCATGGCTGCAGCCCGCAAAGTCCGATTTGCCGTCGGTTTGATGAAGGGCTGACCACGGCCGAGAGCTATGCCAGCCTTGTTGACAGGCTGGTGGCACGGCTTGGCTATGGAACGGTACTGCGTCTGCGCCCACGGGCCAGCTGGCAACCTGAGGCAGCGCAATATATGGCGCTGCCTGATATGGAGGACATGCCGGGTGGTGCCACTGCCGCTGACCCTGATGACATGTTCACCGCTGATGGTTGGCCGGCACAGCTTGCCACTGCTGCGCCGCGGCCCATCCGGCTGCTGCCGCATCCGCAGCCAGTGGCGGTGACGGCGCTGCTGCCTGATCATCCACCAGCCCTGTTTGTCTGGCGCAAAAAGACCCACCGGATCAGCCGCGCCAGCGGCCCTGAGCGGATTGCGCCAGAATGGTGGACGGCGCCACCTGGCACCCGGACCCGCGATTATTTCCGGCTTCAGGATGAAACGGGGGCGCGTTTCTGGGTGTATCGCGAGGGGCTGCCTGAACGCGGTGAGGATATCAACTGGTTTTTGCATGGGTTTTTTGCATGACCCGGACAGACCGGATGACTGCTGGCAGGATGCGCCAGCCTGCCTCGGCCGTGCTTGGCTGCTACAGCAATTTTACCTTTCTGACCGGTGCCGCGCATCCCGATGAAATGGTGGCAACGGCGGCGGCGCTTGGCTGGCAGGCGATTGGCATTGCCGATGTCAATTCGCTTGCCGGCATTGTCCGGGCGCATTGTGCCGCGCGTGATCATGACATCCGGCTTGTTGTTGGCGCGCGGCTGCGACTGGTTGATGGGCCGGACATCATCGCCCATCCACTTGATCGTGAGGGCTATGAATCGCTGTCAATGCTGCTGAGCGAGGCCAATCTGCGGGGCAGCAAGGCCGCCCCCATCATGCATCTTGCTGATCTTGCCCGCCTGTCTGCCAGTACGGCACTGCTGGTGATGCCGCCTACGCATCCGGCGCTGGATTATCAGGCCCAGCTTACCCAGCTCAGGCAGATTGTGGCGGGTCAGCTCTTCGCCGGGGCGAGCCTTTGTCGTGATGGTGCGGATCAGGCGCGTCTTGCGCTTCTCGGGGATATGGCGCAGGCGGCTGGTTTGCGGCTGACAGCGGCTGGTGATGCGCTTTACCATATCGCTGAACGGCGGCCGCTTGCCGATGTGCTGACCTGCATCCGCGAGAAACAGCTGCTGGACAAGGCAGGCCATCTGCTCTCGCGCAATGCAGAACGGCATCTGATCAGCCCGGAAGAGGCGGCGCGGCGCTGGCGGCATTGGCCTGATGCGCTGGCGGCGGCGGCTGATCTTGCCAGCCTGTGCAAATTCAGCATGTCTGACCTGTCCTATGAATATCCGGACGAGGTTTCGCCAGGTGGGCGCAACGCCATGCAGGAGCTGGAATATCAGACATGGAAAGGGGCGCGTGATCGTTACCGCGATGGCATTCCGGCAAAGGTTGAGACCTATCTCAACCGTGAACTGGCCTTGATTGCAAAGCTGGAATTCGCTCCCTATTTCCTGACGGTTTTTGACATTGTCCGCTTTGCCAGGGGGCGCGGTATTCTGTGTCAGGGACGGGGGTCGGCGGCGAATTCGGCGGTCTGTTACTGCCTTGGCATCACCGCGGTTGACCCGGACCGCTCGCAGCCGCTGTTTGAACGTTTCATCAGCGAGGCCCGGGGCGAACCGCCCGACATTGACGTGGATTTTGAACATGAACGCCGTGAGGAGGTGATCCAGCATATCTATGCCAAATATGGCCGGTCGCGTGCCGGGCTTGCCGCCAGCGTGATCACCTATCGGCGGCGCAGCGCCCTGCGTGAGGTGGCCAAGGTTTTCGGTCTGAGCCGGGATGTGCAGGCAGCGCTGTCTGGCGAGGTTTGGGGCCGCGAGAAACAGGTGCTTGACGGTGCAGCGCTGCAGGCGGCCGGGCTTGATCCAGCCGACAGGCGGCTTGCCCTGGTGATGCGGCTTGTCGCTGACATCAGCCGCTTTCCCCGGCACCTCTCGCAGCATGTTGGCGGGTTTGTCATCACCCGGGGGCGGCTCGATCATCTCTGCCCGATCAGCCCGGCGGCAATGGAGGGGCGTACCGTTATCGAATGGGACAAGGATGATCTTGATGCGCTTGGACTGCTCAAGGTGGATGTACTGGCGCTTGGCATGCTCAGCTGTATCCGCCGCGCCTTTGACCTGTTGCGTCTGCATTACAACCGGCCACTGACGCTGGCATCAGTGCCGCCCGAGGACAAGGCCACCTATGACATGCTGTGCGCTGGCCAGTCGGTTGGCGTGTTTCAGGTTGAATCGCGGGCCCAGATGGCGATGTTGCCACGGCTGCAGCCACGCTGTTTCCACGATCTTGTCGTGCAGGTGGCGATTGTCCGGCCCGGCCCCATTCAGGGGGATATGGTGCATCCCTATCTGCGGCGGCGGGCTGGTCTTGAACGCATCAGCTATCCGTCTGAGGATCTGCGTGCAGTGCTTGAACGCACGCTTGGTGTGCCACTGTTTCAGGAGCAGGCGATGCAGATTGCCATTGTCGCTGCTGGCTTTACCGGCAGCGAGGCTGATCAGCTGCGCCGCGCCATGGCCACCTTCAAGAAAAATGGCGAGGTCAGCCGCTTTCGTGAAAAAATGGTCACTGGCATGACCGCGCGTGGCTATGACAGTGAGTTTGCGCTGCGCTGTTTCAAGCAGATCGAGGGGTTTGGCACCTATGGTTTTCCCGAATCACATGCTGCCAGCTTTGCGCTGCTTGTCTATGTCTCGGCCTGGATCAAATATCACTATCCGGATGTGTTTATCTGTGCGCTGCTCAATGCCCAGCCGATGGGGTTTTATTCACCCTCCCAGCTGGTTGCCGAGGCAAAGCGCAGCGGCATTCAGGTGCGTCCTGTCGATGTCGGTCATTCGACATGGGACAGCACGCTGGAACCGGACCCGCAGAACCGGCGGGGCCATCATGCACTGCGTCTTGGCCTGCGTCTGGTCAAGGGGTTGCCCCGCGGCGAGGGAGAGCGTATTGCCGCCAGCCGCCAGCAGCAGGAGGGACGGCCAGCCTTTGACAGCCTTGCTGATATCATGCGGCGGGCCGATGTGTCGGCCAATGCACTTCAGGCGATAGCAGCAGCAGACGGGTTTGCCAGCATGCGGGTGGACCGGCGGCAGGCGCAGTGGCAGGTGCGCGCGCTTGCCCGTCAACGCCTGCATGAAATGCCACTATTTGCACAGGCCGGCCGCCGCCATGACAGTGTTGCCGGCACCGAACCTGCTGTCAGCCTGCCATCTGCCAGCGGTGGTGAGGAGGTGGCCGCCGATTACCGCAGCCTCGGTCTGTCGCTCAAGGCACATCCGATTACCATGCTGGCACCATCACTGCAGGCGGCAGGGTGGCAGAGCTGCGCCGTGGCACATGATGTGCGCGATGAAACACGTCTGCGGCTGGCCGGGCTGGTCACTATGCGCCAGCGTCCGGGAACCGCCAGCGGCACCGTGTTTTTGACAGTTGAGGATGATATTCACGCGCTCAATGTCATCATCTGGCCGAAATTGACCGAAACCTATCGCGAGGCGTTGCTGCGCTCGCAGATCCTGGGGGTTGTTGGCCGCGTCCAGCGCGAACAGTCAGTGGTGCATTTCATTGCCGAGTCGCTGTTCAATCTCAACGGGTTTCTGCGTCATCTGGACAGCGCCGCTGCGGCCAACACCAGTGGCACCAGAATGCGCAGCCGTGATTTTCGGTGATTTTAACTTTTTCTTAAGTTTCACCGGTTACAGTGGGTTTATACGCTTATTCACCATGAGGGGCCGCCATCCAAATGACCAAATGCAAGGAAGTGCTATCCACAGCTGGTCAGATTTTTCACGGCCGGTGCCATTGCGGTGCTGTCACCTTTTCCGTGACCGGACCCCTGCGACAGATTCTGGCCTGTCACTGTGATGATTGTCGTCGTCTGGCTGGCGCATCCT
>JAYNHH010000016.1:9514-20232 GCA_038107835.1 Alphaproteobacteria bacterium
CGACAGATTCTGGCCTGTCACTGTGATGATTGTCGTCGTCTGGCTGGCGCATCCTTGGCCGCCACGGCCGCCGCGCGGGACAGCTACCGCTTTACCAGCGTGACGACGAGGATATGATGTCGGTCAGTACGGGAATGCTGGACAATACCGATGATCTGACCGTGGAAGGCCAGCTTTTTGCCAGAAGCCATCCCAAATGGGGGCCACTACCGACAACAACACTTGATCTTGATGATGCGCTGTCGGGTCGTTTTGATGCCAGCTGACAGGCGGGTTTAACCGGCCCGCTTCAGCTGTTCCTGTACGGCAAAACACGGCCGTCTCTTGGCAAACAGGGCGGCGCAGGCAGACCGGGCCTGATCCTCATCCAGATTGTTGAAACGCACCCGCCAGAGCGGTAGATTGCCCCGTGTCACCAATGTCAGACGTGCTGGCGACCGACCCAGCACATTATCGGCGACGCGCCGTGCGCGGGCTGCTGCCTTATGTGCATTTGCGCGTTTGGCAAAACTGCCAATCTGCACGCTCCAGATGGTCTCGAAACTGTCCTCGCTTGCGCTGTTGGTGCGGCTGTCGGCATCAAGATAGGCTGTGGCATCGGCTACGCTGACATCAACATTGGCCCTGACCTTGCGTCGGTCGGGAGGCGCCACCGGAAGTTCTTTGGGCGGGATCGTGGTCTTGCGCTTTGGCAGTACACGCACCGCCGCAACCTGCGTTCCCAGATCGGCAGGCTTGGCCCGCTTGAAGGAGGCGTCGAGGATCTGCATCATATGCCGGTCGCGGCTGCGGCCGGTCTTGCCACCAAAGACGACGCCAATCAATCTGACGCCCCGCCGTTCTACCGACGCGACAAGATTGAAACCAGAGGCGTTGATATAGCCTGTCTTGATGCCGTCCGTGCCCTTGTAGGCGGACAGCAATCTGTTGTGGTTCTTGAATTTCTGACCTTTCCAGCGAAAGCTCCGGGCGCTGAAGAAATCATAGAATTGCGGGAAATCGCGGCGCATCGCTACGGCAAGGCGCGCCATGTCCCGTGCCGTGCTGCGCTGTTTGCTGTGCGGCAGGCCAGAGGCATTGCGAAAGGTGGTGCGCGACATTCCCAGCGCACGCGCCTTGCGCGTCATGCGCTTGGCAAATTCGCGCTCGCTGCCAGACAGATGCTCGGCAATTGCCGTTGCCACGTCATTGGCTGATTTCGTAACCAGCGCATAGATGGCATTTTCCACAGTGATTGACTGGCCAGTCTTGAGATAGAGTTTCGATGGGGAGCGCCCGGCGGCAAGCCGTGACACCTTCATCCGACTGTCCATTTTCAGCCGCCCTGACGCCAGCTCCTCGAACACCAGATAGAGCGTCATGATCTTGGTCAGCGAGGCTGGGTAACGCAGACTGTCGGCGCTGCGTGAGAACAGCACCTTGCCACTGTCCTCCTCGATCACGATGGCGGCATATTTTGCCGCTTCGGCGCGCTGGCTGATCCCGCCGGTCAGCACCGCAATTACCGAAAGCGCGAGCAGCAGCGGCGCAACGACATTCCAGATTGTTTGAAACCAGATTGTTTGAAACAGGACAGATAATCTGAGGGCGGGCCCGTTGTCTAACCGCATTCTGTCATGGTTGAGGCAGGTTGAAACACGCAAAGGCCAAGACTCCGTGGAGCGAAATGAGACATGAGCTTCCAAAGGCGGCCAGCATACCGCATTTAACTCTCTTTCAACAAGAGGTGGAGACGCCGTCATCGGACTATCTTCATTTGCCAATTGATACATCATTTCACGCGTTTTTGATCAAATCCAACAATCATGTCTGTTTTTTTCGCAACCGCTCTTTATCACAGCAATATTAATGCCAATATCATTGTCGAGAGACAAACGTCTCGCCTGACCAGTGCAACCGTTGGACATGTTGATTTTGTGTCCGATTTTTAGAACACTGTAACAGACAGGGCAGGTGGTCCTGCAGGCAAGTGTGAGCGCAGGCAAGTTTGAACAGAGTGGCAGACCGGACCGTGAAAAAAATGATGGACAGGCATAGACTGAGCGCAGAGCGGAAAGACGGCGATGATGGCGGTGGCCAGTCACAGCTGGTTCTCGACAGCCGCACCAAGACCAGAAAACCGTCAATGTACAAAGTTCTGATGATGAATGATGACTACACGCCGATGGAGTTTGTCGTTCATGTGCTACAGCATTTTTTCAACCTGTCCAACAGCCAGGCCAATGCCATCATGCTGAATGTTCACCGCCGGGGTATCGGTGTCTGTGGAATCTACAGCTATGAGGTTGCCGAGGCAAAGGCCACCAAGGTGATGGAATATGCGAGACAAAATGAACATCCGCTGCAGCTGCAACTGGAAAAGGAATAGGGATCATGCTTTCAAGAGAACTTGAGGAGACTCTGCGCCGGGCGATGGGGACGGCCACGGCGAAAGCGCATGAATTCGCTACGCTGGAGCATCTGCTTCTGGCGCTGACCGAAGACAGCGATGCGCTTGAAGTTCTTTCTGCCTGCAAAGTCGATATTCAGGAGCTGCGCTCGCGCCTGACTGACTATATTGAAACCGAGCTAGCCTCGATTGTCAGCCACAGTGACAATCTTGATGTGCAGCCAACAGCCAGTTTCCAGCGCGTGATCCAGCGTGCGATTATCCACACTCAATCATCTGGCCGTGAGGTGGCGACCGGGGCAAACGTTCTCGTCTCGATCTTTTCAGAGCGTGAGAGCCATGCCGTCTGGTTCCTCAAATCGCTGAATATGACCCGCCTTGATGCTGTGTCCTATATCAGCCATGGCAGCGATGGCAACGTCGGCCGCGGCGCTGAGGAACAGGTCGAGACAGACGCCGAAACAGTTGATGGCAGCGATCCGCTCAGCCAATATGCGGTTGATCTGATCGCCAAGGCGTCTGCTGGCCGGATTGATCCGTTGATCGGACGTGACCGGGAGCTTGACCGCACCATCCAGGTGCTGTGCCGACGCACCAAGAACAACCCGCTCTATGTTGGTGATCCGGGTGTTGGCAAGACAGCCATCGCCGAGGGGTTGGCGCTTCGCATCCATAACGGCGAGGTGCCGGATGTTCTCAGCAACGCGGTGATCTACTCGCTCGATATGGGCCAGCTGCTTGCCGGCACCCGCTATCGTGGTGATTTCGAGGAACGGCTGAAAGCCGTGATGAAGGCTGTTGCCGAGGACGAGAATGCCATTCTGTTCATCGATGAGATCCATACGGTGATCGGCGCCGGTGCGACCTCGGGTGGGGCCATGGACGCTTCCAATCTGCTCAAGCCGGCGCTTCAGGAAGGTACATTGCGCTGTATTGGTTCGACCACCTACAAGGAATATCGTGGGCATTTTGAAAAGGACCGTGCGCTGGTGCGCCGCTTCCAGAAAATTGACGTGAATGAGCCGACCATCGCCGATACGATCAAGATCCTCAACGGCCTGAAAAGCCGGTATGAGGCCCATCACAAGGTACGTTTCACCGGCGCGGCGCTGAAGGTGGCGGTTGATCTGTCGGCCCGTTACATCAATGATCGCAAACTGCCGGATAAGGCGATTGACGTCATCGACGAAGCGGCTGCGGCGCAGAATCTACTGCCAAAATCACGCCGCAAGCAAACCATCGGCCAGCGCGAGGTCGAGGCGACAGTTGCGACCATGGCCCGCATTCCCTCAAAGCACGTCAGCCGTGATGACAAGGCGGTTCTGGCGTCGCTGGAAGATGATTTGAAGCGGCTTGTCTTTGGCCAGGACCCCGCGATCAGCGCGTTGGCCTCGGCGATCAAGCTGTCGCGTGCCGGTTTGCGTGAGGCGGAAAAGCCGGTCGGCAATTATCTGTTTTCCGGCCCAACCGGTGTTGGCAAGACCGAGGTTGCCCGCCAGCTGGCTGAGGCACTTGGCATCAAGCTGCTGCGCTATGACATGTCTGAATACATGGAGCGCCATACTGTCTCGCGGCTGATTGGCGCGCCTCCGGGCTATGTCGGGTTTGATCAGGGCGGATTGCTCACCGACGCCGTCGACCAGACGCCACATGCGGTGCTGCTTCTTGACGAGATTGAAAAGGCGCATCCGGACCTGTTCAATATTCTGCTGCAGATCATGGATCATGGAAAGCTCACGGACAACAATGGCAAATCGGTTGATTTCCGCAATGTCATCCTGATCATGACAACCAATGCCGGGGCGCAGGAACTTTCGAAAAAGGCGATCGGTTTCAACCGTGAGACGAATGAGGGGGCTGATGTCGAGGCTATTGAAAAGCTGTTCAGTCCGGAGTTCCGCAACCGGCTTGATGCAATCATCCCGTTTGCCCCGCTCGAACATGATGTGATCCGTCTCGTGGTTGATAAATTCATCATGCAGCTTGATGCACAGCTTGCTGAGCGCAATGTCGAGATCGAGTTGAGCGAGGCAGCGCGGGATTGGCTGGCAAAGCGCGGCTATGACCGTAACTATGGTGCCCGCCCGCTGACCCGTGTCGTGCAGGAACATATCAAGAAGCCGCTTGCTGACCAGCTGCTGTTTGGCGAGCTGACCGGTGGTGGCCTTGCGCTTGTTGATGTTGAGAATGACGCGCTCGTGGTGACGGTGAAAACACCGCCACAGAAGGCGCTTCCCGGCAAGCGCACCGCCCTGCCTGCCCCCGAGTGCGGCTAGGCTGGCAGCAGGCAGGGCGTCAGTCTGGCGTGTTGCCCCGTTTGAATGGGCTGGCCATGGTGATGTGGTTGGCTTCCTCGTCGATGCCGCGTTCTTCGGCTGTTAAAAAGCGCGCGACGGCCTGTCTGAAGCCGGAATGGGCAATCCAATGCACCGACCAGGTTTTCACTGGCAGATAACCGCGCTGGACCTTATGAAAGCCCTGGGCGCCAGCCTCGACAGATGACAGTTTGTTGGCGATGGCATAGTCGATTGCCTGATAGTAGCAGGCCTCGAAATGCAGGTTGGGAATGTCCAGATCAGCCCCCCAATTGCGACCATAAAGCGTGGTGCCGCCAATGAAATTCAGCGCGCCACCAATGATACGCCCCTGATACTCAGCCATGACCAGCAGCATCCGGTCGGCCATTGTCGCATGCAGGATCTCAAACACCTCCCGGGTCAGATACGCACCACCCCATTTGCGGTCGATGGTGGACATGTAAAAGCGGTAAAAAGCATCAATATGATGGCTTTCGATGGCTGCACCGGTCAGTGGCAGCATCCGCACACCAGCGTCGATTAGCGATTGCCGTTCCTTGCGGATATTCTTGCGTTTGCGTGATGACAGGCTTGCCAGAAAATCATCAAAACAGTGATAGCCGTCATTATGCCAATGGAACTGGATTGAATGGCGCAGCAACCAGCCCTCATCGACAAGTGTATTGGCATCCTCGCTGGGTAGAAAATTGACATGTGCCGAGGACAGTTGGAGCTTGTCAACATATTGCGCCATCCCATTGGCCAGCCCGCGGATGAGCTGCTGGCGTCGCGTCCCCGTGGCCGCGCCGGTGAGCAGGCGCGGTCCTGTCGCCGGGGTGAAGGGAATGGCGGCCAGCATCTTCGGGTAATATTGCCCGCCGGCACGCATGAAGCCGTTGGCCCAGCTGTGATCGAAAATATATTCACCGTAAGAATGGTGCTTGAGGTAATGCGGCATCGCCGCAATCAGCCTGCCACCATCATCGCGCATGACCAGATGCAGCGGATCCCAGCCGGTGTCACCTCCGACCGCCTTGCCAGCCTCAAGCGCCGCCAGAAAGGCGTGGCAGACAAACGGGTTTTCGGTGCCGGCAACACTGTCCCATTCAGGGGCGGCGATGCGGCTGATGTCGTCGCATAACTCGAGAGAAAAACTGTCACCATCCATGAGGAAACAGATGGCAATGAAAAACCGGCCCCGCAAGAGGCCGGTTGATTTTTTGCACGGTGCGCCGGTGCGATTATGGCGCCCTATTCGATTTCGAAGACTCCATCAATCTCGACAAGGCAGCCAAGGGGCAGCGCGTTTGTTCCAACAGCGAACCGGGCATGCCGGCCTGCCTCGCCAAACGCCTCAACCATCAGGTCGGAGGCACCGTTGACAACGCCAGGCTGGCCGTTGAAATCATCTGCCGAGCAGACGAAGGCACCCAGTTTGACAACGCGCTTCACACGGTCAAGATCGCCGCCACAGGCGACTTTCAGCTGGGCAATCAGATTGATCGCACAGATGCGTGCCTGTGCCTGTCCATCCTCGATCGTTGCGTTGTCACCAATTTTACCGGTGATCTGCAGTTCTCCGTCAACAAAGGGAACCTGACCGGAAATGAAAACAAGATTGCCGGAGGTCACAAAAGGCACATAATTGGCCGCAGGTGCCGGTGCATCGGGAACGGTGATTCCCATGTCATTCAATTTTGCTTCAACTTTGCTCATTCTGGTCTCCTGAATTGGCCTGTCACGCAGGACAGTGATGGTCTGAATTGATGTGAGGACGCATACACAACCTGCCGCTCAAGGACAAGCGAAATCACTCTTCATCTATCCGTGCGGGCGCCAGAAAAAAGCCCCGCACCGAGGTGCGGGGCCAGTTCTGCAGGTTGCTCTGCAGGGAGAGCTCAGCTGCACCCTGTTGTGCTGCCGCAGGTATTGCATTTCAGGCACGTACCATTGCGGACTAGGGTGAAATTCTGACATTCAGGACAGGCTTCGCCTTCATAGCCCTGCATGCGGGCCTGTTTGACACGTGTTGCCGTCTGGTCACTGGCGGCGGTGCCGGCAGCGGCTGCATGGCTGGCGCTGGACGCTGCGCTGGCCATTGCTGGTGCTGGTATTGCCACTGGTTCGGCTGTTGCTGCGACGCCATTGTCCTGGGCAACGGCGGTTGCGGCACTGCCTTCATTTGAATAGACGACCAGCCCCTGCTTGCGGATGAAACCGCGGCTGGTGACCTTGTTGACAAGGTCGGACTGATTGTCGCCAGAGCCGGTTGTCGTCACATCCAGATCATCCAGATCGACATGACCCAGATCGTGCCGATCAAGATAGGATATTGCCAGCTCGCGGAATGTATAATCGAGGATTGACGTCGACATCTTGATGGCGTCGTTGCCGGTCACGATTCCCTGTGGCTCAAATCGGGTGAATGTGTAGGCTTCGACAAATTCCTCAAGTGGCACACCATATTGCAGACCAATCGACACGGCGATTGCAAAATTGTTCATCAGCGAGCGGAAGGCCGCGCCTTCCTTGTGCATGTCGATGAAGACCTCGCCAATACGGCCATCCTCATATTCACCGGTCCGCAGATAAACCTTGTGGCCACCAACCGTTGCCTTTTGCGTGTAGCCTTTGCGGCGGTGTGGCAGCTTTTCGCGTTCTGCCCTGACGATGCGCTCAACAACCTTCTCAATCACCTGTGGGGCGGCTGCGGCGACTGGGGTGTCCAGTGCGTCCATTGCTTCCTCATCCTCGTCAATATCCTCGACAAGGCCGGATGACAGCGGCTGGCTCAGCTTCGAGCCATCACGATAGAGCGCGTTGGCTTTCAGCCCCAGCTTCCATGACGACATATAGGCCTTGCCGCATTCCGCGACAGTGGCGCTGTTCGGCATGTTGATGGTTTTCGAGATTGCCCCTGAGATGAAGGGCTGTGCCGCTGCCATCATGGTGATGTGGCTGTCAACCGACAGGAACCGCTTGCCAAGCCGACCACAGACATTTGCACAGTCAAACACTGGCAGATGCTCATCCTTGAGATGCGGTGCGCCCTCCAGCGTCATCGACCCACAGACATGGATGTTGGCAGCCTCGATTGCGTCCTTGTCGAAGCCGAGCGCCTCAAGCATGTTGAAATTGAAATCATCAAGCTGGGCGTCAGTGAAACCAAGTGTGTCCTTGCAGAAATCATCGCCAAGCGAGAAGCGGTTGAAAGCAAATTTCACGTCGAAGGCACTTTCCATCGCTGTTTCCAGCTTGGCCAGCTCCGCATCGCCGAAGCCCTTGTCCTTGAGGGCGTTGACCGAGACCGCCTGACAGTTTTTCAAGCTGCCATTGCCAACTGCATATTTGATGATGTCGTCAATCTGCTCCTGACCGTAGCCCATGTTGGCCAGCGCTTCTGGCACTACGCGGTTGATGATCTTGAAATAGCCACCACCGGCGAGTTTCTTGAATTTCACAATGGCGAAATCGGGTTCGATTCCGGTGGTGTCACAATCCATTACCAGACCGATTGTTCCGGTCGGGGCAATCACTGTTGCCTGCGCATTGCGGTAGCCATGTGCCTCGCCCAGAGTCACGGCCCTGTCCCAGGCGGCGCGTGCGGCGGCAACAAGATCAGTATCGGGGCAGGATGAGGCATCAAGTGGTACCGGCAGGATGCTCAGGCCCTTGTAGCCCTTTGCCTCGCCATGCGCTGCCAACCGGTGATTCCTCATCACGCGCAGCATATGCTTCTTGTTCTTCTTGTATTGTGGGAATGCACCCACTTCACTGGCGATCTCGGCAGAGGTGGCGTAGGAAACGCCAGTCATCACCGCGGTGATCGCGGCGCAGATAGCGCGGCCCTCTTCGCTGTCGTAGGAATGACCCTGCGCCATCAACAGCCCGCCAATATTGGCAAAACCGAGTCCGAGTGTGCGATATTCATAGGACAGCTGGGCAATTTCCTTCGAGGGGAATTGCGCCATTAGCACTGAAATCTCCAGCGTCAATGTCCAGAACCGGCAGGAATGTTCAAAAGCCTCAATGTCGAATGAGCCGTCTTCATGGCGGAACTGCATCAGATTCAGCGACGCAAGATTGCAGGCTGTATCATCAAGGAACATATATTCCGAACAGGGATTGGATGCATTGATCCGTCCACCTTCAGGACAGGTGTGCCACTCATTGATTGTGGTGTCATATTGCAGCCCGGGATCGGCGCAGGCCCATGCGGCATGTGCAATCTTTTCCCACAAATCTGCGGCCTTGATCCGCTTGGCAACACCCTTGTCACGGCGCTTGATCAACTCCCAGTCACCCTCATCCAGAACGGCCTGCAGGAATTCATTGCTTACCCGCACCGAATTGTTGGAATTCTGCCCGGCGACGGTCAGATAGGCTTCTGAGTCCCAATCCGTATCATAGGTCCTGAATTCAATCTCGTTATAGCCCTGCTGGGCAAACTGGATGACCCGCTGCACGTAATTTTCGGGAATCATTACCTTGCGGGCTGACAGGATTGCCTTTTTAAGTGCCCTGTTGGCGCGCGGATCAAATCGCTCATCGCCCTCCAGACCCTCGGTGATCTGGCAGGCCGCCATCACCTCGCCCATGTGTTTCTGCGCCAGTTTCGATCCGGCAACAAGGGCAGCGACTTTCTGCTCCTCGACGACTTTCCAGTCGACATATTCCTCAATGTCTGGATGGTCGACATCAACTGTGACCATCTTCGCCGCACGCCGTGTCGTACCACCTGATTTGATTGCTCCTGCGGCGCGGTCACCAATGCGCAGGAAGCTCATCAAACCTGATGACTTGCCGCCACCTGACAGGCTCTCGCCGCCACCGCGCACACGGCTGAAGTTTGATCCTGTTCCGGATCCATATTTGAACAGGCGTGCCTCGCGCACCCACAGATCCATGATGCCGCCATCATTCACCAGATCGTCACTTACCGACTGGATGAAACAGGCATGCGGCTGCGGATGCTCATAGGCGCTGCTGGATTTGGTCAGCTTGCCGGTTTTGAAATCCACATAATGGTGTCCCTGGCTTGGGCCATCGATGCCATAGGCCCAATGCATGCCGGTGTTGAACCATTGCGGCGAGTTGGGCGCAGCCATCTGCATCGCCAGCATGTGGCACATCTCGTCAAAATAGGTGAGGGCGTCCTCCTCACTGGTGAAATAACCGCCCTTCCAGCCCCAATAGGTCCAGGTGCCGGCCAGTCTGTTGAAGACCTGCTTGGCTGATGTTTCGCCGACGAAACGCTGCTCCTCGGGCAGGTCATCAAGCGCCTTTTCGTCTGGAACCGAACGCCACAGCCAAGACGGCACAGCGGTTTCTTCAATGCGCCTCAACACACGGGGTACGCCGGCCTTGCGAAAATATTTCTGCGCCAGAATGTCGGTGGCGACCTGCGAGAACTGTTCAGGCACCTCTACATTTTCTGCTTGAAATACGACGGTTCCATCCGGGTTTCGGATTTCGCTAGTGGCCAGACGAAAATCAATGGTTTCGTAGGGATCTTGTCCGGCTGTTGTGAACCGTCTTTCAAAACGCATGGGCTGGTCCTCTGAATCTCTCACTGTCACCACAGTGTTGTTGTTGTGGTTTGTTGTTAATTTACTGTTAGTTATCAGGTGTTCGTGGTTGGGTTACCACATCTAGCGGTTCCACATTAAAGAAACTACATGATGTTGCGGTAATGGGACAATAGGCAATCTCAAAAAAAACGTCTTTTCGCCATAATATTTCTGTAAGAGGGCGCACAGGCGACTGCCGCCAGACTGCAGGAGGTCCCCACAAGTAACTGAGCAGAAGTCCTTTTCTTAACCCTGGTAAGAGCGCTTTGTTTGTGTATTGCGACAGATGCAAAAGACATTTCCCAACCCTGTCAGCCCGGACAGTCCTATCGGAATTGTCGGACTGGCCTGTTCTGGTCTGGACGCAGCATATGGTAACGGCCTATAGTGGCGCAGAATTAAATGGCGCAAAATACCGGGCGCAAAATTACCGGGCGCTGGCGGCACGCTGGCCGCTTGGTG
>JAYNHH010000016.1:20332-50818 GCA_038107835.1 Alphaproteobacteria bacterium
GCAAAATACCGGGCGCAAAATTACCGGGCGCTGGCGGCACGCTGGCCGCTTGGTGCAATTCCGGCCTAATATTATGCAAAGGCAAATGAAAATGGATCTGGTGACATTGCTCTCTTTGAAACTGACGGCAAATCTTGTTGGAAGCGATGAACATGGCAACCGCTATTATGAAGAGCGGAAAGCCCGTGCCGGTAAGCCGCCGCGCCGCTATGTGCGTTACAATGGCGTTGCTGAGGCGTCCAAGGTGCCGGCGGACTGGCATGGCTGGCTGCATCACACAGAGGATACGCCACCACCTGCCGATGGCTATCACAAACATGACTGGCAGCAGGATCATTTGCCCAATCTGACAGGGACCAAATATGCGCATCGGCCAGCAGGTCATGTGCTGCGTGGCGGCAAGCGGGCGGCGGCCACAGGCGATTACGAACCCTGGACACCAAGCTGAGCCTTGATGGCCCGAAGCATTCATGCGGGTCACGCGCCGGCCGGACAAGGCAATAATTTCGTTAGGATCTGGTAGGAAAATGCAACGCAACACATTGGAAATTGTTATGGGAGCCATCGTTCTGCTGGCTGCTGCCGGGTTTGTGTCACTCGCCTATGAGGCCGCTGATCTGAAGGGTGGCAACGGCTATGAGATCGTTGCTGAATTCGGCTCGACAGGCGGGCTCTCAGCCGGTGATGATGTGCGCATTTCGGGAATCAAGGTGGGACGGATTGTCCGCCAGGAACTCGACCCCATCACCTATGCGGCGCGGATTGTCATTTCGCTTGACCCGGCAGTTACGGTGCCGTCCGATACCAGCGCCAGAATCACCGCAGCCTCGCTGCTTGGCGGCAATTATCTGGAATTGATGCCGGGTGCCGATGAGACGATGATGGGTGCCGGTGACGTGATCTACGATACACGGGACCCTGTCAGCCTGACCGATCTTCTTGGCAAGGCGGTGTTTTCAGCAGGCGATGCACAGTAAATCCACCCTATGTGCTGGTCTGACTACCGTGGCAATGCTGCTATGTGCGCTGACGCCAGCGAATGCCGGCTGGATCAACGGTACGGTTGCCCAGCTCCAGGCACTTGACAAGATCACGGCCCGGATTTCGACGCTGTCAGCGCCGATCGGCGAACCCATCCGATTTGGCACACTGGAAATTGTCATCCAGCGCTGCGCCTTCCGCCCCCCTGAGGAGCCGCCGGAAAATGTTGCCTTTCTCGAGATAACTGATCGCGACCATGACGGGTCTGCGCCTCGCAGGCAGGTATTCTCTGGCTGGATGTTCTCGTCCAGCCCTGCGGTCTCGGCGGTTGAACACCCTGTCTATGATGTCACGCTGCTTGATTGCATCATTGATTAATGCGGCTGATCGGCACTCTGGATTGCCGCCAGCAACGCTGCAACCATTGGTTTGTCCGGCTCGCCAGGCAAAATGCTGGCATGGCTTGCAAGCGCCACTGCAAGGCGTTGCTGGAATTGCTCACGTGGCATCTCAAAAATTCCGAACTGCTGCAGATGGTCCGTCGTAAATTGCGCATCGAGCAGCTGGAAACCGCCTGCTCTCAGCCGCGCGACAAGATGCACCAGCGCAACCTTTGATGCGTCGGTAGCACGTGAGAACATCGACTCACCAAAGAACGCAGAGCGCAAAGCCACCCCATAAAGGCCACCCACCAGCCTGTCGCCATCCCAGACCTCGATCGAATGGGCAAAACCCAGCTTGTGCAGCGCGATATAGAGGCGTTTGATGTCGCTGTTGATCCAGGTGTCCTCACGGTCCGGGCGTGGCGCGGCACATTCGGCAATGACTGCGGGAAAATCCCTGTCGATTGTCACGATGAATCGAGCCTGTTTCACGGTGCGGCGCAACCGCTTGGGAATGTGGAAACGCTGCCTCGATTCGGTGCCGACGGTAAGCGGTATCAGTGCCCGCACCTCTGGGTCATAGAAATTGATGGTGTTGCTGCGGGCACCATCCGCCATTGGAAAAACGCCAAGCGAATAGGCCTTGATCAGGGTTTCCGGGGAAAATGCGTAGCGTTTGGACATGGCTCTGCCCGTTTCTGCCGTTTTTAGGTCACGCTGTCTGATGGTCTAGTCACTGGCCAGAAATTTCTCCTCAAGCCAGCGGATATTATAGCTTCCATCAATGATGGCGTCAGCCTCTACCAGCCGTGCATGCAGCGCCAGCGTCGTCGGGATCGGTTCGACGATAAATTCCTCGATCGCGCGTTTCAGGCGGGCAAGGCAATGCGCACGGTCATCACCATAGACCACGAGCTTGGCAATCAGGCTGTCATAATAGGGTGGCACGGAATAGCCAGAATAAAGGCATGATTCGACCCGAATGCCCGGGCCGCCGGCTGCGTGAAATGCCGTCACCTTGCCAGGTGTTGGCATAAAGGTCTCTGGGTGCTCTGCATTGATTCGGCATTCGATGGCATGGCCGGTGAAGGTGACATCCTCCTGCGAGAAGGACATAACCTCGCCAGCCGCGATGCGGATCTGCTCGCGCACCAGATCAATCCCGGTGATTGCCTCGGTAATCGGATGTTCGACCTGCAGCCGCGTGTTCATCTCGATGAAGAAGAACTCGCCATCCTCATAAAGGAATTCCATTGTGCCGACACCAAGATACCCCATCTTGCGCGTGGCCTCGGCAGCAATGCTGCCAATTTCCGCGCGCTGGGTTGCGGTTAGGGCAGGAGAGGGCGCTTCCTCAAACAGTTTCTGATGTCGGCGCTGGACTGAACATTCGCGTTCGCCAAGATGCACGACATTGCCATGCTGGTCGGCGATGACCTGCACCTCGATATGGCGGGGCTGGCCAAGATAGCGTTCCAGATAGACCGTATCATCACCGAAAGCCGCCTTCGCCTCGGACCTCGCTGAGCTGAAGGCCTCAGCCAGATCAGCAGCTGTTTCGGCCACTTTCATACCGCGGCCCCCGCCACCGGATGCCGCCTTGACCAGCAGCGGATAGCCGATGGTCTTGCCCAGCTTTTCCGCGTCCTCAATGGTGTGAACGGCGCCGGGAGAGCCTGGTACCAGCGGCAGGCCGGCATTGGCGGCGGTGATTTTCGCCTCAACCTTGTCACCCATTGATCGGATATGCCGTGTTTCCGGGCCGATAAAGGTCAAGCCATGGGCCTTCACGATTTCCGCGAAATCGGCATTCTCGGACAGAAACCCGACGCCCGGATGCACCGCATCAGCGCCTGTTATCCCCGCCGCAGCCAGAATCGAGGGGATGTTGAGATAGGAGTCGGCGCTGCTCGGAGGGCCGATACAGACAGATTCATCGGCGAGGCGCACCGGCATTGAATCAGCGTCCGCCGTTGAATGGACGATAACACTTGGAATGCCCATTTCCTTGCAGGCGCGCAGCACACGAAGCGCGACGTCACCCCGATTTGCGATGAGAATTTTATTAAACATTATTCGATCACAACCAGCACTTCGCCGAATTCGATTGGTTGGGCATTTTTCACCAGAATTTTGGAAACGGTTCCATCCGTGGGTGCCGTGATTGGGTTCATCACCTTCATTGCCTCAACAATCAGCAGGGTCTGGCCCTTCTTGACGGCGCTCCCTTCCTCCACAAAAGTTGCTGCACCCGGTTCGGGCGAGATATAGGCGGTGCCGACCATTGGCGATGTCACCGCGCCGGGATGGGCGCTCAGATCGGCGGCGCTGTCGGCGGCGGGGGCAGCCGGCGCAGCCGGTAAGGCGGCGGGTGCGGGAGCAGCTACCGGTGCCACGGCGGCGACAGGCGCTGCGCCAGACACACGCGACAGCCGGATGGCCACATCATCCGTCTCATATTCCAGTTCAGCAAGACCGGCATCATCCAGAATGTCGGCAAGAGCCTTGACCAGTGCGGTATTGGGTTCAACGGATTTTTTCGGGGCTTTTGCCATAGTCTCAGGACTCCTCTTGCATCTCGGCAATTGCGGTGATGGCCATCGTGTAGGAACTTGCACCAAAGCCGATTACCGCACCTTTTGCAATGGCGGTGATCAGCGAGGTATGGCGGAAGTCCTCACGCGTATGAATGTTCGACAGATGCACCTCGATCACGCCGCCGGTAAACAGGGCCAGCGCGTCACGAAGCGCAACCGACGTGTGTGTAAGGCCGGCACCATTGACGATGATCCAGTCAAATTTGTTGCAGGCTGCCTGAATGGTGTCGATCAGAACCGCCTCGGAATTTGACTGCATCCATTCCATGGTAAAGCCATGCTTCGTGCAGACGGCCCGGCATTTTTCGCCAATGGCGTCAAGCGTCATCGCCCCGTAGGTTTCCGGTTCACGCGTCCCCAGCATGTTCAGGTTGGGACCATTCACCACCAAGATTTTTACTCTGTCAGCCATCGGCCTCACTCTATCACTTTTTTCCTGCGCAATACCAGCGCTTGCCGCGTGGTCTGCTGTTATCCGCGTCTCGCCCGTTCCTCGGCGATCAGGCGGCGCAATTCATCACCGCTGATGGCACCTGGAATGATGGTCGAGCCGATGATAAGCCCGGGTGTTCCGGAAATCTGCAATTGCTCGGCGGACATGCGTGTGCGGTTGATCACGGCGGCCGTTTCGGCGCTGCGCATGTCTCTTTGAAGTTGGTCGATGTCTGCACCGGCATCGCGCGCCGCTGCCAGAATCGTGTCCATCGAAATGGCACCGGGATTGGTCATCATGGTGACATGATATTGTGGGAACACACCCTGCATCTGGGTGGCGATTGCCGCCTGTGCTGCGACCATTGATGATTGCGACAGGATTGGAAACTCCTTGACCACGACGCGAATATCATCATCTTCGGCCAGCACTTCCTGAATGGGTCCGAACACGCGTTTGCAATAGCCGCAATTATAGTCGCTGAATTCATAGATCACCAGCGAGCCATCCAGATTGCCAAGAACCGGATCGCCCTCGGACATTTCTAGAAATGCCAGCGCCGCCAGTTTCTGTTCCCGTTCCTCGCGCTCAGCCAATTGCTGCAGAGCATCGCGGATCACCCCGGGGTTTTCCTCGATATAGGTGCGGATCATCTCATCCAGCTTGGCTTTGTCGACTGATGTGAGATCAGCCTGCGCGGGGCTGGTCAGACTCATCATCATCAGGGCAAATAATCCACAAATTCGAAGCATCTCAGAGTTCCTCTTGCCCGGTGGGGCCGTTTTATGCTGGACCGCGTTATAGCAACCGCAGCCAGCTTTGCCTAGCGGCAGAATCACCGCCGATAATCCGCCGTGCCGCGTTGGCAATTTCCATCAGTTTTTCGGCTCGTAGCGGTAGATAATGTCATTGGCACGATTGCGCAGCGCATCGGAAAGATCACCGCGCCCAAGTGTGCGTTTGGCGAGCTGCACAGCGCGGATGGTGTCACCTCGCAAAATGGCCTCATCCGCCAGGCTGAGGTCTGCATGGTTGATCTGTCCGGCCCTGCCATAGGCAATGCCAAGCTGGCGGTGCAGGAAGGCCCATTTAGGCTCACCTGTGCGGGCGTTGCTGATCACCTCGATGGCGCGTGGCAGGCGTGTCCTGTCGCCTGTCGCAATGAGTGCGCGCCCCAGCAGCAACTCGATCTGTGGGCTGTTGGGCCGCAGGCTGATGGCTGTCTCATAGGCTGCGGCTGCGGCGGAGGGCTGTGCCATCGACATCAGAATATCGCCCCGGAATTCATGGAAAAAGGGGTCCTGCGGCTGCGTTTCAATCAGGCTGTCGATGCGCTTGAGTGCGCCATTCAGGTCGCCGCGACGAAAAGCGGCAATGGCATGGGCATAGGTTTGCAGATCGGGGTCGAGACCCTCACCATTGCTGTTCAGAACCGTCTGTGGGCGTTCTGTCCAGGCATAGAGCTTGGCTTTGATCCGGCGGAATTTTTCTGCCAGCTCAGCCGATGGTTTGGTGTCGCTGTGTGGCGAGCTGTTCACATGGTCCTGATAGGTCTGCAGACGCTGCGCTGTCCCGGGGTGGGTCGAGTAATACTGAGATTGACGGGATTCGGGAAGGGCGCGCTGGCGCGCCATCCGGGCCATCATGTCACGCAGCCCTGCAGCAGAAATACCGGCATCATCAAGGAATGCCAGACCAAGTTCATCAGCAATTGCCTCGTTCCGGCGGACCGATGACAGAATATTGCGGTTCGCGCGGTCGGTGCCACCAACCAGAACGCCAGCCGCCGCGTCACCATGGCCACCGGCGGCGATCGCCACCGCGGCAATGGTCGCCAGTGCGGCAGCGGTTCCAGCCTGGCCCAGCGCCTCGTCAATCTGCTGCACATGTCCGGCCTTGAGATGCGCCAGCTCATGCGCCATCACCCCCAGAAAAAGCAATGGATCCTCAGCGCTCTCGATCAGGCCGGAATGGACGTAGATCGTTCGCTTGCTCTGCACAAAGGCATTGACCCTGTTATCGAGGATGATCCGGACATCAATTGCCTCCGGGGCAAAACCCGCAACATTGATCAGCGGCGCGATCAGCTCGTCGACCCCAGCTTCTATTTCGGTGTCGCGAATCATGTTTGCCTGCGCGGGAAGGGTGGTGGCGAGACCGACAAGCAGGCCAAGAGCGCCCAGAACCATCCGCAGCAGGGCGAGGCGGATTTGCTTTGACGACCCCGCAGTCTGACCATGGCTCGCAGTCTGACCATTGGGGGTCCGGAGATGGGCAGTCTGAAGATGGAAAGCCAGTCTGTTCAAGACATCATTCCCTTTATGATCACGGGCATCGGCAATCCTAACATGCTGTAACATATCGGGCTGCCCCTGTTTTCGCTAGCCCATGAATCTGGCGGAACTGTGGCCTTTTTGATCGGACTTTGCTAAGAAACCGGCTGACTTTTCTGTTGCGCCGCTGAGCGGTGTCTTTCATTTTGCTGACAAGATCGAGGTGGCACTCCAGATGGCCCTAAAAGTTTCGACGACCAGTCGCATTCCCCCGTTTCTGGCGATGGAGATGATGAACGCAACGCGTGACCTTGAGGCCGGCGGTGCCGATCTGGTGCATCTGGAAATTGGCCAGCCCTCGACGCCGCCACCGCCTGCGGTTCTGCAGGCACTGTCGAAATCACTGGGTACCACCCAGACACATGGCTATTCGGTGGCCTTTGGCGAGATGCCTTTGCGTCGGCGCATTGCAGCGCATTACGGGGATTGGTATGGCCATCGTCCCGATCCTGCCAATATTGCCGTGACGCTTGGCTCATCCCTTGGCTTTGCGCTGGCTTTTCTGGGGGCATTTGACCGGGGTGACCGGATTGCCCTCGCCAATCCGGGCTATCCTGCCTACCGTAATCTGATGATGGCGCTTGGGCTGGAGCCTGTGCTGCTGCCGTCACGTGCGGCCGAGGGGTGGGTGCCACAGCTTGAGGCATTGGCAAGTGGGGGCGATCTGCCTGATGGGTTGCTGCTGGCCAGCCCGGCAAACCCCACCGGCGTGGTGATGAGCGATGCTGACGTAAAGCATATCTGCCGCTGGTGTGATGCCAATGGCGTGCGTCTGATCATGGATGAGATTTATCATGGCTTGACCTTTGATACGCGGCCGACATCAGCTCTGCTGCATAGCGACAGCGCGATCGTGGTTAATTCCTTTTCAAAATATTTCTGCATGACTGGCTGGCGGCTTGGCTGGATGATCCTGCCAGATGATTTGCTGGAAATCACCGAACGCCTGGCCCAGAACCTCTATATTGGGCCATCGCGCCCGATGCAGGAAGGCGCAATGGCGGCCTTCGATGATTATGATACGCTCGACCGGAATGTTCTGCGTTATCGCGAGAATCGCGATGTCCTGCTCCGCGATCTGCCTCCTGAATTTCTAGGCGATATGGCTCCGGCCGATGGTGCTTTCTACATCTATGCTGATCTGACGCAACTCTCGGAGACGGTTTTGAACTCAGTCGATTTTGCCGATGCGCTGCTGCGAGAGGCGCATGTTGCCTGCACGCCAGGAGTGGATTTTGACCAGGAGCTTGGTCATCAGCACCTACGGCTCTCCTATGCCGGCAGCACAGAGGACATGAAAGAAGCCAGCCGTCGGATCAACAGCTGGCTTCCTTCCTATCTGAAAAATCTCTAGCCGCGGCTCCACCAGCCGCGTTTGCGACCTTCGGGCTTGGCCTCGCCAACCTCGATCACATCCTGCGGCACCGAGCTGATTGGCGCCCGCTGTGTCTCGTCAGCGGATGCGTCACTGCCCACTGCCTCATTGGTGACAGGTGCCGGCTCACCAGCATCATCGACAGCTGCAGCTTTAGGTACCGCTTTTTTACGCGCAGCCTTCTTCGCGGTTGCCTTCTTCGCTTTTTTCGCAGAGCCTGCCTTGGCGGCGGGGGCTTTTTTGCGGGTTTGCTTCGGCGTATCCTCCTCACCGCTTTCAGCCGCATCTGCTGCCACATCGACAGCCGCCGCTTTGGGTGCCGCTTTCTTGCGGGCGCGGCCCTTCGGTTTTGCCGGCTTGGCATCGCCTGCGGAGTCGGTGTCGGTCGACGTGGTGCCGGCATCTGCTCCAGCACTCTCTACAGTTTCGTCCCCAGCTGTCTCGTTACCGGCATCGCCGCTCATTACCTTGCGGCCACGGCCACGGCCACCGCGGGCGGCTTTGGCCGGTTTGGTGTCCGCCTCGTCCTCACCGGCCTGATCAACTGCAGGGGTGCCATCGTTCTGGTCTGCCACAGTGGCGTCAGTTGCTGTGCCGTTTTCGGCTGCCTCGGCACTGTTCTGATTATTCTCCGACTCGCCGCCGCGCCGCCGCCGCCTGCGGCCACCCCGTCGGCCGCGCTTGCGCCGCTTTGGCTGCTCATCATCTGATGGCGTGTCCTCTTCACCAGCGACAGCATCCACCGTTTCATCTTCATTCTCGCTGCTGGCCTCGGCCTTGGCCCGGCGGTTGCTGTTTGCCGCCTGCTGTTTCTTGCCCTGCCAGCCTACGCGCTCGACCCGATAGTCAGGGGCGATCAGGCTGTCATCCGAGAGCAGAACGATCTGCAGGCCATAACGCGCTTCCAGATCGGCCACGGATGTCCGCTTGTGATTCAGGATGAACAGGGCAACATCACGATGCATGGTGACGTGCAGTTCGTCCATCTTGCCCTTCTGTGCCTCTTCCTCGATGATCCGCAGCATCTGCATGGCTGCAGTTTCAATCGACCTGACGCGGCCGGTTCCTTCACAATGAGGGCACAGATTGCTGATTGATTCATTGAAACTCAACCGGAGCCGCTGCCGTGACATTTCCAGCAGGCCGAAATGGCTGATCGAGCCGATCTGGATGCGCGCGCGGTCATTTCGCATCGCTTCTTTCATCCGGCGCTCAACAGCGTTCTGGTTGCGGTTTTCTTCCATATCGATGAAATCGACGACAATCAGGCCAGACAGATCACGCAACCGCAGTTGGCGCGCCAATTCGTCAGCTGCCTCAAGATTGGTTTTCAGCGCAGTTTCCTCGATGTTGCGCTCGCGGGTTGACCGCCCGGAATTGACGTCGACGGCCACCAGCGCCTCGGTCTGATTGATTACCAGATACCCACCTGATTTCAGAGTTACCTGCGGGCTGTGAATGGTTTCCATCTGGTTTTCCGCGCCATAACGCTGGAAAACCGGCTGATCACCCTCATATTTCTGGACCTTCTTTACATGGCTGGGGATCAGCATCTTCATGTGCGACCGCGCCGTCTTGTAGGCTTCCTCGCCATCAACCAGAATTTCCTCAACCTCGCTTGTATAGAGATCGCGGATTGAGCGTTTGATCAGATTGCCCTCTTCATGGATCACCGATGGGGCCTGTGACTCCAGCGTGCGGCTGCGGATATCATCCCACAATTTCGACAGATAGGCATAATCACGGGCGATCTCGGCTTTTGTGCGTTTGGCACCGGCGGTGCGAACGATCACCGCCATGCCGGCAGGCACATCCAATCCGCCAACAACGGTTTTCAGCCGCTTGCGATCGGCCATGTTGGTAATTTTCCGGCTGACGCCACCACCTCTGCTTGAGTTTGGCATCAGCACGCAATAGCGGCCTGCCAGCGACAGATAGGTGGTCAGTGCGGCACCCTTGTTGCCGCGCTCTTCCTTGACTACCTGCACAAGCATGATCTGCTTGCGGGAAATCACTTCCTGAATCTTGTATTTTCGAACCTGTCGGCGCGGGCGGATATCATCATCATCGGGGCCGTCACCGCCAACGGTTTCGGGCGTGCCATCAGCCTCAGCCTCGGAGTCATCCTCCGCATTTTCGGCGATTTCGGCTTCGATCAGCGCTTCACGATCCTCGACGGGGATCCGGTAATAGTCAGGGTGGATTTCACTAAATGCGAGGAATCCCTGGCGATTACCGCCATATTCAACAAATGCCGCCTGCAGGGAAGGCTCAACCCGGGTCACTCTGGCCAGGTAGACATTTCCCTTCAACTGTCTGCGGTTTTTTGCCTCGTAATCAAAATCCTCAATGCGGGTGCCGCTTAGCAACACCACCCGCGTTTCTTCGGGCTGGCGTGCATCGATCAATAATCGTTTTGTCATTATGGTGTCTTTCTCCGGTCAGGCGCGCATCTTTGCTGTTATTTACGGCAGAATTTTGCGCGCGCGACAGGTACAGTGAAACCGGGACGCCAGCCGAGATGTCAGGCAACGGTGAGCCAGCACTGCGCGGGTCTCTCGTTTGCATTGGTGACATTAAATTGGTCATCGGTGGGTCCGGTGTTAGAGTTTCGTCGTTTTCGCTGGCTGGGCCCATTCATCTGGTCAGTCGCGGGACGGGCATTCCGTCTGGCATAACTGCAGGGCCGAACCACCCAGCGGGTAATTCAATGGCAGGCGTGCCTGATCATGATTTTCATGTACCAATTGCACACCAACGCGCCGACTATACACACCCATTAACCAAAATGCCAACAAGGATAGTTTTGAAAATTCAATTCGCCCTGTTTTCTGCGGCTGGGGCGGGCTTTGCTGTGGGCTTGCCAGACCGGTGGTTTTTCGCTGTCAGCATGAAGCCTGCTGCGTTGTCGTGGATAAAAAACAAAAACTGGGCTATGGAAGCTGGCGGCAATCCGGTAAGGTATGGCCGAGACAGATCAGCAAAAAGACAGTGGCTTCAGCCCCTTTGATGAGCGCTTTATCAACAAATGCCCCGATTGCCCCCAGTCTGGCCAAGGCCACGGATAAATGATGGATAAAGGGCAGACATTGACCCGTTTGACCAGCTTGTTGCCGGCATCGCTGCTCGCCATGCTGATGTTCGTCCAACTCTGCATGGCAGGCGCTGTCAATGCTGCCGAAAATGGGCTGACGGCGCTGCGGCTCGGATCCGTCAGCGTTGATGGACAGCCGGCGCTGCGGCTGGTCGTTGAGACCAGCACCCCGGCGACGGTCAAGATGTCGCTGCTGAGCGCGCCTTACCGGCTGGTAATCGACATGCGCGATGTTGCCTGGCAGATTGACTCCCTGCCAAAGAAGGGCCGTCTCGACAGATCGCCTGCTACCGCCTATCGCTTTGGCCAGCCGGAGCCAGGGACCGGACGGCTTGTCATCGAGATGGACTCACCGGCTGCACCAATTCGGGCCTTTGCCTTGCCGCCAAACAAGGGCGGACACCGCCTTGTCATCGATATGGCGGATAATGGCAGGACGGCCTTCCAAGTGGCAGCTGCGGCATTGCGCGACAGCAAGCCGATCCAATTCGGGGGGGCTGAACTGACGAATGACCAGCGTGCTGTGGGCGCTGAAACGAAAATGGTGGCCTCGGCGATCACACCGCCCATACCGAAACCAAAACAGGCAAAGCCGGCGGTAACGGTCACTCCGGCAGTGGCTGTTCCAAAACCGCAGAAACGGCCAAATCGCTGGGTCGTCTTCATTGATGCGGGACATGGTGGCAAGGATCCGGGTGCCATTGGGCGGGCTGGCACGAAGGAAAAGGACATCACGCTGGCTGCTGCTATCGAACTTGCGCGCCAGCTCCGGGGAACCGGACAAATCCGGGCGGTGCTGTCGCGCAGGGATGACAGATATCTCAAACTGCGCCAGCGGATCAAACTGGCCCGGGCGCAGAATGCTGATCTGTTTGTCTCGCTGCATGCGGACTCGGCGGCGTCAAAATCAGCGCGGGGCATGTCCGTTTTCACCCTGTCTGAGACCGCCTCGGACAAGGAAGCCGCGGCGCTGGCCCGTAATGAGAACAAGGCTGACCTGATTGGTGGGCCGGATCTGGGTGTCGAGGATCCAGAGGCGGCAAATGAATTGCTGCGCATGTTTCAGCGTGAGTCAATGAACCAGTCGACACATTTTGCCGGGAAAATTCTGCAGGAAATCAGGGATATGCCCGGGGGCGACAAACGTGGCCATCGTTTTGCCGGATTTGCTGTGTTAAAAGCTCCTGATATGCCGTCGGTACTCGTCGAGATGGGGTTTCTGTCGAACCGTGAGGATGAGGCAAACCTCAATCGAAAATCCTACCGGCGCAAACTGGCCGGGCGGCTGACAGGGGCGATAGTGAGATATCTTGAAGAGTTTGGACCGGAAATCTGACAGGCTTGCTGAGTGATGGTCAAAAAGTCTGCAAAAATGGGGAACATGCACCTCGAAACACTGCCCGAGGAGGAGGGTGGCTCGATTTTGTCACGTTTTTTCTTTCTGTTGTCAGTGCTGCTCAGCCTGTTGTTTCTGGCCGTGGTGGCCGTTGGCGGCGGCTTGCTCTGGGTGTTCTGGACCTATGGCAAGGATTTGCCCGACTATCATCAACTGGCGGAATATGAACCGCCGGTGGTGACCCGCATCCATGCAGGTGATGGAGCGCTGCTTGCCGAATTCGCCAACCAGAAGCGGCTCTTTGTTCCGGTTGAGGCAATACCGCCGCATCTGATCTATGCGTTTCTGTCTGCCGAGGACAGCGGCTTTTACAGCCATTTCGGCATTGATCCGCAGGCGATGCTGCGGGCGGCGATTACCAACGCAAAGAACTATGGCCAGGGTCGGCGTCCCATCGGCGCGTCAACAATTACCCAGCAGGTGACGAAGAATTTTCTGCTGACCAACGAGGTATCGGTAGAGCGGAAAATCAAGGAGGCCATCCTGTCCCTGCGGATGGAGCGCGCCTTTACCAAGGACCAGATCCTGGAACTCTATCTGAACGAGATCTATCTTGGCTATGGCAGCTATGGTGTTGCTGCCGCCGCTCTCAATTATTTTGACAAGGCGCTGGACCAATTGTCGCTGGCCGAGGTTGCCTATCTGGCCGCACTGCCAAAGGCACCGTCCAACTATCACCCTGTTCGCAAGACCAGAGCGGCGACCAACCGGCGCAACTGGGTTCTGCGGCAGATGGCCGGCAATGGCTATGTCAGCGATGCTGAGGCCGAGGCAGCGATTGCCCAGCCGCTGGCGATTGCCGCACAATCTGGCTTTGATGCTGCCGACGCCCCCTATTTCACCGAGGAGGTGCGGCGTGCGCTGATCACCGAATATGGCGAGGACATGCTCTACGCGGGTGGCCTGTCGGTGCGCACGACAATCGATCCATTTCTGCAGGGTGCGGCGCGGGTTGCGCTGCAACAGGGCCTGGAGGCGCTTGATCGCCGCCAGGGATGGCGTGGTGCCCTTGCCACCATTGCGGCTGATGCCGATGTGGAAGCGGCATTGGCGGCAGAACAGGCAAAGATGCTGCCCGGCCATTTTGCGGCCCTTGTCACCGAGGTCGACAGGAAACGGGCCCAGATCTTCGTCAATGGCCAGAACGCCAGCATCCCCTTTGCCCTGGCTTTCTGGGCCTATCCTCCGCGTGATGATGAGGGGGTGCGCCCACCACCACTGACCGATCTGCGTCATGCCATTGCAGAGGGTGATATCGTTATGGTTCAGCGGCCCAGCGACACGCCGGATCTGATCCGCGACGGGTATGAGCCGGCCGCGGATGAATTCTCGCTCTCACAGCGGCCGCTTGTCGAGGGGGCAATCGTTGCGCTTGATCCGCATACGGGCCGGCTGCTGGCGATGAGCGGGGGCTATAATTTTGCTGATTCAGAATTCAACCGTGCAGTGCAGGCGTTGCGCCAGCCTGGTTCGGCCTTTAAACCCTTCGTCTATCTGGCGGCGCTCGATAACGGCTATTCGCCGACAACGCGCATTCTGGATGCGCCGCTTGTGGTGGATCAGGGTCCGGGCAAGCCAAAATGGAAGCCGGCAAACTACACCAAGCGCTTTTATGGCCCGTCGATCATGCGTGTGGGCATTGAAAAATCACGTAATTTGATGACGGCGCGGCTGGCGATGCGGTTGGGGATGGAGGAAGTACAGGCCTATGCCCGCAAATTTGGTCTGAATGATGAGTTGCCGCCGCTGCTGTCAATGTCGCTCGGGGCTGGCGAGACCACCTTGCTGCGGCTGACGGCTGCCTATGGAATGTTGGTTAATGGTGGCAAACAGATCACCCCCAGCCTGATTGATCGTATTCAGGACCGCAATGGCGCCACGATCTATCGACATGACAGCCGCCCTTGTGAGGGCTGTCAGTTCTCCCTTGGATGGGATGACCAGCCAATTCCTGAATTGCCGGATATCCGCCCGCAGCTGACAACGCCAGCCTCTGCCTTTCAGATGGTCTCAATGCTCGAGGGCGTTGTCAAACGTGGTACTGGGCGGCGCATTGCCAAGCTGGACCTTGCCGTTGCTGGCAAAACCGGAACGACCAACGACAACACCAATGGCTGGTTTATAGGCTTTACCCCCGATCTCGCTGTCGGGGTGTTTGTCGGCTATGACACGCCGCGTCCGCTTGGCAAGCGCGAGACCGGGTCAACCGTGGCGGTGCCAATCTTTGGTGATTTTATTGCCCGCGCCCACGCTGACAGACCGGTGATACCCTTCCGCCGGCCAAGTGGTGTGACGATCATCCCCGTGCATGCTGAAACCGGAGAGAGGGTGCTGCCAACTCATGCCAAGGCGGTGATGGAGGTGTTCAAGCCAGGCCAGCGCCCGGGAGGAGATCTGATCGATGTGCCGGGCCATAATCCCGATGTTGGTGGCGGCGAGATCACGACCCCCGGCCTGTTCTAACTTGTCACGGCACTCTGGTCACGGCACTCTTGTCACGGCATCGGCGGCGCGTTAGTTATCTACGCCGGTTGGCACTGCATGCTGTGGTGTCGCCATCGGCAGAGTGAGGGCAGGGTATATTCAATGCAGGCTGAAACCCAGGCGAAGATAGAGTCGATAACCGCCACCATCGAGCTGTTGCGTGTGCATGTTGGCTATGAGGCGGCGATGGCACGCCTTGCCGAACTCGAGTCGCAGAGCGCAGAGGCGGATTTCTGGAATGATCAGGCCGTTGCACAGGAGGCTATGCGCGAGAAGAACAGGCTGGAGCGGCAGCTCACCATGATCACCTCGCTGCAGAGTGAGATGGAGGATGCCGTTGGCCTGATTGAGCTGGGCGAGATCGAGGGTGACCAGGATGTCGTCGCCGAGGCCGAGGAGGCGCTGGCCCAGCTGGCAGTCGTCGCCGACAAGCGGCAGCTCGAAAGTCTGCTGTCTGGCGAAGCTGACGGCAATGACTGTTTTCTCGAGATTCACGCTGGTGCCGGTGGAACCGAGGCGCAGGATTGGGCGCAGATGCTGGCCCGGATGTATTCGCGCTGGTGCGAGACGCGCGGCTTCAAGCTGCAGATGATTGAGGAGAGTGCGGGCGAGGAGGCTGGCATTAAATCGGTGACCATGCGGATCGAGGGTGAAAACGCCTATGGCTGGCTGAAAACCGAATCCGGGGTGCATCGTCTTGTTCGCATTTCTCCCTATGACAGCTCGGCTCGTCGCCATACCAGCTTTGCCAGCGCCTGGGTCTATCCGGTCGTTGATGAGAACATTGAAATCGAGATAGAGGACAAGGATCTTCGTATCGACACCTATCGTGCGTCGGGGGCGGGAGGCCAGCATGTGAACAAGACGGATTCCGCCATCCGGATCACACATCTGCCGACAAATATTGTCGTGCAATGCCAGAATGACCGCTCGCAGCACCGCAACCGGGCCACTGCCTTCAATATGCTGAAAGCCCGCCTTTATGAGCTGGAACTGCAAAAACGCGAGGATGCTGCCTCGGACGCTGCCGCTGGCAAGACCGAAATTGGCTGGGGCAATCAGATCAGATCCTATGTGCTGCACCCCTATCAGATGGTCAAGGATCTGCGCACCAATGTCGAAAAGGGCAATGCAGCCGGCGTGCTTGATGGTGATCTGGACGATTTTGTCGAGGCCAGTCTTGCCGCCCGTGTTGGCACCCAGCGCGCATAAGCCCCTGACCGCTGCGAGAGCTGTCGCCTGTTACTGGCGGGGGCTGTCATACAGATCAGTCCGCTCCGCCATCGGAGCGTAGAATGCGGCTGAGAAGTTGGCGGCGGTGCGTGCCGCAATATTGAAAGGCGGCTTCAGCGGCCCCCGGAAATAGGTGCCGACAAGCTGATGCCAGGTGCTGACGGGATCACGCCGCTGCATCCCGCAGACATAATCAAACCATTTCTTGCCAATCGCCACATGGCCAATCTCATCATTCATGATAATGGTGAATGCTGCAGCGGTTTCTGGGTCGGCGACAGCCTGCAGCCGGTCGATCATCGCTGGCGTGACATCAAGGCCACGCGCCTCAAGCACAAGCGGCGCGATGGCCAGCCTGCCAAGCAAATTATCGGCTGTTTCCCGGGCTGCCTGCCACAGCCCATCATGCGCTGGCAAATCGCCATAACCAGCATCCATCGCGGCAAGCCTGTCACAAAGCATCAGAAAATGCCGTGCCTCATCATCGGCGACAGACAGCCAGTCAGTGTAGAAATCATGCGGCAGCCGGTGTGCGACGTAGCGGCAGGCCATATCCAGCGCCAGATCAATTGCGTTCAGCTCGATATGAGCAATCGCATGCACCAGCGCAATCCGCCCCGCGGCGGCCTTGCCGATCCGCCGCCTTGGCACCTCACGCGGCGGGCGCAGCTGCGGGCGATCTGGTCGTCCGGGCCGTGCGGGCGGTGTCTCGTCGCCGATGGTGGCAAAGCCGCCATCCTGCCATTGTGCAACAAGCTGACGCACTGCCGTTGCCTTGTCACGCGCACAATCTACCCGCAACAGGTCGGCCAGAGCCGAGGTCAGCGTTTGTCCAGTCTGCACATCAAGCCCCTATTCAGACGTGACAAAGGCCAGCACCTCTTCGGCGTGGCCGGGCACTTTCACCTTCGGCCAGACGGCGGCAATCATCCCCTGCTCATCAATCACGAAACTGGCGCGCTGGATGCCCATATAGGCTTTGCCATACATGGATTTTTCCACCCAGACGCCGAATTGCTCGCAGATATCGGTTGTGTCATCCGCACCCAGCAGACAGGTCAGACCATGCTTTGCCCGAAATTTTGCCTGTTTGGCGGGAGTGTCCTTGGAAATGCCGATCACCCCACAATTGGCGGCGTCAAATTCATCCTGTAGCGCGGAAAAGGCAATCGCTTCCCTGGTGCAGCCTGATGTGTCCGCCCGCGGGAAAAAAAACACGACCATCTTTTTGCCATGATGGTCTGCAAGATTGAAGCTACCGGCGTCTGTCGGCAGGGTGAAAGAGGGTGCTTTTGCGCCGCGTTCAAGCATGATTGTCCATTCCTTTGCACCTGTTGATGGTTGAGGCTGGCGCTGGTCGCGCACCGGTGTTAACAGGTCTATAACGGATAGATAGTTGAAATTTATCGGCTTACAAGACAAGTGATACAGGGTTTCGAGGGAGCATTTCTTGCGCGATAGACACGGCATCAAGCGGCACCGGCGCACCCCGTTCTGGAAAAAGGCCATAACGACCCTGTTCGTTTTGCTGGTGATGTTTGTCGGCCTGCCAGCCGCCTATGTTCTGCATCTTGGTGGTGTGGCGCAAATCCTCGAGGACCGCATCGCCGCCGTCAGCGGCGCGGCAAAGGTGACGGTGGAAGGGGCCAGCCTTGCTTTCCGGTCCGGCGCGATGCCGGTTTATATTCATGCCACCAATGTCGGGATGCGCCTTGATGATACGGATCTGCTGATTCCTGAAGCTGACATCGCCTTTGGCGTTAATTCTCTGATCACCGGCGTGCCGAGCGAGGTCGCCATCAGCGGTCTTGAGGTGGCGATCATCCGCAGCCCCAATGGCTGGACCACGTCGCCGCTGGCGATGTTTCTCTATGAAAGCATGCAGAGACTGTCGACCGCAAATGGTGAAAATGACGGTGGCGGCAATCTCGCGCCCAACGGATTTGAACGTCTGACTGTCCGCGCCAGCAGGGTGTCGCTGTCGCATCAGGAGCCGGGCATTGACCCCCTTGTTCTCACTGATGCCGCCATCAGCGTGACCGCCGATGCGGCCACCGGCATTGCTGGATTCCTGACGGCACGCCGTCAGACTGGCGAGGATACGGGTGGCCGTTTGCGGGCGGATTTTGCCGGGTGGCCGGGCAGTGGCACTTTCCTTGTTGATGTCACCGCCGATGATTTTGTAACGGCAGGGCTTGTCCCCTATTTCGACAGATTGCCTGATGCGGTTGACGGTTTTGGCACTGTCAGCGGCGCGCTCAGTGCCGGTGTTGATGTTGGCGAGATTACCCGCATGGATTTGGCAATCAGTGCGGTTGATGGCACGATCCAGATGCCGGGTGCCAACCCGGAGGCAGGGTTTCGTTCGGTCTGGCTGGATGCGTCTTACCGGCGCGAGGCCAATCTTGTCTCCATCGGTACGATACAAATCAAACTTGATGATGATCGGCATTTCTCATTTTCCGGTGATCTGCTGGATTTTCACTCTGATCAGCCGGTTGTCGCTGGCTCGCTTGGCATCAACCGCCTGTCGCTTGCCTCCCTCAATCAGGATTGGCCGGACACCGCCGCGCCGGACGTCAAAAAAGCTCTTTTTGACCATTTCTCGGGAGGTGCCCTGACCGATATCAGCTTGGAGTTTCTTGGCCGCTACAACGGTGTGGATGGCAGTTTCGCCATGTCCCGGATGGCGCTTGACTCATCCTTCACGGGCATCAGGCTTGATCTTGCCGCCGGTCAGTATCAGCGAATTGTTGGTACCGCTGACGGCACCTTGAATCTCTCTCTGGGTGCCGGCGGTCAGGTGCAGAGCATGGGACTCGAACTTGGCCTTGGTGATGGCTCGCTGTTGATTGCCGGCTATGATGGTGCGGTTGGCATTGACGCCATGGAGATGAAAGCCGGCCTCAGCAGCAATGTTCTTGCTCTGGAACGGTTTGATGTGGTGCTGGCCAACGGCGCGGCGATGCAGTTTGACGGCAGTCTGGACCTTGCCAATGACTGGACGCCGCAGACGCTGTCATTGTCGATGGCCAGCAAACAGATGCAGCGCGATTTGTTTCATGCGTTGTGGCCACGATGGCTGCAGCCTGCGACGCGGCAATGGGTTGCAGATCAGATTCCATCCGGGGTGGTGCAGGATGCGACGCTCAGCCTCACCGCAGAACTTGACGGGGCGGAACCGCAAATCAAGATGTTGACTGGTAGTCTGGCGATGGCCAATGCTGAAATCACCCTGACTGGCGCGGCACCTGCGATGACCAATGTCTACGGCAAGCTCAGCCTCGAGACGGACATGGCGACGATTGTCCTCAATCAGGCCAATATCGCTGATCTCGCCCTGCAATATGGCAGGGTGACCATTCCCTCACCTCTCGCTGGGACAGTGCCGCAGGCAGAGGTGAAAATGGCGTTCAAGGGAAGCCTGTCGACCGCCATTGCCGTTGGTGGCGAATTTGGTCTTGGCAGGGTTGGTGTGTTCGAGGTAGCGGCTATGCAGCCACAGGGCGAGGTTGAGCTTGCGCTGAATGCTGCCTTTCCGATCCGGCAGAGCCTTGACAGGAACGCGATTTCGTTTGCCATAGATGCCACTATCAGCGACGGGTCCTTTCAAAATCTGCCCTATGGCACGACCATCGAGAATGCCGATCTTGTGGCAAATTTCGCCAGGGATGTGATCGAGATTTCCGGTACGGCGGCGATCGCTGGCATTTCCGGTGATTTCAGCTTTCGCTCTGATGCGGTCAATGACAATGTGAGCTTCATTGGCAAGGCGGCTCCGTCGAGGACAATGGCGCAGATGCTTGCCGGCATCACCGGTTTTGATGTTGGCGGGCAGGTTGGCGGCAGTGTCACGATGAGTGGTGATATGGCGTTGACGGAGGTCAGTGTTGATCTTGCCGCGCAGATGCGCAGCGCCTCGGTCAATGTGCCGGACATATCATGGGCAAAATTGCCTTCGGAAAATGGCCATGCCCGCCTGACTTTTCTGTTGCGCAATGGGCGCGTTGACTCACTGCAGGACGTCAATATCTCGCTTGGCAGCCTCTCCGTTCTGGGTCAGGTTGCACTTGGGCCGGGCGGTTCGGTGCAGGGCGCGCTTCTTGAACGCATCAAATGGCCGGGCAATGATCTGCGCGATGTGATCATTGAGAACAGTGGCGAAGGTGTAAAGGTCAGCGCGACGGCACGCATTATTGATCTGGTGCCGCTGCGGCGCAATAGCGGCATCGGTGCCGACCGCAAAATCAGTTTTGATCTGACAGCCAACCAGTTTGTAATTGGTGATGGACTCACGCTTGCCGGGCATCTGATTGGAAGCAAACACAGGACGGGGGGTGGCAGGGCCGTCCTCAATGGCGATCTCATGTTTCAGGGCAGGCCGCTGATCGAGGAGGCGGATCTGACGGTAATCTATGGTGACACGGGTGAATTTCTGCGCGGAACCGGCCTTGTTGGTGGGGCCGAGACAACCATCAAATTCTCTGATGGTGAAAACACTCCTCCAAAGCTGGAAATGACCTCGGCGAATGCCGGCAGAATGCTCACCGGTCTCAATGTCACTGATACCATCCGCGCAGGCAATATCGAACTCGTCAATATCTACACACCAGACAATTTTGCTGAATTTGACACACAGATAAAGATTCGTGAATTCAACGTTGTCGAGGCACCAAGAGCGGTGCGGGCCTTTTCGGTCCTTGGGCCGATTGGTCTGCTCGGCCTCGTCAAGGGCGACGGCACACGCTTTGAATGGGGCGAGGCTGAATTCCGCAAGCGTGGCTCGCTCGTCGATATCAGGCAAATGCGCGGAGGTGGTGTCGATATCGCACTGTCGATGGTCGGTCGCTACGACACCTTGTCGCGCGACGTCGAGGTCAGTGGCAATCTTGTTCCGGCCAATCTCCTCAATCAGGTGATTGGTGCCATTCCGCTTCTGGGCAATATCCTGACCGGGGCGGACAAGGGTGGTCTGTTTGTTACACAATTTTCCATGACAGGGTCGATTGATGATCCGCAGACAACGACAAATGCCGCGTCATTGATCCCGGGCATTCTGCGTGACGTCGTCAGCCCCGATTGGCTGAAGCGTGAAGGCGCAAGGATACTCGGCATTGACGACAAGGCAGACGGGTCGGCCGCCAACCAGTAGTTCAGGCAAGCACCAGCAGCGCATGCCGTTTCTTGCCAGCCGAAATCTTTGCCTTGCCATCAATGAAATCATCAGGCGACAGGGTTTTTGACTCATCATTGATCTGGGCGTCATTCAACCGCGCACCACCCCCGCGGATGAGTCGTCTTGCCTCGCCGTTCGAGGTGGCAAATCCCACCTTGTTGAGAGCGGTGATCATCTCCATGCCGTTGGCTTCATCCGCACTGACCTCGGTCTGCGGCAGGCCATCCGAAACACCGCCACCTGAGACAAAGGTCTGCTTGGCGGTCTGCATCGCCTCTCGGGCGGCGTCGGCACCATGGCACAGGATCGTCGCCTCATTGGCCAGAATGATTTTCGCCTCATTGATTTTGGCACCCTGCAGTGCGCTCAGGCGGTTTACCTCATCCATCGGCAGCTCGGTAAACAGCGCAAGGAAGCGGCCGACATCGGCATCCTCGGTGTTGCGCCAGAACTGCCAGAAATGGAATGGCGACAGTTTTTCGGCATTCAGCCAGATCGCGCCATCGGCTGATTTGCCCATTTTTGCCCCAGAGGCGGTGGTGATCAAAGGCGAGGTCAAACCGAAGATTTCCTGCGCATCGACCCGGCGTGTCAGGTCTATCCCGCTGACGATGTTGCCCCATTGATCAGAACCGCCAAGCTGCAACAGACAGCCATAGCGTCGGCGCAGCTCCAGAAAATCATAGGCCTGCAGGATGGCGTAGTTGAATTCCAGGAAAGACAGCGGCTGCTCACGCTCAAGTCGCAATTTGACCGACTCCATCGCCATCATCCGGTTGATCGAGAAATGCGGTCCGTAATCGCGCAGAAACCGCACATAGGCAAGATTGTCCAGCCAGTCGGCATTGTCGACCATCACCGCGTCGGTTGGGCCATCGCCAAAGGTCAGATATTTCTCGAAGACCTTCTTGATGCCCTGCTTGTTGTGCTCGATATCCTGATCTGACAGCAGGGGGCGCGCCGTATCCTTGCCCGAGGGATCACCGACCTTGGTCGTGCCGCCCCCCATCAGGACGATCGGCTTGTGTCCGGATTTCTGGATGATGCGCAGCATCATGATCTGCACCAGCGAGCCGACATGCAGGCTGTCCGCCGTGCAGTCGAACCCGATATAGGTCGGCACAATCTGCTGTGTGGCCGTCTCGTCCAACCCCTTGAGGTTGGTTGCCTGATGCATGTAGCCACGTTCGGTGAATTGTTGAATAAGGGCTGATTTATGGTTCATGACAATCGCCTGATTTTACGTCTGGCCACTTGGGCTGTTGGCTGAGCGGGAAGAGGCAGGAATCTGCTCTGCTCCCCGCTGTATCAATATGTCTTTCCCCGCGACACCATCATGCCAGCGGATCAAAATCCGGGGCGGTGAGTGCCGTGTCCAGATAGCCACCAATGCGGGCGATCAACTCATCAAGATGATCGGCAAAGAAATGGTTGGCTCCCGGCACCACGTCAACGTCGATTTTCACCCCTTTCTGGATGGAAATGCGCTCAACGAGCTTGTGCACCGCATCGGGTGGCACAACCGTGTCCTCCTCGCCATGGATGATCAGGCCGGATGCCGGGCAGGGGGCAAGAAACGAGAAATCATGCGTTGTCGCCGGTGGTGCCACCGAGACAAAGCCTCTGATCTCGGGGCGGCGCATCATCAACTGCATGCCGATCCATGAACCGAAGGAAAAGCCGGCAATCCAGCATTGGCTTGAAGCTGGATTCTGAGCCTGCAGCCAATCCATCGCTGTCGCTGCATCAGACAGCTCGCCCTCGCCATTGTCATATTGACCCTGGCTGCGGCCGACGCCACGGAAATTGAAACGCATCACGGAAAAGCCACGGGCCTGAAAATGCTTATACAGCGAATAGGTGACGCGATTGTTCATGGTGCCGCCCTTGTCGGGCTCGGGATGCAGGATCAACGCAGTTGGCGCATCGGGCGCTTCGGCGGGCATGTAGCGACATTCGATCCGCCCCTCGGGGCCGTTGATAATCACCTCAGGCATGTTTTTTCCGTTCGTCTTGTGATATTGTAAAAAGGGCTTATATCCCAATATCGGGGCGACGCCAAGCCAGCTTTGGCACTCATGGAGCATTGGCCATTGGTTAATGGTTGTTATGATAACGCTGATCGAAAACCTGAACGGAAGCAGAAGCAGATGTTTGCCAGACTGAGCCGAGATCTGAACGCCATCATGGAGCGTGACCCCGCAGCCAGTTCAAGGCTTGCGGCAGTGTTTCTCTATCCCAGCTTTCAGGTGATGCTTGCCTATCGTCTGGCCAATCCGCTGTGGCGTGCGGGGTTTAAATTCATCTCCCGCTTCATCATGCAGTTTGCCCGCATGGTTACCAATATTGAAATTCATCCTGGCGCAACCATTGGCTGTGGTTTTTTTGTCGATCATGGGGCCGGTGTTGTTATTGGTGAAACGTCGGTCATCGGCCGCGATGTGACGCTGTATCAGGGGGTGACGCTTGGCGGCGTCCTGCCAGCTGTTGATGCGAGCGCGCAGCGGTCTGTCAAACGCCATCCAACAATCGGTGACAATGTGATCATCGGCTCTGGCGCCCAGGTGCTTGGCAACATCACTGTCAATGCCTGCGCGCGTGTTGGTGGCAATTCCGTTGTGACCAGAGATGTTCCCGAAGGCGCTACCGTTGTTGGGGTGCCAGCGCGGCAGGTGGCGGCAAAGGCCGGTGCTGGCAGGGCCGACGACAGGTTTCAGGCCTATGCGGTTGCCAATCCGGGTGAGGTTGACCCACGTGAGCGCACGATCGCCGCGCTTGTTGACGAGGTGCAATCGCTGCGCGCCCGCCTGAATGATATGGAAGACCGGTTGGCACCGACGGCGATGCATGATGATGCCGGAAAGCCGCTGCGCGATGATGATCCGGCCACTGGCTATGCTGGCCGCAAGCCAACCAAAAGCTAGATCGGTCCCGTAAAACGTAATGTGTGGTCGTTTCAATGCCGGTCGCTGACCCCATATATCTGGACAATAATGCCACCGCGCCGTTGCGCGCCGAGGCTGTTGCTGCAATCCATCAGGCGATGGGACCGCCCGCCAACCCCTCCTCAGTGCATGGGTTTGGCCGCCGGGCGCGGTTGCTTGTTGAGGATGCGCGCCAGTCTCTCGGCCTGCTGATCGGGTGCCGTGCGCAGGATGTGGTCTTTACCAGTGGCGGTACCGAGGCGAATAATCTTGCGCTGTCTGGTTTTTCGCATGTGATCACCAGCGCGATCGAGCATGATTCCGTTCTGCAGGCCGCCCCACAGGCCAGCCTGCTGCCGGTGACAGACGATGGCCTGGTTGATCTTGCAGCACTCAAACAGATGGTTGCGGCGCTTCCGGCGGATCAGCGGGATCAGACAATTGTGTCGGTGATGGCGGCCAACAACGAAACCGGCGTGATCCAGCCGCTTGCCGGGATTGTCGAGATCGCCCGCGACGCCGGTCTGGCGACGCATAGCGACATGGTGCAGCTGCTCGGAAAGACACATATTGATCTGGCAGCGCTTGGACTCGATTTTGCCAGCTTTTCCGCGCACAAGATTGGCGGTCCGACAGGTGTCGGGGCGCTTGTTGTCCGCCCGGGAATGCGTCTGACAAGTCTGCTGCGCGGTGGTGGTCAGGAACAGGGTCGGCGGTCCGGAACGGAAAATATTCTCGGCATCACCGGCTTTGGCGCGGCAGCCACCGCTGCCTTTGGTGATGTCGCGCATTTTCGTGATATGGCGGGTTGGCGAGATGCCTTTGAGGCTGAGGTTGCTGCGGCGCGTCCGGATGTTGCTCTGTTTGGGGCCGCTGCGCCCCGTCTTGGCAACACCTCCTGTCTTGCTGTTGGTGGAAAATCCTCAGAGACCTTGGTCATGGCCCTTGATATTGCCGGTGTTGCCGTCAGCGCGGGTTCAGCCTGTTCCTCGGGCAAGGTAACAGCCAGCCATGTCCTGACCGCGATGCGTGCTGGTGAAAAGGCGGCACAGGCGATCCGCGTTTCCGGCGGGTGGCAGACCCGAAAGGAAGATTTTGAAAGGCTTGCGCAAGTGCTGGCTGGGTTGTAAAAGCATCGCCGCAGCCTTAAGTAAAGTCGACGTTTTCGAATGGGGCAACAGCGCCTTTTCACGGGCGTCGTTCAATGGAGTGAGTAGACCATGCCAACAATTATTTTTACCACGCCGGATGGCAAGCAGCATGATGTGAGCGTTGATGATGGTGTCACCGTCATGGAAGCTGGCCGTGATGCCAATCTGGGGATCGAGGGTACCTGCGGTGGCTGCCTGTCCTGTGCGACCTGCCATGTCATTGTCGATCCAGATTGGTTTGCCAAAACCGGCGGCCCGAGTGAGGATGAGGAAGATATGCTGGACTTGGCCTTCGGCCTTACCGAGACCTCGCGCCTTGGATGCCAGATCGAAATGTCGGATGCGCTTGATGGGCTGCGTCTGACCGTACCCGAGGATATGTAAGGAACCGGATCCATGGTGTCGACACCGACATCACAACCGATATCGCCTGTCTTAACGGCCTGTAATTCGCTCGGCTTTGCCAAGCCGGAGGCTGAGACACGTGTCGTTGTTGCCATGTCTGGCGGTGTCGACAGTTCGGTGACGGCCGCCCTCCTGCATGAGCAGGGCTATGAGGTCATCGGCATTACCCTGCAGCTCTATGATCATGGTGTCGCCGTTCAGGCGAAGGGAGCCTGCTGTGCCGGGGTCGATATCCATGATGCCCGCACGGTGGCCGCGCGCCTTGGCATCCCACATTATGTTCTTGACTATGAAAGCCGGTTTCACAATCAGGTGATGCAGGATTTTGCTGACAGCTATCTGCGCGGTGAAACACCCATTCCCTGTGTCAGATGCAACCAGACGGTCAAATTTTCCGATCTGCTGACAACCGCCCGTGAACTGGGGGCAGATTGTCTTGCCACCGGTCACTATGTCCAGCGTTTCGATACAGCTGCCGGCCCGGTTCTCCATCGCGGTGCTGACGCCAGCAAGGACCAGTCCTATTTCCTGTTTGCGACAACGCCGGACCAGCTTGATTATCTGCGCTTTCCCCTTGGCGGGCTGAGCAAGGAGGAAACCCGTGATCTGGCTCACCGGCACGGCCTCAGCGTGGCTGACAAGCCGGACAGTCAGGATATCTGTTTTGTACCCAATGGCCGTTATGGCGATGTGGTGCGGCGCTTGCGGCCGGGCGCGGTTGAGGCCGGAGACATCGTGCATCTTGATGGCACCGTGCTTGGCCGGCATAACGGCATTATTGACTATACCATCGGCCAGCGGCGCGGCCTTGGCATTGGCGGTCGCAAGGATGCTGATGAGGCTGAGGGTCCGCTCTATGTTGTCGGCATTGATCCGGCAACGCATCAGGTCATTGTCGGTCCGCAAACTGCGCTTGCCTGTGAACAGGTGCATCTTGGCGAGACCAGCTGGGTGGCGCGCGATGGGGCTCCCCTGCCGGGCCGTGCTGTCCTGGCGCGGCTTCGCAATACGGCACCGGCGATGCCGGCCATCATCGAGTCCGTTGATGACGAGGGTGCCGTCATCCGGCTGCAGGAGCCGCAATTTGGCATTGCCGCGGGGCAGGCAGCGGCCATCTATGACGCTGATGACAGCCAGCATCTGCTCGGTGGGGGCTGGATTACCGCCGCACCGCTTGCGGCGCTTGCCGTCTGATCCACACGCTGTCAACAATGCTGGTTGCCGATTTCAGCTGCCGATGAAACGGCTTGCAATGGGCGGGTCTGCTGTTAGGTTTTTCAGGGTAGAGACCAAAGCCGCCGGTGCCTTATGAACGCTGATTTTCCACTTCTGATCAAAACCCTGCTGACAGCGCCGCTGCAGACGGTGCCGGATCAGCAGATCATCAGCGATGGCCTCGGCCATTTCACCTATCGCGACTTTGCCTGCAGGCTGCACCAATTGGCGGGCGCGCTCTCCCATGCTGGTGTCGGCCAGGGGGATGTGGTCGGTGTGATGGATTGGGACACGCACCGTTATCTGGAATGTTTCTTTGCCGTGCCGATGATGGGCGCGGTCCTGCATACGATCAACATCCGCCTGTCACCAGCCCAGATCGCCTATACGATCGACCATGCCGAGGATGATGTCATTCTGGTGCATGTTGATTTTCTGCCGCTTCTGGAAGAGGCCATGGCCATGGTCGAGCGTCCGGTGCGGCTTTTTGTGATGCGCGATGCGCCCACCGGGCCGGTGCCGGTCAGTGCGCTTGCCATTGACGGCATTGTCGATGCGATGATGGTGGCGGCACCGCCGACATTCGACTTTCCCGATTTTGATGAAAATCTCCGCGCTACCTGTTTCTACACCACCGGCACCACCGGTGATCCGAAAGGGGTTGCCTATTCGCATCGCCAGCTGGTGCTGCATACGATGGGCATCCTGTCGACATTCGGGCCGATGGCGGCGGGCAATCGCTTTCACACCCATGATGTCTATATGCCGATTACGCCGATGTTCCATGTGCATGGCTGGGGCTTTCCCTATGCGGCGACGATGCTTGGGCTCAGGCAGATCTATCCGGGGCGCTATCAGCCGGACAATCTTGTCCGCCTTATCGACCGGCATGGTGTCACCTTCTCGCATTGCGTGCCGACCATTCTGCATATGCTGCTGACCTGTGATGCGGCGGCTGAGGTAACGCTTGCCAGATGGAAGGTGGTGATCGGCGGTTCGGCATTGCCGCGCGGTCTGGCCGAAGCGGCGCTGGCACGGGGTATTAATGTGTTTTCCGCCTATGGCCTGTCCGAGACCTGCCCGTTGCTGACAACGGTGCATCTTGATCCGGCAGATGAGTCCGATGTCGCGGCGCGGCTGAAAACAGGGCGGCCAGCGGCGATGGTCGAGCTGCGCGTTGTCGATGCCGAGATGCGGGATGTGCCACGCGATGGTGTTTCCACTGGCGAAATTGTGGCGCGCGCGCCCTGGCTCAATGAGGCTTACCTGAAAGATGCCGACGCCACCGCCGCCCTGTGGCGTGGCGGTTACATGCACACCGGCGATGTTGGCCGGATCGAGGCGGATGGCTCGCTGATGATTACCGACCGGTTGAAGGATGTGATCAAATCCGGTGGTGAGTGGATTTCCTCGCTGACGCTGGAGAGCATTGCTTCCGCCGTCGATGGTGTCGCTGAGGTCGCGGCCATTGGCATTCCCCACCCGAAATGGGGTGAACGGCCGCGCTTGCTGGTGGTGCCGGTGGTGGGCGCCGATGCAGAGCGCCTGCCAGCCGACATCACCGCCGCGCTCGAGGCCGAGATTGCCGCGGGGGCGCTGTCGAAATGGGCGCTGCCGGAACGGATCGATATCGTGGCGGAGCTTGCCAGAACAAGCGTTGGCAAGATCGACAAGAAACGCCTGCGTGCGCAGATGACGCCGGGCTAGACCGGCCATCTGTCCGGCTTTCTGCTCCGCAATCCAATGGGGCCGCTGGTCTTGCCGTCATCGTTCTCGGCGGCTTGCTGAACAGCCTTTTTGGCGGCTTTTTTGGCGGCACGCCGGCGGCGCTTCGGCGTGATCAGATGGTGCCATTCATGATGGTCCTCCAGATCCGAGATATGGACGTCAAGCGCCGAATTGGCGATCTGGATTTCGATGGTGAAGCCGAGCATCGCCAGTACCATCAGAATGATCGAGCCGAAAAACAGCCAGCTGCCGACATCATGTGCGTCCAGATAGGTAGCGATCATCGCCGACAGTGCAAAACAGAAAGCAAGGGCCGAGATCGTCTGCACGATGCCGATCAGCCGCAGGCGTTTGCGCAGGGTATTGATCTGCCGCAGGAAGCGCTCGGCATCACCCAGCGAGGTGTTGTCTCGGATCACTGCGTCATGCAGGTCGCGGATCAGGCTTGCCAGCACGGTGTAGCGGTTGCCGAAATTGATCATCATCAGCGGGATTGCTGGAAACAGCACGCCAATGATCAGAATGTCTTGTTGCATTTCACGTCTCGTCACGGGAGGGATTGGGGGGTGCTGGTGCATGGGCGCTTGGACACAGCTGCAGTTATGCGCACCCTAGGCCTTATTTGCGGCATAATTAGGGCGGGTTCATGGCGCCGCGATCAGCTGCAGCGCCGTCAGCCCGTCAATCACATATTGCACCGACAGCGCTGCCAGAATGATCGCCGTCACCCGCGAGAATACATTGCTCAGCCGCGGGTCGATCATCCTGTCGGCGATTGCCGTCAGCACCATGATCTTGCCGGTTGCCAGCATCACCGCCAGCAGTGCGCCATAGCCGGTCAGGCTCATTACCATGCTGCCACTGAAATCGGCGGATACGACCATCACCGACATGATCGCCGCCGGTCCGGCCAGCATCGGGATGGCGAGCGGGAAGATTGCCACATTTTCCGGTTCATCATCGTTGCCGCTGGTGTCTTTTGTGTGCTGCTTGCCGGGGGTGGTTCTGGCACCAGCCTCAGCAGCATGGGCAGGGGCAGGGCCGGTTTCAGGACCGGTTGTCTCACGGCGTTTGCGCGCCTGGCGTTTGCTGGTCAGCATGTCCCACGCCACCAGGAACAGGATCACGCCACCGGCGATCTTGAAGGCTGGCTCGCCGATCTGCAGATAGCGCAGCACCCATGATCCGCACAGCGCAAAGAACACCATGATCAGCGTCGCCACCAGCGTTGCCTCGATGGCGGTGCGGATTTTTGCGCGCTTGTCCTGCGCCGCTGTGACCGCCAGAAAAATGGGGGCGGTGCCGATCGGGTCGATGACGACGAAATAGACGATGAAGGCGGTCAGGAAATTCTCGATCATGGCGTTTGTCCGGCCTGGGGCTGATGCGGGCCCGGTGCTGGGCAGAGCGCCCGGCGAAATTTTCGCGGCGCTGCCGATATCGGGCTTGACGATGATACCCTTAAAGCCTTAAAAGGGCGACATCAAGCGCCAAGCATGGCTGTCGCGCCGCAAACCGGCCCGATTATGGCGGAGTAGCTCAGCTGGTTAGAGCAGCGGAATCATAATCCGCGTGTCG
>JAYNHH010000017.1:0-50502 GCA_038107835.1 Alphaproteobacteria bacterium
TGGCCTTACAATCGGAAAATTTGCGCGGCATCCTCCTGATGGTTGCCAGCATGGCGAGTTTCACTTTCGCTGACCTGTTCCTGAAACTGTCGACTGAATCCCTGCCGACTGGTGAGGTCATGATGGCGTTTGGCATTGGCTGCGCCATTGGCTTCTACGTCATCCTAGAGAGACGAGGTGAACGTGTCTGGAGCTGCGCTTTTTTTGAACCAAGTGTGATGCTGCATAATTTTGGTGAAGTCGTTGCCACGATTGGTATTTTCGTTGCGCTCGCCTATGCGCCACTGTCGTTGGTTTCAATGATCATGCAGACCCTCCCGCTGGTACTCACACTCTTTGCCTTTCTATTTCTCAAGGAAAGGATTGGCGTACACCGTGTTGGCGCCGTTGCCGTGGGGTTTGTCGGTGTGTTGATGATCATTCGTCCGGGAATGAGTGACTTCAATCTTTACACACTGATCGCTGTGTTTGGTGTCCTGGGAATGTCGATGCGTGACATTGGTTCGCGGCTCACCCGTAAATCCATTTCAACAATCCTGCTGTCCTTCTATTCCAGCCTGCTTGTTACGCTTACCGGTGTGGGCATGCTCTATGGCACTAATGGGTTGCAATGGCCAGATAGCCGGACATGGCTCTATCTGTTTGGGATGATTGTGCTGGGAGGGGTTGGCCTTGTCCTTCTGACAACGGCGACCCGCATCGGTGAATTGTCAGTTATCAGCCCGTTTCGCTATACAAGGATTTTCTTTGCATCGACTGTTGGCGTGATGATTCTTGGAGAAACCATTGATATCATGACCTATTCAGGAGGTGCCCTGATTGTTGTTGCGGGCATCTATATCTGGGTCAGAGAGCGTCGCTTGCAGACAGGCAAGCCCGCACCCCAGAACATCTGAAGTGTCGTTTTCCGCACAGAAACTGCCTATTCAGGAACGCGGATGGCGGTATTCTGGGTGACTATTCTGGGGGAGGAGAAAAGATGAACGATACACCGTCTCGTTCGCGTTCAGGTGGTCGTGCCAGCCGCCGTGCGCTTCGCACAGCGCCGAAATTTGACATGCTCGCTGGCTTGGAGAACAGGCTTCCGATGTGTGAGATCATGTCCGCTGATGATATCGAACGCCTTGATAATGCCTCGATGGATATACTTGAGAATGTGGGCATTCAGTTTCGTGATACCATCGCGCTTGATGATTGGCGGCGAGCTGGAGCCAAGATTATTGATGAGGTGGTTTATCCAGATCGTGGACTCATTCGCGATCTGGTGGCGAGCATACCCTCTGAATTTACCTATAAGGCACGTGATACGGCGAAAAATCTGAAACTTGGTGGCCGCAACGCCATTTTCGTTCCAATGACTGGCGCACCCTATTTGCGCGATCTCGACGATGTCCGCCGCAACCCGACGCTGGACGATCTGGCCATGTTTCACAAGCTCAGTCACATGATGCCAGCACTCCACTCCTCGGCCCATCATATTGTTGAGCCGTATGACCATCCGATCAGCCAACGGCATCTGCGCATCACCTATTCATCGATGAAATATTCAGACAAGACCTTCATGGGGATGACCACCAGTCCCAAAAATGCTGAGGATGTCATGGATATGTGTGCCATTCTTTTTGGTGACGAAGTGATGGAACATCACGCTGTCACAACGGGAAACTGCAATGGCAACTCACCGCTTGTGTGGGATGAGACAATGCTGGGGGCGATGCGCGCCTTTAGTCGCCGGAATCAGCCAGTGCTTTGCTCTCCCTTCGTCCTTGGTGGGGCGAATACGCCAGCCAGCATTCCGGCAGCAGTTGCGCAATTGAACGCCGAGGCACTGTCGGCACTCGCCTATACCCAGATTATCAGAAAGGGAACTCCGGCAATCTACGGTCATTTCCTGTCCACCGTGTCGATGCAATCAGGTGCGCCGATGGCTGGTACGCCAGAAATCAGCCTGATGAATTTCATGATTGGGCAGATGGCAAGGTTTTACGGCGTGCCGTGGCGAACCTCCAATACGCTGGGTGGTGCCAAGACTTTTGATGCACAGGCCGGTTATGAGAGTGCAACCACTCTCTCGGCGGTCATGCATTCCGGTGCCAACTATATCTGGCATTCTGCTGGATGGAATGAGGCCGGCATGCACTGTTCCGTGGCAAAGTTTATTGTCGATGCTGAACAATGTGCAATGGCTTACAAAATGGCCGAAGGATTGAACTGGGATGACTTTGATCAGGCTTTTTCGGCGATCGCCGATGTTGGGCCGGGCGGTCACTATCTTGGCCATTCGCACACGCAGGAGCATTTTCAGGAGGCCTTTTTCATGCCCCGGCTTTTTGATAACAACTCGGTTGAGCAATGGGCGGCCGAGGGCAGTGTTGAGATTACCGCGCGGGCACTGGCCCATGCGCGGCATTTGCTGTCTGTCTACGAGGAACCAAAGCTCGACGAAGCGAAAGATGAGGAATTGCTGGATTTCATCGCGCGGCGTGAGCGTGAGATTCCAGCAGCTGATGAGCTGAATCAAAGCTATTGACGGTAAGGATGGATGGCGATGGCAGGTTTCGAAAAATGCGATTTGATGACAGAAAAATCTTGGTAACTGGCGCGTCTGGGGGCATTGGCAGGCAGATTGTTCAGCGGTTTCGCACCGCGGGTGCTCAGGTTGCGGTGGCCGACCTTGATGTGGCGGCGCTGGAGGCTGAGGCGCATCTCCCTGGCGATCTGCTGGATGCCAACTATGCCGACGGCTTGCCTGCTGCGGCGGCAACGCTGCTTGGTGGATTGGATATTCTTGTTAATAACGCTGGCGTCATCACACGTGGCTCAGTTGTTGAAACAACAGATGCTGATTGGAATTTGGCTGTGGGGGTGAATGTCGAGGCACCTTTTCGCATCTCCCGCGCAGCCATACCATTGATGGCAACAACCGGTGGTGGGGCCATCGTCAATGTTGCGTCCTGTTGGGGGTTGCGACCCGGACCAGATCACGCCCTTTACTGCATGACCAAGGCGGCTCTTGCCTCACTCACGCAATGTATGGGCATGGACCATGCGCATCTGGGCATTCGCGTCAACGCTGTCTGTCCAAATGAGGTGAATACACCAATGCTGCGCTCAGGATTTGAAAAACGGGGGTTTGACCCCAATGATGCAATTGCCGAACTTGGCCGGACGGTTCCTTTGGGGCGTATAGCCGAGCCGGATGATATCACCGAGGTGGTGCTTTTTCTTGCCTCTGACGCAGCCCGCTATCTCTGTGGCTCACTGATTGAGGTAAATGGCGGGAAACCAGTGCAATGAAGCGTTTTGTCGACAAGGTTGCGATTGTCACCGGCGGGCGAGGGGGAATAGGGCAGGCAATTGCCCTGCGCTTGGAACGCGAGGGCGCGAGGGTGTTTACCGCCCAGCGCGGTGTTGATGATCGGTTTGATCATGTGATCGCGGATTTTGCCGATCCGGATTGCCCCAGCCGGGTTGTTGAGGAAGTGATCGCGCGAGCTGGCCGGATTGATGTTCTGGTCAACAATGCCGGACAGATGCAGGAGATTGGTCTCGCCGATATGACATTGGCGATGTGGCAGGACAATCTGATGGTCAATCTGACAGCGCCCTTTTTGATGATCCGATCGGCACTGCCGGCTCTTCGCAGGACACGTGGCAGCATTGTCAATATCGGGTCGGTTGAGGGGCTGGCAGCCAATCCCGGACATGCTGCCTATTGTGCGTCAAAGGCCGGGCTTCACGGCCTGACCAGAGCGGTTGCTATTGATCATGGAGATGAGGGTATTCGCTGCAATGCGGTTGCCCCTGGCTGGATTGATACGCCACTCAATGAGAGTTTCATTGAAAACAGAGAGGACCCGGAGGGATTTCGACGGAACATCGGCCGGATTCATCCAGTGGGCCGAACCGGCAGTCCCGAAGAGGTTGCTGCACTCGTCGCCTTTCTCGCTGCTGAGGAGAGCAGTTTTATCACTGGCCAAATCTACAGCATTGATGGTGGCAGGATGGCGAAATTGAGCCTTCCCTGACGACCCTGGATTGCCGGTTGCCGGTCAGCTTACGGCTTCATCCTCATCATCGGCGAGATCAATCCAGATGGTTTTCAGCTGGGTGTATTGGTCATGGGCATGAATGCCATTGTCGCGTCCTCCAAAGCCTGATTGTTTGAAGCCGCCAAATGGTGTGGTTATGTCACCCTCTCCATAGCTGTTGACAGTAACAGTGCCTGCACGAATGCTGCGGGCTCCGCGGAGGGCACGCTTCGCATTTGCTGTAAAAATTGATGCACAAAGGCCGTAATCCGTGTCGTTGGCGATGGCGATGGCCTCGTCAAAACCTGAAATTTCAATGACGCTGATCACGGGTCCAAAAATCTCGTCACGCGCCAGAAGCGAGTCATTGTCGGCGACTTCAACCACAGTCGCCTCGACAAACCCATCCTTTGCGCCGCCGCCAATCAAGACATTGTCCGCCTTTTCCAGATAGCTGCACACTTTGTCGAAATGGGTTTTTGAGACCAGCGCGCCAAGCCTTGTCTCAGGATCAAGCGGATCACCGAGGTTCCATTGCGACGCATGATGGCCTATCCGCTCCAGCAATTCTGCCTTTACATCCTTATGCACGATCAGACGCGAGCTGGCAGAGCAATTCTCACCCATGTTCCAGAACGCTCCATTGACAAGATGCTGGGCAACCCGATCGAGGTTTTCCGCATCATCCATCACAATTGCGGGGTTCTTCCCACCCATTTCGAGAACAACTTCCTTGGCGTTACTCTCTGCCGCATAGCCAAGAAACCTCTTGCCGGTTGCTGTTGAGCCCGTGAACGAAACCATGTCGATATCCATATGTCTGCCGATAGGTTCCCCGGCGTCAGCACCGCCACCTGGAAGAATGTTGAGAACACCGGCTGGAATGCCGGCCTCCATCGCCAATTCAGCAACGCGCAGCGAGGTGAGGGCTGTCTCCATTGCTGGTTTTACGACCACCGAACAGCCAGCGGCCAGGGCGGGACCGATTTTCCAGGCAAGCATGAGCAGTGGAAAATTCCACGGTAAAACCAAACCAACAACGCCGATTGGCTCACGCACGATCATTGAAATATGGTCATCTGACGCGGGGCTTACCTGATCATAGATCTTGTCGATTGCCTCGGCGTGCCATTTGATTGTGGAAATGGTCTCGGGAATGTCTATCGTTTGGCAATCAAGAATCGTCTTGCCACTGTCCAGGCTCTCCATAACTGCCAATTCATGCGCATTGCGGGTCAGAAGTTTGGCAAGACGGATCAGCACATCCTTGCGTGCAGACGGATGCTGGCGCGACCACCGGCCATCCTCGAAGGCATCACGCGCCTTGCGGACAGCAAAATCCACATCCCCAGCGCCGCATGACGCAATGTCGGCAAGATGCGCGCCTGTTGCCGGATTGACCGTTTCATAGGTTTTGCCGGAAATCGCTGGCCGAAACCCGCCATCAATAAAGGCCTCGGTTGGAAATGATAGAGAGGCCGCAATGGCCCTGTATTCATCCTTTGTCAGCAGATCCATTGTCTAGTCCTCCGCCCTGATCGCCGCGATTGTGGTTTTGAGAATGCGTAACACCTGTTCGAGCGATCTCTTGTCATCCTTGTTCAGGTTGGTAAGCGGTGGCCGCACCGAACCTGCCTCGATGCCGGTCATGGTAACACCATGTTTGATGGTCTGAATGAATTTTCCACCCTGTTCCAGCACCCGCATCAGCGGCAGCATTGCCGCCATGATCCGCCGTCCCTTGGCAAAATCGCCCTGCAGAATACAGGCCTCATAAAGTGCAATATGTTCCTCTGGCAGGAAGTTTGAGCCGCCGCACACCCAGAAGGGCGCACCCCAGGCAAAAAACTCCAGTGCCTGATCATCCATTCCGCAGCCAAGCGTGATATGCGGATAATCCCGGGCGAGAAGATGGACACGGTTGATGTCGCCTGAACTTTCCTTGATTCCGCAGAAATTGCGCGATCGTCCAACCCTGTCGAGAAACTCCTCTCCCATCATCGTGCCGGTGCGGTGCGGATAGTTGTACAGCATAACCGGAAGATTGGCTGCCTTGTCGATGGCCAGCGCGTTGAGGGCATTTTCCCTGTCTGTCGGCACAGAATAGGCTGGGCTTGCCAGCAGGATGGCATCGGCGTCCAGCTCACGGGCACCTTTTGCCAGAGCGATTGAGTCCTCTGTCAGCATGGCGCCGGTTCCAACCACCAGTGGCAGTCGCCCTTTCACCTGGTCTTTGACAAACCGGGCAGTTTGCAATCGTTCCTCGACTGTCTGTGCGTAGTTTTCACCTGTTGATCCACCTGAGATCAGACCATGCACACCCTTTTCAATCAAAAAATCAATGAGGTTGGCAAGTGCGTCCCAGTTCATGTTCCCGTCATCACGATAGGGCGTCACTATCGGGGTGTAGATTCCCTCAAATTTGAAAATGGGTGTCATTGAAATCCCGTTTTGAAAATTGTCTGTTTCAGACAACATAATAGCGCCCACCATTGTCACGCCGTCAAGCAGGATGGAGTGGCAGCCAGCTTTTCCAAAGAATCGGCTTTTCATGCGATTTCTTTTGACCTACCGTTTTACAAATAGTTGAAACAGGAGGCTAAAAATGACGTTGACAGCGATAAATCAACTGGTCAATCTTGAGGCCTACCCCATTGCAGATCCGGAAAGCCCAGCCCGGCAGGCACTTGTTAAGGAAATGGGCCGCATCTATGCACGCGATGGTGTCTGTCTGATGCCGGGTTTCCTGACCGCTGCGGCTGTTGAGATGATGGCGGCAGAGGCCAAAAGCGCGTCGGTTGGTGCTTACCATTGTGACGACACGCATAATGTCTATTTGGAGCATGATGACACCGGCCTGCCCCCTGATCATCCGCGCAGACAGCGTCAGGTGACGCGTCTTGATGTGGTGGGGTGCGATCAGTTGGCGCATGACGGGGCGCTTTGGGGTCTTTATGGCTGGGACCCGTTGCGTGATTTCATTGGTGCCGTGCTGGGGTACGAGGATTTTCACCGCTTTGCTGATCCCATCGGAGCGATGACCATCAATGTGATGAATGAAGGGGACGGTCATGGCTGGCATTATGACGAGGCAATGTTTACCGTTTCGGTCATGCTGCAGGCACCGGAAGCGGGCGGACAGTTTGAATATGTCCGCGGCCTTCGCGACAGTGGCGATGACAATTACGATCGTCTCGGCGGCGTTCTTGCTGGTGTGGCGACGGATACCACAACAATTCCCATAACTCCGGGAGCATTACTGCTGTTTGGGGGCCGTAATCTCTTGCATCGGGTGACTGGTGTTGAGGGTTCGCGTACACGCTACATCACCACGCTTTGTTATCGTGACAGGCCGGGTGTCACCAACAGCCCGGCTGTAAGGGAATTGTTCTATGGCAGACGTGAGCCGCTACCACCGGTTGCCGCTTGCTAGGCTGGGATTATCTGTCGGCCGGACCTGCGCCAAGCAACCGTCCCTCCAGTTTTTCTCCGGGCAGCCATTCGGCGAGTTGATGGCGCACCTCCAGCAGGGCGCCAAGGTCGATTCCCGAATCAATGCCGAGCCTGTCAAACAAATGAACTGTGTCCTCGGTGGCGATATTGCCTGACGCCCCCGGGGCAAAGGGGCATCCGCCAAGCCCGCCGAGGGCAGAGTCGAACCGACGAACACCGGCATCTAGCGCAGCCATCACATTGGCCAGACCAAGTCCACGGGTGTCATGGAAATGAGCAGCAAGTGGCAGTTCACCCACGGCGTTCTGAACATCCGTGAAGATACGCCCAACTTGTGCCGGGTCACCATAACCTACGGTATCAGCAAGATTGATCTCGTCGATCCCCTGCTTCGCCAGAAATTCGGCGATCTGTGTCACTCGAGCCTCACTCACTGCGCCTTCTATTGAGCAGCCAAAACTGGTGGCAAGTGCAGTGGCAACCTTTATGTTCTGTCGATTGTCACGTTCGGCCAACACGTCACGCAGCATAGCCAGCGAGTCATCTGTACTTTGTCGAACATTCGCTCTGTTGTGGGAGTCGCTCACTGATAGAACAAAGGTAATTTTTCTGGCACCTGTATCCATTGCCATCACAGCTCCACGCAGATTGGGCACCAATACGCTCGGCAAGAGATTTCCAATTTTCTGCGCATCTGCCAGTACCGTGGCGGCATCGGCAAATTGGGGCAGGACGGATATGGGAACAAAGGAGGTTACTTCGATTTCGGTGAAGCCAACCTCAGCCTGCGCCCTGATCCATGCCAGCTTGATGGCAGTGTCCAGCCGCGATTTGATCAGCTGCAAGCCATCTCGCAGGCCCACCTCGCGCAGAATAACCCGGTCTGTCAAAGCTACTCTCCCTTGAAAACGGCTTTTCGCCTCTCATTGAAGGCCCGCACACCCTCGCGCCGATCGGCTGTTGAGACGGTGCGGTTATAGGCTTCAATCTCAAACGCCATGCCATCCAGCAACCCCATTTGCAGGCCCTTATGGATGGCCTGCTTTGCCTGCCGAACGGCGATGGGCGCATTCGCCGCAATCGTCCGCGCCGCCGTGAGTGTGGCGTCCATCAATTCATCCGGTTTGCAGATCGCATTGGCGAGTCCCCATTCAAGGGCATCTTCGGCGGAAAACACGGTGCCAGAGAGGATCAACTCCATAGCCCGTTTTTCTCCTACGGATCGGGCAAGATTCTGAGTGCCACCTGCACCTGGAATAATGCCGAGCTTTGTTTCTGTCTGGGCGAAGCGCGCGCTTTCACTGACATAGATGAAATCCAGTGCGGCGGCCAACTCGCACCCGCCACCATATGCTGCGCCATTAATTGCCCCAATAAGAGGCAGGGGACAGCCCACCACGGCACGTACCATCCGCTCATAGACCAGATGCTGGGCAAACCATTCACTGTCAGTCATGCCATTGCGCTCTTTCAGGTCACCGCCGGCACAAAAGGCTCGGTCACCTGCACCGGTAATCACGACAACCCGCAGATCATCGGGGGCCACTGCCAGTTCCTCGAAAAGCGAAATCAGATCCCAGGCCATTTCTGTGTTGAAGGCATTTGACGCCTCTGGCCTGTCCAGCGTCACGCAAAGAATATGATCATCGATAATGGCAACGCTCAGCGTGTCGGTCGATTGTGGCATGAGAGACCCCCTATTGTGCCAATGGTGATGAATTTGATCTGCGCGCCCTTTTGTGGAGCAGAATTGCAAGCCAGAGACAATCACACTATCATTTGCTGGATCGTGTCAAATTTTTCTGGCCGATTCTGTTGGCCGAAATTTTCCACTTTGCGCGGCACTGTCAGGTAAGGGTTGAACATGGGTCTTGATGCGGAACTCTCGGGCATCCTTGTTGTATCGCTGGAACAGGCAGTTGCCGCCCCCTATTGCGGTCTGTTGATGGCCAACGCCGGAGCAAGGGTGATCAAGGTTGAGCGCCCAGAGGGAGACTTTGCCAGAGGTTATGATTCAGGTGCTGGTGGTCAGAGCGCCATTTTCGCATGGCTGAACCGGGGCAAGGAGTCGATCAGCCTGAACCTTAAGGCAGATGAAGACAAGGCCCTGCTCTGTCGGATGCTTGCCAGGGCTGATGTGCTTGTCTCGAATCTGGCGCCGGGTGCGCTAGGCCGAATGGGGCTTGTTAGCGCCGATCTACGACAACAGAATCCAGGCCTCATCACCTGTGCGGTGACTGGTTATGGTGAGACAGGGGAGGCCGCGACGAAAAAGGCCTATGATTTTCTAGTGCAAGGCGAGAGTGGCATTTGTTCGGTCACTGGTACGGAAGACAGCCCCTCTCGTGTTGGCGTCTCCATCACCGATATCTCTACGGGGATGACGGCGTTTTCTGCAATCCTGAGAGCCTTGATCCAGCGCGGCCGGACCGGTGAGGGAATTGATATTTCGATTTCAATGTTTGATGTGATGGCAGATTGGATGAACATGCCTTTGATGGCGCATCGCTATTCGGGTGGTGCGCCCAAACGCATGGGGTTAAAACACACCTTCGTTGCGCCTTATGGGGCGTTTCCTTGCGGTGATGGGGGGCAGGTGTTGCTCTCGGTGCAGAGTAACCGAGAATTCAGGTCATTTTGTGCAACCGTTCTGGCTGATGCCGCGCTGGTGGAGGACTCACGCTTCGTCAACAATCCGGACCGCTTTGCCAACCGGGATGCGCTGAACGGGATCATCGATGGTGTTTTTGGCGCATTGACGACGGAACAGGTCCTCGACCGGCTCGATGCCGCCAATATCGCCAACGCAAGGCTGAATTCTGTCGCCGATCTGTCCGAACATAGATTCCTGCGCAACCAGAAAGCGCTGATTGGCGGGTCCCAGATTTCCATGGCGGCGTTACCTGTTCAGACGCAAGGTGAGGCACCATATCGGGTGCCAGATATCGGCCAGCATAGTGCGGCAATCCGCAAGGAGTTCACCTGATGATGTCAGTCAGCAAAGATGGCAGAAGCAGTGTTTCGGATCAGATTGTCCAGTTTGTCTGTGAATTTGATGGTGTGGACATACCGGAGGATGCGCGCCATGTCATGCGTCTATCGCTGATTGACTGGGTGGCGGTGGCGGTTGCCGGACGGAACGAACCTGTCGCCCGTATCCTGCAGAAAATTGGTGAGGATGAGGGCGGTAAACCAGAGGCTTTTGTGGTTGGGTGTGGCTGCAGGCTGCCCGCCCGCATGGCTGCCAAGATCAATGGCACGCTCTCCCATGCGCTCGACTATGACGATACGCATTTTGACTCGATGGGACACACCTCTGTGGCTGTGATTCCGGCGGCGCTGTCACTTGCTGATAAAATGTCCGTTCAGCCCAAGGCGTTTCATGAGGCTGTCTTGATCGGGGTTGAGTTGGCCGTGAGGATTGGATCATGGCTGGGCCGTTCACATTATCATGCTGGGTTTCACATGACGGCGACGGCAGGCACTTTTGGCGCTGCGATGGCATCGGCGCGTATCCTCGGCCTCTCATCCAACCAGACCAGACACGCACTTGGCATTGCCGCGTCGATGGCGAGTGGCATCAAGACACAATTTGGTACAATGGGAAAGCCGCTGCATGCAGGACTTGCAGCGCATGCAGGTGTTGATGCCGCGCTGCTCGCATATGACGGTTTTGTTGCCACGCATGATGGTCTGGAAGGTGAGCAGGGCTTCTCCCCAACGCATCACGGTGCCGGTGACACCGGGGCATTCGATGGCATGGGTCGTGATTTTGTCTTCGAGCGCGTTAGTCATAAATACCACGCCTGTTGCCACGGCATCCACGCAACTTTGGAGGCGTTGGCCATCCTGCGCGACAGAGTTTCCGTGCAACCGGAGGAGATTGCTGAATTGGCAATCACCGTGAGTCCCCAATATCTCAACGTCTGCAACATCGCGTCTCCGGTGACGGGGCTTGAGGCAAAGTTCAGCTATCGGTTGGTCGCCGCATTGTTCATGCATGGATACGACACGGCGCGCATCGAAACCTATAATGACGCGATCTGCCAGGATGTGGACGTGCTGCGGCTACGTGACAGGGTTGTTGTTGCCACTGACACGGAAATTTCTGATGCGGCGGCGATGGTCGATCTCAAACTTGCAAATGGCCACACCCACAGCCAGTCGTTCGATCTGACCGACCCAGTGCCACTTGCGGCGCGGGAAGCTCGTGTCAGGGCAAAGGCGGCAAGTCTGATCGGTGCCGCCGAGGCGTCTTCACTCTGGCAGAAAGTCGGGTTGGGCGAGCAGTTGCCATCGCATTGGATCGCCAACCAGTCGCTGCCATAGCCAGCCAGATACCCTCAGGACGCTGTTTGCCAAGTGGGATTATTGTGAGGGCTGGTGTCTTTATTGTTCCATTGTCCTCAATTTCATCTATAACAGGGCGTCCCAAACTCCAGAACAAAGATAGCCAATAGTGACCCCTCTTATTAAGGGCAGGATATCAAGCCTGCTGTTCGGCTCGTCGCATCGTGGCGATGTGCCTCATTCCCTGTCCTCACGCCAGACGATCACTGATATTCTGGCTGGCCTTACCGTCTCGCTCGCTCTCGTGCCGGAGGCCGTTGCCTTTGCCTTTGTCGCTGGTGTTGCACCGCTTGTAGGCCTCTATGCTGCCTTTATAGTCGGTCTGATCACAGCGTTCATCGGAGGGCGTCCCGGAATGATCTCGGGGGCGACAGGTGCGCTCGCCGTTGTCATGGTCTCGCTGGTAACGCAGCATGGGGTCGAGTATCTGTTCGCAACGGTTGTGCTGATGGGACTGCTGCAACTCCTGGCTGGTGCGTTGCGGTGGGGAAAATTCATCCGCATGGTGCCCTATCCGGTAATGTTGGGGTTTGTGAATGGTCTTGCCATCGTCATTGGAATCGCACAGCTAGAACAATTCAAACTCTCGTCGCAGGGCGGTGATGCCGTCTGGATGAGTGGCGCGACATTGTACATCACACTTGGCCTTGTCGTGGCGACGATGGCGCTGATCTGGCTGGCTCCACGTCTGACCCGAATCATCCCTGCGCCGCTGTTGGCAATTGGAGTGATAACAGCGGTTGTTCTTGGTCTCGATGTTGATGTGCCGCGTGTTGGTGATCTTGCCAGCCTTGCCGGTGGTTTGCCGGCCTTCAGCCTGCCTGCGGTGCCGCTCAATCTCGAGACGCTGGGAATCATTTTTCCCTATGCGTTCATTCTTGCGGCCATTGGTCTGATCGAGAGCCTGTTGACCTTGAATCTCGTTGGCGATCTGACAGATCAGCGTGGTGGTGCATCACAGGAATGCCTGGCACAGGGTTTCGCCAATTTTGTCACGGGTTTCTTTGGCGGAATGGGTGGCTGTGCAATGATTGGCCAGTCGATGATCAATGTAAAATCTGGTGGCCGCACGCGGATTTCTGGCATTGCTGCCGCGTTGTTCCTGCTGAGTTTCATTCTGTTTGCAGCCGACCTGATCGAGTTGATTCCCATCGCCGCCCTTGTTGGGGTGATGTTTATGGTGGTCGTGGGTACCTTTGCCTGGAATTCGATCAGGACACTTTTCAAGGTTCCTGGCGCCGATGCTCTGGTAATCGTCGTGGTAACAGCGGTGACGGTGATTGAGGATCTTGCCGTTGCTGTGATTGTTGGAGTGATCATGTCGGCCCTCGTTTATGCCTGGAATGCTGCCAAGCGTATCCGCGCCACCACCCGCCAATCCGTGACCGAGAAGGGGGCGCTTGTCTATGATGTTTCCGGCCCTCTGTTTTTCGGCTCGGCTGCGGGTTTTCGGGAGTTGTTTGATGTAGCCAATGATCCAAAGACAGTCATCATAGATTTTGCGGGATCGCGCATTGTTGATCAGTCAGCCCTTCAGGCGATTGAGGACGTTGCCGCAAAATATCATGAGGTCGGAAAGCGGGTGATGCTGCGGCGTCTCAGTCCAGATTGTCATCGATTGCTGTCACGTTCCGGCCAGTTGATCATCGATAGCGATGACGACCCGGACTACCAGCTCGCGGTCGATTACGGCGTTCGCCTTGGTGTTTTCGACGGCAAGCATTGAACCCTCCATGCCAATGGCATGATCGAGAGATTTACCATGCAGATGCTGTGGTGAAAGCGCAGAATATTGGTATGATCGAGCATATGGCGATTAAAGACGCCTTCATTTATTGTTCACTATGAGGTTCAGAAATGGCCAAAAACCGATTCAACATTGCGGTAATCGCTGGCGATGGCATTGGCACTGAAGTCATGCCAGAGGGGCTGCGCGCGCTCTCTGCTGCTGCTGCCAGATTTGACATCAACCTGCATTTTGATCACTTTGATTTTGCCAGCTATGATTATTATGCTCGGCATGGTGACATGCTGCCCGAAGACTGGCAGGCACAGATCGGTGGCCATGATGCGATCTTCTTTGGTGCGGTGGGCCTGCCGGACAAGATACCTGACCACATTTCCCTATGGGGGTCGTTGCTGAAATTCCGCCGCGAATTTGATCAATATATCAATCTCAGACCGGTCCGTCTGCTTCCCGGGGTGCCGTCACCGCTTGCCGACCGTCAGCCCGGCGATATTGATTTCATGATTGTCAGGGAAAATACCGAGGGTGAATATTCGTCCATTGGCGGAAAGATGTTTGCCGGCACTGAGCGTGAGATTGTGGTGCAGGAAACGGTGATGAGCCGTATTGGCGTTGACCGTGTCCTGCGGTTTGCCTTTGAGCTGGCGCAAAGCCGGCCAAAGAAACATCTGACATCCGCCACGAAATCGAATGGCATTTCGATTACCATGCCCTATTGGGATGAGCGCGTTGAGGAAATGGCATTGTCCTATCCCAATGTTACATGGGACAAATTCCACATTGATATTCTGACCGCACATTTTGTCCAGCATCCTGACTGGTTTGATGTGGTCGTTGCCTCAAACCTGTTCGGCGATATCCTGTCAGATCTTGGTCCTGCCTGCACCGGTACGATTGGCGTTGCACCGTCCGGCAACATTAACCCCGAAGGAAATTTTCCATCGTTGTTCGAACCAGTTCACGGGTCAGCGCCGGATATCGCTGGCAAGGGGATCGCCAATCCTGTGGGCCAGATCTGGGCTGGCGCAATGATGCTGGAGCATCTTGGCTTTACCGAGGCGGCAACATGTATGACCGATGCCATCGACACCGCCCTTGGTGAGCCGGGACTGCGAACGGCTGACCTGGGTGGCACGGCCAACACGGTGACATGCGGCAGCGCCATTGCCGAGATCATTGCCGGCTGAGGCTACCAGCCAACGCGATCAATAATCATCTGCGCCTGCGGTGCCAGTTCGGCCAGCCTGCTGATGGGCAGACTGTCTTTCTTGAAATCGCCCCATAGTTTCAGTTCGGGCGCGATGGGAGTGGCCGGGTTGACTGGATATTCGTAATTGATCTTGCCGTAGAGCATCTGTGCTTCATCCGACACCAGAAATTCCAGCAGCTTGGTTGCGTTTGCCTTGTTCTTTGAATGTAGGGTCACGCCGCCTCCGCTGATGTTGATGTGGGCACCGCGGTCACCCGCACCCTGGTTGGCAAAGACGATGTTGATGGCGTTTGCCCAGTCACGCTGTGCCTGTTTGTCTGATTTCAGCATTTTTCCATAGTAATAATGATTCATAATGGCGACATCACACTCACCCTGAAAAATGGCCTTTGCCTGCGCCCGGTCATTCCCCTGCGGACGACGGGCGAAATTTGCCACAACACCACGGGCCCAGGCTTCGGCCTTTGCCTCACCATGCGTTGCGATCATTGATGCGACAAGCGCCCGGTTGTAGACATGGGAGCCCGGGCGCGAACAGACGCGCCCCTTCCATTTTGGATCGGCGAGTTCCTCATAGCTGCTTATCTCACCGTGCTGGACGCGTTCCTTCGATACCCCGATGATGCGGCTTCGAAGCGACAATCCGAACCAGTGGCCATCAATGTCACGCAGATGCGATGGGATTGTGCTGTTCAGAATATCGGAGTCGATGTTGGCAAACAGGCCTTTTTCGGCGTAGACACTCAGACGGGCGATGTCGACTGTCAGCACCACATCAGCTGGACTGTTCTTGCCCTCACGCTGGAGACGCTGGGCAAGGCCCTTTGAAGCGAACACAACATTTGTCTTGATACCGGTTTTGGCGGTAAAGGCTTCCAGAAAGGGGTTGATTAGAAACGCCTGACGATGTGAATAGATGTTCAATTCCTCAGCGCTGGCATTGGCTGGCCAGACAAAGGGTACAAGCAGCATTGCCATTCCAAGGGTCCGGCCACAGTTTGACCAAATATTGCTGAGATTCCATTTCATCACGTCACGCTCCTTCTCAAACCTTTTCATTAGATGAGGACCATATCAGGCATTCTTGAGAATGAGAACCACTCGCAAAGAATAAATTTGTCGCAGGCAGGAAGATATTATGGATGGAGGCGGGCAGAGGCTTGCTCAAGAGCGCGGCGGATTTTGATGGCCTCAAGGCTGTGATCAATATCCACGTCCTGCCAGCGTACCGGCGCATTTTCCGGCACATCTGTGATTAGTCTGACATTCTGGGCAAGCCCTATTGGTAATCCATCCATCTGCAGTGAGCGGTAAGCTGGGTAGAGCTTGCCCCATACCGTATACCCACCCTCACCATCCAGAATTTCTCCAGCTTTAAGTTGCCGTTTGGCTGTTGCCACGACATCGCCGGTGAAGGTTTTGGTGCTGCCTGTGGCTTTGCCAAGAAGCGCGGCTGACAAGATGGAGATATTCAATTCGAGGCCAATCAGGTGAAAGGGTTTGTACATCGCCGAGTAACGACCGGTCTCGTCCGTGTTCATCCCATATTGCCGAAAACAGGCGGCGGTATAGTCGTTTGGCGCTTCAATGACCACATAGACACCCCAGCGCAAATCCTTGAATACAGGTCTTCCATCACGTTCGAGCGATGATACAACCTCGACCATACCGCTGGCGTCTAGCTGTCCCCCAACTGCGCGCGGCCTTAACACCTGCGCCAGATCATCCATCCCTGCTGGGGGAAACAGTAATCCGTCATCGGGTGCAGCAAGGCCGGTGGCATTGGCGATTGCCGCCATTTCCAGCGCCGATTTTGTGCCATCAAGAAAGGAGTTGAACATCTGGCTGTTCATGCCGGCTGCAGTGGCCTGTTCAGCTGTCATCCCGTAATGATCCCAGACCGTGTCGGGGGTGGAAGCATGATATGAAGGCAGGAACTTGGTGCCTTTGCCCGCAGCCACCACGTTGAAGCCATTGCTTCGCGCCCAGTCAACCAGCTCACAGGTCAGCGCTGGCTGATCACCATAGGCCATGGAATAGACGACACCCGCCGATGCGGCCTCCTGCGCCAGCTGCGCACCAGCCAAAACATCAGCTTCGACATTGACCATGACGATATGAATGCCATTGCGGATGGCGGCCCGTGCGTGGACGACGCCAATTGCCGGGTTTCCTGTAGCTTCGACCAGAACATCAACCTTGCCAGACGTCATCATCACCATGGCATCGTCAACATACTCTGTTCTGGATATCAACTCATCCGGCCAGCCAACATCAGCGCAGCTGCGTTTAGCCTTTGCCGGATCGAGATCAGCAATGATGCTGACTTCAAGCCCGGCCGTTGTCGGCACCTGCGCCAGAAACATCGATCCGAATTTGCCAGCTCCAATCAGACCAACCCGCACCGGGTTGTTGGTATCATTGCGTGAACATAATTCATCATACAAAAACATTTATACCTATCTGCCCGACCCTGACTGCAAATCATAAGGGAACAAGCTATCCATAAAGACGGGTGAGGCCACCATAGAGATCCGTCCGACGGTCACGAAACAATCCCCAGCTTGCCCGCTCAGCGCGCATCGAGGCAAAGTCAAAATCCACGGTTGCCATTCCCTGTTCACCGCCAATCTCCGCCTGAATGCCGCCAGTTGAGTCGGCAATGAAGGAATGGCCGTAGAAGGTCATGGTCATGTCGTCAATGACCTCGGTGCCAATGCGATTGCTGGCCGCAAGACCAACCATATTGGCTGCTGCATGGCCTTGCATTGTGCGTTGCCAATGATCTTTCGAGTTGATGTGCGGGCTTTCGGGTTCGCTGCCGATGGCAGTTGGATATAGCAGAAGATCCGCTCCCATCAACGCCATACTGCGGGCACATTCGGGAAACCACTGGTCCCAGCAGATGCCAACGCCTATCCTGCCATGCGCTGTTTCCCAGACTTTGAAGCCGGTATCGCCGTTGCTGAAATAGAATTTTTCCTCATAGCCGGGACCCTGTGGCAGGTGTGATTTGCGATACAGCCCCAACATGCTGCCATCTGCGTCAATCATCATCATGGAGTTGAAATAGGCATTATCTACCTGTTCGAAGAAACTGATCGGACAGACGATACCAAGCTCCCGGGCGATAGACGCGAAACGGTCAAGAAAGGGATGTCCCTCGACCGCTGCCGCATGGGAAAAATATTCAGCCTTCTGCTTGGGGCAGAAATAGGGCGTGGCAAATAACTCCTGCAACAGAACCACATGTGCGCCGGCAGCGGCTGCTTCGCGCAGCAACGCCTCCGCCCTGTCGAGATTTGCGTCCAGATTCCAGTCACATCCCATTTGGGTAATGGCAACGCGGGTCAGGACACTCATCTCCTTGCTCCCTCAAACCCGGTCAATACATTGACCGTGTTGATACCGATTTCCTCGACGGCATAGCCGCCTTCCATGACAAATAATGTCGGCAGTCCCAGTGACTCGATGCGCCCGCCCATCTTTGTGAAATCCTCGCTGACCAGCTTGAAAAAACTGATCGGGTCCCGTTCAAACGTGTCGACACCAAGCGAGACAACAACCGCATCAGCGCCAAATTCCGATATGCGGTCAAGTGCATCATCCAAGGCTGCGCTCCATTTGGAGAAGGGTGTTCCAGCTGGCATGGGATAATTGACGTTGAAACCCTCGCCGTCCCCATGCCCGGTTTCATCCGCATGTCCCAGAAAATGCGGAAATGCGGCCATCGGGTCACCATGCAGCGACAGAAACAGAACATCGGAGCGGTCATAGAAAATCGCCTGTGTGCCATTGCCATGATGAAAATCGACATCCAGAACGGCAATCCTGTCCAGTCCCCTGTCGCGCATATGCTGCGCCGCCGCCGCGGCGTTGTTGATGAAGCAGTAACCGCCATATTGGTCGCGCGAGGCATGGTGTCCAGGTGGACGACACAATGAAAAGGCCACACGATCGCCTGCCAGAACATGCTCTGCACCGCTGAGCGCCACACCAAGTGATGCCCATGCAGCCTCGGCGGTGCCCTCGCTGATGGAGGTTTCGGCGGCAAGGCAGTAATAGCCGAGTTTGCCCTCGATGAAATCTGGAATATGGGTTGAGGGCATTGAGCGTGACTGCCACACGGTGACCATGGCCTCACCGTTAAAACCCTCTGCTTTCCAGTCATCCCACGCCGAATTCAAAAATGACAGATAGCCGGCATCATGGATTTTATGAACGGCGTCAGATTGCACCTCATGAGGCGCGGTGATCTCGCCAAATCTGGTCTCCTCAAGGCGATTAAGGATGTAATCCATTCTCTCAGGACATTCAAAAGGGGGAACCAATTCGCCCCCATAAAGTTCGGTTTTGGACGCTCTTTTCCGATGGTCTTCTGAATAGATTACCTTCAATTTCTCGTTCCTTCCCACCTTGAAAACTTCTTCGTAGTGCTACCGTTCTGGCTGAGTGCTTATTTTTTCACCGCCATTGCCGGCCAGCAGCAGAGCAGCCACGGCAAAAATGCTACAGGTAAATCCGACCGGGGTTAAGACTTCATCAAACATTATCCAGCCCCAGAAAAATCCTGCGGGAAGCACCAGATATGACGCGATGTTCACCAGAACGGCACCAACCTTTCCCACAAGGTAGAAAAACAGGAAAACTTCCAATGCTGTGATCAGACACAGGATGATGAAATCGCGCTTGGCAAACCAAATCGAAATCTCACTGGTGGCTGTCCCAGATATCATCAAAATTCCCAAGATCAAAAGAAAGGCGACGAGGCTCTCGCCAAAGGCGATCTGCAGCGCGTTCAGCTCTTTTGGCCAGTAATGCTCAACATAAAGTGCGTCGATTGCATAGAATAACGGAACTGAGCAGGCGATGATTACCCAGACAATGGACGAGCTGCCTGCCGGTTTATATCCCAACATGAGCAGCAATACGCCAATCAAACCAGCAAAGACGGCAAGAAGCAGGCGCTTGGATGCTCTAATGAGCCGCAGCGAGATTGCCAGCGCCACGGTGAAGACAGGTGTTAGGGCGACGATCAATGTCAGGATGCCAGCATCAACATGAGGTGCCGCAAGCAATTCGGCAGTGAGGGGAAGAAGATAGGCGAACAGGCCAGCGATGCAAAAAAACCGCATTTGACTGAAACTGACCGCAAAGAGTTGTCCCTTTATTAACAGAGCCAGAAAATAAAGACCGCTTATCCCCCCCAGCAAGGCGGCCAAAGCCGTTAACACCGCGTCCTCTGCGTCGATTTTCTTGATAAAGGCGAAATGCAGCGCCCAGATAACAGGCAGGAGGATCAACAGCGGAAGCTGGCGGTTGACGGCTAGTGGGGCCGGTTGATGACCATTATTGGGTGCCAACATTAATCCCTTGCCAGCTGGGCTATCTCACGCCGGAATGGCAGGGCATCACCGCGCTCCTCACCGTCGAGTTCGCTGGCATAGCGATGGCCGGCATAGGTGGCCCAGGCGATGGGTGCTGGCGACGCGGCGTCACCGATTAATTTTATTGACTGGATGCCGCTGCTGTCCCACTCGGCCGCTCGTGCCTGCAGGCTGCGCCACAAACCATCATCACCGCTCCTGCTGGTGACAAGCACCACCGCATCAGCTGCCATGTCACTATTGGCACCAGTGTAACTGCAGGCAAGGCTGACTGTCTTGTCGCCAACAGCGCAGAGCGAATTGTTGAGTCTGATCTCGATGCCTTGTTCGACAAGACGGCGGTGAATGAAGCTCTGTTCCAGAGTGTTCAATGTCCATTCAGATACATGGGCGGCTGGCGTTACCAGCGTGACCCTGCAACCGGCAAGCGCCAGCTTTTCGGCAATGACGCCACCCATGTAGTAATGGTCATCATCAAACAGAACCACATGACCTGTTGGCATTTTGCCTGCCATGATGTCATCTGGCGTCAGGACCGGCATCTCCTCTTTGATGGTGATCGGGTGAAGATGGGCGCGCCCGACACCATCGCGGCGCCAATGCGATCCGGTGGCAAGACATACATGCTGGAAACCAAATTCAAGAACCTGATCGGAATCAAGCCGGCTTTGCAGATAGACATCGACATTCGGCATTTTCTGGATCTGCCCGGTGCGGTAATCGGCAACCCGCCCCCAGGCCGACAGATTAGGCAGCGCCCTTTCCCGCGTCACGCGCCCGCCCAGTTCGTCACCAGCCTCGGCAATTGTCACCTTGTATCCGCGCACACCAAGGGCCCGCGCAGCCTCCAACCCGGCGGGGCCGGCGCCAACAATCAACACGCTCTCGCTGTCACCTTTGGGTTGCATGCGTTCAGGGTGCCACCCCTTGCGCCATTCCTCCATAAAAGCCGGATTCTGGGTGCAGCGTGAAATTGACATGGTCATGTCGCCAGTAACGCAGATATTGCAGCCAATACATTCACGGATATCATCAAAGCGGCCATCCCTGATTTTGTTGGGCAGGAATGGATCAGCAATAGACGGCCGCGCCGCGCCAATGAAATCGAGCGTGCCGGATTTGATCTGTTTGACCATGGCATCCGGCGATGTGAATCGGCCAACGCCAACAATTGGCCTGTCGGTCAGTGCCTTGATGCCTGCAACAAGGCTCTGTTGGGCGGCTTCCTCCTTGAACCGCGATGTTCCAGAGCAATCCTCCCAGCTGCCATGCGCAAGATCCCAGAGATCTGGCAGATCGTGGTGCATCTCGATACATTCGCGCAATTCGGTGTTGGTAAAGCTATGCTCGTCAATTGCCTCGTCCAGTGAAAGCCGCAGGGTGACGCCCATCGTATCACCAACGGCATCCTTGATGTCTTCAACCACCTCCTTCATGAAGCGACTGCGGTTCTCCAGACTGCCACCATATTCGTCCGTGCGCTGGTTGGTCGAACGCGAGAGAAAATGCTGGATGATGCCAAAGCCGTGGGCGCCATAAAGGCAGACGAGATCATAGCCTGCTGTCTTGGCGCGCTTCGCTGCGTTAACATACCATCGCCTGACATCCTTGATCTCGGATTTGTCCAGCGCCCGGGCATTGACCGGGTCGGAGGTGAAGGTAAGGATCGGGCCCTCACTGACAGCCAGCGGCACCTCCTTGGTGTAGAGGTTCGGTCCATTGATTCCGGAATAGGCAAGCTCTATCCCTGCGAGTGCCCCATGGCTGTGCATGGCGTCAGACATTTTGGCAAGCATCGGTATGTCATCATCATCCCAGAGATGCAGCTCGATGAACGGAGCAATTTCACTCGTATGATGAATCTCCACCTGTTCGGTGAAGATGACACCCCAGCCTCCCTCGCTTTTGGTGCGTCGCATCTCTGCCACGGCCGAGGGGTCACGATAGCCGCCACCATTGCAATGCGGAACCTGATAGAACCTGTTTTTTGCGGTGACAGGTCCAATTTGCATCGGCTCAAAAAGAATGTCGTAGCGCGAAGTCAGGCTGTCATTCGGCGTCAGGGTGGATTCAGGCATGGCAGTTTCACCTTTTCATCAGGAGGCTTGGGAAGGCCGGTGATTGGTATCGAACAACCATGGCAGCAAAGCCTCGTAACCAAGTGCGGCATCCAATACTGTTGAGTCATCATAGGCTTTGCCAACAATCTGCATCCCTGTCGGCACATTGGATGCGTCAAAGCCAGTTGGTGCTGACATTACCGGCAGACGCGAGAGCATATTGAATGGCGATGTCAGCCAGAGCTTATCCTCACCACCCTTTCGTGACTGTCCGTTGATTTTGTAGCTGATGTCAGGAAATCCATAGTCGGGTGGGACCATCGTGGCTGCATTGGTTGGACACAGCAGAATATCGAACCGTTCCATCAAGGGGCCAAGGCTGGCATATGCGTTCCACGCCATTTCATTGGCGTCAATGAGTTCGCGCGGCCTTCGTTTCAGGCTGCTTCTGGCGTATTCGAGGCTGTAGACACATAAATCATCCGGCTGGCTCTCAGCAAAATCATGTAGCGTGGCACCCCAGAGTACGTTCAAATAGGTTTCAGCCATCGCGGGCAGGCTGTCGGGCCAGCCCAGATCAACTTCCTCGACAATGGCACCCGCATCGGCAAGCAGTTGGCAAGCTGCCAGAAAATTAGCGGCTACCTCATCATCAACTTCATAACCGCACAGGGTGGGTGTCATGGCGATCCGCAAACCCCTGATACAGTTGGGATTGATGTTATGTGGCGGCGGTTTTGGCAGACTTGCGATGTCGTTGCTGTCCTGACCAGTGGTCAGTTCCTGCAGCGTTATGATATCGGCAACACTGCGGGCCATTGGTCCAGAATGGCTGTAATAGTCAAGGTTGAAAACGGGCACCTCAGGGTTTCGTCCGTAGGGAGCCTTGTAGCCGAAAACGCCACAGGCCGAGGCTGGAATCCGGATCGAACCTCCAATATCCGTACCCGTGGCAATCGGGGCAATGCCCGATGCGAGAGCCACACCGGAACCACCAGATGATCCACCACAGGTTACCTCATTGTTCCATGGATTGGTGGTGATACCGTGCAGGCGTGACCATGTAGATCCAAGCAGACAGAATTCGGGCGTCGTGGTTTTGACAAGTGGGATTGCACCACCATCCAGAATTCGCTGCACATACACATCGGTATGTTTATCCACGCGATCAGCGAATAGGAGTGACCCGCTCGACCTTGTACTGCCACACAGGGCAAATTCTTCCTTGATCGCCAGTGGCACACCCTCTAGAGCGCGGGGCGGCGGACCCGTGCCGGTGTAGCGCTCCTCGGCTTTGCGCGCGGCGATCAGCGCGCTCTCGGAAAAAAACTCGGTAATGGGATTGCATCTTGCCTGAACCGTTTCGGCGTGGGCAAGACTCGCCGTTACAACGTCAACCGGCGACAGGGTTTTTGCCGTGAAGGCGGCAACGAGTTCTGCTGCATTCCAGAACAGGAAATCATCATTGCTCATTGCCGCCTCCAGCTTTTTTGGTCAGACCTTGATCGGTCCTACTGCATGACGCGGGTCCAGACCTTGTCTACAAGCCCCTGGGCCTTGGCGTTGCAGGCCTTGCCAAACTTGACCGGAACATCGCCTGGAACCTGAATGTTCTTGGCGTTTTTCATGTCGTCAGACAGATAGTTCTTTGACTCCGGAATGGCGTTTGCATAGGCAGCAAAGTTCGACAGCATCGCCATGTTTTCAGGATGCATGAGAAAGTTCATGAAGGCTTTTGCGCTCTCCACATTCTTCGCACCATTTGGCACCACCAATGAGTCAAACCAGCCAACAACACCTTCCTTGGGATAGGCGTAGGTCAGGTCATCAACACCTTCCCAGACGCCGACCTGGCTGTAGCCGTCCCAATGCGCATGCATCACGACATCACCGCTTTTAAGCCGGTCATTGATGCCTTCTGATGAGTAAACTTTTACGCACTCTTTCTGCTTCAACATCACGTCAAGAACCGCCTGCATCTCCTTTGGGTCCTCTGAACAGAATTCAGACCCCAGATACAGATGCGCCATATTGATCACCTCATCGGGAGATTTGAAGACAGCCACCTTGTTACAGGCTTCTGCGCTTGGCTCAAAAAATTCCTTCAGCGATGAACCATTGCCTGAATAGCTGTTGGCCCGATAGGCAAAGGAGGCGGATCCCATCTGATATGGGGTCGAATAGGATTGTGTTGGATCCCATGACGGATTGCGGAACCGCTCATCCACATATTTGTAATTTGGCATTTCGGTGATGCCGTCAACCTTCATCAACAGGCCTTCATTGACCATGATATCGACAAAATGCTGCGATGGAACAACAAGGTCATATCCAGTTGCGCCAGACTGCAGCTTGGCCAGCAATGTCTCGTTCGAGTCATAGGTGTCCAGCGTCACATCAATGCCGGTTTCCTTCTCGAATTTATCGATCAGTTCGGTTGGCGTGTAGTCGGTCCAGTTATACAGATTGAGTTTACCATCTGCCTGGGCAGACGCTGAAATGGCAATCGTGCCAAGGGTCAGCATCAGTTTCTTTGCGATGTTTTTCATTGGTTTGGTCTCCTCTCCTTGTCCCTCGGTATGAGGGGTGTTAGCCGATGGCTCCCCCTTTTCGGTTAGCCGACGAAAGCAACCAGTATCCGCTCACAAGAACGATTGATACTGCCAGCAATAGGGTTGATACAGCGTTCACCTCGGGCGTCACGCCAGTTCGAATCATGCTGTAGATATAGACAGGCAGGGTGGTTGACCCTGCGCCTGCCACCATCAGTGTGATGATGAAGTCATCAATTGAAATGACAAAGGCAAGCATGAAGCCGGAGATGATTCCCGGAGTCAGCAACGGCAATGTCACATGACGGAATGCCTGCCATCTGTCTGCGTAAAGATCCTGCGCTGCAACTTCCAGACCGGGATCCATTGCCTCAAGGGCGGCTCTGATTGGCATGAAGGCAAAGGGGATGCAGAAAACGGTGTGTGCGAGAATGATGTTGATCAATCCGAAATTGATTTTCAGCAAGGCGAAGAAAATCAGCGTCGCCACGGCGGTGACGATTTCCGGCACCATGAGGGGCAGGCTGATCAGACCAGAGGTAAAAGCGCGGCTTGTGAAATCACCACCGCGCACCATCACGAGAGCTGCCAGCGTCGCAATGATGGTTGCCACAGGGGCTGCGGCAAAAGCCACAATGATCGAATTGATCGCCGCACTGTGGATATCATCATTTTCCAGCAGTTTCAGATACCAGCGCCAGGAAAATTCCGACCAGACCATGGCGAATTTGCTGCCATTGAAGCTATAGGCCACCAGCACCATGATCGGCACATAGAGAAATGCGAAAAACCCAATGGTAAAGGCGGCAAACCCGGGAAAATCCCAGACATGGCGAAAACGGGTCTGGCGGTTTGCACTAATCACGTGTCGCTCCGTTATCACCCTTGCCGTAGGCTGCATGACGACGGGCAGCACGGGCATTGATCATCAGGGCAATGACAACAATCGCCAACAGCATCATCGCAATGGCTGCTCCGAATGGCCAGTTTCGAGAGGTTGCAAATTGCAGTTGCACAAGTGAACCAAGCATCAGCTTCTTGCCACCGCCAAGCAGATCGGGCGCGATGAAGGCCCCAAGGCAGGGGACAAAAACCAGAATGCTGCCGCCAATGATGCCGGGCATTGTCAGTGGCAGAATGATCCGCCGAACAAGGTCAAATCTGTTGGCATAGAGGTCAGCACCTGCCTCAAGGAGCCGGACATCCATCTTTTCCATTGATGAATAGAGGGGCAGCACCATCAACGGCAGATAGGAATAGACAAGCCCAATCAGAATCGCCGTGTTGGTGTACATGAGATTGATCGATTCATCGCCCTCAATTATTCCGAAAACAGATGCAACCTGATCCATGAAACCGCCCCGGCCGAGAATGATCACCCAGGCAAATGTCCGCACCAGCAGGTTTGTCCAAAAAGGAATGGTGATCAGAAAGACCAGCAAATTCTTCCGGTGATCTGGTTGCCGCGCAATGAAATAGGCCGCTGGAAACCCTATCATCAGTGCCAGCAGGGTTGCTCCCGATGCCAGCAGGAAAGACCGCATGATGATAATCAGATAGGCGGGATTGAACTCGCGTTCGTCAAACAGGTTGGTATCAAACAAAAGCTGCGCATAGCTCGAAAAATCCAGTCGTGGATGAACGCCGCCATAAACATTGGCTTCCATCAGAGAGACGCCAGCCATAATGGCCAGTGGCCCGATCATCAGGGTGCCAATGGTTACCCAGACAGGCAGCAGGCCGAAAAGCCTCAGTCTCGCCAGTGATGTCTGCCGCTCCCCTGTCAGATTCATGATCGCAGCACCCCGCAATGTTCTGCGGGTATTACCACTGTGACCTGATCGCCTGGTGCAAAGGCAATGTCTGTCTCGGCATTCATGGATGCTTTGAGGGGCGTGCCGTCACAATCAAGATCGACATGAACAACGCTCCCCAGATAGAGACTTTCGGTTACCTTTGCCGAAACCTGTGCCGTCTTGACGGTCTGTTTGCTGCGGGCCTGTTTGCCGGGCGTCACCTGCAACCGCTCTGGCCGGATCATGATGGTAACGTCATCGCCGACGCCGACATCCTTGGCGGAAATCTTCATCTCTGCGCCAAGCGCCAATTCAAAGCCGTTGCTGCGGCCGGCTGAAACACAGCGCCCGTTCAACAGATTTGCCTCTCCGATGAAACTTGCGACAAAACGATTGTCGGGTGCTTCATAGATATCCCGTGGGGTGCCTACCTGCTGCGCCCTGCCTTCGCTCATCACGACGATGCGGTCGGACATCGCCAATGCTTCTTCCTGGTCATGCGTCACAAAGATGAAAGTGATGCCGGTTTTCTGCTGTAGTTGTTTGAGTTCCTCGCGCATTGCCTGACGCAATTTCAGATCGAGTGCGGACAGCGGTTCGTCAAGCAACAGCACTTTTGGGCTGGGCGCCAGCGCCCGTGCAAGGGCAACACGCTGCTGCTGCCCACCTGACATCTGGGATGGTTTTCGTTCTGCCAATGCTTCCATCTGCGTCAATGACAGCACGTCTTTGACGCGGCGGGTTATGTCAGCCTCGCTCTTGTTCTGGCGGCGCAGACCGAAGGCGACATTTTCAAAAACATTCAAATGGGGAAACAGGGCATAATGCTGAAAAACGGTATTCACTGGCCGTTGATTTGGCGGCAAATTCTCAATTTCCTCGTCAAACAGCTTGATCCGTCCAGAGGTTATATCCTCAAACCCAGCGATCATCCGCAGCAAGGTGGTCTTTCCACAGCCGGATGGCCCCAGCAATGTCAAAAATTCGTTGTCGAAGATTTGCAGCGTAACATTGTCAATGGCCTTAACAGCGCTATCGCCTTTGCCATAAATTTTGGTTACGCGTGATATGTCTACCGCGACTTTTTGGCCCATCTATGTCTCGTGAATCTTCTTTTGACTTTTGCTTCCTTCAACTCAATCTAATATTCTGGCAAAGCGCAATGATTTTGTTGCGGGCTGGGTTGCCAGTGGTGTCTTGTGCAGTCTGTGTTTCAAATAACTCGTCTCGTAGTAAAACGGGTCAGCACGCAGTCTGCCAATTAGAATAATTCGAACCAGTGCTAAGGAATAAACTGCTTTTCCTTCTGCCCGGGCTTCGCAGACATTAAGAGGCAATTTTCGAAGTTTGATTTATGGTGATCATGGCCGGTGATGACGCTGGCTGTAATCGGGAGACGAAAAATGATCCGCACAGGTGAGCAATACAAGGACAGCATCCGCGGCAATCGCGAAATCTACATGAATGGAGAGCGCGTCAAGGATGTCACGACCCACCCGATGTTCAAGCCCATCGTTGACGTGCGCGCCCGCGTCTATGACATGCAGCATGAGGCAAAGACTAAGCATGTGATGACGGTGGAGCAGAACGGAGAAACCAACGCGATTGGTAATGCCTTGCCCTACACCGAGCAGGATTGGTGGGCGAAACGTCGTGCCACCGATCTGGTCATGGAGGATGTTGGCGGTGTTGTGACGCGTGTCGGTGATGAGACTGTTGGTGAAATGTGGTCCCTGTTTGACGGGCAGGATGTCTTGAACGAGGTCGATCCGCAATTCTCCAGGAATATTGAAACCCACATCAAAAGGGTCCTACATGAAGACCCATTTCATGTTTCTGCCAATACCGACCCGAAGGGCGACCGCTCGAAAGCTCCACAGGATCAGGATCCGGACATGCTGTTGCATGTGGTCAAGGAAACGGATGAGGGCATTGTTGTTCGGGGTGCGAAATTCGAAACCGCTGCTGCCTATGCCAATCAGGCCTTTACCAAACCTACAATTGCCAATTGGGGGGATGCAGCGCTGTCAGACTATGCGGTTGGGTTCATCTGTGATCTGAACTCACCAAACCTGAAGTTCATCTGTCGTGGGGGGTTTGCTGGGGCCAGTGGTGGCTGTCCGCGTGCCAACCAGCAGGATTATCCCCTGGCCAATAAATTCGATGAAGTCGATACCATGGTCATTTTCGATAATGTTCTTGTGCCATGGGAGAATGTGCTGTTCTACCGTCATACAAAAGCAGCGGCATTCATCCGGTCCACCCTACATCGATACTCGGCCTTTGCCTATGTGCAGCGTACTTTGAAGCTGGCAGATATGATGATTGGCGCGGCTTTGTTCAACGCTCGCCAGACCGGGCTGGAAAAACAGCCTGCCGTTCAGGAAAAATTGGCAACGCTTGCCGTGTGGCGAGAGGGCATCAATGCCCATCTTACAGCGGCCATCACACTGGGTGAAACATCGCCTGCCGGTCTGATGATGCCAAACCAGTCATTGCTCTATACCGGGCGGTGTGCCGCGCTGAGCCAGCTGAATGAAATGATGCATATCGCGCGGGAATTGTGTGGTGGCCAAATTTGCGTCACACCTAATCTGGCAACCTTCACCGCGCCTGAAACAAAGCCATGGATGGACAAATACTACACCATCAATGATGAGTGGGGTGCCGAAGACCGGCGCAAGTTGCTGGCCTACGCAAGGGACCTGCTGAATTCCGATTATGCCGGTCATCGTCTTACATTCCAGCTGTTTGCCCAAAGTGCGCCTTTCGCGCAGATGGGCGCCGTCTACCGCAATTTTGACTGGGAGGCGACTTTGGATTTCGTTCAGAAATCTGCTGATCTCTCCGACAATGTGCGGGCAAAGAGTCGGCGCGATGCAGGCGATCCGGCGATCCAGAAATGGTACGCTAATGCGCAACATGCCAAGGCAGCCGAATAGACCACAGGAGACCATCATGCCGGAGTCTGGATCAACCGCGGTTTCCGGGGCCGCAGACCGACAAGGACAGGACAGGCGAGATCAGTTCATCGAAGCGATGAGCCAGGCTGTTTCCTCGGTGGTTGTGGTTACAACGGATGGGCCAGCAGGCAGAGCGGGGCTGACCGTGTCGGCAATGTCATCGGTGTCCGCTGACGGACCACACCCGACCTTGCTGATTTGCGTACATCATCTCAGCCCGGTCGCCCCTGCCATCATCAGAAACGGGGTGTTCTGCGTGAACCTTTTGGGGTCCAGCCAGGCGACAGTTTCAGATTGTTTCGCCGGCCGCCGTGCGGATGAGTTTGCCGACAAATTTGACAGTGCAGACTGGTCGTGTTTGGAGACAGATGCGCCGGCGCTTGAGGGCGCGCTGGTGAATTTTGACTGCCGGCTGCTGGAAAGCTCAATGGTTTCAACGCACCACATCTTTGTTGCTGAGGTTGTGGCGGTGCGTATGGATGCTTCGCATTCGGTTCTTGCCTACAGCAAACGTGATTACTGCCAGGTTGCTCCCACAGTTCGGGCCTGACGCCAATTGTCTGCACTCATGCTCTTGCACAGCTGCGGCAGATGCTGGCAAGATCTGGCGTCTGGCAAATACCATTGAATGAACAAACCGCCCAAAGGAGCCTGTGTGATGAGCCCATTCGACGTAACAGAACAGCGGAAAGCTGATTGGGAGGCGGCGGCAAATACGCTGCAAATTCGAGACAAGGCCTATATTGATGGCAAATTTGTAAGCGCTGCGTCTGGTAAGGTTTTTGAGTGCGTCAACCCGGCGACTGACGCCGTTCTTGCGATGGTGGCCGAATGTGATGCAGCAGACGTTGATCGGGCTGTGAAGGCTGCAAGGGCAGCATTTGAGTCTGGTGGCTGGTCTGCGATGGGGCCGATGGATCGCAAGGCCGTGCTGTTGCGGCTTGCCGAATTGATCCGGCAGAATTTGGTTGAGCTGGCGCTTCTCGACAGTCTGGATATGGGCAAGCTGGTCACCGACGCCGCGACGGTTGATGTTCCTGGTTCAGCATTATTCTTTCAATGGTATGCCGAGGCCATAGACAAGGTTTATGACGAGATTGCTCCAACCGGACCGGGTGATCTGGCGCTGATCACGCGTGAACCTCTTGGTGTCGTTGGTGCCGTTGTCCCATGGAATTTCCCGCTCGATATGGCCACGTGGAAATGTGCTGCGGCGCTGGCGGCAGGGAATTCGGTGGTGTTGAAGCCAGCTGAGCAATCGCCACTCTCCGCACTGCGTCTTGCCGAACTCGCCAGCGAGGCGGGTGTTCCCGATGGGGTTCTGAATGTATTGCCGGGATATGGAGAAACTGCGGGAAAGGCGCTTGGCTTGCATCCTGATGTTGATTGCCTTGCATTTACCGGCTCGACAGCGGTTGGCAAACTGTTCCAGCAATATGCCGGCCAATCAAACATGAAGCAGGTATGGCTTGAGACGGGTGGCAAGAGTCCAAATTTGGTTTTTGCTGATTGTGCTGATCTTGATACCGCAGCGGATATGGCAGCCTTTGGCATTTTCTTCAATCAGGGTGAGGTCTGTTCTGCCAATTCACGGTTGCTGGTTGAGCGCAGCATTCAGGCTGAATTTGTTGAAAAACTGGTCGCCAGAGCAGAGGCCATGCAGCCTGGTGATCCTCTCGACCCTGAGTCCAGGATGGGTGCCATGGTCAGCAGTGAGCAGACCGAAACGGTGATGCGTTATATTGATGTTGGCAAAGCCGAAGGCAGCCTTGTTACAGGTGGTGAACAGGTAAAGATTGATGGACGGGGCAACTTCGTGCAGCCGACCATCTTTGACAATGTGGATGCCAGCGCCACCATCGCCACCGACGAAATTTTTGGTCCGGTCCTCGCGGTTGTGCCGTTTGATACTGAAGACGAGGCGGTGTCGATTGCCAATGACACTGTTTATGGCCTCGCGGCATCTGTGTGGACTGATGGTCTGTCGCGCGCGCACCGTGTTGCTGGCAGGTTGCGTGCCGGCACGGTGTCGGTCAATACTGTCGATGCCCTCAGCCCGATGACTCCGTTCGGTGGTTTCAAACAGTCAGGTATTGGGCGTGACCTGTCCTTGCACTCATTTGACAAATATACGGCCCTGAAAACAACCTGGATCAAATATTGACTGAAAAGGCAGGGGTGGGGAGAAACGGTAAATGGCGGCACGCTTTTCACTAAGACAGCTCGAATATATGGTTGCCGTTGGCGAGGCTGGCAGCGTTCTGGCCGCATCGGAAAAGGTGAATGTGTCGTCTTCCTCAATATCAGCGGCAATTTCTCAACTTGAGGCGGAGCTGGGTGTGCAGTTATTTGTCCGGCAGCATGCGCAAGGGCTGTCGCTGACATCGGGGGGACAGCGTTTTTTCAATGAGGCCAAACGGATACTGCACAGCGTGGCGCTGCTCGGTGATCTGGCAAATGATATAGTTGACTCGGTTCGTGGCCCAATTTCCATTGGCTGCCTTGTAACACTAGCACCGCTTGTCGGGGCTGCTTTCAGGCGCAGCTTTACAGAGGAATATCCAAATGTCGAAGTGACCATGCGTGAGGGTAACCAGGCAGAACTGCTGACAATGTTGGCCCGTGCAGAGATTGATGTCGCCATTGCCTATGATTTGGACATTCCGGCCAGCTATGATTTTGAGGGATTGATTGACCTGCCACCACAACTGATTCTGGCGGCGGACGATCCACTTGCAGACAAGGCTGACATTACCATTGAGGATCTTGTCGGCGAGCCAATGGTTCTGCTCGATCTGCCGCTCAGCAGCGCCTATTTTCTGTCATTGTTTCACGAACGGGGGTTGCGCCCGCAGATTGCCGAGCGTGTATCAAATCTGTCCAGTCTGCGTAGCCTTGTTGCGAATGGATTTGGTTATGGCCTGTTGAACATAAGCACCAGGACAAATCTTGCGCCTGATGGACAGCAGTTGGTGTTTCGCCAGCTGGTTGGTGAGCATCGGCCGATGGTTTTTGGTCTCATGCGGATGAAGAGTGATTACAGCTCCCGCATCGTGACCGCTTTTGCCGATCACGTGCGCAGGCGGGTGGCCAAGTCTGGTTTGCCGGGAATGTCCTGAGCTAGCAGCTATAGGCGTCTTTTATCGCTCCCCAGATGATCAGCGTTGCTGCAAAGCTCAAATCGGTTTCAGGCCGGTCCATCCATTTCATCGTAACATCGCGGAGCTGTTCCGGACCGGTTTCATCGCCGAGGCAGAACATGCGGTCTGTCCCCTTTGTCTTTTCGGAGAACAGATCGACTGTGGTGAAGGCATCGACAGCACCCGTGATATAGACAACACATATGGCATCGTCTGACGGGTTTTGTGAGACACAATAGAGCTTCAACTCCTCGCCATTTAGAAAATCTGCGCGCGCCTCAGATGAGGCGACAGCAGCCACCATGCAGCCGAGTAGAAATGCACCAGAGAAAACACGCCGGAAAAGAGATGGGAATACTACCATTTTACTGTCTCCTCAAATGGGTTTGGATGGGGCTTTTTGCCCACCTAGCTGTTTGTTTGCAGGATGATTTTTGGCGGAGCTGCGCCATTGTGAATGTCCTCAAAGGCTCTGGCCCCCTCATCAAGCGACCGGATTTCGGTCCAGCCCCTGCCACTTATTGCGCCGCTTTCCAACAGTGAGATGGCTTTGGCAAATTCACTGTCACGATAGCAATAGACCCCGAAAAAGCTGATTTCCTGTAATGTGATGCGTCGCGTATCAAGTCCGGGTTTTGAGTCCTGGAGTCCGATATGGACAATCACACCACCCGGACAAACCATGGCCGAACTTGCCTGGCGTGTAATGCCGGAGCCAACAGCATCGAGGACAATGTCAATGGACGCATCCGCAGGTCGGGTTGTGAGTGGATCGTATGGGTTGAAATTTCCCAGTCTCTCGAGCAGCTTGCGGCGCACCGGGTTCGTCTCGGCAATCTGGATGTTGCTGTAGCCATAGGTGCTGAACACAAGGGCAGCGAGCAGGCCGATGGCACCTCCGCCCAGAACAACAATGCTGGCATCTTTCTCGTCTGTGTGGCGCGCTGCCTGATTGACCGCATTGACGGCACAGGCAAGGGGCTCTGCCAGCGCGGCGTTAGCCGATGACAGATTGTCAGAAATTTCAGTCAGGTTCTTGTTGTTGATCGCAACCTGCTCAGCAAAAGCACCAGGAACACGCATGCCGATCAGTTCGCGTGTGGCGCAGAGATGTTCATTGCCCGAGTTGCAGACGGCACAGCTGCCACATGTCATAAGCGGGTTGATGGCGACACGCTTTCCCGCGAGTGGGCCGGAGGCAGCGAGACCCACCGCTTCATGCCCCAGTACCAGCGGCGGAATGCGTCGCTCATCATGCCCATGCCAGGCATGCATGTCCGACCCGCATATGCCGCAAAATTCAAGCTCAATTACGCTCTGGCCTTCATCTGCGACAGGCAGCTCGACATCCTGTATCTCTGATTTCTGGGTATCGGTATAGACGAGTGCTTTCATTTCGCTGTGTACCCCCCATCGACCGCCAGTGTCTGGCCTGTCACATACGTGCTTGCATTGGAGGCCAGAAACAGTAAGGGGCCTCGCAAATCCTCAAGCACGCCATTGCGCCCGATTGCAGTTTGCGCTGCATGTTTGCTGGCAATTTGGGGATCACCAAAAACAGGTGCTGTCAATTCAGTTGGGAAAAATCCCGGTGCAATCGCATTCGCCGTGATCCCATCTGATGACCAGGCTTCGGCCATGGCACGGGTCAATTGAACGATGCCGCCCTTTGCCGCGCCATAGGCAATGCCATTTTCAAAGGCGCGCGAGGACTGCAGGGAGGCGATGTTGATGATCCGACCCCATCTGCGGCTTTTCATCTGTGGTACAAAGGCTTGCGCAACGAGGAACGGCACATTCAGATTGAGATGGACAGTTTCCTGCCAGCTTGCCTCATCAATGGAATCGGCATGCAGGCGCGGATTGACACCTGCGGCGCTGACGATGATATCAGGCGAAAAGCCGGCCTTTGAAACCGCCTCGGCCAATCGTGTGGCAGCGCCATTCTGACCAAGATCAATGGCAAATACGCTGCCCTCGCGCTGGCCAAGCACCGCCTCAAGCCTGTCCCGCCGCCGTCCAACCAGCAGAACATTGGCACCGGCGTCGGACAGGGCTGTTGCCATGAAGGCCCCAATGCCGCTGCCGCCGCCAGTGATCAATGCTGTCTTGTCAGCAACATCGAATAAGGCGTTGCCACAATTATGCTCAGCCAAGGTTTTCGCCCGGAAAATATTTGCGCAAACGAACATCGGCGGCACGGGCATGCCCCTCCATGCCTTCAAGGCGGGAGATACGCGCCGCAGCCTGACCAACCTCGCGATTGGCTTCTCTTGTCATCCGCTGGGTGGTTACGATTTTCATATATTTATGGACTGACAGCCCGCCCGTATAGTGCGCAGCCCCCTTCGTGGGAAGGATGTGATTGGTACCTGAACATTTGTCACCATAGCTGACGGTTGTTTCCTCACCAACAAACAGCGAACCATAATTCTTCAATGTGTCGGAATACCACTGGTCCCGGTCTGTGTGTACTTCGAGATGCTCGGCTGCATATTCATCTGAAATCTGCACAACCTCTTCATGCGTATCACAAATGACGACCTCGCCATAATCCTTCCACGCGGCTGTCGCGGCATTGCGTGCTGTTTCTGGCAGCGCGTTGATATGCTGGTCCATCTGCGCCATGACGTCATCGGCAAGTTGGCGCGATGTGGTGAACAGCCATGCCGGCGAGTCCGGCCCGTGTTCAGCCTGGCTGACAAGATCCTCGGCAACGACAGCAGCGTCTGCTGTCTCATCGGCGATGATGGCAATCTCTGTTGGTCCCGCGAACATGTCGATACCGACCCGGCCATATAATGTTCGTTTCGCCTCGGCAACAAAGCGATTGCCCGGACCCACCAGAATGCGGGCAGGTTTGCCGGTGAACAGACCAAAGGCCATGGCGGCAATGCCCTGAACCCCGCCAAGCGACAGGATGGTATCTGCGCCACACATATTCATCGCATAGATGATTGCCGGATTTGGTCCCTTTTCATTGGGGGCTGAGCAGGCAACGATATGCTCAACGCCGGCCACCTTGGCAGTGGCGATCGACATGATGGCTGATGCCACATGCGCGTAACGTCCACCCGGCACGTAACAGCCGGCGGTTTCAATGGGAATCAGTTTCTGCCCGGCCCATAGACCGGGTGACAGTTCGGTCTCAAACTCCTGAATCGACGCCTTTTGCGCCTCGGCAAATTTGGTCACTCTGTCATAGGCAAATTTGATGTCATCCTTCAACTGGTCGGACACGGTATCGGCGGCGCTGGCGATGGTCTCTTCCGAGACGATGGCCTCGCCGTGATAGCCATCAAGATCACGCCCATAGGCAAGCGCTGCTTCCTCGCCGCCAGCCTCAATCTTCGCCAGCATGTCGGAGACGATTTTACGCGTCTCATCGGTGCCAGTCTGTGGTGTCTTGTTAGCCTTCTTGAGATAGGTAATAGCCATTTTATTGTCCGTAAATATAGGTTGGGAGCCAAAGTGCAATCTGTGGGAACATGAAGATCAGCGTCAAACCAATGAGCTGGATCACCATGAACTGCATCATGCCGAGATAAATGTCTTTCAAATCCCATTCAGGCACAACGCCCTTGAGGAAATAGGCCGACAGGGCCACGGGTGGACTGAGCCACGCCGTTTGTAGATTAACCGCAACAAGGATGCCGAACCATGTGAGGTTGATATCAAGTTTAACAAGTACCGGGATCAGAATGGGGACAATGATCAAAACGATTGGCACCCATTCAAGTGGCCAGCCAAGCAGGAAAATAAACGCCATGATGATGATCAGGATCATCATTGGTGACAGATCCCATGCCAGCAGGAAATCGGTGATCATCGTTGGTGTGCCCAGGCGTGAGAACACCGCGCCAAAGAAGTTTGACGCGGCCACGAGGAACAGGATCAGAACTGAAATTTCCAGTGTTTTCAGCAGCGCCTCAAACAGCCTTTGCGTATTCAGCTTGCGATAGGCGAGCGACAGCAGCAATGCACCAAAGGCACCACAGGCCGCACCCTCTGTAGGCGTTGCCCAGCCAAACAGGATTGACCCAAGCGCAAAGGCAACAAGAGCCGACGGTGGCACCAACCCCATGAAAAATTCATACCAGAGATCCGAGAAGAAGAATCCGGCCGGATTGTGCTTTCTCACCAAAACGGCACCGACATACATGACTCCCATCCAGCCCAGTGGCAACAAGAGCGACGAGAACGGGAAGATGCCCTGAAGCGATCCTGAGAAGCCCATCACGATAAGTGTGAAGAAAGTCAGGATCGAGCCAATGACAAGAACCGCCTCAAGCCAGTAAAAGGACGATGTGACCGGTTGGTCTTCAGCAGCCAGGATAGGGCCAAGAGAAGGGTTCATCCAGCAGCGGATCAGCGCGTAGCCCGCATACATTGCCGCCAGCATAATGCCAGGGATGATTGCCGCTGCGAACAGGTCGGTGACCGGAATCTCCAGAACAGGGCCCATCACAACCAACATGATTGATGGTGGGATCAGTATTCCCAATGTGCCACCGGCGGTAATGGTGCCAGCCGCAAGACGGACGTCATAACCTGACCGATTCATGGTTTTAGCGGCCATAATTCCGAGGATCGTAACCGAGGCACCAACGATACCGGTCGCTGCGGCGAAGATGGTCGAAACAAACAGGACAGCGAGATACAAAGCACCGCGTGTCCGAGAGAGCATCAACTGTACCGAGGTAAACAGCCGCTCCATCAAGCCAGCCTGTTCCATCAGGATACCCATAAAGACAAACAGCGGCACGGCAGCCAGTGTCTGTTCAAGCATCACCGAGTTGAATTGCAGGGTCTGCAGATAGAACACCATCTTTCCACCAAAACCCCAGGCGCCGAAGCTGAAGGCAAGGAAAATCAGCGTAAAGGAGATTGGAAATCCAACGAAAATAGCCAGCAGCATGACCGCAATCATCACCACACCAATCATTGTCGGTGACAGGCCAAAGGCACCTTTCATTCCACCCTCAAACAAATCACCGAGCGGCAAAAGCTGTGGGAAGAATGTCTCAAGGAAAATTGCTGCCAGCACGACGGCATAGATTGGCAAAAATTTGTCCAGCAGTTTGCGAGCCGTGGCATCAAGGTCGTAGCGGCAGCGCAGCAATTCTGCTACGCCCTGCAGCAACAGGAAAAGAGCGCCAAGGGGCATCGCCGTACGGGCTGGTGCAAGCGGCGCCATCAGTGCCGTATCCATCGTACGTTCCCATGATATCCAGCTTTTCAGCGTATATTCCGCTGACACCCAGAAAAAGAACAGCAGGGCTGGAAAATAGAATAGCAGATATAACACAGTGTCCACCCGCGCCTGCGTCGTGGGCTTCCAGTTGCGAAACAGGAAGTCTGCCCGGATATGAACGCCACGCATCAGCGCATAGCCCGCGCCAAGCATGAACATCGCTCCGGAAATCATGCGGCTTGTGTCATAGGCCCAGTCAGTCGGCGCAACAAACAGCTTGCGCGCCACCACCTCATATACCATCGCAATAATGACCGGCAGCAGGAGTAGACAGGTGATCTTGCCAATCCAGTGGCTGAGAATGTCGATGTTGCCAACGATTTTCCGCGCCAGTGGATGCATATCTTCAGGTGTCTCTCCCGGGGCGCCTGAGCGCCGTTCCGCAATCAACTCATCAGTGATGTCGAGATCGTCGGTGTTAGGTTCCTGTGCCATGGCAAACCTGCCTTTGCTGTCTGGTCAATGGGTCTGACCCGCAATGCGGGACGAAAATGGAAATTGAAAAACAAAAGATCCTCCATCCCGCAGGGGATGGAGGACGCAAAGTGTTTACTTCAGGCTGTTGGCATAGGCCATGCCGAGCTTTGCGTTTGAAGTCTGGGCACCAGACCAGAATGGAACCGCAATGCGGGCAAAATCCTTCTGTGACTGCCATACCTCGGCAAAGAACTCGTTTTCAGCTGCATTCTTTTCCAGCAGAGCATTCGCTGCATTCATATATGCAGGGAAATAGTCAGCAGGTGTGTCATGCAGGATAACGCCATGGTTTTCGGTCAGGTCCAAAAGAGCCTCACCATTGTCCATGATGCGGCGTGCAACCATCTTCATGAGTGATGCGTTAGCAGCAACTTCCATGGCCTTCTTCTGATGGTCTGTCAGTGAATTGTAGACATCACCATTCAGGTAAAGGTCGGCGTTAACGACGACCTGGTGCAGACCCTGGAGATAGTAGTGCTTCAGCACTTTCTGGAAACCAAAGTCTCTGTCAGGCTTCGGGCAACACCACTCAGCTGCGTCAATTGTACCTTTTTCCAGAGCTGGCAAAATGTCACCGCCACCCATCGCTACAGAGGCTACGCCAATGTCTTTGTATGACTGGCCTGGCAGGCCTGGAGGTGTCCGGAAACGATATTTGCGGAAGTCATCCATTGAGTTGATTGGCTCTTTGAACCAGCCAAGTGCCTCTGGACCAACCGGCTGCAGCATGAAGCCTTTTACGTTTACACCCATCTCTGTCCAGAGCTGGTCATAAAGCTCTTTACCACCAGCATTCAGGAACCAGGACATGAAGGCAATGTTGTCGATGCCAACACCGGCACCAGCAACAGGTGAACCAAACAGCATCGCTGCCGGGTGCTTTCCTGACCAGTAGTGTGTCCAGGCAAAACCACCTTCGATCAGGCCGGAGTCAACTGCGTCAAGTGTTTCACGAACACCAACAACCGCGCCAGCTGGAAGCACTTCAAAAGTTACCTCGCCACCTGTCAATGCTGTCACGTCATCCATGAATTCACGCAACATCGCGACTTCCGATGTCTGTGTGCCAAGCACGGCTTGCACACGGATATGCACTTCTTTCGCTTGCGCAACAACTGGCGCAAGCAGCATTGCGGCACCAAAGCCTGCTGCAGCAACACCCATTTTCAGTTTGTTAAGTGTGGACATTATATCCTCCCTAGTCTTCTGTTGCCTTCAAAGTCAGTTCCCAGCAGCCAGTGGTGAAGGCATCACACCGGCCATATTTGGATGAGGAACCTCTTTTCAGTTCTCCCTGCCGCCCATACGAAGGGGATTGGGGAACCAAAACCGAAAAAAGAGATGAGCAGGTCACACCTCACCTCCTGCGCCAAAGCCGCTGATAAGCTCAAGCTCGACAGCGCCGTCATAAGTCATGACGGCAGCCAGATAGACGAGAAATGCAAGCCCGGCATAAGAAAGCCAGCGAAAGCGCAGCATGATTTTCATAATGACCGAGGCGAACAGCGCCATCATCGCAATCGCAAGCCCAAGACCGAAGATCAGCAGCTGTGTGTTGTCCCGCGCGATCGCAGCAACAGCAACGATGTTGTCAATCGACATCGACACATCGGCAAGTAAAATTGTGAAAAGAGCCCGGCCGAACAATTTGTTGTCACCGCCGTCACCGGCCTCACTTGTGCTAGCCTGTTCGAGATCCTCAACGCTGTTAAACTCCCGCAGATCTTTGTAGAAACGCCAGCAGACCCAGCTCAGCAGCAGACCACCAATCAGCAAAACCCCCTTGATTGCAAGGAGGTATGTGGCAACGACCGCAAACAGAATCCGCAAACCGGCGGCCAATGCCATGCCAAGCATGATCGCGCGTTTGCGCAGCTCAGGCGCGAGACCAGCTGCTGCCATACCGATAACCAGCGCATTGTCACCCGACAGAATGATGTCGGCGAAAATAATCTGCGCAATGTTACTGATTGTCTCGAAAGTCACACGGCCTCCTTCAGCACCATATCGGATGCTTTTTCGCCTATCATGATCGCCGGGGCGTTGGTGTTGCCGGAAGTGATGACCGGCATGATCGATGCGTCTGCTACACGCAGACCGTCAATCCCATGTACCTGCAGTCTGTCATTCACAACTGCCATCCTGTCGCGGCCCATCTTGCAGGTTCCTGTCGGATGATAGATCGTTGTCGAGGTGTTGCGCGCCCATTCCAGAATGGCCTCATCATCATTGGTGCCAACGCTGGGGCCAGGGCTGTACTCGTCGGTAATCAGTGATTTCACCGGCTCGGTTCCGCAGATGGCACGTGCCACCTTAATGCCAGCGACAATGGTGTCACAGTCCGTGGTGGTTGCCAGATAATTGGGATGAATTGCCGGATGATCATCTGGTTCGCCTGAACGCAGCTCAAGATGGCCGGTGCTTTCAGGGCGGAGCTGCAACACCGATGCGGTAAATGCAGAGAAGGTGTGGCTGCCATCACTCGGTTTGTCGGCACTGAAGGGTTGGATATGGAACTGAATGTCAGGCGTCTCCAGCCCCTGATTGGTTTTCAGAAAGGCGGTGCCAAGGCTGGCTGCCATGGCCATCGGCCCCGAGCCGGTGAGCGCGTATTCTGCAGCGATAGCAAGTCGCTGAAAGACACTTTTGATCTCGGTGTTGATCGTGCTGGAGGTGCATTTGAACACAGGCCGCGCCTGCAGATGGTCCTGCAAATTCTTGCCGACACCAGGTAGATCGTTCTTCACGTCAATCCCGTGCGATGCCAGTTCGCCACCGGCGCCAACGCCTGAGAGCATCAACAATTGTGGTGAACCAATGGCTCCCGCCGCAAGGATGATCTCGGCCTTTGCCGTGATGCGTGTTTTTACACCCCTTATACGGCACTCAACTGCAACTGCCCGCTTTCCCTCAAACACCACTTTGTCTGTTTGGGCGTCGGTGAAGATTGACAGATTTTTGCGATTGCGGATTGGCTTAAGATAGGCTGTGGCTGAACTGCAGCGTCTGCCGTTGCGCATCGTCATCTGAAAATGGCCGACGCCTTCCTGGCTTCCGCTGTTGTAGTCATCATTATGTGGATAGCCTGCCTGTTCTGCTGCATCAACCCACGCATCGACAATATCGCGGGCAACTCTGCTTTCCGATACATTGAGTGGTCCACCTGTACCGCGGTCCTCGCTTTTGGCACCTTCCCAATTTTCTGCGCGTTTGAACAGCGGTAGCACATCATCCCAGCCCCAGCCTTGATTGCCAAGCTGTCGCCAATGATCAAAATCCTGTGCCTGCCCGCGCACATAGAGAAGCCCATTGATCGAACTGCTGCCGCCAAGCACCTTGCCCCGTGGCCAGGCGATTGAGCGCCCATTCAGTCCCGGATCCGGTTGCGTTTGGTAGCACCAATCAGTTTTGGGATTTCCCATTGTTTTGAAATAACCGACGGGGATGTGTATCCAGGGCGACCTGTCGCGGCCGCCAGCTTCCAACAGCGCGACCCGGTGTTTCGGATTCGCTGAAAGGCGGTTTGCAAGCACGCAACCCGCAGATCCTGCGCCGACAACGACAAAGTCGAATTCCACTTGTTCCCCCAAAAGCCTCAAATGATTTTTTATCATTTTTTGAGACTTTTTATCTCTTTTTTTAATTATTGGTGATATTGTGCACGATAACGGGTCTGAATCAAGCCTCGAATTTGATCGTTGGAGAGTGACAAGAGAGAAAGCGGTACAGCATGGCAGAGCGCATTCCACCAAATTTACGAGTCGTCCATGTGCTGGAGGCTTTGGCTGAAGCAGGGCGTCCATTGACCCCAACCGAGCTGAATGGACAGCTCAAATGGCCAAAGCAGACCATTCATCGCCTGTGCCAGACGATGATCGAAAATGGTCTCCTTGAACGCCATGACAAACGTCTGCAGGTGACGCCACGAACCATGGAAATGGCGGCCAGCCTGTCTCGACTTGCGGTCAACCGAACAATTTGCCACCAGATATTCGTCAGAATTGCCCAAGAGGTCGGTGAAACGGTTAACTTCGTTCGGCCGGAAAAACTGGGAATGATCTATGTTGATCGCGTGGAGACAAACTGGCCGTTTCGTATCATGCTTCCTGTTGGCACGCATGTGCCGTTTCATTGCACGGCTAGTGGTAAGACATTTCTTGCCAGTCTTCCAAAATTACGCCGCAAACAAATGATTGAGAGCCTTGACCTGGAGGCTCATACAAACCAGACCCATACCACTGTCGAGGCGCTCGAAGCCGAGTTACAGGCGATTCGCAGGAATGGCTTCGCCCTTGACCGTGAAGAATTCTATACTGGGATGGTTGCCATTGCGGTGCCGGTCACGGATGGGGCAGGGCGCTACTTCGCGGCTCTGGCCTGTCACGGTCCGGTGCAGCGATTCAGTCTTGTCGATGCCGAGGCCCGCAAGTCTCTGTTGCTCGCCGCATCCGCAGAAATTTCGGCAAGCCTGTTTGGCATATCTCCAGAATGAGTGATCAGACTGACATCATGCAAAATTGATTTTATGCACGGTTCTTTTGTGACATGTTGTAATCACAGATAACGGTGTAACGTGATGGGATGACATGCAATCCTGCGAACTGGTGGCGGAGTCGACTGGCAGTGAGGATTGGTCCTCATCAGGGAATTGGAGAGACGCATGAAACGACTTTTGATGGCTGCCACGATCACCGCGGCAATGGTTGCTGGAACAGCCTCGGCTGAGACAGTCAAAATTGGCTATATGACAACGCTTTCAGGTAGCGCCGGCATCATCGGCAAGCAGATGCAGAATGCGGTCAAACTGGCGATGGAACATACAGGTGGCAAGCTGGGTGGAATGGATGCTGAGATCGTTTTCGTGGATGACCAGCGCAAACCTGATGTTGCAAAACAGCTCGCCAACCGTCTGATCAAAAGCGAGCGTGTTGATGTTGTGGCAGGTGTGATCTGGTCAAATCTGCTGATGGCCATCCACAAACCAGTCACGCGTTCAGACACTTTGTTGATCAGTTCAAACGCCGGCCCCTCCCCCCTTGCTGGTGAGGGATGCCACAAGAATTTTGTATCCATGTCCTGGCAGAATGACCAGACCCCCGAAGGTATGGGCAAATACATGCAGGATAGTGGGGTAAGCTCTGTTTACCTGATGGCGCCCAACTATCAGGCTGGTAAGGACATGCTTTCCGGTTTCAAGCGGCATTACACGGGGGACATCGTTGGCGAGGTCTACACGAAATTGGGACAGGCCGATTTTCAGGCCGAGTTGTCGGCATTGCGTGCCGCCAAGCCAGCAGCGACTTTTGTTTTCCAGCCGGGTGGCATGGGGATCAATTTCGTCAAGCAATGGAACCAGGCTGGCATGAATGATCTGAGCAAGCTATACACGGTGTTCACGGTTGATGGCGTCTCGTTGCCGGCGCTGAAAGACACGGCACTCGGCGTGATCGCAACCCAGACATGGTCTCCTGATCTTGATAATGCGATGAACCAGAAATTTGTTGCCGATTACAAGGCCAAGCATGGCGGCTATCCATCCTTCTATGCAGCGCAGGCCTATGACACCATGATGGCAATTGACTATGCGATTGGTGAGGCAGGGAGTGCCGATACCGAGGCGATGCGCGCGGTGCTGGCCAGTGGCGATATCCCGACAACGCGCGGCGTACTGCAAATGAACAGCAATCAGTTCCCAATCCAGAACGTTTATCTACGCGAGGTGGTGCTGGATTCCGATGGGGTGGCGACAACCAAGATCATCGACACGGTTTTTGAGGATCACGGTGATGCCTATGCAAAGGACTGTAAATTTTAGGCTTTAATGAAGCGCATCGGTCGTGATTTTGCTGGCTGCTGCGCCCTGATTGTTATCCCTGTGAGTTGATCCATGACCCTTACGCTTCTGCTTGAGCAGATTTTCAACGGTTTGCAGTCTGGCGTAACGTTGTTTTTAATCGCCGCTGGTTTGACCCTGATACTCGGCGTCATGAATTTCGTTTTTCTGGCGCATGGCGCACAGGTGATGATCGGGGCCTATGCGGCTGCCAGCCTGACCGGCATCACAGGCAATTTCTATGTTGGGGTACTGGCGGCAATTCCCATCACCTTTCTGAGCGGTTATGTGCTTGAGTATCTGTTGATACGACATCTCTATCAGCGTGATCACATGGATCAGGTGCTGGCCACCTTTGGTCTGATCCTGTTCTTCAATGAATTGATCAGGATTGGTTTCGGCCCGGCGGCGCTGTTCTCCAACCTGCCGCCAAGCCTGTCAGGTTTTGTGTATATCCTGCCGGATACACCCTATCCGGTTTACCGCCTTGTGGTCATTGGAGTGGGGTTGGTCTGCGCTGCTGGCATTCATCATCTTGTCACCCGCACAAAAATTGGGGCGATGGTAAGAGCGGGCGCCAGCAATGAATCTATGGCTGCTGCCCTTGGGGTGAATATTGGGTTGCTGCGACGGTTTATTTTTTCAGCTGGTGCCTGCTTTGCTGGCATTGCGGGTATTATGCTGGGGCCGCTGACAGCTGTCGAACCCGGGATGGGTGAACCATTGCTGATCCTGTCCTTGGTCGTGATCATCATAGGTGGTTTGGGTTCAGTACACGGCGCATTCATTGCGGCTGTCGTTGTTGGCATTGTCGACACTCTCGGCCGGGTTGTTTTGCCGCTTGTCCTACGCAGCTTCATGGAACAATCTGCTGCAGATGGTGCTGGTCCGGCTCTCGCCTCGATGATGGTCTATCTGTTGATGACGGTTGTGCTTTTGTTCAAGCCAACCGGCCTGTTTCCCACAAAGGGCTGACGCAGGATGGACTTTTTCAGATTGTTCTGGGCTGGAGTGAGAGAGCAGCGAATGTTGTTCGGGCTGCTGGCGGGATTTGCTTTGTTTCCGGCCTATACGGCCTATGCTGATTTGCCCTTCTGGAATGATGTTGCGATGCGGATCATGCTGCTTGGCATGGCGGCGATGGGGCTGAATCTCATTTTAGGGTATGGCGGCATGGTGTCCTTCGGCCATGCGGCCTTTGTAGGTATCGGTGCCTATTGCGCTGGTATCAGCCAGTTTTACGGGCTGGACAATGGGTGGGTCCATCTGGGACTGAGCCTGGGTATTTGTGGCATTCTGGGCCTTGTTATCGGTTTTCTGGCACTGCGGACCAGCGGGATCTATTTCATCATGATTACGCTTGCTTTCGCGCAGATGCTGTTCTTCCTGTTTGTCAGCCTTGAACAATATGGGGGTGATGACGGGATGAGCATTGATCGCGCTGAGTTCATCCTGTTCGATTTGTATGATCCACTCAGGCTCTATTATCTGATCTGGTTCGCGTTGCTGATCATCACTGTGATCCTTCTGTTTATCGTTCACTCTCGGTTTGGTGTGGTGTTGCAGGCGATCAATAACAACGAATCACGGGTGGAAGCGCTGGGCCTCTCGCCCCTGCGTTTCAAGGTAACCGGCTATGTCATTTCGGCGATGATCTGCGGTGTGGCTGGTACGCTGTTCGCCAGCTGGCAGGAATATGTGTCACCAGACATCATGCATTGGTCCCGTTCGGGTGAGCTGATGATCATCATCATTCTGGGTGGACTTGCGACTCTGGCTGGCCCGTTGCTGGGTGCGGTCGTATTTCTCCTTCTTGAGGAGTTTTTGCCAGAATTGTTAGACCTTGTCGCGCCTGACTTTGCCGAGAACTGGATGATTATTTTCGGCCCCATCATGATTTTTGTGGTGTTGTTTGCCCGTGGCGGCTTGATGGGCTGGGTATCGCGATTGGCCGCGCGAAGGATATCAGGCCACGGAGTTGGCCAATGATCGCGTCAGTGCTTGATCTCGTCAATGTAAACAAATCCTACGGTGCCCTGCAGGCAACAAAAGAGCTCAGCCTATCTGTCGAGCGTGGACAGATTCACGCATTGATCGGCCCAAATGGAGCTGGCAAGACAACATTGGTCAACCAGATATACGGGTCCGAGATACCTGACAGTGGTTCTGTCTTTCTCAACGGTGAGAATATCACCGGCCTGTCCGTGCCAAAACGTGTGCGAAAGGGCATTGGCCGATCCTTTCAGATCAGCAATGTTTTGACGGATTTCGCCGTGATCGAGAATGCCATCATTGCCGAGCAGGCGCGTCGTGATGAGGCCTTTCATTTCTTCCGTCCGGCTTTCCGCGATCCAGACCTGATCGCTGGTGCAATGATTGTGCTTGAGCGTGTCGGGTTGCAGAATCGGTCTGGCGATCTGGTGGCTGATCTGGCCCATGGGGAGCGTCGTCTTCTGGAGCTTGCGCTGGCACTGTCCGGCACTCCCTCGCTGCTGTTGCTGGACGAACCCATGGCGGGTGCCGGTTTCGAGGAAACACTGCATATGACACGCGTTATCGACGGTATGCGGGACAATGTTGGCATTCTGCTGATCGAACATGATATGGACGCAGTTTTTCGGCTTGCCGATGTGATTACAGTTCTCGTTGAAGGGCAGATCATTGCGAGCGGAAAACCAGATGAGATCAGAGCGAACCGCGAGGTACTTGCAGCATATCTGGGAGATGAGGAATAGGTGATGCTCAAGCTCGAAAATGTGCAGGCAGGGTATGGCGCCGGGCAGGTGCTGTTCGGCGTTGATCTGGAGATAACGCCCGGCAGCTGCGTATCCCTCTTGGGCCGAAATGGCATGGGCAAGACGACAACCATCCGGACAATCATGGGTCAGTTGGCATTGCAGGCAGGTCGTATCTCACGCTTTGGGGACAGCAATGTGCCGCGCGATGTTCATGAAATTGCCCGGGCCGGCATCGGCCTTGTTCCAGAAGGACGGCAGATTTTTCCCAATCTGAGCGTGGCGGAAAACCTCCGCACCTTCCATCGCCCGCCGGTGATAGGAGGAGGGGCTGAGTGGACCTATGATCGTGTGCTTGACCTGTTTCCGCGTCTGCGTGACCGTGCTGACCATGCGGGAAGCCATCTTTCCGGTGGCGAGCAGCAGATGCTCGCTATTGGCAGAGCGTTGATGACCAACCCAAGATTGCTTATCCTCGATGAGGCAACCGAGGGTCTCGCGCCAATGATCAGGACCCAGATTTGGGATTGTCTGGCCACTCTCAAGGCAGCGGGACAATCCATTCTCGTCGTTGACAAGAATATCGCCGCATTAACCCGGCTCGCGGATCAACATTTCATTCTGGAAAAGGGCAGGGTCGTGTGGCGCGGCGACAGCGCGGCGCTGTCCGGTGATACCGCTGTGAAATCGCGCTATCTGGGTGTCTGATCTGCCAGATTGGTGGATGAGGGTGGCCCATCGCTAAACCCTTGCCTTTGCCTGATGTGACGGTTAAGCCTCTTGCCGGCATTGCCGTAACGACAGCATTTCCTGTTGACCGTTGGCAAGGAGAGATAAGATGACCCCAGATAACCCCGAAGCGCTGATCACCATCATCATCGCCGGCATCGGCTATGGCATTTATATCGGTGGTGAGGCGTTGCAAAAACGGCGGCTGGCCAAGCCGGATCGATATCATCTGCCGCAGGTTGTCACATTACTCGCCAGATATGGTGGCGCAACCATGATGATTCTGCCGGTGATGCTGTATGTTCTCTCGTGGGCAACATCCAAATTCTAGACGTTTTCCCGGTTGCGTGGTGAGACCAGCGCGAGGCCAATCATCATCAGTGCCAGCGATGCCCAGACCCAGTTTGAATGCACCTCTGCGAAGATCGCGATTCCCCAGAACACGCCCGAGATGGTGACAAGATAGCCCACCTGGCTGGCAAAGACAGGTCCGGAGCGTTTGACCGTCAGAACATACAGGGTATAGGCGATGGCGGTGATGCCACCAAGACCGATCACCGACCATTCCAGCACGGAAAAGGGCAGGGCTGGCAGGAACATCTGGTCAAAAGCCAAAGCCAGTGGGCCAAGCAGCACAATCGCCATCAAATTCATGCCGCAGGCAATCCGGATAGGCCCAATGTCACTGATTGTCCGGCGGGCCAGATAGATGTTCTCGGCGGCATAGCACAGCGAACTCAGACAGGCGAGCAGGACCCATGGGGTCGCGGCGGCGTCCGGCAGGCTGTTGGTTGGCAGGACAAGCAACAGGATGGCCATCGTGCCGCACAAAACACCACTGATCCGTATCATGGAAAACACCTCAATCCGCAGGCCCAGCGCCATGCAATAGGTCAGGATTGGTACCAGAGTGACAGTGATCGCAAGAACGCCGGATGGCACCCGCGATGCGGCAATATAGAAGGCCACGCCGGGAAGGGCGACACCCAGCAATGCAATGATGATGAATGGGCCAATATGGTGGGGGCGCAGGGTAAAGTGGCGGCCGCGCAGGCTCGAAAAGGACAGCAGAATGACGCTTGAGATGATCGTCTGCCAAAAAGCAATCCCAAGCGGGGTGCCACCATTTTCAACAGCCATTCGGGTAAAGGAAAAGGACAGACCCCATAACACCCCCATCAGCAGGAGGCCAAGCCACGGCAGCAGCCGCACCGGTGAACTCACTGAGTCTCCGCAGCTTTTGCAGCCGATATTTCAACGGGTGTAAGATAGGATGTGATCTGGCCAAGGCAGCCCTCAACCAGCGGCAAATCGGCAGCGAGGGCAAGGGCGGCATAAAGTGCCGTGTCAGCGCCAAGCACGGGCATCCCAGCGGCGGCTTCGAGCGTCTGGATCTGGTTCAATGTACGGGCACCCATTCCGGTTACGACGATGGCATCACTGTCGGGAGCGTCTGCGGCGATACCGACAACAGCCTGTTCAATCAATGCAGGCGAGGGATTGCGCAGCGCGTCGGGCAGCGAGGCCGGTCCAACAATGCCAGCATCCCTGAAATTCTGGGCAAGGGTGACATCAAGGCCTGTGTTGAAAACATAGTGATGCCAAGCGTTTTTCCAGTCAGTTGGGTGATAGGTGCAGGCAAGTGCCGGCCGCCGCGCACCAAGAAGGCCCAACATATCGATGATGGCCGTTCCGGTCATGATCAGCGGCACACCGGCCTTGGCGGCAATGCGGCGACCGCGAAGCCTGGCGGCGTTGGTATTTGGCTGGCCTGCCCATCCAAGCGAGGTGCCAACACAGGCCACAATATCACATCCATTGCGGGCCAGTTGCGCTGCCGCCTCCATCAGTGCCTCATCGGAGCTGGCCATGCCATCGAGCGTGTAGGTGGCTACACTCTCGGCCAGCATAACGCTCTGCACATTGACTGCATCAAGAGTGATGTCAGAGAGTTCCTGTACGGTGGGATCATCCCATCCGGGAAGCGATATCAGCCCTATCGTTTTGGTCATTATGTCAGCCTCGTTGGCGAAATTGGCAGTGTGTCTGGCGACATTTGCCCAATGCTACAGCTTGTAATAACTGTGTCATCATTTATTTTTGGTGGATCGGTGGAAACCGGAACGAATCCTCGCGCAGGGATTCGAAAGACTGGAAAAGACCATGGATAAAACCCATTTTCGCGCCAGGATTGAGGCCGAACAGCAGGAATTGCGGATGCTGAGTGACGCCGGCAGGGAGTCCCGTGCACCGGTTGTGCTTGACCAGCAATCTGTCGGCCGTCTGTCACGCATGGACGCCATGCAGCAGCAGTCAATGGATCTGGCACGTGAGGAGCGGCGCAAGGCGCGAATCGCGATTTTGGCGGCGGCACTGCGTCGTCTTGATGAGGATGAGTTTGGCTATTGTCTTGCCTGTGGTGAGCATATCTCCCTGCAGCGTCTGGAGATTGATCCGGCTGTTACCCTGTGCGTTGACTGCCAACGGTAAATGCTGTGATCTGCCGGTTTCTGACCAGCAAAATCCCATATCCTGCTCCTGTCGCTGACTTTCGTGTCTGGCCCTTGTATCTGGCCTTTATATCTGGCCTTTATATCTGGCCTTGGCATCTGAGATCTGACGGAAACGTCAGGTTGCATTAACCTTTTATTTAACAGATTGCCCGCATCCTGCTCAGACAAATCGTTTGAGACAGGAGGTTTTGCGGGATGCGGGTATTTGTCAGGAACTGCGCCATCTTTTCCTTTGGCCTCGGCCTTTTTGGCCTTCTGCTTGCCGGATGTGG
>JAYNHH010000018.1:0-14943 GCA_038107835.1 Alphaproteobacteria bacterium
GGCCGGTCGATGCGGCATGATCGTGGCAGGACGCTTGGTGGCTCCTCGTCCATCAACGGTATGGTCTTCATTCGCGGACATGCGCTCGATTTCGAGGGCTGGCGCCAGGCGGGATGTGAGGGCTGGGGCTATGCCGATGTTCTTCCCTATTTCAAACGGATGGAATGCTATGCCGGTGGTGGCTGTGACTATCGCGGGGCTGACGGACCGCTGAAGGTTCACCGCCCGCAGCCGGACAACCCGATCTATGACGCCTTCCTGCAGGCTGGCAAACAGGCAGGCTATCCCCAGAGCGAGGATATCTGTGGCTTTCGTCAGGAAGGTTTTGCCACGCTTGACAGCAGCATTCACAATGGCGAGCGCAGCAGCTCGGCAACCGCCTTTCTGGCACCGGCACGCGAGCGCAGCAATTTGACGGTGATCACCAGGGCGCTTGTCACGGCAATTGCGATCGAGGACCGGGTCGCAACAGGCATTGTTTTTGTCGATGCGGGTGGCGCCCGCGTCACCGCCACGGCCCGGCGCGAGGTGGTGTTGAGCGCGGGGGCGGTTGGCAGCCCGCATTTATTGATGCTCTCCGGCGTTGGGCCAGCGGCGCATCTGCGCTCACACGGCATTGACGTCAAGGCTGACCTGCCCGGCGTTGGCCAGAATCTCAATGATCATCCCGATTTCGTCCTGAAATATAAATGTCTGCAGCCAGTCTCGATCTGGCCAAAGACCCGACTGCTTGGCCGGGCATTTGCCGGTATGCAATGGCTGATCAACAGGACAGGCGTCTGCGCGTCAAACCAGTTTGACATGGTTGCCTGTCTGCGGTCAGCCGCCGGTGTTGAGTATCCGGATATTCAACTGACGATTTCGCCAGTGGCTGTCGATGATCAGAGCTGGAACCCATTGCCCGAACATGCCTTTCAGATTCATGTCGGTCTGATGCGTGCGCACAGCCGCGGTGAGATCACCCTGCGCGATGCCGATCCGAAATCACCACCGCACATTCTGGTAAATTATCTAAAGGACCCGCGTGACCGCGATTTGCTGCGGGCGGGGATTCGCATTGTCCGCGAACTCGTTGATCAGCCGGCCTTTGACGGCCTTTGCGGGGCGGAGATTTTCCCCGGTGCAGCGGTGCAGGCAGATGCCGACCTGGACCGTTGTCTCGACAGCCATGTGGCAACACAGTGGCATCTGTCTGGCACCGCGCGGATGGGTGCCAGCACGGACATGGGGGCAGTCGTCGATCCAAAGGGCAGGGTGCATGGCATTGCCGCGCTGCGCGTGGTCGACGCCTCGATCATGCCGGCCGCAACCAATGGTAACACCAACAGCCCGACCCTCATGATCGCCGAAAAACTCAGCGACGCCATTCTGGGCGTACCGCCGCTGTCGCCGCTTGATGTCGCTGTCTGGCAGAACCCGAACTATGAAACAAGCCAGCGATAATCCGGGGGCGTGACGCAGGAAGGCAGATAGATGATTGGCTATGTAATGATGGGAACCAATGATCTGGCGAGGGCGACCCTGTTCTATGACGCCGTTCTCGAGCCGTTGGACCTCATCCGCGTTGAGGACAATCCCGATTATGTGGCTTACGCCCCGCGGGCAGCGCCTGATGCGATTGAATTCTATGTCACAAGGCCCTTTGACCAGCAGCCGGCGCATCATGGCAATGGTGTGATGATCGCCTTTGCCGCACAGAGCCGGGCCATCGTTGATCAGTTTCATGAAATTGGCATGCGGAATGGCGGCGGGGATGAGGGTGCGCCCGGGCCACGGCCACCCGGCGGGCCGGTCTATTATGCCTATCTGCGTGATCCTGACGGCAACAAGATCTGCGGTTTCAATGACCGCGATACGGCCTAGATGGTCTTCGCCATGACCCGCTTGCCGGCCCTTGACCCTGCCAGAGTCCACCCGGTCTATGCCGGTGGCAATGCGCTGTCACCCTTTCACGTCTGCTATGCCAACCCGAAGACAGTCCTGCGGTTGGCGGCCGGCCGTTTCTTTGCCCATTATAATGGCGAGGACATCGCGGCGACCTATTGGGCGCTGCGCCGGGCGGCGGTTCTGTATGACGTGCCGGAGCGCCCGGTTGAGATATCCGGTCCCCAGGCGGTACCATTTCTTGACCGGATCTTCACCCGGCGCGCGGCAGAGATTGGCATCGGCCGTGGCCGTTATGTTCTGGCCTGCACGCATGCGGGTGGCCTGTTCATGGACGGGATTCTGTTTCGGCTTGCCGATGACCGCTTCTGGTTTGTCCAGCCGGATGGTGAACTCGACAGCTGGCTGTTGGCGCATCGCCATGGCTATGATGTGACGGTTGGCGATCCATGCGCGCGCGTGCTGCAATTGCAGGGGCCAGAATCGCTGGCCGTCATCAATGCCGCGTCCGAGGGGGCTATTGACGGGGCGATGGGTTACTTCCATGCCGGGTTTCACACGCTGGGTGGCCAGCGGGTTTTCGTGTCACGAACCGGCTGGTCTGGCGAGCTGGGTTACGAGATCTATACGCTGGGTGCCGCGACCGATTGTCCGCGTCTGTGGGACTGGCTCATGCAGTGCGGTGCGCCGCACGGGCTGATGTTCGGCAGCATGCAGTCACTGAACATTCGCCGGATCGAGGCTGGAATTCTGGATAGCGGCAGTGATTTCGACAGCTCGATGATGCCGGCCGAAGCCGGGCTTTCACGCTTCGTTGATGCCGGGAACAGCAGCTTTATCGGCCGTGAGGCGATCTTCGCGGCACGCCGGGAAAATCGGATTTTTGGCCTGTTGTGTGAAGGGCATGTGCCTGCTGGTGGCAGCCTGGTGCTTGACGGTGATGATGCGGTTGGCATCGTCACCACTGGCGCGCATTCACCCGAATTTGACGCTGGTATCGGCTATGTCCGCTTTGCCGTGGCCGACGCCTGGGAAGACAGGTGCCTCCAGATCAGATCGGGCGACGGGGCGCTGCATCAATGCCGGATTGTCACGCTGCCCTTCTATGACCGGGACAAACGGCTTGCCAGAACCGCCCGGCTCGACAGCAGCTTTTGATATCATTGCAGGTGCAGAAGAATGAAGATTGCTGGACAAATATCGCGACCTGACACACAGTTCCATCAGATGTGGAACAGAGTTTGAGAGGCTTGTTGTGGGACTGACCAGTGCACATTGGGGCGTTTACGAATTTGCCGTGAAGAATGGCAGGATCACCGAAATGAAGCCATTTGCCGAGGACCCCGATCCATCGCCGATCGGCCCGTCCATCATCGACCTGCTCGATGATCCGATGCGCATAAAGGCGCCGGCCGTGCGCGAGAGCTGGCTGAATGATGGCCCGGGAAGTGCGCCTGAAAAGCGGGGCAGCGATCCCTTTGTCACAATTGGCTGGGATGAGGCTGAAAGGCTTGTCGCCGCAGAGCTTGATCGGGTCAGGACAACATATGGCAATCAGGCAATCTATGCCGGGTCCTATGGCTGGGCCAGCGCTGGCCGCTTCCATCATGCACAAAGTCAGGTGCATCGGTTCCTGAACTGTCTTGGTGGCTACACGAAATCGAAGAACACCTACAGCTATGCCGCTGCCGAGGTGATCATTCCGCATGTGCTGGGCGGCAATCTGATGGAAATCCTGACACGCCAGACAAGCTGGCAGTCTGTCTGTGGCAATACCGGGCTGATGGTGGCCTTTGGTGGCCTGCCGGCGTTCAACAGCCAGATCAGCAATGGGGGAACCGGGGCGCATATCCAGCGAACGGGCGTGCGCGAGGCCGCTGCGGCGGGAACGCGCTTTGTCAATCTGTCGCCGCGCCGCTCAGATGTGAAGAGTGACATTGACGAGGATTGGATTCAGCTGCGGCCGAACACCGATGTCGCTGTCATGCTTGCGATGTGTCACACATTGCTTGTCGAGGGGCTGCATGACCAGAGCTTTCTCGATCGCTACACCACCGGTTTTGACAGATTTGCCGCCTATCTGCGCGGCGAGAGTGACGGCACGCCAAAGACGGCGGCATGGGCTGCCGGGATCAGCGGCATCGCGGCCGAGGAGATCGTCACCCTGAGCCGGCAGATGGCAGCCGAGCGAACCATGCTGACGGTAAGCTGGTCACTGACGCGCCAGCAGTTTGGCGAGCAGCCCTTCTGGGCCGTGGTGGCTCTGGCGGCGATGATCGGCGATATGGGCAAGCCGGGTGGCGGGGTCGGTTTTGGCTACACGATCACCAATTATCTTGGCAACAATGTCTTTAAAATGCCCTATGCGCCGCTTCCCCAGGGGCGCAATGCGGTGGCTGATTTCATTCCCGTTGCCAGGGTCAGCGACATGCTTCTTGGCCCGGGCCAGCCCTTCGACTATGACGGCCAGCAATATGTCTATCCCGACATTGATCTTGTCTATTGGGCCGGCGGCAATCCGTTTCACCATCATCAGGATCTGGCGCGCATGCGGCTGGCCTGGCAGAAGCCATCGACGGTGATTGTCAATGAATGGTGCTGGAATGCAGTTGCCCGGCATGCCGATATCGTTCTGCCCTGCACGACGACGCTGGAACGCAGCGATATTGGCATGACGCCGCGCGATCCCTATGTCATCTCGATGGACAAGGCGGTCGAACCGGCTGGTGAGGCGCGCGATGATTACGCTATTTTCGCCGCCATTGCCCGGCGTCTCGGGGTTGAGGAGCAATTCACCGAGGGTCGCAGCGCCGATGAATGGCAACGCTGGATCTGGGACCAGTCACGCGCTGCGGCGGCCGAGATCGATGTCGATATGCCGGACTATGAGAGTTTCCGCAGGGCTGGCCACTATAAATCGCCGGCGCTGGATGAGGACAGGATTTTTCTGTCGGAATTTTTTGCCGATCCGGTGGCTGCGCCGCTTGCCACGCCGAGTGGCAGGATCGAGCTGTTCTCCCAGAGCGTGGCGGATTTCGGTTATGATGACTGTCCGGGGCATCCGACATGGATGGAGCCGATCGAATGGATGGGGGCGGCGGAAAAACGCTATCCGCTGCATATGCTGTCGAACCAGCCCCGCACCAAGTTGCATTCGCAAATGGACAATGGGGCCTACAGCCGTTCGATAAAAATCGACGGGCATGAACCGATCGAGATCAACCCGCAGGATGCGGTGGCCCGTGGCCTGCGCGATGGCGACATCGTGCGCGTTTTCAATGACCGGGGGTCCTGTCTGTGCGGTGTCGTGATCACCGATCATGTGATGCAGGGCGTGGTGGTTGTCAGCACCGGCTCCTGGTACGATCCGGTTGATCCGGCGGTGCGTGACAGCATGTGCAAACATGGCAATCCGAATGTGCTGTCGCCCGACATCGGCACCTCCCGGCTGGGGCAGGGGCCGGCAGCGCATAGCTGCCTTGCCGAGGTCGAGCTCTATGACGGTCCGCCGATGACGATCACCGCCTTCGATCCACCTGAGATCAAACCCCGCCGGGATTGATCTGGCCCGAATGATCCGGCCCGAATGATCCGGCTGGAGGCGGGAGATGATCTGGCCCGAATGATCTGGCTAGAGGCGGGAAATGATCACCGCCGGATCAGGCCGTGTCCGTTCCATTGGGGTTTTGATCTTTTCGCCGATATAGATGAAGCCGGCGATGCGGTCATGCCCGGCCCTGCCGCCAAGCGCGTCCAGCATGCGGTCATTATAGGCGTACCATTCGGTCAGCCATTGTGCGGCATAGCCGAATGACTGTGCGGCATAGAGCAGCGTCGTGCAGACCGCGCCTGCCGACAGATGCATTTCCCATTCATTGATCGAGGGGTGCTCGACGGGAGATGACAGCACCGCGATCACCACATCGGCGCGTTGCAGGCGGCCCTGCTCGATGGCGGCGACTTCCGGTCTTGCCTCTGGATTTGCCGCCTCGAATTCGGCGAGGATCACCGTTTCATCCAGCCTGCGCCGTGCCTCGCCGGCAATCACGACAAGTCGCCATGGCTTCAGCGCTCCATGGTCGGGAACCCTGATTCCGGCGGTGAGGATGTGATCGAGATGCGTCGGGTCGACCCTGCCGGGTGCCATGGTCTTGGCCGTGACCGAGCGGCGCGTCTGCAGAAACTCTATGACCTGATGATTCTGTGCCATGCGCACACCCCTGAATGATGATTCCAACGCCGGTTAATTCACCAAATCGCCGGGTGTTTTGCCAGCAAAAAACGCATCCAGATTGTCCAGTGCGCGAAATCCCATGGCATCGCGTGTGGCCCGCGTCGCGCTGCCGATATGCGGCAGCATGAAAATATTTTCATGCGCGGCAAAGGCAGGATTGCCTCCAGGTTCGCTCACAAAGCAGTCAAGGCCGGCGGCCGACAGCTTACCGCTTTCCAGCGCCTGCAGCAGCGCCGCCTCATCGACAAGTGTGCCGCGCGCGCAATTGATCAGAACCGCACCATCGGGCAGCATGGCCAGCCGCGCCGCGTTCATCATGCCGGTGGTCCTGCCTGTCGCCGGGCAATGCAGCGACAGAAAATCGGCAACCGGCAGCAGGCTCTCAAGCGTGCTGTGATAGATTGCGCCCTGTTCCATCTCGGGCGGCAGACGGTTCTGATTGTGATAATGGATTTCCATATTCAGGCCACGCGCGTTGCGTGCCATCACCTGACCAACCCGGCCCATACCGACAATGCCAAGACGCTGGCCAGTGACCTGCTTGCCGACCATGAAGGCGGGCGACCAGAAATCCCAGCTGCCCGATCTGACCAGCCGCTCCCCCTCGACCGCGCGCCGGGCCGCACCCAGCATCAGCAGCAGGGCGATCTCTCCCGTCGCATCTGACAGCACATCCGGGGTGTTGGTGACGGTGATGCCGCGCGCCCGCAGGGCGGCCAGATCACAATGATCGGTGCCAACCGAATGATTGGCGATGATTCTCAGCCGGGCTGACAGTCTGGGAATGATGTCAGCATCAAAAATTTCCGAATGGCAGGCAATGATGCCATCGACCCTGTGGCTCATGGCGATGATCTGGTCTGCCGGGCTTGGCTGGTCCTCGTGGTTGATCAGACAGTCATAGTCGCGTTCAGCGCGCGCCAGGGTTGCATCGGACAGACGACGGGAAATCCAGATTACCGGCCGGTCGGTCATTGCCATGCAATCACTCTCCGATAAATCAATGTCTATTTTTTGCGGATGGTTTCATCATAGAAATCATACAGCGCCATCAGCATGACCACCGAGGCAATCACCCAGAAGGGCAGGCCGCCCCAGAATCCGGCAAAGCCCGAGCTGATGCTCTCGGCAAGGCCGAAAACGAAAACCAGCACCAACAGGGTCGAAATGCCGGCGGTAATCAATTTGATCAGAGGTGAAATCATTGTTCTGTCCTACTCGCTCTCATCCATCAGATGCCTGAGCATCCAGTTTGCGGTTCGCAACAATCTGTCGTCTTCCTCGGCACCGCCCACAAGCTGCACACCCATCGGCAGTCCCGCCTCGGTGCCCAGCAAGGGAAGTGTAACACAGGGAAGGCCGCACAGGGTCCATATTGTCGAGAAAATCGGGTTGCCGGTGCCCTCCTCAAAATATGGTGCCGGTCCGGGGGCAGCTGGCGTCAAAATCGCGTCAAAATCGCGGAAAAATGAGTTGAAATAGCTGATTGTCTCATCCCGCATCTGGCACGCCTCGGCAAAGGCAGCGTCGCTGAATTTGCGGCCACGTTCGATTGATTCGGCGATCTTGGGGCTGACATTCGCCGGATCCCGATCGAGGGCCCATCCCAGATTTTCCGCGATCTGATACTCCATGATGATCTGGTGCGCCTCGACAAGGCCGCCAAAGGATGCCTCGGCGTCGAGCGTCTCGACCTGACCGCCAAGCGCCTCGATCACCTCCATCATGCCAGCGCGCGCATCCTCATGCAGCCTGTCGAAATAGGGCATTTCAAACCAGACAAAATTCGGCTCGATCGGTGGCTCGCTCACCGCGCCATCATATATTTTCGGGCGGGGCCGGGGATAGGAGAGCGGATCGGCGGCATCATACCCGCCAATCACATCACAGATCAGCCCCATATCCTCGAGATTGGTGGCGAAAACGCCAACCTGGTCCAGCACCGGAGACTGCGTCAGCAGCCCCCGTCGTGAGATAATGCCCGTCGTCGGTTTGAAGCCATAGGTGCCACAGAACGAGGCTGGCCGGATCACCGATCCATTGGTTTGCGAGCCGATGGTGATCGGCACATGGCCGGCAGCCACTGCGGCTGCCGAACCGGCGGATGATCCGCCGGGGCTGTGGGCAAAATTGTGCGGATTGTGCGTTTTTGACGGATACATGAAGGCAAATTCAGTGGTCACCGTCTTGCCAATGATGACCGCACCCGCATCCAGAAGACGTTCGACAATCACCGCGTCCGTCTCCGGTTGCCGCCCGGCCATCAGCTTCGTTCCGCATTCGGTCGGCATGGTTTTGGTGTCGATGATGTCTTTCAGCCCAATGGGAATACCGTGCAGGGCGCCAAGCGGGCGGCCAGACGCGCGGATGGCATCCATCTCATCGGCTCTGGCAAGCGCACCGTCGCGGTCAAGGAAGGCCCATGCCTCAATCTCCGCATCGGTCTCATCAATGCGGGCAAGCGACTGTTCGACAAGGGCGCGGGATGTCACCTTGCCATCGCGGATCAACTCAACAAGCTGTTTTGCCGATGTCATGTCACGATCCTGTCCCTGCCACCAGACGGCATTCACTGGCACTTACTGGATATATTCACCAAACAGATAGTCCGGCAGCCACAGCGCGATTCCCGGGAACTGATACAGCAGAACCATCGAGAAGATGACGATGCCCAGATAGGGAAGAATGCCCTTGAAGATATCGACAAGCTCGATCTGTCCCTTGAGAACGCCCTTCAGATAATAGGCTGACATGGCCATCGGCGGTGTCAGAAAGGACGTCTGCAGATTCAGCGCCACAAGCATTGCAAAGAAATACGGATTGACGCCAAAGGTATCCAGCATCGGCAGGAAGATCGGCACGAAGATAATCAGGATTTCCGACCATTCGAGCGGCCAGCCCAGAATGAAGATGATCAGCTGGACCATCACCAGGAACTGCCATGGTTCGAGATTCATTGCCAGCACCCAATGTTCGATCACATCATGTCCGCCCAGATAGGAGAACACCGAGGCGAATGTCCAGGAGCCGATGAACAGCCAGCAGACCATGGCCGTCGCCTTCGCCGTCAGAAAGACGGATTCCTTGACTTTGGTCCAGGTCAGCGAGCGGTACAGCAGCGCCAGCAGCAATCCGCCAAGCGCGCCCATTGCCGCTGCCTCGGCAGGTGTTGCCAGACCACCAAGAATTGATCCCAGAACCATCGCGATCAGCGCGGTCAGCGGCACAAAGGAGACGATCAGGTCCCAATAGATTTTTGATTTTGGCGGCACATCCTCGGCGCGTGGCTTGGGTGCCAGATGCGGCTGGAAGAAAACGCGCGTGATCACATAGACAATATACAGGCCAGCCAGCAGCAATCCCGGGAACATCGCCGCCGCATAGAGGCGCAGCGGCGACAGTTCGGCGATTGCGGCATAGACGATCAGCATGATCGACGGCGGGATCAGAATGCCAAGCGTGCCACCGGCGCAGATGACGCCGGATGCAAACTGCTTGTTGTAGCCGGCATTTGCCATTGCCGGAAACGCCAGCAGACCCATCAATGTCACCACCGCGCCGACGATGCCTGACGCGGTCGAGAACACGGCGCATGTCAACAGGGCGGCGATCGCCATCGAGCCGGGCAGGTTTCTGGCCGCCATCTGCAGCGAGTAGAACAGCCGGTTGACGATGTTGGCGCGCTCGACGACATAGCCCATGAACAGGAACAGCGGAATCGCCACCAGCGTGTCATTTTCCATCACCGAATAGGTGTTCTGGTTCAGCAGGTAGAAAATATTGTTGTTCAGCAGATCGGCAAAGGTTTCCGCCCCACCCTGATAATAGGCGTAATAGCCAAAGCCAACACCCATCGCCAGCAATGTGAAGGCGATCGGAAAGCCGAGCAGAACCAGCAGAATGAACAGGCACAACATCAAAATGGCAATTTGTGGATCGGTCATTTCATCTCATCCATAAAATCTGATTAATGTTGTGGCCTATCTGGAGTCTTCCATGAGCATGTCTTCGGTTTCCCTGACATCCTCAAGCCGGTCCATCCACACCCCTGACTTCATCGCCCGCCAGCAACGGACCAGTTCCGCCAGCCCCTGCAGGATCAGCAGAAAGCCAGCCACCGGGATCAGGGTCTTGAAAAAATAAATCTGAATGCGCGCCGGCGAGTTCCAGCTGACTTCCTGGTAGCGCCAGCTGTCCGAGGCAATTTCCCAGCCATACCAGAACAGGGCCAGAATACCGGGGAAGAAGAACAGCAGATACAGAACGAAATCGATCCGTGCCTGCCATTTGACCGGGAACAGCCGGTACAGCACGTCACCGCGGACATGCGTGTCCTGCGCCAACGCATAGGGTCCCGCCATCAGGAACAGCGCGCCATACATCTGGATCATCATGTCGAAGGCCCAGACGGTTGGTGAGTTCAGCACATAGCGAACAAAGACTTCATAGGAGACCGAGAAGGTGAGAACGAGGATGCACCACCCAAAGGCGCGGCCCACCCATACGCTCAGGCTCTCGATGGCATAGACAATTTGTGTCATTCTGGATGCCCCCAGCTAGATGGCGGTCAATCGTCCCGGCTGACGACTGGTCGAAGAAATGTAATCACTTGAAACATGGATAAAGGAAAAGGCCAGAAGGGGGTCCCTTCTGGCCGGAATGTCTTGGTATGGCTTAACCGAAATGGTGGCTGTAGGCCATCTTGTAATCTGGCTGGTTCAGATTCAGATAGTTCATCACTTCCTTGGCATAGGCCTTCTGTGACTCGATGACCTTGGCAAAGAAGGCATCTTCAGCTGAGATACGGTCGACGACGACATCCCATGCTTTCAGCTGCTCTTTCATCACTGACTCAGGCGTGCGGTAGACATTCACGCCCATATCCTGCAGCTTCACCAGATCTTCTGAGTAACGCTTTGTGTTGTGCCAGTAGAAGTTTGAGTTCTCGGCCTCGGATGCGTGCTTCAGGATCGCCTGGAGTTCAGCTGGCAGTGACTCATACTTCTTCTTGTTGAATGACACCTCAAAGAATTCCTGTGACTGGTGGAATGAACCGAGGTGGTAATGCTTGGAAACGTCCTGCATTCCGAAATCCTTGTCAGATGTCGGATTGTTGAACTCGGCAGCGTCGATCAGGCCTGACTTCATGGCCGGCTGGATCTCACCACCTGGCAGCTGCACAACAGACATGCCCATTTCCATGAGAACGTCAGCCGCAAGGCCAACCGTGCGGTATTTCAGGCCGCTCATCTGTGATGCGTCCTTGATCTCTTCCTTGAACCAGCCCATCGGCTGCGCTGGCATGGCTGAGTTGAAGAATGACACGACATTCAGGCCAAGTGAGCCCATCAGCTCGTTGAACAGCTCCATGCCGCCGCCATAGTGGCACCAGCCGAGCACTTCCTGTGATGACCAGCCAAAGCAGGGGCCTGTGCCGAACAGTGAGGCTGCCTTTGACTTTGAGTACCAATAGGCCGGCACATAGTGACAGGCATCCAGAACGCCGCGGTGAACCGCATCCTGCATCTGGCTTGTCTTGACAACGGCGTTGACGGCAAGCAGGTCGATTTTCAGATCCTTGCCGGCCATTGCATGGACGCGGTCAACATATGATTTTGCGTTTTCCAGAAAAATGCCGCCGCCCCAGGCTGCCTGCAGTTTAAGTGTCACCGGTGCCGCATTGGCGATGGATGGTGCGGCAAGGGTGCCTGCCGCCGCCGCGCCCGCGATCGCGGTGCCTTTCAGAAATTTTCTACGATTTGTTGCGTCGCTCATGATGTCCCTCCTACAGGTCGATTGGATACATTTTTAGTTATTGGCCCAGAAAATAAGTAATCCGGCACCAAGGCGCAACGCAATAATCGCTATGGTCACACAAAATATTTTTCAAAAATTCGCAAAATTGCCAAGGGGCCGAACGGCCGTTCTGCGTAACAGGCTGTTAATATTGACAATAAGCAAAAACAGTTTTTTTCAATGGGAATTGAATGGGAATTGATGGAAACGGGAGCTGTTTTCCAAAGCAAAGCGGCACCCCATTTCAGGGGTGCCGCGATGGGGTTTGGCCGTGGGCGCTTGAAGAATCAGCCCCGCCCTCACTGTGACGCGGGACCTGTGATGTTACTCGAGTCCGCTATTGTCATGGGCCGCCTGGACCTGATCACAGACACTGCCGCCGCCGCCAGCCACACATTCATCATAGCCCTCGAAACCGAGGAAGGTCTCAATCCCACCCTCGATCTGGCTGAGATCGCTCATGAAGCTCTCCACCTCATCGGCCAGCCCGTCATCGACCATGGTTTCCAGCTCATCAATGAAATGCTCGACCTCATCGGCTGGCAGTTTTTCAAGCACCGCATTGACGGCGACCAGATTTTCAACCGACAGGCCGGTTTCGGTGCTGAAGTCCCTGATCTCCTGCAGCGTCTCGGCATCGAGCAGCGCCAGCTCTTCCCTGTCGAGCAGCTTGTCAATTTCGACACCGGTGCTCTCGGAAATCTGCGAGACAGCCATCACCTCGTCAAAGCTGACCTCGGCGAGGCCGGTGATCTCCTGGACGACGGCATCGCCGACAATGGCCACCATGCTCTCCTTGGTCTTGCCGCGCAGCTCGCGTGTCGGCACAAAGGTGATGCTGTCGCCGACGACGACAAAGACATTGTTGCCAACGACGCCGGCTGGCTCGTCACGCCGCTTGGCATTGGCAATCATGTTCGCCCTGTTCCGCGGCGAGGCACCGACATGGACCGAGCCATCCTTTGCCATGACCTCACCGGTTTTCAGCGTCAGCGCCGTGGCCGGCACCACCCCGGCCCCGAGGGTGAGCAGCAGGGCGGCGGCAATGAATTTTGGAAAAAAGCGGGCGCGCTGGCCCTGCGGGGGCGCGGTGTCGCATTGCGTTGTGGCGTGGCTCATCAATTCTCTGGTGATCTCTCTGGTGGTCTCTCTGGTCGTCTCTCTGGCCATCTCTCTTTACTCCTGTCACTGGTCTGGCAAATGGGTCAGTCCGGCACGGGGCAGGCCCGGCGGGCCACCCTTGTCCGGATCGCCAGCACCATGCTTAAAATTAGGAAATTCTAATTAATGAAAAATTGCCTGCACTTATGGCGCTTCACGGAAAAGTGATCGAAATCAGCTGATTGCAGCCATTTGATTGTGCCGGGCTGCTGGTCACTCAGCCCCAGGTTGCGCCGCTTTTTGATTGACCCTGTCACTGCCCGCATGGAACAGTCGGAGCGGGAAGGTCGGCTGGCCACACACCGCCACGCCGCAGCCAGTCCCTTGCCGCCGCAGGAGACCGGCCCCATGAAAATTGCCAGGCTCGAGACCTTCACCACGCCAGACATTGCCTTTGTCCGCCTGACCACCGACAGCGGGCATAGCGGGATCGGCCAGATGTCGACCTATCACGCCGATATCACGACGCAGGTCTTTCACCGGCAGGTTGCCCCCTGGGTTCTGGGCCGGGGGCTTGATCTTGATGCGCCGGCCGCCGATTTTGCCGACATTGCCGCGCTGGTGCATGAGCGCGAGCATAAATATCCGGGCTCCTATGTCCGCCGGGCGCTGGCCGGGCTGGACACCGCGCTGTGGGATCTTGCCGGCAGGCTGGCCGAACGGCCGGTTGCCAGCCTGATTGGCGGCTCGCCCGGGCGGGTGCGCGCCTATGCCTCGTCGATGAGGCGTGACATCACCCCGGATGACGAGGCTGAGCGGCTCTGCCGGCTGCGCGACGGGAAGGGGTTTGACGCCTTCAAATTCCGCGTTGGTGCCGAATGCGGGCGCGGGCGTGATGAATGGCCCGGCCGGACCGAGCAGATCATCCCGACGGTCAGCCGCGCGCTTGGCGATGATGTTGTTCGCATGGTAGATGCCAACAGCTGTTTCGGCGTTGCGCGGGCGATCGAGGTCGGCCATCTGCTCGAGGATCACGGCGTCACCCATTATGAAGAACCCTGCCCCTATTGGCAGCCAGAGCTGACCCGGCAGGTGACCGCCGCGCTGGCGATTGATGTCACCGGCGGCGAGCAGGATTGCGACATGCGCATCTGGCAGCACGCCATCGACAATCACATTACCGATGTGATGCAGCCTGATGTGATGTATATGGGCGGGCTGACCCCGACGCTGCAGGTCGCGGCGATGGCGGCGGCCGGGGGGTTTGTCTGCACGCCGCATGCGGCCAATCTGTCGCTGGTGACGATCTGCACGATGCACCTGCTGCGCGCCATTCCGAATGCCGGCCCCTATCTGGAGTTCGCCATCGAGGGCGCGGATTACTATCCCTGGACCGAGGGGCTGTTCCGCGGCGATCCATTTGCCGTCGAGGCGGGGTGCGTCGAGGTGACGGACGCGCCCGGCTGGGGCGTCGAGGTCTCGCCCGACTGGCTGGCGCGCGCCGCCTACGCCGTCTCGGCCATGGAGTGAGCGCTCGGCCATGGAGTGAGCGCCAGAAAAGACAGACGCCAGAAAAGACATACGGCAGGAGAGGCAATGACGACACTCTATATCACTGGCGCCGGCGTCAGCGCCGACAGCGGCATCCCCACCTTTCGCGGGCATGATGGCTATTGGACCATCGGTTCGCGCAACTACACGCCGCAGGAAATGGCGACGCGGGCAATGTATCTGGGCGACCCGGCGCAGTTTCTGCTCTGGTATTACCGCCGCTTTGCCGCGTATCGCCATGTCCAGCCAAATGCGGTGCATCGCTGGCTTGCCGCCCAGTGCAATGGCGGCGGCGGTTCGGGTGGCGCGCGGCTGATCACGCAGAATATCGACGGGCTGGATGGCAAGGCCGGCAATGAAGATTACATCAGCATCCA
>JAYNHH010000018.1:15043-33303 GCA_038107835.1 Alphaproteobacteria bacterium
AGAATATCGACGGGCTGGATGGCAAGGCCGGCAATGAAGATTACATCAGCATCCACGGCCGTCTTGACCGGATGACGCTGCTGCATGACCAGAGCCTGTTTGACCATCGCGGTGATGGTACGGCCGGTGCCGCGGCGGAGGCAGGCATCGCGCTGCTTGATGCGCCCTGGGATGAAGTCGCGGCCAGCCTTGCCGATACCGGCGCAAACGGGCTAGCCCCAGCCGATGGGCCGGCTGATGAGGCCAGTGAGCCCGCCCTTATCGCGGCGCTGCTGGTGGCCTGCCGCATTCCGCGGGCGGGGCCGCAGATGGGTGTCTCGCTAAAGCCCTATGTGCTGTTGTTTGATGAATATTACACCGATCTCTATCGCATGACCGAGGCCGAGGCCTGGATGAATGGTGCCAGCCGGATGGTGTTCATGGGGACGTCATTTTCGGTGAACATCACTGCGATTGCGCTGCGCGTGGCGGTGCAGCGCGGCATCCCGGTGGAGATTGTCGACCCGGAGCCGATTGACCTAGCTGCCAGTTTCGGCATTCCCACCGGCATGGCGGATATCAGCTATCGCAGGATGAAGGCGCAGGCCTGGGTCGTGGCGCAAGGCTAGAGACGTAATTTATTTTGGAGCGCGAGATCTGCGCGGATGATTCTGCCGCTGATCGGATGATCATTGCCGCCTCCTTGATCTTGTAGGATATTCCCCTTTAGTAAATGCTCCGGATGCTTCAGCTGCCCTGAAAGGCACCCCAATAAACATTCCCGCCATGTGTCCCCGGTATGCGCCCGGATATGCGTCTCTGCCAAAGATTTGATCCAGCGGGATCATGTCCAGGCCATGTTGTTTCCATCAACCGGGCGCCCGTGAACTGGTCGTCCCTCAAACGGGCGTCCATCAAGATGAAAAGGGAGTGATCACGCCCCAGCTCACCCCCGCCGCAGCTCGATCAGCCGCGCCCCGATGCCATCCTTCGTCATATGCCGGATTGGCTCGTTTCGCACACAGTCAATGCCATGTTCTGCCAGATGCGGGGCAAAGCTGTCATCCCAGCCGCGCACTGTCCAGCCAGCGCCATTGACGGTGATCATCACAGGCGCGCCCTTTTTTGCTGCACCCATGATGTGATGCAGATGCGGCACATGCGGCGGGCCAAAGCCAAACACCCCGACTGAGATCACCGCGTCATAGGCATCGGCAGGCGCAATGCCGTAATCTTCGGTCATGTCCAGCTCGAACAGCCGGTCATAGATGCCATGCTGCGCCGCGATGGCGCGCATCTCGGCACTGAGATCGGCGCCGTCAATGCGGGTGAACCCGGCCTCGCGCAGCAGCAGCCCAACCAACCCGGTGCCGCATCCGGCATCCAAAATACGAGCATCGCTGGCAAGGCCCAGGGTGATAAAGCCTCCTACTGCGTCCTCGGGTGCCCTGTACCCATGGCCGTCGATCAGATCGCTGTCATAGTCATTGGCCCAGGCGGCATAGACATCCATCAGCTCTTCGGTTGGCGGGTCCTCATAGGTGCGTTTGATCATGCGGTTTCGGGTTATCGCGCTGGCCATGCCCTCCTCGGGCCCGGCTGCTGATTTGTCGCTATCATCTGTCATATGCGGTGCTTCCACAAAAGGCCGGTCGGGCGGGTGTAGTCTGGTCTGACGGCGGGTTAAAAAGGGATCGCCGCGCCGGTGTAATCCTCGAAGGTTCCGCTGGTCTCCATGCTGAGCGCGGCAAAGCGCTGCAGCAGTCCGGCAGCGCTGTCGGCTGGGGTGACGGCCGCTTCAAGTCCGCCCATGTCTGTCTGCACCCAGCCTGGGTGATAGGCACCGACGGCGATGTTCCGGTCAGCCAGCTCGACTGCCAGGCTGCGGGCTAAATTTGTCGCCGCCGCCTTGCTGGCACGGTACATGATGGCGCTGCCGCCGGCGCGGGTGCTGCTTCCCATCTGCGATGAGACGATCGCCAGCCTGCCAGGGGCGTCTCCACGCTCCTCGCTGCCAGCCAGCAAATGCGGAAGAAAATGCCGAGCGGTGAAGAACACGCCGCCGACATTTGTCATCAGCGTGTCCTCGACGGTGCGGCTGTCCTGTTCGGGGTCCAGCACACCGCCGCGTCCGCTCAGCACGCCGGCATTGCACACCAGCAAGTCAAGCCGGCGACCGAGTCCGGCGGCAATCGGTTTCATGTCGCGCTCGATCCGCACATCAAGGCCGAGAATGCTGATCTGGTCGGTCTCGCGGGCCAGCGCCATCAGCGCGGTGGCTTCCATCGGGGTGCGACAACAGGCGATCACCTTATCGCCCATGGCGGCGCTCTGACGTGTCAGTTCCAGCCCGATACCGCGGTTAGCACCGGTGATCATCACGCGTCTTGCCGGGCGGTCTGAAATTTCCATCATTCGCCCGGGGCCTATTCGCTCTCGCCAATGATGGCCGGATCGAAAGGCTGGCGCGAGAACACCTCGCGCAGCATCGGCTCGAAATGGCTCAGCGGTCTGGTCGGATAATCCGGGTCAAAGGACGTCTGGTCCCAGCGGCCGCAGAACCTGTCGCAGCTGGCAAACCATTTATGCCCGGCAAAGCGGTCGCGCTCATTCTTGTTCACATCCTCGGCGGCGCCATAATAATAGAGCTGGAAAATACCATGATGCTCGATCACCCAAGTGACCTCGGCGCGCACGTAGGGTCGGATGATGCTGGCCGCCAGTTGCGAATGGTTGTGCGGTGCCAGGTCATCGCCGAGGTCATGGATCAGCGCGCCCACGATCATCTCAATATCGGCGCCATCCGCCTCGGCCCGCGTCGCTGCCTGCAGCGAATGTTGCAGACGGTCGATACGGTAGCCATCAAGCGAGTGCTGTAAATCTCTCAATGCCGCAAGCAACCGGTCGGTCAGTCCGGCGACATAACCCTCCTCAAGTGATGCTAGTAGCGCGTAATCGGCAGCGCTGCCCTCATCCATGCGACGAAAACTGACGGTTTGTTCATCCCTGCTCATACAACAGATCTCAACAGTTTTTGGGACTTTTGTAAAGGGGCGGGGCCACCACCTATTCGGTCTGTCTCGCGGTTTGTCTGGGCGTCAATTTAATTGTCTCACCAGCCGAGAAGATCGGCAAATACATTGCCACCAACATTACCCCTATCATCAACCCGACAAAGACGATCAACAGCGGTTCGATGTTTGTTGACAGGTTATCGACCGCGGCGGTGAATTCCTCCTCAATAATAGTGGGCGGTTGAGGCGAGCATCTCATCCATGTTGCCCGTACACTTGTCAACTGCCATGAATTGTGACACGGCGATCGGGAGCACGGCCCCATTGCCAAAAAGCGTTGCGAGCGGTGTGTCGGTGACGATTTTTTGCTTGATCCGCGCCATTGCGCCGAGAAATTTGACATTCATGGAGACTGTGCTGAAAACTTTATAGCATGTCGATCACCGAAACACCCGCCGCCAGCAGATTGGCCATCAGCAGCGACAAGCGCGTGACCTGCAGATCGTGGGTCAGCGGTGCGCTCGCCATATTGTCAATATTTATGACATTGGAATTATGCCTTATTTCGGCTACCGTGATCTCACGTCGGTGAAGGTTGACAGCGACCAGGTCATCGCTTGCGCCGCCTAAAAGGTGGAAAAAGCTGGCCAGTTTCGTTGAGGTTTTTGCCATGTGATATCGCGCGCAATAACTTTGTTAATGTTTACCTGCCGATATTGCGGTGCTTTAACCATTTACTCCCAAGGAAAAAGGCTGGGAGGTGGTGACGAAGGTAACCGTAAAACAACAGGATAGATGGGCTTTGAACAGAACATGGAAATATTCGACAGAATCCTGCCAATTCTGAGTGATGTGACAGCATTGTTGACGGCACATTTCGATGGGCCGCAGCGTGCGTTGCAGGCGCTGGCGCTCGCCGGTGTCGTGGTGATTTTGTTGCTGTTTGTTGTTGCCCGGCGACAGGGGCAGGCGACGCAACGCTCTGTCGCTTCGGCCCGTGAGCCGGTGGTGCTGGACGAGCTGGTGACCAAGGCCGAATTGAGCGGCGAGTCCACTCCAGCCAAGCTGGCAGGCAACGGAGAGGCTGACGCGCTCGCGGCAGTTGCCGCCAAGAAAGATGCCAAAGATACCGCATCGCCGGAGGACGAAGAAAAAAGTGGAAAAAATGTCGGTGGGTTTGTGTTCCACAGGCGCAAGGCAAAAAACCAAGGCACGGCGATGCAGATTGACGATGCGGATCCAGAGGTGGCGTTGGCTGCAATCGAGCAGGAAATGCTGGCGACGCGCCAGCTATATCTCGATGGTGTGATCTCTAAAGATGTCTATGTCGCCGAGACTAGAAACCTCTACGGCAAGGCCCAGCAGAAATTGTAACTTCCGTTTACTTGTGCCCCGCAGTTTTGGCTCTGACTAGGACTGGCTGTCGGTATCGGCCGTGCTGACCGCCCCGCTTGCTTCCTGCATTTTGTGTCGCAACTTTTTTTGAACGCCGAATGGGGTTGATTTTCCGAGCTTGGGTCAATCACTGTCGGTACAATTAAGATGATGGTTCCTAGTAGATTTGTTGAAAATTTGTCAGTGCCACCAATCAGCGGTGTCAGTGGAGCCAGTGCTCCGTTTGTACCGGGAATGCTGGGTGTTGTCGTGTTTTCCCCGTTGCGTGTGAGGCTGGCGGGAATGACGATATCACCAGGCGCTGCCCAGAAAATAATGTAAATTACATCGTAGGTCTTGTCCGACCGTTCATTGAGTCCACCGAGGGTTGTGCTTAAGCGCGTATTGGTCAGTTCGATATCTAGCTTAACTGTGTTGTCGAGGCGGTTGATATTAGCTTTTTTTCGAGCTTGAGTGGGGTGCTGTATTCAACTGGCGATCTGCCAACAGACCGGTTCAGCGTCCAGAATATTTGGGTCGGGAACGCGGGCAAGTAGGCCACGTTTGACAACAGCATCCTGTCCCGCCACCACAAAAATCGTCGGGCTGGAGACCACGCGGCCAAGCTGGCTGGAATCAATGAAATTGAGAACACTGCCAAGCTCGTCATTCGGTGAGTCAAGCTCGAGGCTGAAACTGCCGGCCCCGGCGGCGTCTGCGGCGGCACGGGCGACCTAGCGGAGAACAACTTGCCGGCTTTTGTTGCCGCCCGCAGATGGTGAGGCTGAGGGAATCGAGTCGGTCTGGCACGAAAAATCATGCGAGACCGCGATAATGAAAATCTCTGTCAGAACCTGCAGCTCCGGCAAATGATATTGCTCGATCAGTTTGGCAATCAGGTCATTTACTTCCCGAGTCCCGGTAACCGTGATGCCCGTGTCGTCAGGCAGGATGATCGGTACCCGATGTGCAAAATGTAATTCGCCGTGCCCTCATGGCCATGGGGCCGCCGGTGTATTCAAACTCCAGGCAATTATTGTCGGGTCGGATATGCTAATCGAATTTGTGGATGATGCGCCACCCTCTGATCCTGCCCTCTGGTTGTCAGCTGCCAGCGCCGTCCAGCATGGCCATCATGGGTTGCGGATGATCGGAGAGCTGGTGGATTAGGCAGTGTTTTTTGGCATGCAGGATGGAAACAGAGCCACTATCAAGTTCTGCCTCATGGGACAGCCATAGGATGATTGACCGCCAGGGATACGGAGATCTTGCGCTGGATGTGTGATCAGAGGATTGTGACGAGTGAGTCTTATGGAGAGCTCATTCCGGAACGGCGATTTGCATCATTTTGTTGAATTAGCAATCTAACTTGAAGCGCTGATGAATTGTTTTCTTTGCAAAAGCGAAAAATATTCTGTAACAATTTCGTACCACCGAGTTTCAGGCTATTTCTGATACCTCTTTACAATAGGAGTGGTGTGAATGGCGAATCAGGCCGGAAAAGCAATATTCATTGGCAATATCAAGGGTGGTGTCGGCAAAAGTACGCTTGCGGTTTATCTGACGGACTATCTACGCAACCGGTTTCGGCGACGGTCAATCATGCTGCTCGATACCGATCCGCAGGGCAGTTCATTCGAGATGATGTCACCGCTCAGCAAATCCAATGATATCAAGCATATGCCTGTTGGCGACCGCTATGACGGCGTGAATATGACAACGCTGGATGGGGTGTTGCGCAGGATGCTGGCGCAGGATCAGGCCATCACCATCATCGACACTGGCGCTGGCAAGCTCGGCAACATCTGGCAGATGGCGATGCTGTGCAACACATTGCTGGTTCCAACATCAATGTCCTGGACGGATCTGCGTCCAACCATTGATTTCATCAAGGAAATTGATGAGCGCAAAGAGGATTTCGACACCATCAAGCCGCATGTGATTGTCGTACCAAACCGTACCTCGCCGTCACAGCGTAATTTTGGCCAGCTATCCGAGGCGCTGCAGGAGGTGAATGCGATCATGGCCCCGCCGATCTCCGACCTGTCCATCGCCCGCACGCACAATAATGATTTTGGGGGCATCAAGGCGGTTGCGGGAACGCGCTTCATGGACGAGATTGAGCGCCTTGGTGAATTCATCGTCGAATATGTCGTCAGCGGCGAGCTGGACAGGATCTACGAGGTCTGAGGCTTCGGTTCACCGCTGCCAAGCTCTCTGGCCACCCATTTGTGAAAATGATGCGTTGACTCATCCATCACGGCGGAGAATTTTCCACCATCATATCCAGGTGCGCTGCGTCCCAGCTGCATGCCTTCAACCACCTGAATATCCTCAGAAAAAACCGTTTTCCACATTTCGGTATTGATGGCGCGCATAGCAGCGTAATCCTCGCCAAGCGCGGCCTCGTCGGCATAGTAGATCTCGATCTGTTCATTCGTTCTGCCAGTGCCATCGGGTGTCAGGATGATGTTGAAATAATGGTCGTTATGCACACCGAGCAGAACATTCGGAAACAGCGCTACATATTCGGCCCCCTTGTCCCACATTTCCGAGAGGTTCGAAAAGCGGGGAAAGCGACGGCCATCCGCATTGATCTGGGGTTGATAGACGGTCGTTCCCTGCCCGGCAAAGCCGGCATTGTCCAGAATGTTGTAATGATCCTCCAGTCGCGAATAGGTGTTCAGCGATGGATGGATAAACGGCAGATGATAGGCCTCGCAGTAATTTTCGACTGCCAGTTTCCAATTGCATTCCAGCCGCAGAGAAAGTGACGAATCGGCACCGCCATGATGGAGCGGCTGGTCAAATTCCCGCCACCGCGCCATCAGATCCGCCGCATACACCTCAAACGCCGGTGCGGTCTCACCAACATTGACGAAGATCATGTCATTCCACACATGCGAACGCACGCTGATCAGCGGAAAATCGCAATGCTGGACCGATTCCAGTGTGTCAATGTCGGGCCCACCAACATGGGGGGTCCTGCGCAGATTGCCATCAAGGTCATAGGCCCAGGCGTGATAGGGACAGGTAATCGGCCCGCGCAGCCTCTGCGGTTTCTCGACAAGGATCATGCCCCGGTGACGGCACACATTCTGAAACACATTGATCGCACCGTCCCGGTTGCGCACCATGATCATCGGAATGCCCAGAAATGTGACTGGCTTGACCATGCCCGGCTCGCTGATGTCCTTGCCAAAACCGATGGCGGCCCAATTGTTGCGAAACAGGGTGTCCTGTTCATGTTGAAACATCGCCGCGTCGACATAACAGGCGTTTGGCAGTCCGCTGGCCTGTTCGATGGGGGCCAGCACATTCTTCAGATCAGGCATTGTCTCTCTCCTTTCAGGGCAATGCGCGTCATTGCTTCGCAACCATGATAATAAGACTTGTTTCCGCCAGCACGATAGGGTTGTCTTGCCCATGCACGGCATTGTGATGTCGCGTTTGCACCAGAGGAATTCCCATGCCGCACAGATCAGTTTCCTATCAGGCCGCACCGGTCCATCTGATGCTTGACCAGCGTTTCTACCGGCGTGTTACGGCGGCTGCCTTTCCCGAACATTCACTGCGCTTTCGCAATGACCGCGCTGCAGCGAGTGTCGGTCTTGATGGACTTGATGATCAGGCCTGGGTTGAGCATTTCGGCAAATTCACCGCGCTGCCTGACAATATCGAAACCCCGCTGGCTCTCTGCTATCATGGCCACCAGTTCGGCCATTACAATCCGGAGCTTGGAGATGGTCGTGGTTTTCTCTTTGCCCAGATGCGTGGCGGCGATGGCCGTATCCTCGATCTGGGGACAAAGGGTTCTGGCCAGACGCCCTTTTCCCGAACGGCGGATGGCCGGTTGACACTGAAAGGTGCAGTGCGGGAAATTCTGGCAACCGAGATGCTCGATGCGCTTGGTGTCAATACCTCCAAAACCCTGTCTGTGATTGAGACTGGTGAGGCGCTTCAGCGCAATGATGAGCCCTCGCCAACGCGCTCGGCCGTGCTTGTCCGCCTGTCCCACAGCCATATTCGCATTGGAAGTTTCCAGCGGCTCAGCTTTCTTGATGACCGTGAGGGGCTGGAAATGCTGATCCGTCATACCGCCCGCCATTATTTTGCTGATCAGCTGCAGGCGGATGATGATCTTGAGATTCTGGCGCCGGCATTGCTGCAGGCGGCTGCCAGCGCTGTTGCCGTCACAGCGGGGGCGTGGCTTGCCGCTGGCTTTGTTCATGGTGTTCTCAACACCGACAATTTCAATGTGACTGGCGAGAGCTTTGATTATGGTCCCTGGCGGTTTCTGCCCCATTTCGATCCCGGCTTCACCGCCGCCTATTTCGACCAGACAGGCCGCTATGCCTATGGCCGGCAGGCGGACGCCTGTATGTGGGCCATGTGCCGTCTTACCGATTGTTTCATGGCATTTTGCGACAAGCAGACGCTTGAGGCGCAGCTGCATGATTTCTACCCGAAAATGGAAACCGCCCTCGCGGCGGGTCTGGCCCGGCGGCTTGGGGTGGTGCCGGCGAATGATATTAAGTCTGGTCAGGAATTATGCCGCCAGTTTTTCGATGCGGCGCGCGCCTCGCCGGCCGGGTTTGACCAGCTTCTGCATGATTTCTGGGGAGGCAGGCAGCGGCGTGGTGACTATCCGGCCGATGCCATCGCCGGGTTTGCCGACTGCCTGTCCGGCTTTGCGCCGGCGGGCAATGCCGACCACGCCTTTTTCACCAGCAAGACAGCGCTGTCGATGACGATAGATGAGGTGGAAGCCATCTGGGAACCGATCGCAGCGTCGGATGACTGGTCGGCGCTGCACCGGAAAATCGCCGCGGTGCGGGAAATGGGTGCGGCTCTGGAAACCTGATTCATGATGGGGGGAATGATTAATGATGCTACCGTTCACCTATCAAACCATAGCCGCTGACAGGAAAGGGTACGCATGGTCAACCGGAGAGGTATTGGTGCCATTCGTGGCATGGGATATGTCATCATCCTCTGCAACGATTTTGATACAATGCGCCGCTTCTATATCGACCTGTTCGGCTTTCAGATCGAGGATGAAAAACCCGGGCAGTGGATAGGGTTTAGAGTGGGGGGCATGTTCCTTGGTTTGCGGCCTAGGGGGCGCCCCTATGATGGGCCATCCGCGATGGATGGTGGAGCATCTGTTTAACTCAGCTTTCAGGTTCCACCAGCAGATGTCAACTTGGCCTATGAACCACTGATTGGCATGGGCATTGAGGTGATTGAACCACCCACCAATCAGGATTGGTGCCACCGCACCCTGTTTTTCGCTGATCCAGAAACCAACATTCTCGAGATCTTTGCCGACATTCATCCGCGAGATACAGCCGCATTGCCGTCAAAGCTGCATCAAACCGATGGTCTGTAACGTTCTGGCTTACGCAAATGCCGTTCTCAACAGTTTCTGCTCAAATGACTAATCAAGCGTTGGTGTAAGCGAGCGATTGAATACCTCACGCAGGATAAAGCTGCTTTCCATCCGCAGGACATGCGGCAGCGCCGACAGATATTCGCTGTGAACACGGCCAAAATCGGCAACATCCCGCGCGGCAACGCGCAGGATATAGTCACTCTCACCAGCAATCAGAAAACAGGCCAGAACCTGCGGGATGTCAGCGGCGGCGGCCTCGAACTCGGCCATCATCTCGGCTGATTGACCGCGCAGCGTGATCTGCATGAGAACAAGCACATCATGCCCCATCCGCGCCGCATTCAGATTGGCGTGATAGCCGTCAATGATACCCGACTTCTCCAACTGTGATACACGGCGCAGACAGGCGGATGCCGAAAGTCCGGCCTTTGTCGCCAGCTCAACATTCGAAATGCGGGCATTGTTCTGCAGGGCGCTCAGAATCGTGCGGTCAATCCGGTCCATAAAATCACCTGTTTTGCATCGCCAAAGAGCGTTCCTTCAGCCTGTGGATAAGTTTTTTGAATAATATTCGATTTTTCCATTATTCCTTCTAATTATATTCTATTCAATAATTTTTATGAACAATAAAAAGCAAGGAAATGCCATAAAATTTCGCATAAAATGCTGTCTGGAATGATCGAATGATCAACCGCATTACAAAAACAATTTTATCCATCAGAATGAAGAGGAGCTGGCAATGCTTGTTGGTGTTCCAAAGGAAATCAAGGTGCGCGAGGCGCGGGTTGGTCTTGTGCCAAATTCAGTCGCTGAGCTGACTGGTCGTGGCCATAAGGTGCTTGTCGAGACAAATGCCGGTGCTGGCATCGGTGCTGGCGATGATGCCTACCGCGCCGCGGGTGCCGAGATTGCGCCCGATGCAAAGACAGTGTTCGACAGGGCCGAGATGATTGTCAAAGTAAAGGAACCGCAGCCGGGTGAGTGGGTTCAGCTATCGGCAGATCAGATCCTGTTCACATATCTGCATCTTGCCGCCGACCCGGCGCAGACACGCGGCCTGATGGAGTCTGGCTGTACCGCGATTGCCTATGAGACGATCACTGACGATCAGGGTGGCCTGCCGCTTCTGGCACCGATGAGTGAGGTTGCTGGGCGTCTTGCGGTGATTGAGGGTGCGGCAAATCTCAAGGCAAATGCCGGTGGCCGTGGTCTGCTTATTTCTGGCGTTCCTGGCACATCTCCTGCAGATGTGGTGGTTGTCGGTGGCGGTGTCGTTGGCGTGAATGCGGCAAAAATGGCAGTTGGTCTGGGCGCGCGCGTCACGGTTCTCGACCGCTCGGTGCCGCGTCTTCGCTATCTGTCGGACATTTTCGGCAACAGCATCACCACCCGCTATTCAAGCCGGGCCATTCTCGAAGAGGTCTGCCGCAATGCCGATATGGTCATCGGCGCGGTGCTGATCCCCGGGGCGAGCGCGCCAAAGCTGATTTCAAAGGCCTTTCTGTCTGAGATGAAGCCGGGGTCTGTGCTGGTGGATGTGGCGATTGACCAGGGCGGCTGTTTCGAGACCTCAAAGGCGACGACGCATGACGATCCGACCTATATTGTCGATAATGTGGTGCATTATTGCGTTGCCAATATGCCGGGTTCGGTGCCGCTGACCTCATCCGAGGCGTTGAACAATGCAACGCTGCCGCATGTTCTGGCTTTGGCCGACAGGGGTTTGTCTGCACTGGATCAGGATCCGCATCTGATGAACGGGCTGAATGTGCGGGATGGCAAAATCACCTATCAGGCGGTCATTGACGCGCTTGGTGAACGGCCAGCTGCCTGACCCCATTACCGGTCAGATTGACAAAATGCCAGGGGGCTGGGGCGGGGTGACCGCTCCGGCTCCTTTTTGGTGAGGAACCATCTGACTTTTGTGCCATTTCAATGCGAAAAAGGCTTGACCGAAAAGCGACATTGTCACATAACACCGTCCATCAGCCGCGTGCGGCTGATGCTAGATGTTGCGACGTGGTTAATGGGGCCATAGCTCAGCTGGGAGAGCACCTGCTTTGCAAGCAGGGGGTCGTCGGTTCGATCCCGTCTGGCTCCACCAACCCGCAACAGAGGCAATGCCTCAAACACAAGCCCTCGGCCCCCGTGGCCGGGGGCTGTTTTCTTTCTGAAATACGCCTGTTTTGGGGCGGCTTGGTGCAAAGCCTTAATTGCCAATAGTGTGGTGCCTTACCGGCCAACTGTCATTGCATGACAGATTTGTTGGAGGGTTTTGGGAATGAAACATGCGAGCGGGGAGTCTCTTGCGACGATCGCCGATCTCCTCTGCGCGATCCGGAATGTCTCCGGCCTGCGAGAGAGGAAGACCGGAATTTTCTATCGAAGGGGCAAGGCCTATCTTCATTTTCATGAATCATCGGATGGAGAACTCTTTGCGGATGTCCGGCTTTCCAGCGATACAGAGTTTGAACGCCACAATGTGTCGACCAAAACATCCCAGGAGGATTTTCTGGCCCTGATCGAAAAGGACCTGGGGGCGGGATAAGACATGCCGGTGGCAGCAACTGCATGAGCCGGGCCTTGGTCAAATTCAGGACGCCGACGAGCGGTCAAGACAGCCACACCGTCATCCGTTGTGACCCGAGAGGCTGTTTTGCACTACCAGATCAGAAGGTTGAGCAGGCTGAGAAACAGCCCACCCCCGATGGCGTAGATGAAGGCAATCACCATATTCTGGCCGAACACCAGCTTGCGCGTCGGCACGCCATAAAGCCCAGCACAGGATATCACCGACAGGGAGGCGACCGAACTCATGGTGCCGGTGCCCCAGCCAATCAGATGCGCCTGCACCAGCAGGGCCGGATGCACATCCGCGCCGCCACCACTGAAAATGGTCAGCAATGCCGTGCTGGTGATCACCGGATGCACGCCGACAACCGAGGCGAGGGTGACAAGCAGCGGTGTCAGCATCAGCGCGACCCAGCCCGGCAGCATCTCCGGATAGATTGCCTGCATGATCTCATTGATGTTGTTGTAGCTGTTGACCAGAAAGGCAACCATCATCGCGGCGCTGATGACGATCACATCATCGGCGATGTTGTTCAGGGCTGTCCTCGTCTGGCTGAGGATGCGCCCGGCTGTTTCACGGTTGCGCAGCATCTGCAGTCCGACCAGCCATGGCATTGCCGAGACAACCGCGGCCAGCGCCGTCAGTTGAAACAACAGCGCGGCACCAATCACACAGACAAAGACAAAGGCAAGCCGTGAGGCAACAGGCCGCAGACATAGCAGCGCCAGCCGGAGTTGCCGCAGCGAGAAATTGCGGTTGATCGCGGGCAGCGAAATCGCTGAGAACAGGGTGGCCGTGACCACCCCAAAGCCAATTGCCATCCAGGCATAATGCGGCTCAACAAAGCTCTGGCCGACGGCAAATCCCACGAAAAAGGGTGACCAGGCGGCCGATGTCACCATTCCCCTGATTGCTGCCTCAGCTGCGGCCCGCCGGTCCTGCTCCGGGCTTTGCGGTGGCAAAACGGCGGACAGTATGGCAAAGGTTCCGGTGTTGATGATGCCGCCAAAAAAATGTCCGGTGAGTTGAAAGCCGCCTGCTGATGCTTCCGGGGGCAGGGCGCCAAGATTGGCCTGCGATTTCTGCACCGAGGGCATGGTCATCGCCGTTGCCTTGACCAAGGCCATCGTCGGCAGCAGGGCGGCAAAAATCAGAACATATTCGACCGCGCCCAACAGCGCATCGAGGTCCGGTGTCGTAGGCAGCAGCATGAGTGTCAGCACTGCCAGCACCGTCAGAATGATCAGGCTGTCGCGCCGCAATCGTGGCAGGGTGCAGATGGCAAACAGAATGAAACAATAAATACCTACTTCTGTGAGACTTCGCACAGCAGCGCCGAACATCACGGTGATGAGCGCTGCCAGCCACGCGATTGTGATCAGTCCGAGGCGGGCGGCGTCGATCAACCGGTTGTGGATCGGTTGGCTGACTTTATCTGACATGGCCGTTATCTGACATGAAGGCTCACACAAAAGTGGATTGGGCTGGCAGGCTGGTCTCTCCTCAATGCCACATTCACCCCGCTCTGGCCAACCAGAGAATGGTCGCTCGCGACGGTGTTTCCCAGCGCAGCCAACCCCGCATTCGATATGTAACAAAATGTAACAAACTTTTGGCCTGCGACAAATTATAATGATTAGGGGGGTGACAAAGCCAAATGAAAAGGCAACCATTCACTCCTGAGTATCAATCACGAAAACGCGTTTGGTTTCAACAAAGCTAATAATGTCTGGGAGGACGCACATGACAATGAAACGTAACATGATTGCGCTTGGCGCAATGCTCGCTGTTGGCGTGGCCGGTGTTGCCGGCACAGCTGCGGCAAAGGTTGAGGGTGATACCATCATCCTTGGTTCATCGATTTCACTGACCGGCAAATATGCAACCAATGGCCTGCATACCCAGCGCGGCTACGACTATGCCGTCAAGGTGATCAATGAAGCTGGCGGCGTGAAGGTTGGTGGCAAGAGCTACAAGCTGGCCGTGAAATATTACGATGATGAATCGACACCTGCCCGTGGGGCGCAGCTTGCTGAGCGCCTGATCCAGCAGGACGGCGTGGATTATATGCTTGGGCCATACAGCTCGGGCATGACAAAGGCGATCGCTCCGGTGTCAGAAAAGTTTGGCGTACCGATGGTCGAGGCGGAAGGTGCCTCTCGCTCGCTGTTCACCCAGGGTTACAAATACCTGTTTGCGGTTCTGTCGACCTCGGAGCAGTATCTTGCGACAGCCATCGACATGGCAGCAGACAGCACAAGCGATCCGTCAAGCGTCAAGGTAGCGCTTGCGTTTGAGGGTGATCCCTTCTCCATGGATGTGCGCGCTGGTGTTGTTGACAAGATCAAAGAATACAACATGAAGATCATCATTGATGACCAGCTGCCTGCCGATCTTTCAGACATGTCAACGACGCTGACCAAGGCAAAGGCGATGAAGCCTGACATCCTGATCGTTTCTGGCCACTCGAAGGGTGCGGCAACAGCTGCCCGCCAGATTGACGAGATGAAGGTCAATGTGCCGATGATCGCAATGACACATTGTGAGGCAGCCAAGGTTCAGGAGAAATTCCCGAAAGCGTCAAATGGGTTCCTGTGTCCGACACAGTGGGTTGAGACGCTGTCAAAATCCGATCCAATGTTCGGGTCTGCGGCTGATTGGAATGCCGGCTTCAAGGCCGACAACCCGTCCTACACATCGGTTCCTTACCAGTCCGCCCAGGCATCTGCCGCGGTGTATGTCTGGAAAGAGGCATTTGAGGCCGCCAACAGCTTTGACAAGGATGCTGTCCGCGATGCGATTGCCGCTGTCGAGATGGAAACATTCTATGGTGACATCAAATTCTCCGAGAATGGCAACAACATTGCCAAGCCAATGTTCATGCGCCAGATTGGCTCCGACGGCAGCTACAAGCTGGTCGAGACGTTTGGCGACATGGTGTTTCCACGGAACGTGAAATACTAGACAAAATTAAAGGGGAAGGGGGTCATCCTCCTTCCCCTTTTTCCCACCAATTCCCTCACCCCGGAGCATTTTATGCTAGACAATCTGCAACTCCTGTTTGTTTGGGCGCCGGTGATCAATGTTCAGATCATCCTGGAAGGCATCTTCGTAGGCGCCGTGTTTGCCCTCAGTGCCTATGGATTGGCATTGGTTTGGGGCGTCATGAATATTAAAAATCTGGCCCAGGGTGATTTTGTCATTATGGGCGGATATATGGCACTTGCGCTGACCGGCGCTGACGTTCCTCTGGCCCTTATTCTTTTAATTGTTATCGTCTCGATGTTCATTTATGGCTGGATTGTCTATGTGGTGATGATCCGCCGGATCATTGACCAGGACATGTTCGTCTCCCTGCTGGCGACCTTTGGTCTGTCACTGCTCATGCAGCAGGTGATGAACCTGATCTTTGGTCCCGAGGTCCGCACGGTCGACATGGAACTGCCGGTCTATGATTTCTTTGACAATATGGTGACGATCCCCTCATCGAAGGTGATCTCGCTTATCCTTGCTGCGGTCATTGCCGCCTGTGTTGTGATCTTCATGAAGAAATCACGCACCGGACAGGCGATCCGCGCCACCGCGCAGGACGCGCGCGCTGCCCGCGTTCTTGGTATTGATACAGACCGCGTCTATGCTTTCACCTTTGCCTTCAATGCGGCGCTTTGTGGTGCGGCTGGTGTTCTGGTATCGATCATCTGGGTGATCCAGCCTTTTTACGGCATTACCTATTCGGTTCGCACCTTTGCCATTGTGACTGCTGCCGGTCTTGGCAATTTGCCAGGCGTGATTGGTGCTGCCTTCGGCATCGGTCTGTTTGAGAAATATACAGGAATTATTCTCGGCACCGCCTATGAGGTTGCCGCCCCGGTCAGCATTCTGCTTCTCGTCCTTATCTGGCGTCAAATTTCAATGAGAAGAAACAGACAGGTAGTTCAATGATCAAATCAAATGATGTTATGGCGTATGGAGCGCTTGGGGCGCTCGGTATTTTAGGCCCCATTCTTTTCCCTGACTACACGCTCTCGATTGCCTATCTGTGGATGATGGTGCTGATGGCCTGTACCTGGGACACTCTGGGTGGCCAGATGGGCTACAACTCGCTTGGCAACATCACCTTCTTTGGCGTGGGCATGTATGTCTCGGCCATCGTGCAGATTTCACTCTTCTATGACGGTGGCGTTGGTGAATACACCTCGGCGATGGGGTCGATCAAACCCGAATTCACCGACAATGAATATTTCACAGGGCTGTTTTTGGGCATCCTGGCGGCAGGATTGGTTGCACTTGTCCTTTCGGTGCTGTTCAGTTCCTTCATGTTTGGGCTGCGTGGTCCCTATTTCGCCATTGGCTCGCTTGGTCTTGCCATTGCCGCAGCTGAAATCACCATCACCATTGACTATGTCGGCGGTGCTTCGGGCATTTCCATGCCGTTGTTCCCCGGCGACATCGAATTCCGATCGACCTTCTTCTACATACTCTGTTTCGTGGCTGCTGCTGCTGCCCATTTCCTGCTGCGCTGGCTCTACTCGACGCAGTTTGGTCTGGCCATCAATGCCATTCGCGATGATGAGGACAAGGCCGAGGCGATGGGCATTCCCACGCTTGTCTACAAGCGGATTGGCTGGGCCATTGCCGCCTTTTTCATGGGTGCAATCGGTGCCGTTGCCGGCAACATGGCGGGCTTCATCGACAAGGAGGTGGCCTATCCGATCCCGACCTTTGGCATTTTCATGGTTGCCATGGTGCTGCTTGGTGGCAAGGGAACCTTGTGGGGACCGGTTCTGGGCGCGGTGATTTTCCATGTCATCAAGGAAACAACCTGGACCTATCTGCTGAACCTGCAGTGGGTGGCGCTTGGTTTGATCCTGATTGTCAACATCGTGTATTTCCAGCAGGGAATCATGGGCTGGCTGCAAACCAAATTCCCTGAGCGCTTTGGCATCGTGGTTGATCCTGCAACCACGCAGGTCGGCTCGCGGCAGGGAGGAGACGGACAATGAGTGATCCAATCATCAATGTAGACAATGTCTCCAAATCCTATGGTGGCGTGCATGCCAATGTTGACATCACCATGCAGGTTGAGCGTGGATCAATCACCGGTATCATCGGACCGAATGGATGTGGCAAAACCACGCTGTTCAACTCGATTGTCGGCTATCACCCCATCGACAGGGGGTCGATCCAGTTTGACGGACAGGAGATCTCGAAATTGCGGGTTGGCGATATTGCCCGTCTCGGCATGCTCCGCACGTTCCAGCAGACGCGCATCTATTCGAAGATGGATTGCGTCGACAACATGCAGATTTCCGTCTCCCATCGTCCGGACTCCAAATCATCCATTTTTGCCAGCCGCAAGGGTGAGATCAGGGACCGGGCCGAGCATCTGCTCGAATTTGTGGGCCTTTACTCCAAGCGGAATCTGATTTCCGGCGATTTGTCATTTGGTCAGCAGAAACTGCTCGAACTGGCGATGGCCCTGATGAATGAGCCGAAGGCCCTGTTGCTTGACGAGCCAACGGCCGGCATCAACCCGACGCTGATCAACGGCCTGATTGACCGGTTGCGCCGAGCCAATGAGGAGCTGGGTATCACCTTGTGTGTGATTGAGCATAACATGCGGGTGATCATGAATTTGGCCTCGCATATCTACTGTCTGTCGAACGGCCGTATGCTTGCCGATGGAAAACCTGCTGAGCTGCAAAATGATCAACGCGTGATTGACGCATATCTGGGAGGTCACTGATGGCCGAACGTACGAGGAAGAAAGCCGCCCCGAAGAAAGCCGCGGCAAAGAAAACCGTGAAGAAGGCAGCGGCAAAGACAGCTGCGCCTGCCAAAAAGACGGCAAAAAAAGCGGCAAAAAAGGCCGCAAAAAAGGCCGCAAAGAAGACTGAGCAGAATGTCAGCGGCTATGGCTCGGGTG
>JAYNHH010000018.1:33403-49102 GCA_038107835.1 Alphaproteobacteria bacterium
GCAAAAAAGGCCGCAAAGAAGACTGAGCAGAATGTCAGCGGCTATGGCTCGGGTGGTGTCGATGTCGTGATGTCGGTTGATCAGGTGGCCAAGGAGGCAGCATCAATCGCTGCCGCCGCGCCAACGGTCAGCGAACTCGAAGGTCTGGTCAAGGGTGAGATGTTTCTCAGCATCAATGACCTGCGTGCTGGTTATGGCAAAATGGAAATCCTGCATGATTTCAGCCTGCGCATTGGACAGGGGCAGTCACTGTGCCTCATTGGGCCGAATGGTGCTGGCAAATCAACCGTTCTGCATTCGATTTTCGGCTTTACCAACATCTTCTCTGGCTCGATCATTGTCGATGGCAAGGATGTCACCAGCCTGACACCATCGCAGAAGCTGTCTGAAGCTGGGATTGCCTATATCCTGCAGGATAAATCGGTATTTCCACAGATGACGGTCGAGGAAAATCTGCTGATGGGCGGCTTCCTCAAGGACAAGCCAGCCGAGGCCAAGGCAGCTGCTGAAATGGTGTTCGACAAATACAGCCGCCTTGCCGACCGGCGCTACAAGCCTGCTGGCGTTCTCTCTGGTGGTGAGCGCCGCCTGCTGGAAATCTCGCGGGCGCTGGTCATGCAGCCACAGGTGTTGCTCGTCGACGAGCCGTCGATCGGTCTTGAGCCGCGTTTTATTGACATGGTCTTTGAAATTCTTGAGGATCTGCAGCGCAAGGATGGCAAGACCATCATCATGGTCGAACAGAATGCCAAGAAAGGCCTCGCCTTTGCTGACATTGGATATGTTCTGGTCTCGGGAGAGACAGCGATCGCTGATGAGGGTGACAGATTGCTGGAAAATCCTGATGTTGGCCGTCTCTTCCTTGGTGGCTGACGCCGCCTCTGGAGGCGAGTCTTTATGCCTGACACATCATTGGCAAAGGGTCAGCTGATCCGCCGGGGGGTCGTTGATGCAATCAACATTCCGGGCTTTGCCCTAGGCAGCACCATGACAGGCTTTGCCGTGATCGCCAAGGAAGCCGGGTTCGACTTCTGGATGGTGGTTGCCACCACAGCCAGCGTCTGGGGGTTGCCGGGCCAGGTCGCCTTCGCCAGCCTCTATGCAACGGGCGCATCATTGATGCTGATTTTTGTGGCAGTGGCGCTTGCCAACATGCGAATGATGCTGATGGTGATCTCGGGTGCGGACATTCTGCATCTGCGCACGCGTAACCTGCCGCTCTGGCGGCGGGTGCTGATGATGCATTTTCTGGCGATCACCAGCTGGGCGCAGATCGGCTTCATGCAGACGCGGTACAGCCCGGATCAGCTGGTACCCTATTACACGGGTTTCTCGCTGATGATCTTTGTCTTTGGCATGACAGGGACGGTTGCTGGATTTTTCTTTGATGATCTGATCCCGCCAGAAATTCTGCGGATCATCATTTTCATCACGCCGATCTATATTCTGATGCTGGTGATCAATTCGCGCCAGACCATCAATCGTCTGGCGGTTGTCATCGGCGGCAGCCTGTGTCCGTTTTTCTATCTCGTTCTCGGCAGCTGGTCTGTCCTTGCTGCCGGTCTGATTGGCGGCACCCTGGCAATGGGGCTGTTCACCTATCATCAACGGAGGAACGCCAATGACGCCCTATAGCCCGACCGAGGCCTGGGCGGCGGTGGCGCTGGCCTTTCTTGGCACCTTTATCTGGCGCTTTCTGGGTGTTTTGCTGGCAGAGCGCATCACGCCCGATGGGCCGCTGATGCAATGGGTCAACGCAGTTGCCTATTCGATGGTCGCCGGTGTGATGATGCTGATTCTGGTGTTTCCGGGCGGTGTTCTGGGAACGACCCAGCTTGATCACAGGCTGCTTGGCTTTGTCGTTGGTGTCGTCTTGATGCTGATGACGAAAAAACTGTGGCTTGCGATCCTTGGCGCCATTGGCACATTCGCCCTTGCCGTCAGTTTTCTGGGGGCGTGATGGTGTCGCAGGGACATCTTGAAATGATCAGGTACTGGGTTTTGGGGCTGTTTTCTGCGGCGCTCCTGCTGGCCTCGCCGGCAATGGCTGCCCAGGACAAAATTGCGCTTTCAGCCTATGCTAAATCCCCCGTTGGCTCGGTTCTGTTCCTGCGACATGCGTTGGCACCGGGGAACGGCGATCCGGCAGATTTCACCCTTGCTGACTGCGCGAGCCAACGCAATCTCGACGCTGTTGGCAGGCGGCAGGCAGCCACGCTTGGTGAGCTTTTTCGCCAACATGCGATTGCTTTTCCCCGGATCTTTTCAAGTCAATGGTGCCGGTGCCGCGAGACCGCGCGCCTTTTGGAAATGGGGCCGGTTGTTGATCTGCCGGGCCTTAACTCCTTCTATCAGGGGATCGTGCCGCGCGAGGCGACATTGGAAGCGCTGCGTGCGGCAATGTCTGAGCTGCCCGATGATGGCGGGTTGACCCTGATGGTGACACATTATGTGACGATCAGCGCCATCACCGGCATCGGTGTGGCAAGTGGTGAGGCGGTGGCGTTCGATCCAGCAACAGGCCGCGCCGTCAAGCTCGATCTGGCGCAATAGCGCGGGCTAGGGAGCAACCAGCGATTGTTGCAACGCGTCACGGTAGAGATGCGCGCCCTTGTACTCCTGCGCCTCCTTCGACATCTGATCCAGCATTTCCACAAGCGCGGCAATGGCTCCGGGGGTCGATTGCCATCTGATCATTGGCACCATATGCGTCCTGATGGTGAACAGAACCAGACCGGTCTCAGGCAATTTCCGCAATGTCTGGTTTTCCATCCGCAGGCACATGTTCTCGTTCGCAAGATCACCCACAGCTGCTTTGCGTGTGGATCGGTGCGGCGAAAACAGCTCATCACCCAATTGCAGCGACCAATTCATCCGGCTGCTGATCGGGCCAATCTTCATATTTGTGAAAAACCGGTCCATCGGTGTTTCCAGCCGTTCCCGATAATCAGGAACCGGGGCATGAATGGCGGCGAGGGGTCTGTTCATCTTTTCGGCAAGCACCCAATGGGCCGGAAAACACAGCGAGGCGGCCACGAGATACCAGTCGAAATCACCACCGGCACCGCCATTGTCCCGCCGTCGGGGTTCAAGCAGTAACAGATCCTCCGGGACCAGCCGTGCGGCCACATCAAGCGGGTGCAGACGATCATCTGGATGAGGGTCTGCCGGGCCTATGTCATGAAACTGTGCCAGGTGCGCCCGCACCATCGCCAGAACTTCACGCCCTGCCGCCGCGCTGCCCGGCAAGGCGGCAAACACCTCATCATGCCGGTCAGTCAGCAGCTGTGCCTTGTAGGCGCGTTGTCTGTCCCGTGCGGAATGATCGTCAAACAGATCATCATATGGCAGCCAGTCGGCCTCATCACGGGCGCGTAAACCCAGCTTCAGCTTGAAACCCAGCCTTTGCCATGGTGCCTGTTCTGTTTTCATGCCCTAACCTGTCACCGCTTCGATCTGCCATTCGGATACGTCCCATCCGGGCGCTGGTCATCCCTGCCAGCGCATCAGTCTAGGCGTGAACTGGAACCTTGACAATGAACGGCCATATTCCCCCAGCTCAGGCTGGCAGCTATGACGCGCCTGATACGGGGGTGACATCGCTGATCTTCAAGATAATCAGGCAGGCAAGGCTGACCAGTAGCAGCCACCCAATGACAATGGCGACGATCACCGGAACAACGCTGTTGTCGGCATCTTTTGTGATCTCGTCCTTTTTTTCGTTTTTGTTTTTCATAATCATGCATCCATAATTGAAACAGATTGCCACGCGCCAAAGCGGATCTGGCGGCAGCTTGTCTGCATTGCAGGGGGTCGAATGTCGGGCGGGAAAAGCGCGCTGTTAAATAAAGGCGCTCATCTTGTGCCGTAACCCAGCCAATCGGGCCTGGCGACACCGGAGAAAACTGCTGATGCGGTGCATGGTCATCGGTGTTTCTCCTTTCAGGGGCAGTCCGTGTCTATACAGGTCTCTGCCATTGGGCGAACCAATGCGCGGATTTGGCAAAAGAATAGCCGGAGAACATTACTATTTCGCTAACGCCAAATCACAAAAATGGAATAGTCCCGATGGTGCCCGGGTTCAGATAGGCGTGCCGGTGAACATTCGGGCTGCTGCCGTGGCGCGCTGCAGCTGGCTATAGCTGAGCGCAGCCCTCAGGGTGCTGGCAATCTGCCGAAGTTTCTGTTCGTCCAACGGCTGGATGTCGGACGTCGCGGCTGTCTGCAGGGCGATCAGCGTCCATTTATAGGCATCGGTCCGGAAGAGGGTTTTTTTAGCCGACGGCATCATGCTGTTTGCCGCGAGCCGTTCGAGAATGACAGCGAGATAGATTTGTGCGCGGCCATGTCGCCGGTGGGCGGCAACTGACAGGCACAGATGCGCTTGTCTCAGATTGACCGGGACACCAACCCCTCTGATGAATTGCAGGCCAAGTTGAAACTGTGCCTCCCCAAGCCCCAGGGCCGCCGCCTGTGCCATCAGCTGATGGGCGCGGTCGGGATTGTAGCTTTTGTCCTGCCTGTTGCCGAATCCACCAGAATGGATCATGGCAAGGGCAAATTGTGCGCTGGGGTCGTTGTCGTTGGCAAGCGGCTGAAAATGTAGGATGGCGGCATTGAAATTGCCCCTTTCCAGCGCTGCAGGGCCAGCATCCAACACCTCATCCCTGTCACCTGTTACGTTATGGGGTGGTGCCGCTAATGCTGTATCAGCAAATCCAGAGGCCACGAACAGCGCAGCCGCCATGCCGACAAGCAGCAGACAGATGATCCGGGTCAAACGCTTGATGATAGCAATTCGCCGCCGCCTCCGGCTCCAGGGCGGCATCTGGATGCTTTGTCCGGCCATATAGTGATCGGCACGGGATCGCTTTGCTGGTCTGAAAAATTGAAAGACTGTCTTTATCACTCTGGCCTCCTTTTTTAGTCGCAACAGCTGCGCACGCAACTGATGTCGGGAAAGGCTAGGAGGCATGTGGTTAAAAAATAGTTAATTAATTTAGAAAAAAGTGAAGTAATCGCGTGTGTGGCGGCCATTTCACGCAAATGTGACCATCTGCAGGATGGCAGAGATCAGCCCCTCAGTCATTTTTGCCGTCCTGCCCCGGCTTTGTGCAGCTCACCGGTGGTGTAGCGACAGAGATTCGGTTGACAGATGGGGCCGCTTGCCCTAGTTATCTGCACCTGTTCCACATGGCGCTGTTATGGGCGACACGGGCACTTATCGTCGATATCCGAATTCGCGAAGAATGAAAGAGCAAGAAAATGGCTGTTCCAAAGTCCAAAATCACCAAATCCAAGCGCAACATGCGCCGCGCACATGACGCCATTTCTGGCGATGCCTATGTCGAAGACAAGACAACGGGTGAGTTGCACCGGCCACACCATATCGACTTGAAAACAGGTATGTATCGTGGCAAGCAGGTACTCAAGGTCAAAGACCGCTTCTAATTCTCTGACAGATGAGTGACCGCCGGTACCGGCCGTCGCTCCTGGCGCTCAGGCAAACATGTCCGATAAAAACCAGAAAACCGACGATGTGAAATTTGGCATCGGGGCTATCGTTCGCCACCGGCTGTATCCGTTCCGTGGTGTCGTTGTCGATGTCGATCCAGAATTCGACAACACTGACGAATGGTATGAATCCATTCCGGCTGAGGTGCGGCCTGACAAGGCGCAACCTTTCTATCATCTGCTGGCGGAAAATTCTGACAGCTATTACACCGCCTATGTCAGCCAGCAGAACCTTATTCTCGACGGTGACAATGGGCCGGTTGACCATCCAGACGTCGAGGAGATGTTTGATGGCATTGAGGGCGACAGCTACATGCTGCGCCCCGGTTCCTATAACTGAACCCAGAACAGATCACTGGCAAGCTGCTGATCCGCAAGCCTATTGTCTCGGCGAGACCCTGCTGGAAAGGCGCGCGATGTGCCGGCTTGCAGTTGTCTGGCACAGCGCCGGAACAAGGGCGTGAACCAAGGCAGCAGCCCCGGCCAGGAACAGGATTCCGGCCACAGCCACGGCAAAGCCCAGATGTTCAAGATAGGTCTCGCCAACACTTTTAGGGTGATCGGTGAACAGACGTCCTATCAACCCACCATCCAACCTGCTGTCTGAAATCTTCATGTTTTGCTCGCTTTTCTTGCCTTGTCACGATGGAAACAGAAACGATCAAACACGCGATAAACGCCACCGGCCGGAGCAGTTTGGCACAGTTAACGGACTTGTCAAATTTGCTGTATCGTCCTATATATCCATCAATCTGGACCAAAATGGTCTTGATTATGATAATCATTCGCAATCGCAGTGTGTACTTGGGTTTACCTGGGGTTACTTGGGTTTGTGCGGGGGGCTTTCAGATTGCCAACGGCACATGGAAGGCAGAGATAGGATAGATGCTTCGGCTGAACAGGATGACAGATTACGGCATTGTCGTGTTGGGGGCGTTGGCTCACCGGCAGGGTGAGGTTGTGGCCACTGCATCGCTTGCCGAGCTGACCGGAATCAACCAGCCAACGGTTGCCAAGGTTGCCAAGCTGCTGTTGGGGGCTGGTCTTGTTGACACCCAGCGGGGGGCGAATGGCGGATATCGGCTGGCGTTCCGGGCGGAGGATATCTCGCTGGTTCGGATCATCGAGAGTATTGAGGGCCCAATTGCCGTGAATGATTGTGTCGACGGGGCGCAGGATCCCTGCGCCGTCGCAAACTGCTGTTTTATGAGTGGTACATGGAACAAGGTCAATGCACGTGTCCGCGCGGCGTTGGAACAGATGAGTCTGGCCGATCTTATCGACCCGGCGCAACTGTTCCCGATCGCCGGCGATGGCGATGACATGACTGTGCCACTCCATTCCCCATTACCATCAGTCGACAGAGAGGACGAGCCGCATGGCCGCAACCACCCAGACAATTGAGCAGGTCGAACAGGCAACCGGTAAATATAAATACGGGTTTGTAACAGAGATCGAATCCGACAAGGCGCCCAAGGGATTGAGCGAGGAAACGATCCGCTTCATCTCCGCCAAAAAGGAAGAGCCTGAATGGATGCTGGAATGGCGTTTGAAAGCCTATGCCCGCTGGTTGACGATGACGAGTCCGGATTGGGCAAAGCTCGACATTCCCCCGATTGACTATCAGGACAGCTATTACTACGCCGCTCCGAAAAATACTGAAAAGCTGGCGTCACTTGATGAGGTTGATCCTGAGCTGCTGGCCACCTACGAAAAGCTGGGCATTCCCCTGAATGAGCAGAAGCGCCTGGCGAACGTCGCTGTCGATGCGGTTTTTGACTCGGTGTCAGTGGCGACAACGTTCCGCGAGGAGCTCAGCAAAGCAGGGGTGATCTTCTGTCCGATCTCCGAGGCCATCCGGGACTATCCCGAGCTGGTGAAGAAATATATGGGTTCGGTCATTCCGGTGGGTGACAATTATTTTGCTGCCCTGAATTCCGCTGTCTTTACCGATGGCTCCTTTGTCTATATTCCGAAGGGCGTGCGCTGCCCGATGGAACTGTCCACCTATTTCAGGATAAATGAGCAGAATACCGGACAGTTTGAACGCACCCTCATCATCGCCGAGGATGAGTCCTATGTCAGCTACCTTGAGGGCTGCACGGCACCGCAGCGTGATGAAAACCAGCTGCATGCGGCTGTTGTCGAGCTTGTCGCGATGCAGGACGCGGAAATCAAATATTCGACCGTTCAGAACTGGTATCCGGGCGACGAGAGCGGCAAGGGCGGGATCTATAATTTTGTTACCAAGCGCGGTGTCTGCCGTGGGGCGCGGTCCAAAATTTCCTGGACGCAGGTCGAAACGGGTTCGGCGATCACCTGGAAATATCCATCCTGCGTTTTGCAGGGTGAGGATTCGGTCGGTGAATTCTATTCGGTCGCGCTGACGAATAACTACCAGCAGGCCGACACAGGGACGAAGATGATCCATATCGGCGCAGGCAGCCGGTCGACAATCATCTCCAAGGGTATCTCGGCAGGCAAATCGCAAAACTGCTATCGCGGACTGGTGCAGATGCAGCCAACCGCGGAAAATGCCCGTAATTTCACCCAGTGTGACAGCCTTCTTGTGGGGGACCGCTGTGGTGCCCACACCGTTCCCTATATCGTGTCACGCAATCCAAGTGCAAAGGTCGAGCATGAGGCCACCACCTCGCGCATTTCCGAGGATCAGCTCTTCTATTGCCTGCAACGCGGCATTGAAGAGGAGGATGCCGTGTCGCTGATCGTCAACGGGTTCTGCAAGGAGGTGATGAAGGAACTGCCGATGGAGTTTGCCGTTGAGGCGCAAAAGCTGATCGGCATCTCACTTGAGGGATCGGTTGGCTGATGCGTCGGTAGGGTGTGACGCCGGGGGCCGTCCAGCTGGCTTTGAGCTGGCCTGAAATCATAAAGCATAAAGACACAAGAAAGTATTGAAATGACTGCATTATTGGAAGTTCGAGATTTGCATGCCTCGGTTGGGGATAAGCCGATTCTCAAGGGAATCAACCTGACGCTGAATGCCGGTGAGGTGCATGCCATCATGGGGCCGAATGGCTCTGGCAAAAGCACCATGTCCTATGTGCTTGCCGGTCGGGATGGCTATGAAATCACCGGGGGTGATGTGCTGATCAATGGTGAGTCGGTGTTGGAACTCTCGCCTGACGAGCGCGCGCGCGCTGGCATGTTTCTGGCGTTTCAATATCCGGTTGAACTGCCTGGCGTTGGTGGCATGAGCTTCCTGCGGGCGGCGGTCAATGCCCGCCGGCTTGAGGCCGGGGAGGATGAGGTAGACCAGCTGGCCTTCGTCAAGATGGTGCGGGCGAAGGCTGGTGAGCTTGGCATCAGCGACGACATGCTCAAACGTGCGGTCAATGTCGGCTTTTCCGGTGGTGAGAAAAAGCGTTACGAGATTTTGCAGATGGCACTGCTTGAACCGTCCATCGGCATTCTTGATGAGACGGACTCAGGGCTTGATGTGGATGCGCTGAAAATCGTTTCCGATGGTGTCAACATGCTGCGTGCGCCTGAGCGCACGATGCTTGTGATTACCCATTACCAGCGTCTGCTGAACCATATTGTTCCCGACCATGTCCATATTCTGGCAGGTGGTAAAATTCGCAAATCCGGCGGCAAGGAACTGGCGCTGGAGGTAGAGGAGTCGGGATATGCCGGCATTGATGATGCAGCCTGATCTCAGCAACCTTGTCGTCTCCGGCCCTGTCCGTAATGCCGCGCTGACAGCGTGGCAGCAACAGGGATGGCCCGGACCGCGCGTCGAATCCTGGCGCTTTACCAAGCTGGACAGGCTTGGCGGGCGTGACATCACACCAGCTTCATCGCTGTCGCCGACAACAGCCGGTGACGGCCTTGCCATGGCGCAGGGCATGGGGGCGCACGCCATCCGGATCATCAATGGCATCATTGATCCGGCCAGTCTTGAGGGGCTGCCAGCCGGACTTACAGCTGGCAATCTGCATGATGATCAGGACGCGCAGGATGCGATGATGGCACTGGCACCGCCAGATCATCCGGTCAGCAATCTGAGCATGGCGGTGATGAGTGGTGGTCTTGTCCTTGATGTGGCGGGTGAGGTTGCACAGCCCCTGGCACTGATTTTCGAGGGTGATGATGCCAGCCTGTCGGCGCATCCTGTCGTCCTGATCCGTCTGGCACCAGCAGCGCGGATGGTGATGGCCGAATGGCATCAATCGGCGGTTGGCCTGTCGGCGCCGCTGATCGGGCTTGATCTGGCCAAAAGGGCCAGTCTTGATTTTGTGAAAATTCAGGCAGAAGACAGCGCAACGTCGCATCTGGCGGCCACCGGGGTTTCGCTTGCCGGGGAGGCCAGATTGGCCGGGTTCTCGCTTTCGGTCGGCGGCGAGATGGCGCGTCTTGAAACGCATGTGACCATGGCGGGTGAGGGCGCTGATTGCCAGCTTTCGGCGATCTATCTTGGCCGCGGTCGGCAGCATCATGACATCACCACCGTTCTCAATCATGATATCGGGCATTGCACCTCTGATCAGGTGATCCGCGGTGTTCTTGATGATCGGGCGCGCGGCGTCTATCAGGGCAAAGTCCGCGTTGCCGAGGACGCACAGAAGACGGATGGCCAGCAGATGAGCCGGGCGTTGCTGCTCTCGCGCAAGGCTGAGGTTGACGCCAAGCCGGAGCTGGAAATCTATGCTGATGACGTTGTCTGTGCGCATGGCGCGACAGTTGGCGAACTTGATGCGACGCAGCTGTTCTATCTGACATCACGCGGCATTCCCGAGGCACAGGCACGCGCGATGCTTATCGAGGCGTTTCTGATCGACGCCATTGACAGTGTTGAAATTGACAGCCTGTCGCAAATCCTGCGCAGTGTTGCCACACAGTGGATGGCCCAGACTGGTCTGACCACGGATGGGGATGAGCATGGATGAGATGACAGCAAAACTCTATGACGTCGATGCGATCCGGGCGGATTTTCCCATTCTCTCGCGCGAGGTGCATGGCAGGCCGCTGGTCTATCTCGACAGTGCGGCATCGGCGCAGAAACCGCGTCAGGTCATGGATGCGTTGATGCTGGCCTACACCGACACCTATTCCAACGTGCATCGCGGCCTGCATTTCCTGTCCGAAGCCTCGACCGATGCCTATGAGGCGGTACGGGGATCGGTGGCATCCTTCATCGGGGCTGCCAGCGGTGACGAGATCGTTTTCACCTCCGGGGCCACGATGGCGTTGAATCTGATCGCACGCTGCTGGGCCGAGCCGCGGTTGCAGCCGGGTGACGAAATCCTGATCAGCATCGCCGAGCATCATGCCAATATTGTTCCCTGGCAGATGGTGGCGGAAAAGACAGGGGCCACTGTTCGCGCTTTCGACATGGGTCCTGATGGTGCCTTTGTCATGGCGAATCTGACTGACATGATCACGCCAAAGACCCGGATTATTTCCATTCCGCATGTCTCAAATGTTCTGGGAACGGTGTTTCCCGTTGCCGACATTGCCAGGGTGGCAAAGCAGGCAGGCGCGCTGATGGTCGTTGATGGCTGTCAGGGTGTCGTTCACATGCCGGTTGATGTTGCCGCTCTTGGCTGCGATTTCTACGTTTTCTCGGCGCATAAGCTCTATGGACCGAATGGTGTTGGCGTGTTGTGGGGCCGGGCAGACATTCTGGCCGAGATGCCCCCCTATATGGGCGGCGGTGACATGATCGACCGGGTCACAATTGAGCATAGCACCTATGCCGACCCGCCGGTGCGCTTTGAGGCGGGAACACCGCCAATTGCCGAGGTGATTGCCCTTGGTGCAGCGGTGGATTATGTCAGCAATATCGGTATGGAAGCCATCCGCTCGCATGAACAGGATATTCTGTCCTACGCGCATCAGCGCCTGTCTGCCGTCGAGGGGCTACAGCTGATCGGCACTGCACCGGGGAAATCTGGTGTTGTGTCCTTCACCATGGACTGCGCGCATCCACATGATATTTCTACGATTATTGACAATAATGGCGTGGCCATCCGGGCCGGGCATCATTGCGCCCAGCCGCTTATGGACCGGCTTGACCTGCCATCGACGGCCCGTGCCTCGGTTGGTGTTTACACCACGAGGGCGGAATTTGACGTGCTGGCGGAATCGCTGGAAAAGGTCCGGCGGATTTTTGCCTAGAGAGGGATGGCGCGAATGCAGGATCCAATTGAAAACCCCTATCTGCCAAATGGCCCGGGAAGCCGGATGGACGCATCGCCAGCGAAAAGTGACGATGGGCCGGGGCTGGCTGATTTTCTGCCCGACGTTTCGGCGGGTTACACCGCCCATGCCGGTGCGCCGCTGGCAACTTCGACAGGCCCGGCTGACGCCGCCGCCATCGAGGCAGCACTGAAAACGGTTCATGATCCGGAGATTCCGGTCAATATTTTCGATCTTGGGCTGATTTATCAGGTTAACAGGCAGGATAATGGCGATGTCCACATCACCATGTCGTTGACAGCGCCCGGCTGTCCCGTTGCCGGAGAAATGCCAGGCCAGGTGGCCGAGGCAGTCGCAGGGCTTGCCGATGTCGGGAAAGTGGCTGTTGAGCTTGTCTGGGAGCCGGCCTGGTCGCCCGAGCGAATGAGCGAAGATGCCAAAATGGCGCTTGACCTAGGCTTTTGACAGGGCGAAGTTTGAATGTGGGCCGGATTTTTGAGACGCTGATTTTTAGGAACTGGAAACACGATGTTTAACACCGGACAACCGATTGTGACTTTGACCGACACAGCCGCCATGCATGTGAAGCGCCTGATCGAACAGGGCGACTCAGATGTGATCGGGCTTCGTGTCGGTGTAAAGACGGCTGGCTGTTCAGGCATGCAGTATGATGTTCAATATGCAACTGAACAGAAACAGTTCGAGGACAGGATTGAGGAAAAGGGCGTCACCCTGTTCATTGATCCCACGGCCGTGATGTTTCTGGTTGGTTCTGAAATGGACTGGGAAGAGGATAAATTCGCCGCGCGCTTCGTCTTTCGCAACCCCAACGAGGTTGCCCGTTGCGGTTGTGGAGAGAGTTTCTCGGTCGCCTGAACCAACATTGTCTGAAACCCGGGCCGTAACGAACAGGACCTGATGGCAGAGTCAACATTGGCAAAGACCGCCGCGCTGTTGCGCGAATTGTGGTTCTATACCGCGCCGCGGGGCAATTGGCGTGTTCGCGGGCGGATTGCGGCTGCCTTTGGCTGCCTTGTGGCGTCGAAGGGTTCAAACATCATTACCCCGTTGATGTATGGCGCGGCTGTTGATCTGGTCAGTGGAGACAGCGGCTTTTCAATGAAAATCCTGATGCTGGTTGTCGCTGGCTATGCGCTGTCCCGGCTCGGCCAGCAGGTTTTTGCCGAAGCCAAGCAATATCTGTTTGCTGCTGTTGCCCAGCGTGCTGTTCGCGGCGGTGCCATGGCGGCTTTTCAGCATCTGCATCGGCTGTCGCTGCAATTTCACCTTGACCGGCAGACCGGCGGTCTGACCCGGGCAATTGACCGGGGCGCCAAGGGCATCGAGTTTTTGCTGACGATTGCCTTTTTCGAGGTTCTGCCCCTGTTTGTCGAGGTGCTGTTCGTCAGTGTGATTCTGTGGGGTATGTTCGGCTTCACCTATGCCGCCGTGACCTTTGTCACGGTTATGGCCTATGTGCTGTTCACCGTGCGCGTGACCGAATGGCGGATCCGCTTTCGCCGTGAAATGAACAAGGCCGATGAGAGCGCGGCAACACGTGCCGTCGACTCACTGCTGAATTTTGAGACAGTCAAATATTTCAATGCCGAGGATGTCGAGGCCGCCCGCTATGACGAGGCGATGAAGCGCTATGAGACGATGGCGGTGCGCTCGCGCACCTCGCTGTCGGTGGTGAATATCGGGCAGGGGGCGATCATCGCCATCGGGTTGATGGTGATGATGAGCATGGCCGGTGCCGATATCAAGGCAGGGCATCTCAGCATTGGTGATTTTGTCGTGGTCAACACCTATCTGCTGCAGCTCTATATGCCGCTGAATTTTCTCGGTTGGGTCTATCGTGAGCTGCGCCAGTCGCTGGTCGATATGGAACGCATGTTCGGCCTGATGGATGAAAATCCGGATATCGCTGACCGACCGGATGCCCCCAAGCTGGCCATTAGTGATGCCGCCATCAGCTTTGAAAATGTGCATTTTTCCTATGCAGACCGGCCGATCCTGAAGGGGATCAGCTTCACTGTCCCAAAGGGCAGGCGTGTGGCCATTGTCGGCCCCAGCGGTTCCGGCAAGACGACGATTTCCAGATTGTTGTTCCGCTTCTATGACCCGTCATCAGGCTCTGTCCGCATTGATGGGCAGAATCTGCGCGACGTGACCCAGGCAAGTGTGCGTGCAGCCATCGGCGTCGTGCCGCAGGATACGGTGATGTTCAACGCCACGATTGGTTATAATATCGGCTATGGCAAGCATGATGCAGACCAGCAGGCGATCGAGGAGGCGGCACGTCTTGCCGCCATTGACGGGTTTATCTCCCGTCTGCCCGAAGGCTATGACACCAAGGTTGGTGAGCGCGGCCTGAAACTGTCCGGAGGCGAGAAACAGCGTGTGGCAATTGCGCGCGCGCTGCTGAAGCGGCCCTCGATTTTTCTGTTTGATGAGGCGACATCGGCCCTCGACAGTCAGACAGAGCGTGAGATTCAGGCAGCGCTTGATGCAGTGTCGAAGGCGCGAACAACAATGGTGGTGGCGCACCGGCTGTCAACCATTGTCGATGCCGATGAAATTCTGGTGCTGGCTGACGGTGAAATCGTCGAGCGTGGCACGCACCGCGAACTTCTGGCCCTCGATGGGCTCTATGCTGGCATGTGGGCGCGGCAGTCGGATGGGTTCAAATCCGAGGAGGCTGGCCAGCAGCAGCCCATGATTCTAGCCGCAGAGATGATACCCGGGGAGCCTGCACAGTGACAGGATCCGCCAGCGGCGGATGCGACTTTCCCACAGTGGAGCGCGCTGGCCTTGCCATGCTTGGGGGTGAGGACATCATCACCCGCTTTCGCGGCCATCCCCTGCGGGGTCATTTCTGGCCGGTGCAGCCATTAGACACCGCCACTGAAGGTGCGACAGACAATAGTCTGGTCATCATGTGTCCGGGTTTCACCGAATTCTGTGAGAAACATGGCGGCACCTGCCGGGCGCTGCATGAACGAGGCTTTGATGTGCTGGTCATTGACTGGCCCGGACATGGCAGGTCTGGCCATTTTGGCAGGCACCCGCTCGCGGTCCATATTGACAGTTTCGAGATTTATCTGGAGGCGATGGATCATCTGCTGACAGCCGCAGGTCTCGCCGCGCGCAATAATGTGTTCCTTTTTGGTCATTCCATGGGTGGCCATCTGGCTCTTAGGCTGGCTCGGCGTCATCGCCGCCATGTGCGTGGTGTCATCCTGTCTGCGCCGATGATTCTGCCACCGGTCACGCCGGCTGCTGGTGTGTGGCTGCTGGCTGGTTGCCTCTGCCGGCTTGGCTGGCGACGGTCTTTTCCGCCCTTTCACCATGTTCAGACGCTTGCCAAGGCGCGCCAGTTCCACCCGGACAATGTGCTGTCGGGATGGCAGCCAGGTTTTGAGGCGCAATTCATCTGGATGGATGACCAGCCAGCGCTGCGGCGCAGTGGCCCCACGGTTGGCTGGGTGCGGGCTGCCTATGCCTCCTGTGCCGCCACGACCATGAACCCGGTCTGGATGCGCCAGCTTGACGTGCCGGTGCTTGCACTGACGGCTGGTGATGAGCGTGTGGTCCACAAACCCTCGACAGACAGGATGCTGCCCTGCCTGCCATCCTGCGCGGCGCATGAGATTGCCGGTGCGAGGCATGAGCTGTTGCAGGAAAGCCCGGCCATCACCGCCCGGGTCTGGGATCTGATCGACCCGTTCCTTGAACGGGGCCGATTGGGGGTCTGATGCCTGTCCTGGTCATTCTGGAACCATTTTAAGGCGGGGTCAGTCGTGGTAACTGGCAATATCGCGGTTGATCAGCTGGGCGATGTTGATGGCCATGGGAGCGATCGTTTGGTCAACCGCGTCGCGTTGGACCCGGTCGATGCCGGCCGATACATGTATGGCACCAATGGGCGCGCCGCTGGGGTCAACCACGGCGCTTGCCGCGACAACCTCGCCGATGCGGGTCTCCTGCCACGCCGTTGCATAGCCTCTGGTGCCAGCCTTC
>JAYNHH010000019.1:0-47475 GCA_038107835.1 Alphaproteobacteria bacterium
AGCCAAGGCGGCCAAAGAAGGTCATGCGTGCGGCTTCGGACAGGGCGATGCCGGGTTCGGCATTATAGGCAAGCACAACAAGAATGCGGGTCATTCTGCCGATGGTGGGGGTGACGCGGTGTATCGCATTGCGTCCTCGGAACAGCATCAATGTCCCCTGTGTCACCGTCGGCCGCTCGATCACCGCTTCACCGTCTAGAACAGCGGCAACGCCGGCAAAATTCATCTCACCAGCTTCTGCATCACGCAAATCACGGACATATTCGAATTGCCCGCCAGACTGCGGCGCCTGTAACAGCAAAGTGATGGCAAACTCTGAATTGTCAAAATGCCAGCCCAGCTCCTGACCCTCATCAGCGAAGTGCACATTGATCGATGACAATGGATCGGCATATTCGTAAAGTGCTGGCTCACCGACGATCGTTGCGATGAATTTCCGAAATTCCGGGGCATCATAGATGATTTTCAGCCTGGATTGTTCCGGCACCTGATCGGTCGTGATACAGCCCTTTGAAGAAATGATCTGGCGGTTGAACACATGACTGGCATGAAGATCTGGACGCGGTTCAGACAGGTAGACATTATGTGAGGAGGCGGTGAAATAGGCCTTATGTTTCTGCGCCTCGGCCTCGGCGACCAGCATATCAACTGCACGAGTCTGCAAAAAACTGGGAAGTGTGAGAATGCCGTCGCTTGCCAGACGGGCGGCGCATTGGCGGGCGAAAAGCGGGTTGGAAACCGGGCAGGCAGAAAAATCAATGATGTCAGACAGCGCCGTAGTCATCGCCTATTTGGCATCCCCAAGAGCAATATTATCAATCAACCTCACAGCCCCCAGATGCACGGCACCAAGCAGTCTAGCCTCGGCGGTGACGGTCTCGGTTGGCTGCAAATCCATCGGGTTACACAGCTGTAGATAATCAATGCAGGTAAAGCCTGAACGGCGCAGCAGATCTCGGCCATCGGCCAACGCTGTTTTCGGCCTCGTTCCGGCCAGCAGCTGTTGCGCAGTTCTGCGCAAAATCGCTTGGAGTTGCGGGGCAATGGCACGATGTTCGGCGGCCATGTGGATGTTGCGTGATGAGAGGGCAAGGCCGTCAGCCTCACGCACAGTTGGGTGGTCGAGTATCTCAACCGGCAAATCAAGATCGCGGACAAGCTGGCGAACAACCGTAAGCTGCTGGTAATCCTTCTGGCCAAAAATGGCAGAGTCCGTTGGCAACTGATTCAGCAGTTTCAGCACGACGGTGGCAACGCCGGTGAAGAAATGCGGCCTGAACTCACTTTCCAGTCCAAGCGCGGCACCGGCTGGGTTGACCTGCGTCGCATGCGATGGATGATACAGGTCGATGGGAGCATAGACCATGTCTGCCCGTTGTCCGATAGAGGCCATATCCGCTTCCAAGCCACGCGGATAGCTGTCAAAATCCTCATTGGCGGCAAACTGTGTCGGGTTTACATAGATGCTGACAACGACCCTGTCGGCAACCGCACGGGCCCGCTCCATCAGCGCCAGATGACCGTCATGTATGCCGCCCATTGTTGGCACGAGACAGCTTGTCAGGCCTTTGCCGCGCCATTCGGCGATGCGTGTTCTGGCGTCTTGCCTGTCCTGCACGACCTGCGTCATCACGTCTTCTTTTCTCCCTCAAGATAATAGAGATGATCGGCTTCGGGAAAATCACCGCTTATGACCGCCTGTTGGTAGGCTATGGCCGCTGCCGTGATATCCGGTTGCAGGGTGGTAAATTTTCGCACGAATTTCGGGATATAGGCGTCAAACATGCCCAGCATATCCTCGGTCACGAGAATCTGGCCGTCACAGTTTGGCGAGGCGCCAATACCGATGCTTGGCACTGGGCAGGCGGCGGCAACCGCGCTGGCAACCGGTTCGATCATTCCTTCCATGACTATGCTGAAAACGCCCGCTTCGGCCAGCGCTTCGCAATCACGCATCAACTGCGAGGCCTCTTCGTCCGTCTTTCCGGTGATCCGGAACTGTTTGACTGAGGCCGCGTGCTGCGGCAACAGACCGATATGGCCCATTACCGGAATACCGGAACCAGAAATGGCCTGCACATGAGCCTGCATGGCGACACCACCCTCGAGTTTGACACCATGCGCTCCGGTCTCATCAATCACGCGGCGGGCGCTGGCGAGTGCCTGTTGTGGACTGTCTTCGTAGCTGCCGGCTGGCAGATCAATCACCACAAGGGCTGTCTCCCGCCGCCGCATCACGGCCTTGCCATGGCGGATCATCGTATCGAGATCAATGTCGCGAGTGTTGTCCATGCCATAGACAACCATCGCCAGCGAGTCGCCGACCAACATCAGATCACAATGCGGGTCAAGAGCCGCCGCCATCGGGGCGGTATAGGCCGTCAGGCAGACAATCTTACGCTGACCCTTCAATGCGCGAAAGGCGGAAACAGGATCTTGATCGGGCATTGCCAACTCTTGTCCATGACAGGTGGATAAGTGGGCGGTTTACCACATGCGAGGGTTATGGTTAAGCGTTTTTGGGACCGGCGGATGGTCTGGGATGCACCGCGTCAATAGCCAATCGCGCATCCATCCTTGCGGGGGTCGGAACCACCGGTCAGGATGCCCTGCTCCCAATCGATCCAGATCGCCTGTGATCCGCCGATTGGACGCTGTGCCGGGACAATGTTATGCCCCATTTCAATCAGCCTTTGCCGTGTTGCATCGGGGACCGGACTCTCAACCTCTATTTTGTTCTCAAAGGGATCGGGAAAATATCTGGCGATATCCTGCGCCATCTGGATGTCCAGACCATAGTCGAACATGCGGGTCAGCAGCTGCATATGTCCGAAAGCCTGATATTCACCACCCATGACACCAAACGGCATGACGGCACGGTCATCGCGCGTTGCCATTGCAGGAATGATTGTATGTAACGGGCGTTTGCCCGGTTCAACGCAATTTGGATGGGCTGTATCAACGACAAAACCCATGCCACGATTCTGCAGCAACACACCTGAGTTTGGTGCCATGATTCCGGACCCAAAGCCGTAATAGAGCGTGTTGATGAAGCTGCAGGCGTTGCGATCACTGTCAACCACAGTGATATAGACGGTGCTTTTATGCGCAGGTAGTGGTGAGGGTGGCAGCACATCAAGCGCGCGTTCAGGATTAATCATGGCCCGCAGATTGGCGGCGTAGTCCGTGCTGATGATGGTCTCGACAGGCACTTGATGAAAAGCTGGGTCGGCGAGGCAGGTGCCACGGTCACGATAGGCAAGGCGTCCTGCCTCAATTTCATGATGCATCCTGTCCGGACCTAGTGGGTCATCACCAAAAAGGTCAATACCCGACATGATGTTTAACAGCTGCAGGGCAATCATCCCCTGTCCGTTTGGCGGGCATTCCCAGATGTCACAGCCCCGGAACGCTGTTTTGATCGGTGTCACATACTCACCGACGGCAGCGGTGAAATCATCCTCGGTATGCAGCCCGCCAACGGCGCGCAGCTTTGCCAGAATGTCATCGGCAACCGGCCCTTTGTAAAATCCGTCGCGGCCCTTGCTGGCGATACGTTCCATGGTTCTGGCGAGCGCTGGCTGGCTATGCCGCTTTCCCATTGCCGGCGGCCTGCCCTGCTCCAGAAAAACAGCTGCCCCATCGCTGTCCAGAACATCACAGCCAGCCACAAAGTCGCTGGCAACACGCTGGGTTATTGGATAGCCGTCACGGGCATAGGTGATGGCCGGTGCCAGAATGTCCGCAAGCGAGAGCCGACCATGATCATTGTTCAATTGTACCCAGGCGTCCACCGCTCCTGGAATGGTGACGGAATGCGGTGATTGCTGGGTGATTTCGGATATGCCACGCGCCAACAGCCAGTCGCTGCTGAGACCAAGAGGTGCGCGCCCTGACCCGTTGAAGGCGATCGGTCTGCTGGCACCGGCAGGAGAGTAGAGACAGAAGCAATCACCGCCAATGCTTGTCGAACCGGGTTCGACAACCGCCTGCACGGCTGCTGCCGCGATAGCAGCGTCAAGGGCATTGCCACCGGTCTGCAGAATGCCGATTGCTGTCTGTGATGACAGCGGATGGGAAGTGCTTGCCATCGCGGTTGGTGCGGCGACGGGGGATCTGCCCGGTGTTTGGAGATTGCGCATTATGGATAACCTGAAAAGAAGACCTGCCCGAAACTAGCATCTCGGGCAGGCCATGGCAAAGTCATCACGCCAACAAACGCGCGTCATCAGCTATTCTGCCGCTTCTTCCCATTCTTCAATTGATGGGCAGGAACAGATCAGATTGCGGTCACCAAATGCATTGTCGACCCGGCCCACTGGCGGCCAGTATTTATTGGCCTGCGAGTTGCCCTCAGGACTCGCCGCCTGTTTACGGCTATAGGGATGCTTCCAGTCATCGGCGAGGATCTCATCGCTTGTATGCGGCGCGTTGACCAGGGGATTGTCGTCGGCTGGCCAGTTGCCGTCGGCAACCTGCTCGATCTCGGCGGCAATGGCCAGCATGGCATCGCAGAAGCGATCAATTTCTGCCAGTGATTCGGACTCTGTTGGTTCAATCATCAGGGTGCCGGCAACAGGAAATGACATGGTTGGCGCATGAAAGCCGAAATCAATCAGCCGTTTTGCGATATCCTCGTTGCTGATACCGGAACGATCCTGAATGCTGCGGATATCGACAATGCACTCATGGGCAACACGGCCCTTGCTACCGGTATACAGAACTGGAAAAACATCACCAAGCCGCGCTGCGATATAATTGGCTGACAGAATGGCCATGCTCGTTGCGTTTGTAAGCCCATCTGGTCCCATCATCCTGATATAGGCGTAGGTGATTGGCAGAATGCTGGCTGATCCAAACGGGGCGGCACTGACCGCGTTGTTGCCGGTAAGTGGCGATCCCGGCAGGTGAGGTGCCAGATGCGCCGCAACGCCAATGGGGCCAATGCCTGGCCCGCCGCCACCATGCGGGATGCAGAAGGTCTTGTGCAAATTCAGGTGGCTGACATCAGCGCCGAACTGTGGTGGTGCGCAATGTCCGACAAGTGCATTCAGATTGGCCCCGTCGACATAGACCTGTCCGCCTGCCTCGTGGATCATCTCGCACAGTTCGGCAATTGACTCCTCGAAAACACCGTGGGTCGAGGGGTAGGTCACCATGATCGCTGCGAGGTTATCACGATGCTGGTCAGTTTTTGCCCGAAGATCAACCATGTCAACATTGCCATCCTCATCGCATTTGACCACCACAACCTTCATCCCAGCCATCGCGGCTGATGCCGGGTTGGTGCCATGTGCTGAGGAAGGGATGAGGCAGATGTTACGATGACTTTCGCCGTTCGCATCATGATATTTGGCAATCGCCAGCAGACCGGCAAATTCACCCTGAGAGCCAGCGTTTGGCTGCAATGAGACAGCCGCATAGCCGGTCGCGGTGGCGAGCAGTTTTTCCAACCGGTCGACCATTTCCAGATAGCCGGCCGCCTGATCATCTGGGGCGTAGGGATGGATGTTGGCAAATTCGGGCCAGGTCACCGGCATCATCTCGGCCGCGGCATTCAGCTTCATCGTGCAGGATCCAAGCGGGATCATGCAGCGGTCAAGCGCCAGATCACGATCCGCAAGGCTGCGCATATACCGCATCATTTCGGTTTCTGACCGATACTGATGAAAAACCGGCTGCCGCATGAAACCGGTCGTCCGCAAACTTGATTGCGGCAGGCTGGAGACAGCATCGTCACTTGTTGGCATATGGGCGTTCAGCGCCGCCAGCAGAGTTTCCAGCTGCGCCGTGGTTGTCGTTTCATCAAAGCTGGCTGCAAATGCACCTTCGAGCGGTCGTAGATTGAAGCCTGCCTTGAGCGCCGCGGCGATCAGCGCATCCCGGTCAACGGCTGCCTCGATGGCGACGGTGTCAAAAAACCTGTCATGCTGGACTGCATGGCCAGCACGCCGCATCGCTGCGGCAAAGCGGCAGGCCATGTCATGGGCATGATTGGCAATGCGCGTCAGCCCCTCTGGCCCATGCCAGATGGCATAGAAACCGGCCATGACTGCCAGCAGAACCTGCGCCGTACAGATGTTCGATGTGGCCTTCTCACGGCGGATATGCTGCTCACGTGTCTGCAGTGCAAGGCGATAGGCCTGCCTGCCCCGGCTATCCTGGCTGACTCCGACAAGACGTCCGGGGATTGACCGCTGATGGGCTGTCTTGGTGGCAAAAAAGGCGGCATGCGGGCCGCCATAGCCAAAGGGAACGCCAAAGCGCTGGGCTGAGCCAAGCACGATATCGGCACCGAGCGTGCCGGGAGCTTCAAGAATACAGAGGGCCAGCAGATCGCTGGCAACAATGGCCATCCCGCCTGCTGCCTGAACGGCGTCAATTTCCGGCTTGATGTCACGCACTTCGCCGGTGCTGCCCGGATAGCACAGCAGCGCACCAAAACAACCAGCGCCATAAGGGCTTTCGACAGGCGTGATTTCAAGTGTGATGCCAATCGGCGCAGCCCTTGTTTTCAGCACATTGATCGTTTGCGGATGGGTGTCAGGGTCGACACGGAAGATGTTGCCCTTGCCACGATGCGCCCTGAAGGCCATTGCCATAGCCTCAGCTGCTGCTGTTGCCTCGTCAAGAAGCGAGCCATTGGCAATGTCCATGCCGGTGAGGTCTGCTACCATTGTCTGATAATTCAGGATGGCCTCAAGACGGCCCTGCGAAATTTCTGGCTGATACGGTGTGTAGGCGGTGTACCATGCCGGATTTTCAAGGATATTGCGCTGGATTACCGGTGGCGTGTGGCAGCCATAATAACCCATGCCGATCAGCGATGTCTGGACGCTGTTCTGGCTGGCCAGCGCCGCCATGTCGGCAAGCACCTCGGCCTCCGACAGTGCCTTTGGAATATCCATCGGGTCGGCGCGTAGAATATTTGCCGGAATAACCTCACCAAGCAATGTTTCAACCGACTTTGCGCCAACATGCGTCAGCATTGTGCTGATATCCTGCGCGTTAAGACCGATATGGCGGGCCGCAAATGGTGCCTGGGGTGCGGCTGCAGGGATGCTGTGTGTGTTGTCCAATGGTGACATGGGTCACTCCTTTGCTTTTACTTCGTCTTTCCTTGATGGTCCTGGCCGGGCTGGCGATGCGGTGCCTGATATGGGGGGACATCGCATCGTACAGGCATCAGCTGATCATTGCGGCATAGGCTGCCTCATCCATCATCTCGTCGAGTTCGCTGGTGTCGCTGACCTTGACCTTGAACAGCCAGCTCTCGGTCGCCCGGTCTGGCGTGATGCTTGTCAGATCATCCAGCATCGCCTCATTTACCGCTGTGATTTCACCCGAGGCCGGGCTGTAAATGTCTGATGCTGCCTTGACCGACTCAAAAACCGCCACGGCATCTCCCCTGCTGACGGTTGCGCCGGCTTCTGGAAGCTCGACAAAAACGATATCACCAAGCTGTTCAATGGCATGGGGGGAAATGCCAACTGTGCCGATATCGCCGTCCAATTGAATCCATTCATGGTCTTCTGAGTAACGTAACATGCTTTTCTCCTTCAGATTTTGCGGCTCTTCCGGCCGCTTGGTGGGGGTCTATGACCCACGAACATAACGATGGGGGACAAAGGGCAGGGACGCCACATGAACGGCTGTTTCCCTGCCACGGGTCGTGGCAATCAATGCGGTTCCCGGTTCGGCCAGCCGCGACTCAACAAGGCCGATGGCGGCCGGGGCATCAAGGCTGGGGGCATACCCGCCAGATGTGACGATCCCGACGGGCGTGCCATCAAACATCAGGTTGGTGCCATCACGAACGGGTCTGCCGCCGACCGGCAGCAGGCCAACAAGCGTCCGCGCCGGCCCGCAATCCCAATCCTGCAGGATCTGCGCGGCACCCGGAAAATCACCTGCCTCACGCCGCCGTTTTGACAGCGCAAAGCGCAGCCCGGCTGTCACTGGATTGATTGTCTCATTCAGCTCATGTCCCCACAGAGGAAGCCCGGCTTCCATGCGCAACGTATCGCGGGCACCAAGTCCGCAGACAAACACATCATCACGTGCCGCCAGCAGGGTGGCGATTGTCTGGGCGGCCCTGCCAGCCATGGAAATCTCAAAACCATCCTCCCCGGTATAGCCCGACCGGGTGATCACACAGTCAACACCGGCAAGCGTAAAACGCCTGATGTCCATGAAGACGAAACCGCTGAGATCAAGCCCAAGATCACTCAATATGGCCGCTGCACCTGGCCCTTGAAGCGCCAACAGAGCCCGCTCATCATGCACGGTCATCTGGGTGTCGGCACCAATCAGATTCGCTTCCAGATGGGCAATATCATGCGTGGCGCGCCCGGCATTGACGACAAGATGCAGGGCGCCCTCGAAACGGGCAATCATCAGGTCATCAAGAACTCCGCCCGTTTCATTCAGGAACAGCGAGTAGCGCACCCGCCCGTCCTTGATGGCACCAAGGTCTGTCGGGGTGAGGCGCTCGAGAAACGCGTCCGCACCGTCGCCAGCCAATTCGATCTGCGCCATGTGCGATACATCGAACAGCGCCGCACCGTTGCGGCAGGCGAGATGTTCGGCTTTAATGCCCGCTGGGTATTGAACCGGCATGTCCCATCCCGCAAATGGCACCATGCGGGCACCATGGGCGATGTGAAAGTCATATAGGGGGGTCCGACGGTTTTCCACTTGGATCTTTCCTCAGTTTCCTCGCAAAAGACAGCATTACCGATTTTCATCGGCAATACCCCCTCTGTCACGGAACCTGAGAGATTAACCATGGCCCACACCATCAATGGGCCAGGTGTTCCCCGTCGGTGGACACTGCCGTGCCACTTTCCAGAGTGCTCACATGAATGGGTACGGGTACCTGAGAGTTTCTGGGGAATTGCTCCTTCGGTGCCGGTAACAGGACGAACGAAACCGCCTGCCCGGGCTCTCCCCACCCATGTATCGAGCCGTTAAATATTATGCCTGTTTGAATGACACCGCAAGCGCAAAAGGCATGGCTCTGGCACCGTCTATGATGCGGCGTCGATCCACGCCCCTGGTTTCTTGTGACAAGACAGGGTCCGTGGCTTGCGATTGGTGGTCGCTTTCCCCATATCCGATGAGAGCCGGACGATCGGCGCAGCTGTGCTGCTTGCACTTTAGGTACGTTTAGAACAACCGAATTTTGATGAAATGGTGATGCCATGCCTGACAGCAGTCCGATCTGGGATCTGAAAGATTTATATGCCGGCATGGATGATCCGGCTTTGGCCGCAGATCTTGCCTCCGCCCGGAAGGATGCGGCCGCGCTTGCCGTCGGCTGGCAGGGAAAACTGGCCACGGCGTCTGGTGCCGAACTGGCGATGGTGATCGCTGAATATGAGCGCATCTTCGAATCATTGGGAAAGGTCCAGAGCCATGCCCAGCTGCTGTTTGCCGCGAACACCATTGATGCGGCGATTGCCAAGCACCATCAATCGGTGCGTGAGGCAGGTGCCGAGATTAACGCAACATTGTTGTTTGTTGAGCTTGAAACAGCGGTGATGGATGACGCACATGTTGCTGATCTGATGAAAACAGCTGAATGTGCCCATTGGCAGCCCTGGCTGCGCCGGGTGCGGGCAATGGCACCGCACCAGCTGTCGGCGGACATGGAGCGCATGTTGGCAGAGCGTGCGCCGGCCGGACGGGGTGCCTGGGTTCGGTTGTTTGACGAAACTGCCGCCGCGATGAAATTTGCCTTTCAGGGGGCCGAAGTCACCGAGGCCGAGATCCTCGACAAGCTGTCCAATCCTGATGCCACAATCCGCAAGGAGGCGGGACAATCGCTGTCGGCGACGCTGAAGGCGAATGACCGGCTGCTCTCACTCATCTTGAACACTATCGCCAAGGACAAGGAAGTCGAGGATCGCTGGCGTGGGTTTGCCAGACCTGTTGCCTCGCGCAATCTCGCCAACGACGTCGATGATGAGGTGGTTGACGCGCTGGTATCGGCGGTCAGCAGCCGAAATGCTGATCTCTCGCACCGGTATTATGCGATGAAGGCAGGCTGGATGGGCGTCGACCAGCTCGATTGGTGGGATCGCAACGCGCCACTGCCGGGCGATGATGATCGGCAGTTTTCGTGGCCTGAGGCCGAACGGATCGTGCTTGACGCCTTTACCGGGTTTGATCCTGATATGGCAGCAACCGCCCAACCATTTTTTGAACGTAACTGGATCGATGCTGCACCGCGGCCGGGCAAAAGCTCGGGCGCTTTCTCGCACCCTGTGACGCCCTCGGCGCATCCCTATATCCTGATGAATTTTGCGGGCAAATCACGGGATGTGATGACCCTTGCCCATGAGATGGGACACGGTGTCCACCAATGTCTTGCCGCTGCAAATGGCTATCTGATGTCGGACACGCCCCTTACGCTGGCCGAGACGGCGTCCGTATTTGCCGAAATGCTGGCATTCAGACAGCTGGTTGACAGCGCCGAGGATGCCGAAACCCGCCGCGTCTTGCTGGCCGGCAAGGTCGAGGACATGCTCAACACCGTGGTGCGACAGATTGCGTTTCATAATTTTGAAACAGCCTTCCATGCGGCGCGTGGTGAGGGTGAATTGACGGCCGGGGAAATTTCGGATGTCTGGATGGATACACAGCGCGCGGCCCTGGGACCTGCTGTTCGCATTGGTGATGATTACCGACCTGTCTGGGGCTATATCCCGCATTTTGTCCATACGCCCTTCTATGTCTATGCCTATGCCTTTGGCGACTGTCTGGTGAATGCACTCTGGCAAAGTTTCCAGACTGCCAGCGCGGCCGGCATGTCGGGTGATTTCGTGACAAGATACAAAAATCTGCTCTGCGCCGGCGGAACCGAACGCTATGACGTTGCGCTGGCCAAATTCGGACTCGATGCGCGCCAGCCCGTTTTCTGGTCTCTGGGCCTTGATATGATTTCTGGAATGATTGATGAGTTGGAAGGTCTTGATTGATGGCATCGCAAAAGGGATCTGAGCGACCCTCGAAAAATACCGGTCAGTTGGGCGGTCGCCTGCGCCGCTATGCGCGTGTTACCACCACCATGGGTGGACTGGCAGCTCGCGTTGCGGGTGAGCGTTATCTCGGCATGGAGATTGACAGGTCAAAACATGCGGCTGACCTGCGTGAGGCATTGGGCGGTCTGAAGGGGCCAATCATGAAGGTGGCGCAGATTCTCTCGACGATTCCTGACGCCCTGCCGCCAGAATATGCTGAGGAGCTGGCGGCGCTGCAGGCTGATGCGCCACCGATGGGATGGCTGTTCACCCGCCGCCGCATGGCGTCTGAACTGGGGTCGGATTGGCAGTCGCGTTTCTCGTCCTTCAGCCGCGAGGCTGTTTCTGCCGCCTCTCTTGGCCAGGTTCACAAGGCAACCGACGAGGCGGGGAACAGCCTTGCGGTTAAGCTGCAATATCCCGATATGGCCTCGGCCATTGAGGCTGATCTGCGGCAGCTGAAACTGGTTCTGCAGCTCTATGAGCGTTATGATTCAGCGATTTCGACATCCGATGTCTATGACGAGCTCTCGGAGAGACTCCGCGAAGAGCTGGATTACCAGCGTGAAGCGGTGAATATGCAGCTTTATCATTATATGCTGTGTGATGAAGATTGTGTCAGCCTGCCAGAGTACCGGGCCGATCTGTCAACCGACCGGTTGCTGACCATGAGTTGGCTTGAAGGTCAACGCGTGATGCCGTTTCTCGAGACCAATCCCAGCCAAGAGTCGCGCAACGACATTGCCAAAAAGATGTTTCGGGTCTGGTATGTGCCGTTCTATTTCTATGGGGTGATCCATGGCGACCCGCATCTGGGCAACTATTCGATTGATTCGGAAAACCGGATAAACCTGATGGATTTTGGCTCGATTCGCCTTTTCCGACCACAATTTGTGGGTGGAGTGATTGATCTCTACAGGGCGCTGCGCGACGAGGACCGCGACCTGGCCGTTCACGCCTATGAAAGTTGGGGGTTTGCCGGGCTTGATAATGAGGCGATTGATGTGCTGAACATGTGGGCCGGCTTCATCTATGCTCCGTTGCTCGAGGATAGGGTGCGGCCCATCCAGCAACTGCGCAATGGCAAGGCTGGCCGCGATCTTGCGGGGCAGGTGCATGCCGAGCTGAAACGCATTGGAGGGATCAAACCGCCGCGTGAATTCGTCCTGATGGACCGGGCAGCGGTCGGTCTTGGCTCCGTCTTTATGCATCTGGGCGCAGAGGTCAACTGGCACACAATGTTCCATGATCTGATCGATGATTTTGATACCGAAAAACTGGCCACCAGACAGCGTGAAGCCGCCCACGCCGTCGGCATTCCCGATAATCTGTTGCATAAAGATGCATAATCTGCCAGCCTGCTGGAGTGCTTAGGCACTTTACAGCGGCCAACTACTCGGGGGGAGGGTTGGCCGTTGGCTATTTCAGGACTGTTTTTTCACCGCTAAACGCCAGATTTTGTCGCCAGGTCAGCTGGTGATGCTACCCAACAGCTGGTCGAGCGAGGCTTTGGCATCGCCATAGAGCATGCGCGAGTTATCCTTGAAAAACAGCGGATTTTCGATGCCTGAATAGCCGCGCCCCTGACCGCGCTTGGAAATGATCACCTGCCGTGCTTTCCAGACTTCCAGCACGGGCATTCCGGCGATCGGGCTGTTCGGATCATCCTGTGCCGCCGGATTGACGATGTCATTTGCGCCAAGGATGATCACCATGTCCGTATTGGGAAAATCAGCGTTGATTTCATCCATCTCCAGAACGATGTCATAAGGCACCTTGGCCTCGGCAAGCAGCACATTCATGTGTCCGGGAAGGCGACCGGCCACCGGGTGGATGGCAAAACGGACTGACTTGCCCTGATCACGCAGGCGGCGGGTTATCTCCGAGACAGCCCCCTGCGCCTGGGCAACGGCCATGCCGTAGCCGGGAACAATGATAATGCTTTGCGCATCCTGCATATCAGCGGCAACCGAAGCGACGTCAGTCGCGATCATCTCTCCCTCGACTTCCTGCTGTGCGCCGGTGGCGGTACCCCAGCCACCCAGAATTACTGACAGGAAATTCCGGTTCATCGCGCGGCACATGATATAGGACAGGATAGCGCCCGACGCCCCAACCAGCGCCCCTGTGACAATCAATAGATCATTGCCAAGCAGAAAACCGGTTGCCGCCGCAGCCCATCCCGAATAGGAGTTCAGCATTGATACAACCACCGGCATGTCGGCCCCGCCAATGGCCATCACCAGATGCGCGCCAAAGATGAAGGCAATGGCCGTCATCAGATAGAGTGTCCAGATTCCAGCGTGATTCATGAACATGAAACCGAGCCAGATACAGGCACCAACAGCGATAAGATTCAGCAGATTGCGCGCTGGCAGCGCCAGCGGTTTGCCATCAATGACTCCAGACAGTTTGCCAAAGGCAATGACCGAACCAGTTGTTGTGACCGCGCCGATAAAGACGCCAAGGAAGATTTCGACCTCGTGAATGATGATCTCGGCCCCGACCAACCCGGCTGGCGGTGACAGCTCAGAGTTGATGCCGATGAAGACGGCAGCCAGGCCGACAAAGCTGTGCAGGGCGGCCACCAACTGGGGCATGCCGGTCATCTCGACACGCCGCGCAACGACAGCGCCGATTACCGCGCCAACTGCAATCATCGGCACAAGCCACTCATAGCTTGTTACCTGTGGGCCAAAGATGGTGGCAAAAACGGCCAGCGCCATGCCGACGATGCCAAACCAGACGGCGCGCTTGGCACTTTCCTGGTTGGAGAGACCGCCGAGGGACAGAATGAACAGGACGCTGGCGGCGATATAGATTGCTGTAACGATATTTGAACTCATGATGCGCTATCTTTCTTCGGGGTCAGCTTTTCTGGAACATCGCCAGCATGCGGCGTGTCACCATGAAGCCGCCAACAATATTAATGGTGGCAATCAATACCGATATGCTCGCCAAAATCATGACGATCTGGTTGCTTGAGCCAATCTGCAGCAAGGCACCCAGAATGATGATCCCCGAGATTGCGTTGGTCACCGCCATCAGCGGCGTGTGCAGCGCATGGCTGACATTCCAGATCACCTGAAAGCCGACGAAACAGGCCAGAGCAAAAACAATGAAATGCTGCATGAAACTTGCCGGTGCGTAATTACCGATAAGCAGCATGAACAGCCCTCCGATTGTCAGCAGCCCCACCTGTTGCCGCCCTGCTTTGCGCTGGGCCGCCAGTTCCTGTGCTTTCTTCTCTTCGGGTGTCAGCTCAACTGGTTTTGGCGCATTGTCGGCCTTGCCGATAGCCTGCACCTTCGGTGCAGGAGGCGGGAAGGTGATCTCGCCATCATGGACCACGGTGGCGCCACGAATCACATCATCATCCATATTTATGTTGATCTGCCCGTCCTTTTCCGGGGTCAGATCATCCATCATATGCCGGATATTGGTGGCGTAGAGTGTTGAGCTCTGCGCTGCCATCCGGCTTGGGAAATCAGTATAGCCGACCACGGTCACGCCATTATCGGTCTTGATCACTTCATCACGCACTGTCAGGTCACAATTGCCGCCCTGCTCAGCGGCAAGATCAACGACAACCGATCCCGGTTTCATCAACCCAACCATTTCGGCTGGCCATAATTTTGGCGCGGGACGACCGGGGATCAGCGCGGTGGTGATAACGATGTCAATCTGTGGTGCCTGTTCGCGGAACAGGGCCATTTCCTTTTCGATGAATTCCGGCGAGGCGGGCTTTGCGTAACCGCCTTCTCCCCCGCCATCCTCATCGAATTCCAGCATCAGAAATTCGGCGCCCATGGACTCGATCTGCTCGGCCACCTCGGGGCGCACATCAAAGGCACGGACAATCGCGCCAAGCGATGTTGCCGTGCCGATTGCCGCCAGACCGGCAACGCCAGCACCAATCACCAGAACCTTGGCAGGTGGGACCTTGCCGGCGGCGGTGATCTGTCCGGTGAAAAAACGCCCGAACTGGTTGCCCGACTCGATGACCGCCCGGTAGCCAGCAATGTTTGCCATTGAGGACAGCGCATCCATTTTCTGGGCGCGGCTGATCCGGGGAACCATGTCCATTGCGATGGCGTTGGCGTTTGCCGCCTTGAAAACTTCCATCAGATCGGGGTTCTGGGCGGGCCAGAAAAAACTGATTACCGTCTGGCCAGCGCGCAGATGCTTTTGCTCCTTGGCGTCGACGCCGCGCACCTTGGCAATAACATCAGCTGTCTTCCATAGCGCTGCTGCGGTTTTGACTACCTGCACTCCAGCCCTTTCATAGGCGACGTCAGTGAAACCAGCGTCAGCGCCTGCGCCACTCTCGATGACACAGTCAAAACCAAGTTTCTGCAGTTGCAGAGCGCTGTCGGGCGTCATCGCCACGCGCTTTTCACCCTCGGCAATTTCTTTTGGTGATCCAATTATCATGGCGAACTTCTCGTATTTTTAAACTTTATCCATCTCGCCGGCCTGTTCCGGCGGACTGTTTTCGCCGATCATTCTGGCAGATGCAAGTTAAAACACTTTTGCTGCCTGCTGTAAAACCTGCTGTAATTGCCCATCGACATTTGATTTTTTGTCAATAATCGAATCGCGGATGAACTGGTGTACAGCTCCTGGCTCACAACAAATTACGCCAAAACAAAAGCCGCCGAGAACAATCAGGGCGGCTTTCATCATGATTAAGTGGATATGGTCTTTCCAGCTGCTGCTAGTAACCTTCGCGCTCAAGGCGTTTGCGCATGAGTTTACGAACTCTGCGGGTAGATTCAGCAGCTTCGCGCGCGCGGCGCTCAGAAGGCTTTTCATAGGCCCGGCGATTTTTCATCTCCCGGAACACGCCCTCACGCTGAAGTTTCTTTTTCAGAACCCGCAGCGCCTGATCCACATTGTTGTCTCTAACGGTGACGTACACGTCTTTCACATCCCTTCTAAAGATTGCTGTTAAGCCGTTTTGACAGAGGCGATGTGGTACCACACACAAGGTTTGCATGTAAAGTGCCTAACCCGACCTGCGGAATGGGGATTAACCGGCAGGCCGGAAAAGACAAAAGGCCGCACGGGGTGGTATTGTGAGCCAGATTGTATAATTCTGTGGTGACGCAATGCTAAGGGATCAATCATGGTCGGACGCGATTTTACAGAGTCAATGTCAGGCAACGGCACCGCCGGCGAGGGTGTATCGGAGGAGGCTGCCGCGATCGTCTCGGCAGCACTCATGCATGTGCCGTTCGATGGCTGGAGTGACGAAGCGCTGGTGGCAGGCGCTGTCGATGCCGGCATCGAGCCAGAGCGTGTCAGTGTCTGCTTTCCATCTGGTCCTGTCGACGCGATCGTTGCCTATATCGCGGTGGCAGATGCAGAAATGGTTGCTGCTTTTGACGCATTGGCCGACAAACCTGAAAAGGTGCATCTGATGATTCGAACGTTGATCCTGCTCAGGCTCGAGCAGGCATCAGCGCACAAGGAAGCCGTTCGTCGCGCCCTGACCCTGCTGGCCTTGCCGACCAATGCCGGCCAGTCGGCGCGGACACTTTACCGGACTGTTGACGCGATGTGGCGCGCCGCCGGGCAACAGGACACGGATTTCTCCTTCTACACCAAGCGGGCAACCCTTGCTGCCGTCTACAGCGCCACTTTGTTGGCCTGGATGGCTGATACCAGCAGTGATATGGCGGCGACCGAGGCATTTCTGGACCGGCGGTTGAGGGATGTGGCGCGGATCCCGCAGATGACAGGGCCGGCCCGGTCCATTTTTGCGGCTGGCCAGAAGTTGGCTGAAGGTATCGTCGGTGGAATGGGCCGGCGCACAGGGCGCTGATCCGGCGCTCCTCTCCATCAGAACAGACCTCATCAAGCGACTGGCAAAATCCGTTCAATCGGTTATAACCGCATACCGGATAACAGGCTGTCAGGATGAACCCTGCCACCCAAGGTGAGAGCGTCATGCCAATTAAAGTGCCCGACAATTTGCCCGCATTGACTGAGCTTTTTGCTGAACAGGTTGATGTCATGGCGCAGCAACAGGCTGCTGGCCAGGACATCCGTCCGTTACGTCTGCTGCTGCTCAATCTGATGCCGAAAAAGCGTGATACTGAAATTCAGTTTGCACGGCTGTTCGGGAATACGCCACTGCAGGTTGAGATGATACTGATGACCACGGCGAGCTATACGCCGCGGAACACCGAGCCTGGATATCTAAGGCGGTTCTATCGGCAGTTGGATGACGTACGGGATCAGTTTTTTGATGCGTTGATCGTGACTGGTGCGCCCATCGAAACCCTGCCATTTGAGGACGTCAGCTATTGGCCAGAGCTGGTCGAGATCATGGAATGGTCGCGAACACATTGTTTCCGTCGGCTTGGCATATGTTGGGGGGCGCAGGCCTTGCTCAGCCATTTTTTTGCGGTGCCGAAATTTGAAATGGTGGAAAAACTGTTTGGGGTCTATCAGCATCGTTTGCGGAATGTCTCAGGTCGGTTGATGCATGGATTCACCGACAGCTTTCCAATGCCGATTTCCCGCTACACCGAAACAAGGGCGGCTGATGTTGCCGCCGCTGGGCTGGATGTTCTGGCCGAGGGAGATGGCTGTGGTGTTGGCATGGTGCGCGATCCGCAAAGCGGTGATCTCTTTGTTCTGAACCATCTTGAATATGACGCGGAAACGCTGGCCAATGAATATCATCGGGACCAGGCCGAGGGGCTGAACACGGCGTTGCCAGTCGGTTATTTCCCAGATGATGATCCGGCGCGCCCGCCGGTCAATTTCTGGCGGCCCTTTGCCTTTCTGCTGATCAGCAACTGGATCAATGATCTCTATCAGGCAACGCCCTTTGATTTGACCAAACTGAAAAATTCAGCTGCCGGCGATTGAAATCGCCATATTGACTAGCTGCCAAGCAGGCGGTTGGTGTGCCCCATTTTGCGGCCGGTCTTGGCATCGGCCTTGCCATAGAGATGGACATGCGTGCCGGCTGATGCGAGCAGTTCAGGCAGTTTCCACATATCCTCGCCCAGCAGATTGTCCATCTGCCAGTTGCCATAGATATGGGTCGCGCCAAAGGGCATTCCCGCCAACAGGCGAGCGAGTTGGGCAAACTGGCTTGTGGCGCAGCCCTCAATCGTCCAGTGAAATGAATTATGGGGGCGGGGGGCTATTTCGTTGAACAGCAATTTGCCGTCAACTGTGACAAAGGCCTCCAGCGCCAGAAGGCCGAACAACGCCAATGCCTCAGCCATTTTTTCAACGGCGTTCATTCCCTCTGCGATGATTTCGTCATGTAGGGGTGCAGGCGCTGCTGATTGCGCGAGAATGCCGCCTCGATGGTGATTCAGGCTTGCCGGAAAATGGCTGACATCGCCAGTTGCGTCACGCGCTACCAGAAAGCTGGCCTCAGCAGCAAAATCAACCATCTCCTCCAGAATGGCGTCATCCGTGCCAAGACTGTCAAAGGCAGCGTCCATGTCGTCACCCGGCTTGATCCGCACCTGTCCCTTGCCATCATAGCCGAGCGTAGAGGTTTTCAAAATGCCGGGAAGCCCGTGGCCGCGCATTGCTGCCTTCAGATCGCCCGCGCTCGTAACGGGCCAGAATTGTGGCGTCGCTATACCCAATTCGCGGGCGAGGGTCTTTTCACGGATGCGGTGCTGCGCCGTATGGAGGGCGGCGCGTCCCGGGCTGACTGGACAGATGTCGGCAAGTACATCCATGACTGCGGCTGGCACATTCTCAAACTCGCTGGTGATCACATCGACGTCCGCGGCAAAGGCGGCAAGCGCAGCGGTGTCATCATAAGCTGCTGTCGTTGCGCGGTGTGCGATATCCCCCGCCGGGCTGTTGCTGGCATCAGGCGCATAGACATGTGTGCGCAGCCCCAGCTGCGCGGCGGCGATGGCAAGCATTCGTCCCAGCTGTCCACTGCCAAGAATGCCGATTGTCTGAACGGATGTGGGGGTGTTCTCCGTCATGAAGGAGTCTCGGCGACATCCGCGCTCTGCCGTGCCCGCCAGTCGATCATCTTTCTGGCAATCGATGGATCGGTCAGCGCCAGAACCTGCAGTGCCAGAAGGGCCGCATTTTTTGCGCCCGCAACGCCAATGGCAAGTGTGCCAACCGGAACACCGGCTGGCATCTGGACGATGGACAGCAGCGAGTCCATACCCTTGAGCGCAGCTGACTCGATTGGCACTCCCAGCACCGGCAGATGTGTGTGGGCTGCCAGCATGCCCGGCAGATGCGCCGCACCACCAGCACCGGCGATGATAACGTCAAACCCCTCATCGTGGGCTGTCTGCGCAAAATTTGTCAGCCGGTTTGGGGTTCTGTGCGCCGAGATGATTTTCACCTCATGTGGCGCGTCAAACTGCTCCAGAATGGCCGCCGCTTCCTGCATGGTTTTCCAGTCGGACTGGCTGCCCATGCAGATGGCGATTTTTCGTGATGATTTGTCTGTGGACCCGGTCATGATGTAAAGACTCGCTGGAAATTATCAACAGGTTCTAGGTTGGCGTGCTAGGCAATGATGTCCGGCAGAATGCGGCTGCGCAACAATGTCATTTCGTCCTTTAGGATGAGTTTTCGCTTTTTCAATCGTTGCAGCTTCAACTGGTCAAAGGGTTTGTCATCGGCAAGGCGCTCAATCACGTCATCGAGATCACGATGTTCAGACTCAAGCTGGCGTAACTTGTTGATGATCGTCTGCTGATCGCCGGTCCCATCCTGATCTGTCACAATGACCTCCCGCACCGCTGGTTGCGTTATGGCAACTCGCTGAGGTTCGAGACCTGTTCTTCGACCTGTGTTGAACCACCAGCTTTCTCGATGGCGGCATCAAGGTCACCTTGCGAACACAGCCCCAGCATTGCCGGGTGTTTGGCGGTGATATTGGCAATGTTCCAATGTGTGCGCTCGCGGATCTTGCCAATGGTTTCCTTGGTCGTTCCGATCAGCTTCACAATCTGCGAGTCCTTGAGTTCTGGATGATGTTTAACCAGCCAGGCAATGCCATCAGGCTTGTCGCCGCGCCGTGCAACCGGCACATAGCGTGGGCCCTTGGTGCGCCGGTTCGGTGTCGGCAGGTCAGACTCGGCAAGTACCAGCCGCGCTGTTGGATCATTCTGGCAACGATCCAGCTCTTCTTGCGTCAGCTGGCCATTCTGCACCGGGTCATATCCCTGGATGCCAATGCCGGCCTCGCCATCGGCGATTGACTGGACTTCCAACGGGTGCAGGCTGCAGAAATCGGCAATCTGGTCAAAAGACAGGGATGTATTGTCGATCAGCCAGACGGCTGATGCTTTGGGCATGAGAAGCTGTGTCATGATGAGGCTACCTTTGATGTCCTACCGAATATCCTACTGGCTGCGCCCTGAGCCAGTGCAATGCACCGGTCAGGCGTGTTCACTTTGCAAATTGAAGTGGAAACATCTTCTTATACTCCTGAAACGCAGTGATTGCCAAGCCTCCCTTTGCCAAGAGGTACCAAAAATGTGCATAATTCGCCTGCGACAGTGATATCGCAGACTGTATAAAGCAGGGAGCCAGCAGATGGATGATGAATTCGATGCGTTGAAGCCACCGGGATCCGGGCCAGAGATGGAGCGTTGGAACCGTGAGGATCTGGAGGCCTATATCACCGCCATGAAAGCTGAGATCAGCAAGGTTGAGCGAATTCTTGCGAGCAAGGCCGGTGTCAATGCAGAAGCCGCCGCACTTTTTGGCAGCGCCGATAAAGGCTGAGTGCCGCGTCTAGCCAGCCCTGTCGGTGCGCGCTGGGTTGGGCAGAGGCTGCATCCACTCCGGGATCAACAGATCTGCAGGTGAGCCGGCAACTTGCAGTTTTGCCTCACCGCCCAGAACAAGATGCAGATCAGACAGTTTGATCAATGCCAGACATAGGCTGCCCCCTTCAGTTTTGGCGGCTGTCTTGGTTGTCGCGACAGCTCTCTCATTCAACAGAATTTCCGTCCCGGGAGCAGGCGGCGAACCAGCGGGCATGTGCAATGGCACAAGCCGACGTTTCACAAGGCCACGATAATGGGTGCGGGCCGTGACTTCCTGACCGATGTAACAGCCCTTTTCAAAATCAACCGCGCCCAGCCTGTCGAGACCGGCCTCAAGCATCAGTGCGCGTTCCGGGGTGAGGTCAAGCGGTCCCTCGGGAACACCGGCGGCAATGCGTAGTGCCTGCCATTGCGTGATCTCACCGCGGGTGGCGATGGCGGTGAAAGGGGGGGGCGCATCACTATGGCCAAGCCAACGACAACCGAGGCTCTGGTGACGCCGGTCGTGATAAACCCCCTCAATATCAACTGGCGCGCCCCAGCACAGCCAGATGGTCATATCCTCAACCACCTGAAGGTTGACCGGGCGGCGCAGGCGATAACGGCGCAGGCGCGTGAACAGATCGGCAAGACCTGATGCATCGGCCTCGATGATGAAATGGCTGCCCGCGTCAGCCCCGGCAGGGCAGCGGTAGATCATCATGTCATGCAGGACTCGGCCCTGCGGAGTCAGCAGCGCCGCCGGTGCGCAGCCGCCTACCGCAATCTGGTCGATATTGGCGGTCAGAATGGTCTGCAGGAAGCGCGCTGCCTCCTCACCGTCGATCTGGATGAAGCCTTTTCCGACCAGTGGCGCAAAAAGGGCAGATGTCTGATCAGTCATGGTGGTTTCCTGTTGCTGTCTGATGCTGGTTACTTCTGGATTGAGACGCTGCCAGCGAAGCGGGCGATATAAAAATGCCTCTTGCGCGCCCAGAAACAGCGATCCTTGGCCGGGATGATTTCGCGATATTCCGACCTGTCGGCAAAGCTGTATTTCTGTGTGCAGCCAAAATAGCGGACGGTAATCCAGTCATTCCCCAGATTGAGCTCACCACGGTCCTGTGTTTTGATGGTGATTACTGCCTGATCACGGGCAAAACACTGGCCAATCTTGCCGCCCCGGCATTCGGTCTCATCGGAATCTGTCACCCGAATATAGGTCAGCCGACCTTGGTCGAAACGGAAGCCCTCATCGTCAAACATCGCACAGCCATCATGCGGCGGTGTCCTGCTTTTTGCGAATTCACAGGTAAACCAGGTGCCAGCCCATTTCCCCGTTTCTGCTGATCCGGATTGCGAGGCCTGCAACGGGGCGGCTATGGTAATCAGGGCCAACAGCCCGATAATGGATATACGAAGCATTGAGCGCCTCTGTGATTTCCTGAATGCGAAAGTGACCTGGACCGGCAAGACACCTGTCTTGACCAGTCGCCAGTATGAGTGACTTTACTGATTGATCTGCGGTGCCGCAAGGCGCAGAAACAGAACGGCACCAATCTGTGCCGTTACGGCAAGAGCAATATTGAGACCCATCAGGGTGGGCAGCCCATGCCCGTGATCAATCATGACCCCCATCATCATTGGCGACAATGCCGAGGCAAAGACTCCCACTGGCAGGAAGACAGATTTGATTTCCCCAAGGAACCGGGTGCCATAAAGTTCAGCCGTGATTGCCGTCAGAGCGCTGAAAGGCATGCCCGACGCCAAGCCAAACAGCGCAAAGAACAGTGGTACACCGACGCTGGAATCGCCAAACCACAGCACGGCGCATGCCAATGCTGTCGGCAACATTGTGTGTGCGGCAATGCGGCGTGCGGTGAACCGGTCTACCAGCTGGCCCGACAAAAGGGTGCCGAGGATCGCAAAGCCGGCATAAAGAACATAGTTGGCGGTCCAGCTTTCCATGCTGACATTTTTCAGTTCGGCCAGATGAATCTGATGGAACAGCAGGCCGGTAATGGAGAAGTTTGGAACCGTGAAAAGTCCCAGCAGGCCAAACCAGAACCGGCGGTCACGTAGCATTGCCCGCCGCCGCCAATGGGCCACCCCGTCAATCATGACAATCGCCGCCCCGGCCTGTTTTTCGGCATCGCTGTCTGGCGTGATGCTTTTGGCCTGTAACGCCTCCAATCCGCCACCATCCTGATAACGGGTGCGCTGGGTCAGATAGCGGATGTTGGGGCCGAGTGCGAGCGCCAGCCCGATTGGCAGGACCAGCCATATCTGCCGCCAGTCAAAGATCGTCAGCAGGGCCACGACCGAAATCGGTCCGATGGATTCGGCGAAGCTGATCCCCATCTGGGCAATCGACAGCGCGCGGCCACGCGCCGCGATATAGCGCCGTGCCATGGCTGTCGAATAGACATGTGTCATCATTCCCTGTCCACACAGCCGCAACATATAAAGCCCAAGAACGAGTGTCACCACGGAAAAAATCTGGCTGAACAGCATCGCCGTGAGGCACAGGGATGACAGCACCAACAACGCCAGCTTTTCCACCCGCACCGTGTCAGCCAGTTTGCCGACCCATAACAGGCTGATGGCACTACAGGTGGTGGCCATGGCGTAATAGGTGCCAAACTCGCCATGGCTGAGCGCAAGCTCGGCCCGTATATGGCCCGAATAGAGCGAGATGAAGAAAGTCTGGCCAAGCGATGAGCAGAACGCCATCGCCATGCCGAACAGCAGAAACCGCCATTCAACGGCAATGAAATCGCGGGTTGAGGCTGGCAGGTCAGAAGCTGGTGCTGGAGGCAGGGTCATGGCCGGACTTCACCACAGGACGCCCACAGCGACAAGGAGAAACACCGCTTTACGCAAGTCGCCATTAACGGAATTTTTACGAGAGGTGATCCATGTTAGTCATTGAATAGCCTGCGCTGGCCAACACTTCAATCAGGAGAATGCTCTCATGGCTCAGGCTTTCGAACGTCTGTCAGAAAAACACATTGTTTTTCTCGAGGCACAGCCTTGTTTTTTTGTGGCAACAGCCGCCGCAGATGGCCGCGTGAATATTTCACCCAAGGGGCTTGACAGTCTGCGTGTCATCTCGCCAACCAGGGTGATATGGTTAAACATCACTGGCAGTGGAAATGAGACGGCAGCCCATATTCGTGAATTGCCTCGGATGACGCTGATGTTTAGTGCATTTTCTGGCTCTGCTTTGACCCTGCGGCTATATGGAACCGCTGAATGTCTGCAGCCGGGGGATATTGGCTGGGAGGAGGCTTTGTCCTCCTTTCCGGGATTGCCAGCGGCGCGGCAGATTTTTGATCTGACAATTGATCGGGTGCAGACATCTTGCGGCTCCAGCGTTCCTGAGATGAAAATAGTCCGTCACCGTGCCGAGGACGAATTGATCCCATTTTTTGATAAAATGCCAGACGAGAAACTCGTCGCCTATCAGAAGAAAAAGAACATGATCTCAATTGATGGCAAGCCAACCGGCATGGCTGGCAGGTTGTGATGATTGATGTCGCTCTTTGAAGGTTCACCCCTTGAAACATGCAGATCATCTTCATAAATAAAAAGCATAGTAAATGCTGTTTGCATAAAATTATGCGCAGCTGACCTGATGCCTGGCCCGTGATGGTGCCAATCGATTTCACATACCAGGTGGTCAGGCCAGAGCTGGATGCAGACAGATGGATGAACTGGAGCATGAATTGCAGAAGGCGGCTATGGCCTTGATCTGGCTGATCTGTGTTATGCTGACCGCGCGCTGATCATAAAACGATAGCGGGCTGTGGCAGTCATGCGGGTAAATTCATCCACATGATGAAGGAGTGTTGAGTGATGCAGACAGATAAATTTACCGCACTTGTGCGCAATGCGATGATCGCCGCCCAGAATGATGCGCTTGCTGCTGACCACCAGAAACTGACCGCGCTACATGTTCTGTCTGCGATTTTGGCAGACGACAATGTGATGGCGCGCAATCTTGTTGGCCGGGCGGGTGGCGATCTTGGCGCGCTCCGTTCAGGACTCGACAAGGGGCTTGCGTCAATTCCATCGGTGACGGGTGGCGGTGCTGACCAGATGCAGGTGGATATCGAACTTGCCCGGATCATGCAGGCTGCCGAGACTGAGTCAAAATCTCTCAGGGATTCGTTTCTGGCTGTCGATGCGCTGTTGATCGCCATGGCGAAAAGCAGGGGCGATACCGGCAAGCTGCTAAGGCAGGCTGGCGTTGACGCGGCGCGTCTTGCCAGTGCCGTTGCCGAGCTTCGCAAGGGCAGGACCGCTGACAGTGACATGGCGGAGGAGGCGCATGAAGCGCTCGGCAAATTTACCACTGATCTAACCGACGCCGCGCGCAACGGCAAGCTGGACCCCGTAATTGGCCGTGAAGCCGAGGTTCGCCGCACCGTGCAAATATTGGCCCGCCGGACCAAAAACAATCCGGTGCTGATTGGCCAGCCGGGTGTTGGTAAAACTGCAATTGCCGAAGGGCTTGCGCAGCGCATTATCAATGGTGATGTGCCACAGGCGCTTGCCGATAAATCCCTCTTGTCGCTGGATATGGGCGCGCTTGTTGCCGGCGCAAAATTTCGCGGTGAGTTTGAGGAGCGCCTGAAATCCGTCCTCAAGGAGGTGCAGTCGCGAGACGGCGAGGTGATCCTGTTCGTCGACGAAATGCATCAGCTTGTCGGGGCAGGCAAGACCGATGGGGCTATGGATGCATCGAACCTGCTGAAACCGGCTCTGGCACGTGGCGAATTGCGTTGTATCGGCGCAACGACGCTGGATGAATATCGCCAATATGTGGAAAAGGATGCGGCGCTGACGCGCCGGTTCCAGCCTGTATTTGTTGATGAGCCAAGCGTCGAGGACACGGTTTTCGTCCTGCGTGGCCTGAAGGAGAAATATGAGCTGCACCATGGTGTAAGGATTACCGATGATGCGCTGATTGCGGCGGCACGCCTCTCGCACCGTTATATCGCCGAACGGTTTCTGCCCGACAAGGCAATCGATGTGATGGATGAGGCGGCGAGCCATCTACGCATCCAATCCGACAGCAAGCCTGCCGATCTGGACAAGGCTGACCGGCAGATCATTCAGCTGAAAATCGAACAGGCGGCGCTTCAGAAGGAAAACGCCAAAGCCTCTGAAAAACGGCTTGCGGCGATTGCTGGGGAGCTGGCAAGTCTCGAACAGCGCTCGGCCGAGCTGACAGCGGCATGGGACGGGGTCAAGGCCCGCATGGCCGAGGTTGGCAGATTGCAGCAGCAGCTTGAGGACCAGCGGCATAGTCTTGAAGTTGCCCAGCGTGAGGGCAGGCTCGAGATGGCGGCTGAACTCACCTACGCTACCCTCCCGGCGCTGGAGCAGGAACTTGCCGCGGCCAAGGATGCGGTTGCCGAATCCCAACTGGTTGATGAAGAGGTCACGGCACCGCATATCGCATCGGTGATCAGCAGCTGGACCGGTATCCCGGTTGACAAGATGCTGGAAGGTGAGCGCGAGAAACTGCTTGGCATGGAGGCGATCATCGGCCAGCGCATCATTGGCCAGAGTGAGGCTGTGTCGTCCGTTGCCAATGCCATTCGTCGGTCCCGTGCCGGCCTTGCCGACCCGCATCAGCCGATGGGCAGTTTTCTGATGCTGGGTCCGACTGGCGTTGGCAAGACCGAACTTGCCAAGGCTCTGGCTGAATTCCTGTTTGACAATGATGATGCGGTGCTGCGGATCGACATGTCCGAATATATGGAGAAACACGCGGTGGCACGCCTCATCGGAGCGCCTCCCGGTTATGTCGGCTACGAAGAGGGGGGCAGCCTGACCGAGGCAGTGCGCCGCCGACCCTATCAGGTGGTGCTGTTTGACGAGATTGAAAAGGCACATCCGGACATTTTCAACGTGCTGCTGCAGGTGCTCGATGAGGGGCATTTGACCGATGGCCAGGGGCGGCGCGTTGATTTTGCCAACACGCTGGTTCTGCTAACCTCGAATATTGGCGCTGATCACCTGCTGGCGCTTGGCGATGGTGAGGATTCGGATGCAGCCCGCACCGCCGTGATGGGTGATGTGCAGGCGACGTTCCGGCCAGAATTTCTGAACCGACTTGATGAGATACTGCTCTTTCACCGTCTCTCACAGGGCGATATGGGGGCGATTGTCACGATCCAATTTGCCCGGCTGGCTGGCCGTCTTGCCGACCGCGGGATTAGTCTGCGGCTTGATGATCAGGCAGCAGATTGGCTGGCAGTGCGCGGCTATGACCCGCAGTTTGGTGCGCGGCCGTTGCAGCGGGTGATCCAGAATGCGGTACAGAATCCGCTCGCCGAGGCGTTGCTGGCAGGTAGGTTTGGCGAGGGTGATATCGTTGAGGTGCGCCTCGACCCGGCCACCGATACGCTGGTGTTCGGTGTTGGTGTTGCTGCTGACGGCAAGGTAAAGGGCGTGTTGTCCGATGCCGCCGGTGATGTTGCCGGTTCTGCCTGATCCTCGACCAGCGTCTCTGCCCCGATCCCGCAATATCTCCGGTCACAGGAAAGCAATGACACCGCGTCCTTCGCCCGCTAGTCTGTAATCGACGGAGGATAGCGTGTTGAAGAAATTATTGATCAGGTTTGGTGGTCTGGCCTTTGCGTTCTTTTTGATCAAAGGTCTGGTCTGGCTTTTCATTTTCTGGTTTGGCTGGGAATCCTTCAACCATTTCTTTGGTCAGGCATGACGCATGTCACGGGGTTGTTAATGCCGCATTGCTGCGGGGAATGTGTCAGGGGGAACCCATGAAGCTGGAATTTCATCATATCAATTACGTGTCAAAGGATGTGGATGAATTGGATGATTTCTATCGGAACATCCTGCAGATGGAGCCCCTGTCCCCACAGAATTTCCCCCGGACGGATGCAACGGACAGTTCCGGCTATGCAGGGAAGATCCGGTTTGTCACTGAGGGAACGATGCAGATGCACCTTGCCGAACAGGATTTGACTGTGGCGGCGAAACACAGCCAGCACATAAATCCTGTTGAAAGGGGCCATATCGCCTTTCGCACCGATGACATCGAGGCCTTCAAAGCCCTGTTGCGGCAGAATGACATTGATTTTGCTGATTATGGAACGGCCTTTGCCAGGGAATGGTACCAGATTTTCTTTCACGACCCTGTCGGCAATATCATCGAGGTGCATCAGATGCTTGACGAGGCTTGATGCGCGCCTCGCACCAGGGTTAAAAGACCGTCACCAAATCAACCACGCAGTGATCAAGGGTGAAATCAAGACATGTCAGAATTCAAGAATGTAACAGTCCAGAAAATGGCCAATATCTATTTTGACGGGCGCGTGACAAGCACCAAAGTTACCTTTGCCGATGGGTCATGGAAAACGCTGGGGGTGATGTTGCCCGGCGAGTACGAATTTGGCACCGATGCCCATGAGGTGATGGAGATATTGTCGGGCGAGCTGGAGGTGTTGTTGCCCGGGTCAACTGACTGGAAGCCAGTCAGTGGGGGCGACAGCTTCGAGGTGCCGGCAAACAGCAAATTTCAGGTGAAAATCCACGCAATGATCAATTATTGCTGCTCATATGGGTGATCAGCCGCAAAGGCTAACCCCGCGGCAATCTGGATTGACCCTGAAAATACGCGGGCTGGACAGCGCTAATTGGTGATCAGGGCGACCAGACCGTAGGCCAGCAAACCGGCATAGACCATTGGCAGGGCAAAACCTGTCTGTTCAGAGTGCCGCTTTGTTGAAAAGCGGGACAAATGGCCAAAGCGGATGTATTCCGCGCGCTTCTTGTCATCATGGGCAAGGTTCATAATTGCTCTCACTTAGCTTCGTTTTCCCACATGGCCGTCGCCTGCCTGGGCCGCAGGGCACTGTCAAGCGACTGACACCTGTGAGCGACGGTGCAAGAAATATGCCTATTTCGGAAAATCCACGCTAAAGTGACGCCCACAACGCATCAATTTGTTCAGGCGGTTGCTCCCGAACCGCAGGATGGCAGCATTTTATGACCGGATTTTCCCCACAACATGGTGTGTTTTTCGCCTTTTGCATTTATGCCATGGCGCTGGGCGCTATTTTTCCCCGGCTTGGCGACATGCAGTTGCAGATGGGAATTGCCGAGGGACAGCTGGGCATGTCGGTCATTGGCGCAGCCCTTGGGGTGCAGCTGTCACTTCTCGTTGCTGGCAGGGTCTTGCGGGCGGTTGGATTTCGCTGGATCATGCTTGTCGGCATCGTGATCATCAGCGGCGCTGAAATGATTGCGTCCCTGTCTCTGGGGCCGCTTGCCTTCTTCTGCTGGCTGTTCGTCGCCGGTCTTGCGATCGGTGTTGTCGAGGTGGCGGTAAATGTCGAGGCGGACCGGACCGAATTCCAGATTGGTCGCCGCGTGATGAACAGGTGTCACGCTTTCTGGAGCTTTGGGTTTTTTGGCGCGGGTTTGCTGGGGGCTCTGATTGCCCAGCTGCAGATTTCCGTGTTCGCCCACATGTCTGGCTTTCTGATTTTCACCTCCTGTTCAGCATTGCTGCTGATCGGACAGCATCAACCGGCATCGCCGCGGCCGGGCGAGGACAGCCAGAGCGTGACCTTTGCCCGCCCGACAAAACCGATCCTGATGCTCGTTGCACTGACTCTGTCGGCGATGTTGCTTGAGGGCGCCGGTATCGACTGGTCGGTGATTTTCATGCGTGATGTCTTTGCCACACCACCTTTTATCAGTGGCCTCGCATTGGCACTTGTTGCATTCAGCCAGTTCATCGTGCGGTTCTTTGCGGATGATTTTGTCGAGCGATATGGACCTGAGAAGGTCACATATTGGTCCGTGATCACGCTTGGCATTGGTGTTTCGCTCGTTGGTTTTGCGCCGAATCCAGTGGTTGCGCTTGCCGGCTTTTCCCTGTTGGGGGCCGGTACGGCAGTGATTTTTCCACTTGCCATCTCGGCGGCTGCACAGCGAAAGGACCGGCCGGCGGCGGTCAATGTTGCCGCGCTGGCACAGCTGTCTTTCGTGGTGTTTCTGCTGGCACCACCATTGCTTGGGGCGGTTGCCGAGTTTTTCGGCATCCGTGTGTCTTTCGGCATAGGGCTGCCGTTGGTCGTGCTGAGCTGGTTCATGGTGCGGTCATTACGCCCAAACACGTGATCCCGGGGCGGGCTATCCCACGCACAGGTCGAGGCCAACAAAAAAGCGGCCACCGAAAGCGATGGCCACCTCGTAAGATGTGTGCAGAAAGTCTGCGCTCTTTAAGCGGGTCAGGCCGACGCAGCCTTGGGCAAGCTCTTTGCCTTGGTGTTGATCGTAATCTGCCTTGATTTATCTGCCTCAGGGATCTCGCGGTACAGGAACACCGTCAGGATGCCATCGACGAATTGTGCATCATCAACCTTCATATACTCGGCAAGCCGGAACATTTTGGAAAAGGCGCGCTGGGCGATGCCGCGATGAATGTAGTTATCCGTGGCTTCTTCCTTCACTTCCTCTTTTTTTGCCTCGATTGTCAGCACCCCTTTTTCAGTCTGAATGCTGATATCATCGGAACTGAATCCGGCAAGGGCTACCTCGATGCGGTAATGCTCATCGTCATCCTTCGCGATGTTATAGGAAGGATAGTTTGATTCCTTCCGTTCCGCCATTTTGTTCAACTCGTCAAACAGCGAGTCAAAACCTACAAATTGGCGCGCCATTGGTGTCGTAAATACAGTCATGTTCATCTCCTTATGATTAAGCGAGTTGTCGCCGGCTCCTTAACAAGCAAGCCGGCTGCTTTGGTCTTCCAAACGTGACCCGTTACGGCGTCACCTAACTGATATGGTTAGATAAACGTGAATTTCAAGAGAGCAGGACAAATAACATTCAAAAGGCTTTGCCGGCACATTCAGATGCTTGCTGTCTGGTGGGATTCTCGGAGAGTGATGGTGCTGCCAGCGTGATTCGAACACGCGACCTCACCCTTACCAAGGGTGCGCTCTACCGCTGGAGCTATGGCAGCATTTCCATCGACGCGCATGAATTACACGAAAGCGGCGGCGAAGTGAAGTTTTTTCCAGTCCGTGACGCTGCATTTCGCAAAAAACATGCCAGCCCTACCAGCGGAGCAGAAATCGCACGATGCGGCGGGTTCGCTGGCTGAACAGCTTTTCCGTGAAAAAGCGGCCTGCCGCCTGTTTGCTGGCATCGCCATATGTGGGATAAGGCGCAATGATCGAGGCCATTTTGCTGATTTTCTGACGGCTGCTGATCGCCAGAACCCAGGCAAGGATCATCTCACCCGCATTGGGCGCCAGAATGCTGGCACCCAGAATGCGTCCATTTCTGTGTGTAATAATTTTCACCATGCCTTCGCGCCGCCGCTCGGCAATGGCGCGGTCGAGGCCGGCAAGGGGTACCTGCATGACGCGGATATTGGCCTCGCCCCACATATCGGTGGCGGCGTTTTCAGTCAACCCGACCTGCGCCAGTTCGGGATCACTGAAGGTTACCCGGGGAATGATGCTGTCATTCAATCTGGCAGGCAGTTTGAACAGCATGTTGCGGATGACGACGCCGGCATGATACCCGGCCATATGGGTAAATTGTGCCCGCCCGGTGACATCACCAATGGCGAATACGTGTTTGTTGCTGGTGCGCAGCCTTTTGTCGGTGGTGATGCCTGCAGGTGTGGCGGCAATGCCAGCTGCCGCAAGATCCAGCCCTTCGGTGGCTGGCCGCCGGCCAACAGCAACAAGTAGCTGACTTGCCTCGAGCACAGCTCCATCAGCAAGGGTAGCCGTGATCCCGACTTTGCTTTTGGCAACCTCGGTGACGCCAACCCCCTCGACAAGCGTGATGCCCTCATCAATCAGGCGCGTTTTCAGGATTTCGACAAGTTCGGCGTCATCGCGGCCCATGATGGTGGCGGCTTCAATCACGGTCACGCGGCAGCCGAGGCGGGCATGTGCCTGTGCCATCTCGATGCCGATTGGACCGCCACCAATGATCAGCAGATGATCCGGTTTTTCCGGATCGGAAAAAATTGTCTCGTTGGTGTGGAATGGGGTCCTGTCCAGCCCCGCAATCGGCGGCACCAGCGGTGATGAACCAGTGGCAATGACGATATAGCGGGCGGTTACCTGATGCGTTGTGGATTGGACCTTGTTGCGGCCAGCAAAGCTGGCGCGTTCACGAATGACGGTGACGCCAAGCCCCTCAAAGCGGTCAACAGAATCATGCGGGGCGATTGTGGCAATCACATCGGCGACATGCGCCTTGGTCGCGGCAAAATCCACTTTTGCGGCATTGCCCGTGATGCCCATTTCAGCATTGCCAGCCACGTGATGCGCAGCCTTGCCCGCGGCAAGCAGCGCCTTTGAGGGAATGCAGCCTGTGTTCAGACAATCGCCACCCATCTCCCCATCTTCAAACAGCACGACATCTGCACCCATCTGCGCGGCACCTGCGGCGACGCTCAACCCACCCGAACCACCGCCGATAACGATGATATCTGTTTTGATGGTCTTCATTGGCTGAGGCCTCTTTGACCATCGGTCAAACGCCGAAAGATAACCGGCAGCAAGGCAAGCACCCCAAGGCCAACAAGCGGAATGATGATTGGCGCAGAGGTCAGCACGGCAAGGTCGGGTGTCTGGCCTGCCGCCAGAATATGGTCAAAGCCACGCCCAACAGAAATGAAGACAGCTGTTCCGGGGGTTATGCCGATAAAAGTGGCAAGCAGAAACGTACCAAGCCGCATGCTGGTCAGCGCTGGCACAATATTGACCACCCAGAAGGGCGCTGCTGGAATTAACCGTAACGCGAGCAGATAGGAAAAGGAGTTCCGGCTGAAGCCGGCTTCCAGACTGGCCACGAACGGTCCGGCGCGGGCGCGCAGCAGATCAGCGAAAAATGATCTGGCGGCGATGAAAACAACACCGGCTCCGGCCGTGGCACCGCAGATCACCAGAATAACCGCGGGCCAGCCGAGCAATGCACCGCCGGTTAGCGTCAGCGGCAACGCAATCGGCAGGGAGAAAGCCACAACCACCGCATAACCCAGCATGAAAATCATATAGCTCAGCCAGAGATGTGCCTCCACAAAGCCATTCATATTGGCGTAATGCGCGCCAACGGCTTGCCAGGTCACGAGCTCATATGCACCACTGAGAAAGAAGATGCCAAGGCCAAGGACCAGAATTGCCGGCAGAACGTATCTGGTCGGTTTTCTTGGTTGGTTGGTCTGATTTAAGTCTGTGCTCATGTGCAGGCGCCTGTCGTTCCCACCTCATGTGGGTCCATTCATCTGGAGGACTGCCCGTTTCCCCGGCAATCATTTTCGCCCATCATCCCCAGTGGGCAGTCGATCTGGTCTTTACCGAAGAGCCGGATTGACGCATGTTACATGGACCAACAAACGGCCACAATATGTCCATATTGCGTTGCTAGCTATCTTGGGGAATAACAGACCTTGCAAAAGGGTAGGGCGATGGTATCGCATCAGGGGAAAATCATGACCGAGGCGCGGCCACCACTGCAAAAAAAGCCACCTTCACCAAGGAAGAATGAGGATCGATTGGCAAGGGCGCTGCGGGAGAATCTGCATCGCCGCAAGGCACAGGCGCGCTCGCGTGCTGTCGCAGCCGTCACAGATGATCCGGCCGCACCCAGTGATACAGCCACGCAGAAAAGATCAGCAGGGGACAGCAGCAATGGATAGGCTCAGGATTAATGGTGGCGTTCCATTGCAGGGCGAGATTGCCATCAGTGGGGCGAAAAACGCTGCCTTGCCACTTCTTGCCCTTGGGCTGATGTCAGATGATGCGCTGGTGCTGGAGAATGTTCCACGCCTTGCCGATACGCTGTCGATGGAGGGTTTGATCCGTCATCATGGCGTTGATGTCATTCGTGAGGATGAAACGGTCACCCTGTCCGGTGCCGCCTCATCTTTTGATGCCCCCTATGATCTTGTGCGCAAAATGCGCGCGTCCATCCTTGTTCTGGGACCGTTGCTTGCCCGCTATGGCGAGGCGCGTGTCTCTTTGCCCGGAGGCTGTGCCATCGGCACGCGCCCGGTCGATTTGCATATCCGGGCGATGCAGGCGCTTGGCGCGATCGTTGAACTCGCCGACGGATATATTCAGGCACGTGCACCGCAGGGTCTGACTGGTGGACGTGTTGTGTTTCCGATGGTGTCGGTTGGCGCTACGGAGAATGCCATCATGGCGGCGGTTCTTGCCAAGGGTAGCTCAGAGCTGGTCAATGTGGCTCGTGAGCCGGAGATTTCTGATCTGGCTGACTGTCTGAATGCCATGGGAGCAAAGATCAGCGGTCATGGCACCGATACCATCACGATCGAGGGTGTTGCCAGCCTTGGTGGTACGACGCACAGGGTTGTTGCCGATCGCATTGAGGCGGGTACCTTTGCCATTGCCGCCGGTATCACTGGGGGCAGCCTGACCCTGAAACAGGCAAGGCCCCGTCATCTGGATGCCCTGATCGACGTGCTGCGGCTAAGCGGCATCGACGTCAGTGAAGCGGGTGACAATCTGACGGTCACCGCCACTGACCGGGTGTTGGCAACCGATATCAGTACTGATCCGTTTCCCGGATTCCCCACCGACCTGCAGGCGCAGTTCATGGCGATGATGTGTGTTGCGGATGGGTCATCCCGTATTTCGGAGACCATTTTTGAAAACCGGTTTATGCATGTGCCTGAATTGGTCCGAATGGGCGCTGATATCAGCGTCGATGGTGGGGTTGCGTTTGTCAGGGGGCGACGTCACCTGACGCCAGCGCCGGTAATGGCAACCGACCTGCGCGCCTCGGTCTCTCTGGTTCTGGCGGCGCTTGCCACCGAGGGCCAGAGCGAGGTCAGCCGCATTTACCACCTTGACCGGGGGTACAGCAATCTGGAGGACAAGCTGGGCCAGTGCGGCGCGCGCCTTGAACGCATCAGTGATGGCGGAGACGATGACGAAGCCAGCTGACACAGGCAGTGGTGACGCCCCCTTGCGTCTGCTGGCGCGTGATGGTGCAGATATCGAAGTGCTGTCAACACTGCTGCAGGATGCCATTGTTCCGGGCGCTGATATGCTGTTTGACCGAGATGGCAAACGCTTCATTTTCATTGCCAACCGGTTCTGCTGGGAGCGGCCGGCCATTGCCGATGTGACTGGCGAGAAGGGTGAACCCGTGCATGAACGCAGCCTTTGCGCGGTCCGGATTGAGGGTGTGCAAAGGGTGTTGCAGACCAACATGCCAGCCAGGCGCGATACGGCGCTGTTCAATCTGCTGGCCGTGACCTGTGGTGCAGGAGCTGACCATGGAACCTATGTTGATTTGATGTTTTCGGCTGGGGCGACGTTGCGCCTGCTGGTGGAAAGCATCGAAGTCGCCGCCGAGGATGTTGAGGCAACCCGGCCAACAACCTCTCAGCCCAAGCATGACAACAGTTGAAACAATCTACCTTTTCTCCATCCTCTTGCCTGCATGGCAGATTGGCATTGCACTGGAAAATCGCTGGATTTCCTGATAACACACCAGCCATACCAACCCTGATCACCAGACAAGGACAGGCGTGATGGCCCGAAGACTGGATTATGCACAGCCCGATTTTTCTGATCGGTTTGCCGATCTGTTGGCAAGCAAGCGAGAATCTGATCTGGATGTATCCGCAGCGGTTGCCGATATTCTGGCTGATGTCCGCCAGCGTGGTGATGAGGCACTGTTGCAACTGACCGCAAAATTTGACCGTCTGCAGTGTGACAGGGTTGCCGATCTGGCCATCGGGCAGGAGGAGATGAGGGCAGCTCTCTCCAGTCTGGACCCGGCCCTGCGCGAGGCCTTGCAGGTGGCGGCACTGCGGATCAGGGCGTTTCACGAAAAGCAATTGCCCGAGGGATTTTCCTATCGTGACGATGACGGGGTCATGCTTGGCATGCGCTATACGCCAGTTGATGCCGCCGGGCTGTATGTGCCGGGTGGCAAGGCTGTTTACCCCTCATCGGTGTTGATGAATGCCATTCCGGCTACCGTTGCCGGTGTTGCCCGCCGTGTGGTGGTGGTGCCAGCGCCTGATGGTTTTGTCAGCCCGATGGTGCTCGCGGCGGCGGCGCTTGGTGGGGCCACTGAAATGTGGCGGATCGGCGGTGCGCAGGCGGTGGCGGCGCTGGCTTATGGTACCCAGACAATTGGCGCGGTGGACAAGATTGTTGGCCCCGGCAATGCCTATGTGGCGACGGCCAAAAGACAGGTGTTTGGGGCTGTTGGCATCGACTCGATTGCTGGCCCATCCGAGATTCTGGTGATCGCCGACAATGGTAATGATCCGGCATGGATTGCTGCCGACCTGCTCTCGCAGGCCGAACATGACGAGGCGGCGCAATCGATCCTGATCACCGATGACAGGGATTTTGCCGATGCGGTGTCGGCGGCGGTTGATACCACCCTGCCACAGCTGGAGCGAAGCGTTGTTGCTGGTGCGTCCTGGCGGGACAATGGTGCCATCATCACGGTGCCGTCGCTTGATGTGATGCCGGCTCTGGCCGATCAGATTGCCGCCGAGCATCTCGAGCTTGCTATCGCAGATCCACGGCATTGGGCGGCCAGAATAAGACATGCCGGTGCGATCTTTCTTGGCCGCTACACACCCGAGGCGATTGGCGATTATGTGGCTGGCCCAAATCATGTTCTGCCGACTGCGCGAACCGCGAAATTTTCCTCTGGCCTTGGTGTTGTTGACTTTATGAAGCGTACAACTACCGTTGAATGTGATGCAGACAGTTTCGGGCGGATTGCGCCTGCTGGCATTGAGCTTGCGAACAGTGAGGGGCTTGGTGCGCATGCGCTGTCAATGAGCATAAGGACGAACCGGTGAGGCATGGATGGCCAAGATGCAGACAGGCAAGGCTGAGGAGACAGCCGCCCGGCGTGACCGTCTCGTCAAGATCGAGCTTGATGAGGCTGTGACACCGCGCCGCTCTGCCGAAGCTGAGCATGAGCGTGCCATCGCCATTTACGATATTCTGGAGGAAAACCAGTTTGACCTCGTTGGCCAGACTGGCCCGTTCCATTTGTATCTGCGGGCAGAGGGGCGACATATCCGCTTCGATGTCTGCAATGAGAATGATGTGAGCCTCGGCCAGTTTTTCATGGCGATGGGGCCGCTGCGGCGGGTGATGCGCGATTACTTTCAGGTCTGCGATACCTATTTCGACGCTATTCGAACCAAATCGCCCTCGCAGATTCAGGCCATTGATATGGGCCGCCGCGCTCTACACAACGAGGGTTCCGAGCTGCTGCAGGCGCGCCTCAATGGCAAGGTGGAAACCGATTTTGACACGGCACGCCGTCTGTTCACGCTGATTTGTGTGTTGCAGTCGAAATGACCCTATCGGAGCAAGGAAAAGTGAGGCCTCATGGCTAAAACCATTAAAATTGACCCAGCCGGTGACGTCAGCTCCATCCTGTTTGCCTGCAACGTCAATGCAGTCCGTTCGGCTATGGCCGAGGCCATGGTCAAAGTAGCTTTTCCGGGCAGGATTTTTACCGACTCCTGTGGGGTTGCGCCCGGTCAAGCCGATGGTTTTGCCATCGCCGTAATGGAGGAAGCCGGTTATGACATCGGCAACCACCAGCCCAAATCATTTGCCGATCTTGACTGTGAATTCTATGATGTGATCATCTCCTTCTCGCCGGAGGCGCATGAGCGCGCTCTTGAACTGACCCGCAATATTGACAGCCAGGCGCTCTATTGGCCGGTGGACAATCTGGCCGACCTGCAGGGTTCACGCGAGGAGCGGCTGCGTGCCTATCGCGCCGTGCGAGATGACATTGCCACCAAGCTGGGCGTCTATCTGGAAACGGAAATTGCAGTAAAGGCTTGACCTTTGGGTGGATATTGGCCATCTGTATGGCTGTTTTTCCGCTGTAAGCTATTGGAAAGGGTCACATGGCCAAGGAAGGCGTAATCGAATTTTCTGGCACGGTTGCTGAACTGTTGCCGAATGCGATGTTTCGGGTGAAACTCGACAATGATCATGAAGTGCTGGCCCACACCAGCGGCAAAATGCGCAAGAACCGTATCCGCGTTCTGGCAGGGGACAGGGTAAATGTGGAAATGACACCCTATGACCTCAGCAAGGGGCGGATCACATTCCGCTTCAAATAGAGGCCAGCCCTGAATTCTACCCCGCCCCGGTTCAGCCATGCAACTGGCGGGGCCGCTTGAGGGGTTTTTACCAATGACGATCCCGCCCATCGCTCTTGCTTCTGCCTCACCGCGCCGCCGTGACCTGCTCGGCCAGATTGGCATTGAACCGGTTGCGATCATTCCAACGAATATTGACGAGACGCCCCATCGGCGAGAACTGCCGCCGCGCTATGCGTTGCGCATGGCTCATGAAAAGGCGCTTGCCGCTGCGCTGCCGGATAACATCAAACACAGGGCTGTGGTGCTTGCCGGTGATACCGTTGTCGCTGTAGGCAGGCGCATTCTGCCGAAGGCGGAAACCGAGGATCAGGCTCGTGCCTGTCTGACACTTCTGTCGGGGCGCCGCCACCGTGTCCATGGTGGCATCGCCCTCAGGTTGGCCGATGGTACGCTCCGGTCGAGGCTGGTGACAAGCAGCGTCATTTTCAAGCGGCTGCATCGCGATGAAATTGATGCCTATATCGGCACTGGTGATTGGCAGGGCAAGGCCGGTGGCTACGCCATTCAGGGGCCAGCCGCCGCCTACATCCGGCATATTGACGGCTCCTATTCCAACATCGTCGGCTTCAGCCTCTATGACGTCTCGGCGCTGCTGGCGACCCATGGGTAGCGTCATGATCACCGGCCGTGTTGATGAGATCTGGATTGCTGTTGGGCCTGAGATGTCGCGTGTGATGTTTCTGACTGCTGGAACCGTGGTTGAGATCTGGCATGAATTCACCGCGGCGCCACACTGTATTGGTGAGGTGCATCAGCTGAAAATCGACCAGGTGTTTGGTGGCCAGAACCGCGCTACAGCCCGCCTGGAAGATGGCACACCTGTTTCGTTGCGGGTCACGCCACGTGACAAGCTGCAGGCAGGCCAAAGCATGACCGCGACAATCATCGCGGCCCCGCGGCAGGGCAAACCATGGCAGGCAGCTGTTGGCGCGCGGCTTGTCGGCACCCATGTGGTCCTGCTGCCAGGTGATGCGGGTTTTTATGCCTCTCGTGCGTTGCCAGATGATCAGGTTGAACCGCTGCGCGACAGCCTGGCTGAAAAATTGCCCCGTGGATTTGGTGCGATCCTGCGCCGGGCGGTGGCAGGGCAGGAGGCGTCGCTGGTGGAGGATGAACTGACGATGCTTGTCCATCTCTGGCAGGATCGTGTGCAGGCGACCGGTTGCATTCATGACGGCGGCACCTTGTCCCAAAAGGCGGCGCTGCATGCGCCGGGAGCTGCCATCCGCATGACGGGCGACGCGCTGCCAGCAGACGGGTTCGACGCAGCCTATGATGCGGCCCTCGACGCCGCATCAGGCGTCAGTGTTGATCTTGCATCTGGTGGCAGGCTCTGGTTCGAGCCGACGCAGGCTCTTGTTGCCATTGATCTTGACAGTGGTGGTGGAGGGCTTGAGGCCCTGCTGCGTGAGGCACCCCCGATGATAGCGTATCAGCTGCGCCTTCGAGCGCTTTCAGGACTGATTGCGATTGATGTTCCACGGCTATCCTCCGGTGCAGCAAAAACATTTACCACTACATTGGCGGCTGCCCTTGCGACCGATCCGCGCCAGCCGGAAATCCTCGGACGCACGCGTGGCGGCGTGCTGGAATGCCGGATCGCACATGGCCGGCCTTCGCTTGACAGCCAGAGGCATTTTGCCGACTGTGCCACTGGATAGGGCAGGGTGCCGGAGACAGAAGCAATGACACCACCGATAAAAAAAACAGCACCAACGCCGGGGGCAACGGGCCTTGAATGCCCGACCTGCGGCGAAGCTGCCGCGCCGCCGGCCAGCGCTGGCGGCAGAAGCCCGCGGCCCTTTTGTTCAACGCGGTGCGCTGAGGTGGATCTTGGCAGATGGTTTCAGGGGCAATATGCCATTCCCGCGGTCGACGCGGCTGATGACACGATTGTCGATGCGCTGATTGCCGAAGCCGAGGCTGCAGCAGGCCAGCGCGAGGAATAGATTTACCTCGCAGACAATCGGCTTTTTTGCTGGTGGGTGAGGCGTTTAACGTCTGGACAGGGCGGGGTGAAAAGGCTATACCCCTTGTCGTTCTGAGCGCTCCCGTCGACAGACAGGATTGCCATCAGATCGCCCAGGTAGCTCAGTTGGTAGAGCAGCGGACTGAAAATCCGCGTGTCGGTGGTTCGAATCCGCCCCTGGGCACCACTTTCCTACTCAAGTTTTCTTTATAGACCCTTGGTCACAGCCTTGTGTCAGTTGTTGTTGTTGCCCGCGATGGTATAGCCAAATATGGCCCTCTGTCACTCGAAAACATGGGTTAAGAGTGACCGAGGAGTGACCGAAGACAACAGAAATTTATCGGTTGTAAACAAAGCTGCTTCTGATGAGATACGAATGACTTCACTCCGTTGTTGCTTGCCACTAACAATGCCTAAGCTGACGTTTCGCCGTCCTTTGGGTTTGCGACTTCAGAAGAATGATGTGTGATGTTCTTTTGATGTTGCTTCTTTTGCTTGCAGCATTGTTTCATTAGCAAAACGGCTCCAGCCCCTATAGCCATCCCAGACAACAAATTGAGTTTCGCAGTTAAGAACATATTCACCTCCATTTATAAAATCCTTCCCCCTGCACGAAATATTCTATGTTTTGCTCTAAACAAGGTAATGCGACGAAGGGTTGCAGGTTTGACTATATGCCCACTACTGGACGTGGAGCTATCGAACGTGACTAACTGACATGTTCCACCTATGCACTATGGGTAACTGTTCCAGAAAACCTTCCGTCACCTAACTGTGAGTGTTTCAACTAATTGGGGTCACTTATGTATAGACCACCTCTAGGAATCGTTTTGGTTAGGGACTCAAGACAGTAATTAACCCAACCCATAGACACGGGTGGTGATTTCGACCACCACGACAAACCAAATCCATAGATCCAAGTCCGTGGGCTAGGTTAGGGAATGGTCGTCGTAGTCGTGACTTTCGTGCACGACACCAACTTCCAAACCAATCATCAGACCATAGTTGTTTTGTTGTCTTCTGTCATTAAGGCAGAGGTCAAATAACGACGTCTTATCAATAGTTTGCGATGTGTCTGAGGCCGCTAAGCGGTCTCAAGGCTACACTCGCCAAAGGAGAACCAATGCAACCAGAGATTACCATCCACGACTACCCTTGTGGCAGCGGCAAGACCACAGCCATGATCAAGAGTTTCAAAGAAGATCGAAAGTATCTTGTGATCCTGCCTTTGCTTAGTGAAGTGGACAGGGTCGTTGAAACTGCAACGAAGGTCCGCTTTAGCCAACCTTCTGAAAATGACAACGAAGCTGGGACCAAAGAAGCCAGCCTGGAGGAGATGCTCCTTACAGGCCAGAACATCGCCACCACCCATAGCTTGCACCAGAGGCTAGTCTCAATGGCCCGTAGGGGACTCTTAGACGATTACGACATCATCATCGATGAGGTGCCAGAAGTTGTTAGGTCGGTGACGTCAAAGTCGGAAACCTCCATAGACGAATTCTACATCAAAGCTGGGTACATCACTGTCGATCAACCATCAGGCTTGGTCAGGCCAACCCCGAAGTGGTTGTCTATGAGAGATGATGTTGATGACACCCTTAGCAACCAAATATTAAGCTTTGCCAATACTGGTTGTCTTTACTTACTTGGTGGTCGGCTTTTTATCTGGGCTATGCCAAGGGATCTTCTTGCAGCTGGGAGGACGACCACCATTATGACTTACAAGTCTGAAGGGTCTTTGTTGTCGGCTTACCTTTGCAAGGTCAAGGTCCCAGCCAAGGTTGCCAATGACAACTTCAAGGATGAGTCATTCAGGCAAGCTGCAAGAAAATTAATTGACGTACAGGACATCCCTGCTATCTCAAAGCTGAAGCTGAGTTACTCGGGTCAGGTGGCTGGTGTTTCCAAGGCTGCCTACCGCAAGGCCATGGTCAATGGTCTGAAGAACCTCAGAGGCCGACAACTAAAAGACGTCCCAGCCCAGAACATCCTCATTACCTGTGTCAAGGCTGGTTGGTATAAGAATGGTAACGAGAAGGTTGCTGGACCTTTTGCATCTGGATCAAAGTTGTTCCAAGGGGCTAACTGGATACCGAATACGACCAGGGGCACCAACGATTACATGCACTGCTCCCACCTCATCTACCTCTATGACCAGCACGTCAATCCAGTGGTAGCTAGGTGGCTGGAGGACAGCACAGGAGCCTTTGATGACGCCTATGCTCTTACCGAGCTCATTCAGTGGGTCTGGAGGTCAAGGGTGAGACGAGGGGAGGCAATTACCTTGTATCTTCCTAGCCCAAGGATGCGGAGGTTGTTCGAGGAGTGGTTGGCCGGCTAGTAACTCGTCGTCAGTGCAGAAATTGCAGTGCCTTGGGTCAAACATAGCATTGTTCACTTGAGGATCGATTAGGTAATGACTTCTTACCTTTTCTCATGTTTCCTCCGAGATAAGAACCTGGCCCCCTTCGGTTTCACCGTTGGGGGCCTTTTTTTGGTCACGATAGGCAATGACGTGGCTTTGGTTAACACAGGCACCAAAAGGCAATGACAAATCCACCCCAAACAATCAGACTGAGATCAAATTTAGGCGTGGGCATTTAGTTTTGAACTTCAACCAAGTCTGGATCCGAACTTTTGAAAGCTAACCTACTCTGTTTCTTGGCTGCTTTTTCATGGTCTCTAGGCTTTCCTGCTGGAGAAAGCCTAATGGGGTCATGGGACCTCCTCACGCTGGTAGTTTTACGCTTGGTTCCTGGAACTATTGCTCTTTTGGTTCTCTGTAGATTGGTCGAAGGTGTTATTAATGTCGACGCCATTTCATGGATAAAGGGTTTAATCGTTGGCGGTGTTGGATTTGGACTTGGGACCACACTGTTGTTGCATGGTCAAGAACAATCAAATCCAGTTACCCCAGCAGTTGCTGCTGCGATGATGCCCGTAGCAGGTGCGTTGCTTGAGCTGTTTTTTGATAAAAAACGAATCTCACGCACTTTCGTCTCTGGGTTGCTTTGCGCTGTTATTGGTGGATTAATTGCTGCTGGAGTTGGATTGAATGACCACAATGTGAATATCGGGTTCTTCTGGTGTCTGTTTGCTGTGTGTCTTTACGCTTGGGCTACGCGGGAGACAAACCGCTGTCTCTCTAAATTGTCCTCTCTTAAACAGACTGTTATAACGCTGATTGGCGCATCGATGTTTGTAAGCATTATGTTGAGTTTCGCGGCCATCATTTTGCCTGAGCAGCGGCAATACGGATCGTTTGATAGTGAGACACTAATTGTATTGTTCGCCTTTTCTGTGTTGTCTGTCTCGATATCTCAACCATGTTGGATCGCAGGTGCCCGTGGTTTGGGGATTGCCATTGCGTCGTTTCACCTAAATGCCGTGCCATTTTACGTTATGGGGGTGCTGGTTTTTTTGGGTGATGGCATATTCGACCCATTTAAGCTACTTGGCGTTGCCCTAATCGCACTCGGAGTTTTTCTGGCTCAGAAACAACCCGCTGCATAAAGAAAATCACGTCGCGCAGTACAAGTTTTTGCTACAGAGCCTCATCGACGCAGTGAATACAACATTGCAAGTTGTCGGACAGCAGTTACATACCCCCGGGGGAAAGTATGAAACTTGCCACATCGCCGTCCGACAGAAGCCGAGATGGTCAGGACGACAATGAAATACAATGCGACATAATTGCCGCAACCATTCTGGTTTTCGTGCCGGGCAGCTACTGTCTAAAGAAATCAGCGACAACAACCTACCGCTGTTGTTCGTCTGGCTGAGCTTTGAGTCACTGCTTACCATTATACATTTGTCAAATGGAAAAACCTTGGCACGGCTTAACCTCAGCAGCGTTTTTTCTCGAGAATGGAGTGTATAAAGATGGAAAACCTTTCAGGCTCCCCCGTACAAAAAGTACACCTGAAAGGCTAGATATACGGTGCATGACACTGCGCACACTTGCCATGCGACAAAACGCCGTAGTGTTATCAGTTGTCGGACAGCAACTGAACTAGGGGGAGAGTAGTGCAGTCTTTCTAAGGCTGTCCGACGGCTGAACGGTGGGCCTAACACTCATAATAAGCAATGCGGCAAAATAGCTGGCCCTCTCGGAGAGTGGATTGCGTGGTTCTTTTTTTTGGATTAAAAGCCCAAAAGAGTCAAAAGCAGTTAGCCGGAGAAAATTAAATGGCAGAGGCAACAGTGAAAAAGGCAGCCACAAAAGCAGCAGCAAAGAAAAAACGTGGCAGGCCAAAAAAGGTACAAAGCCAGGCTATACCACCGGCTCAAGTTCCAGAAATGGTCAACCGTGAAAAAAACGCTTTTGAGCGTAATTTTGGTGAAGGAACAGCTTTTGATCTTGACTACGGTAAGCTGCTGATCATTGCTCTTTGCATATATATCGCAGTTCAGGTTAGCTAACCGATTGTCTGCGCTCTGAAAATACGCAAGGGTCACCCGCGCGAGTAATCCTTCTTCTTGTCCCATGCCTTGATTTGTTCAATTTGCTTGGACACTTTTTAGTTGACCTTAAAATAAGCCATAATCATCTCATTCAATTCTCTGGCTGGTTTGTTTGTCACGTCAGTTTATCCACGCAATGTCGGCAAATTAATTGATCGTTTCTTTGATCTAATGTCAGTATTGTTTGAGTGCCATCACAATGTCCACAAACACCGCAACTAGCATATGGCCATACGGAGAAAATTCGTCCCTTAAGCTCGAAGTCACTGTCAGGTAATTTACCTCCGGTCCATTCCATGTGTCATGGATAGCACAGGTACCGCAAATATTAATGCTATTATCAAACATGAATACCGAAGCCATGATATGGCACGGAGTTAAAAATGAGCCGAAACATGTGGATACTAGCTGGGCTGATGGCTGTTTTTTCGCTAGTGATAATCTATCGTGGCGAGAGCGGTATGACAGCACCGGATCACGCCAAGTGTAAGGAAAGTCTGGTTATCCAGATATTCACTGACACGTGCACGGAGCTTTCTTCAGTCGGTGGCACCGCGGCTGTAATGAATGGCGATGCAAGGTAAATCAAGATTGGTGGACAACTAGCAACAAAAAAATAACTCTTTAACCCTTTTTTGAAATTGGTCTTTTTTAGAGGGGCATTGGGGTGTGTATTTTGAGCCGAGGGGCGTGATGTCAACTGCAATTCCTAGAAATTTAATTCGGCATCAATCACGTAACTTTCGAGCCTCTCAATTCTGTTAATCTCTCTATTCCAATCTGTGCCTTCAATTAAATCCATGCAATTTTTGTAGGCTTCTGTGTTCTTAAATTCCATAACCGCAATTAATCTGTGTTTGTCTTTCTGATTGAACAAAATGCCGTGTTTTGCCGAGGTCATACCTAGCTCAATCAACCGGTCTGATAGTTTGTCAAAAGTCTCTAAGTCTCTCTTGTTCTGAGCCACTAGCTCCCATTTGGTTGCAAAATCCTGAGCGTAGGTTGCCATAATTGATGCCATAACTTTTCTCCTGTCTTTCTTACTTGTAGCTCATAAAGACCAATGCCAATGCTACTATGATAATCGTTACGATTAAAAAGGTACGAAGCCAAAGTGCGCTGATGTCGATTAATATTTCTGGCATGACCATCTATGCTAGTCGGTGGTTTATCTTTGGCAATAGACTCTCTGCTCGAAGATGCGTGTATCTAAAGAGCATCCTAGGGTCCCTATGACCCGATATGACAGCGACCTCAGGCATATTTAGTCCCATCTCAAAGAACCTGCTGATAGCCTCGTGACGAAGGTCATGGAACCTAAGTTCACTTAATCCAGCACGTGCCCTGAGCCTGTCCCAAGCCAGCCTATGGGAATTGGCATTGACTGGGAATGGAGTAGGGGTGTCGTTCCTGGCTTTCTGCCGTCTAAGAACATCAATAGCCTTATGGGACAAAGGCACCTCGCGTGTACTTCCGTTCTTTGTTATGGGTAGCAGTGCAGTCTGGCGATTGAAGTCAACCTGATGCCATTCCAGGCCAAGTATCTCACTGCGTCTCATTCCAGTCTCTATGGCGAAGACAATAATAGGCCAGATGTGAGGATTGAGCGTCGATGCAGACGCTGCTTTAAGTCTATCAAATTCACCATCGTTCAACCTTCGTTGCCTTGGCTTGGATGTTGGTGGCATCTTTACTTTGTCGACAGGATTATAAGACAGCATCAGTCCCCACTCATTGATCGCTATCTTAAGACAATGTCTGATTAGGATAAGGTCGTAGTGAGCAGCTCGGACGCCATCCTTGAGCCTTTGATCACGAAAGGCTGCCACCGTGGCTGATGATAGCTTATGAACACTGATTGAGCTGACAGGGTCATTGATAAGCCGTCTGAGGCGCCTCAGTTCAGTTGTTGCACCACGTTTGCTCGGAGTGACGGCGCGAGCATAACGGGACAAAAGGTCACCTAAGGTGACCCTGGTTGGCTCAAGAGTGCCGAAGTTATCATTTTCCAGCTGCCGCTCTTGCTCCTTAGCCCATTTGATTGCATCGGCTTTGCCAGAAAAGGAACGGGATGTTGTCCCAATATCCTTGTGTCTTACGATTGCTTGCCATTTGCCATTACGCTTCCTGAATGTAGCCACTTTTGATCTCCTAAAGTGACACAGGAGTGACCTGACCAGAGAGGCCAGAAGAAAACTATAGGAAAACAGTTGATAACAGTTGGTAGAGCAGCGGACTGAAAATCCGCGTGTCGGTGGTTCGAATCCGCCCCTGGGCACCACTTTCCTGCAAATACTCCATGTAAAATGCCTTGATTCAAGCAGTTAGTTAATCACTGCTGAATTGGGTAGGTCGCATGGTAGGTCAAATAAACCATCATCTTTATCGTAAACGTGGCTTCTATTACTTCTATAGACGTGTGCCAAAGGCATTGCTGGAACATTATCCAAAGCCTCGCATCGTGGTGGCCTTGAAGACAAGGCAGTTCCGTGATGCCTTAAGACAAAGCCAAATCATATCCAAAAGACTAGATGACCAGTGGTTTCATATGCAGCTGGATGCGATGGGGCTGGATAATGTGCAAGCCAAGCTGTTCCAAACTGTGAGGCCATCTGCACCTCTGATGTCAGAAGCGACTGCCTTTTACTTGAGATTGAAAGGCGATGGTAAGGACAAGGTCTTCACCCGTGCAGCCCAGCGTAATGCTGACTCTGTGATTGAGGTATTGGGAGATAGGCCCATCAATGACTATGTGTCCTCAGAAGCTGGTAAGCTGCGTGATGCGCTGCTTGATAGAGGATTAGCAGTTACCTCCATCAAGAGGATGTTTGGTTCCATCAAAGCCATCATCAATCTATCAATGGCAGAGCATGGCATTGAAAGGCGTAATCCATTTGCCAGCATCCATATGCCTGATGAAACACCAACAGACAGGCAACCAATACCTGTGGATGATATCAGACGCATCCAACATGAGTGTGTCGCTTTAGATGATGAGAACAGATGGCTTCTTTCCATCATTAGCGACACTGGTATGAGGCT
>JAYNHH010000020.1:0-2510 GCA_038107835.1 Alphaproteobacteria bacterium
GACAGGATGAACAGCTGGGCGCAGTCCGAAGGCGCGCCGGGCATGGGCTATATCATCTATGGTGATGGTGAGGCCAGAGGTCCGGTGGCAAAGGCGCTTGGTGCAGAGAAGGCAGAAGAGATTCGCATCGCCGCTGGTGTTGGTGACGGTGATGCTGTGTTTTTTGCCTGCGCTCCGGCCAATGAGGCGGCAAGCCTTGCTGGACGTGCCCGGGTGAAGATTGGTGAGGATCAGGGTCTGATCGATCCAGACAGTTTCAAATTTGCCTGGATTGTCGATTTTCCAATGTTCGAACTGGATGAGGCCACAGGCAAGATCGATTTCTCGCACAATCCCTTTTCCATGCCGCAAGGAGGGATGGAGGCGCTGGAAAATATGGACCCACTCGAGATCAAGGCGTGGCAATATGACCTTGTCTGCAATGGCGTCGAACTGTCATCTGGGGCGATCCGGAATCATCTGCCTGAAGTCATGTACAAGGCTTTTGAGATTGCCGGCTATGACAACAGCGTTGTTGATGAGAAGTTTCCAGCAATGATTAACGCTTTCCGCTTTGGCGCGCCGCCGCATGGTGGCATTGCCCCCGGTATCGACCGGATTGTCATGCTGATTGCGGATGAGCCGAATATTCGTGAGGTTATTCTGTTTCCGATGAATGGCAAGGCCGAGGATCTGATGATGGCTGCGCCGTCAGAAGTGGAGGATGGTGCGCTTGCTGATTTGCACATCCGGCGTGTGCCGGTGATCAAGCCGAAGGGCGACTAGCACCACACTGTCACTGGTGACAAAACCGTTGCGTCAGCGAGTGCGGGCAAGCCCGTGCGAGAGCCAGATCACACTGCCAAGCAGAATCACGGCACCAGCCTGATGCAGGCCACCAAGAGCCACAGGCACACCGTGGAGCAAAGTGGTGATTCCCAGCAGGAACTGCACTGCAACTGCCACCATCGCAAAATAGGCCGGTCCGTTGCCAATGTCGGTCTTTTTTGCATTGAACGCCAGGCCGAGAACGGCGAGGACGGCCAAGATAGCAATCCATCTGTGATGGAACTGCGCCGATGCCGGGTTTTCAAAGGGGTCGAAAAGTCCCTGTTCACCATATTCGATTGGAATGAGTCCCGACCCCATCAGCGGGTATTCATTATAGAGCAGCCCGGCATCCATGCCGGCGACCAGCGCGCCCGCCAGAATTGTCAGGCCCACAATGCCAATGGTCGCCGCTGCATGACCGCGCGGCAAGGGTGATCTACCATCGCGAATATCCAATGCCGTCCAGATAAGCAGGCTGAAAATCACAAGTGCCATGCCAAGATGTGTTGCCAGGCGATATTGCGACACGCTGGCATCTTCGCTGAGGCCGGATTTTACCATCCACCATCCAATGACGCCCTGAAACCCGCCAAGAACCAACAGCACAAGAAGACGGATGCCAAAACCCGGCGGTATCCGACCCGCCATCCAGAAGCCGAGCAGTGGCAGGGCGAAGGCGACGCCAAGCAGGCGCCCCCAGAGTCGGTGAAAATACTCCCAGAAGAAAATCGTCTTGAAGCCGGCGAGGTCCATGCCGAAATTGACTGCATCATATTCAGGTGATGCCTTGTATAACGCAAAGACCCGCTCCCATTCGGCTGCGCTCATCGGGGGCAAGGTTCCCATGAGTGGCCGCCATTCCGTCATCGACAAGCCGCTGCCAGTGAGTCGGGTAATGCCGCCAATGACCACCATGACGGCGACAAGCAGCGCCATGATCAAAAGCCAGGCCACGACGGGACCGCTATCATATGCTGACATTGTCTTTTGGGTGGGGGAAGAGAGCATGGATGAGCCTTGGTCTGCTGTAGGTATGAATCATGAGCTCCGTACATAGCAATCAGAACCCCTGTCTGCAAATCGACGCTTTGCCGCAGGCTTCCGGTCCGGAGCTGTGGGTTTGTAGATTTGCCACAAATGCAAAATATAAAAAATTATCCTATGGAAATTTTGTGGAAGGAATTAAATTTCTTTTCTAACCGATAACTGATTTACTTTAAAAATTATTTGCAGGCATCTTTCTGGCTGAAAGGATGCCGACATGCAAGATGTGAGCAAAATCTACACCACACAGGCCAGACTGCCCGATGGCACCTGTCGCTATCTGGAAGCGCCTGCCGGCTGGCGGCTGATGGAGGTGCTGCGGGATTATGGTGTGCCGATAAAGGCTGAATGCGGCGGCGCCTGCGCCTGCGCAACCTGTCATATCCACATCCAGCAGGAAGGACAGACGGCGTTGCGCGCGCCTGATGATGATGAACTGCTGCGTCTTGACGAGCTGTTCGATGCCGATGACAGCTCACGCCTGTCCTGCCAAATCCTGACTGGCCTGCAGACAGATGGGCTTGTCATCAGCCTTGCGGCTGATTCCGCGCAGCACAGCCCGGTGCTGAGCGAGACTGCGTCTGACAGGCAGGGAACAATGGTGGCGTGACATGAAAAAACCGTTTCCGCTTTTTGTTGATCTGGAGGCAACGCCG
>JAYNHH010000020.1:2610-47428 GCA_038107835.1 Alphaproteobacteria bacterium
GGGCCAATCAGGGGCCGACGATCCAGCCACCCCGTGACCGGCACCCACCGATGGACAGAGAACGGATAGAGAGGGAGGAATCAGGAAATGTATCAATATGACACGATAGACCGCGACTTTCTTGCCAGCCGGTCCACGCAGTTCCGCGATCAGGTTGCCCGCCGGTTGTCAGGTGCACTCTCAGAGGATGAATTCAAGCCGCTCCGCCTGCAGAACGGCCTCTATCTGCAGCTGCATGCCTATATGTTGCGGGTGGCCATTCCCTATGGTGTGCTGTCGTCTCGGCAATTGCGGGGGCTTGCCGGCATTGCCCGCGATTTTGACCGTGGCTTCGGGCATTTCACCACACGGCAGAATATCCAGTTCAACTGGATCAAGCTGATTGAAACCCCGGACATTCTTGACCGGCTCGCCGGGTTTGACATGCACGCCATCCAAACATCGGGCAACTGCATCCGGAATGTGACGTCCGATCCGCTTGCCGGGGCGATGGATGATGAGGTGGAAAACCCCCTCGTCTGGTGCGAGGTGATCCGACAATGGTCGACGCTGCATCCCGAATTCGCATTCCTGCCACGCAAATTCAAGATTGCCGTTTCGGCAGGAGCCGAGGATCGGGCAGCAACCGGGTTTCACGATATCGGCCTGCGGCTGGTAAAGGCGCGGTCAGGCGAGGTCGGCTTTCGGGTGCTTGTCGGCGGTGGTCAGGGGCGGACGCCGCGGGTTGCCCAGCAATTGACCCCATTTCTGTCGAAGAAAAATCTGCTGAGTTATCTTGAGGCAATCCTGCGGGTGTATAACGCCGCTGGCAGGCGTGACAACATCTATAAGGCACGGCTGAAAATTCTGGTTGAGGCAATGGGGATTGAGGCGTTCGGCGATGCCGTCAATGGAGAATGGGTCGCCATCAGGGACAGTGTCATTGAGCTGCCATCAGCCGAGTTTGAGCGCATTCAGCGTCACTTTGCCCGAAAGCCTCTGCCGCCAGCAGATCCGGCAAGCGACCTGCTGGATGCGCATCGCCGCAAAAGGGCGGCGTTTGACAGATGGATGCGGCATAATATTCTGCCCCATTACGACCATGGCTACGCCAATGTCAGCATCTCGATCAAGGCGCTTGGTCGTCCGCCCGGCGATGCGTCAGCATCGGAGATGGAGCGTATCGCCGATCTTGCCGACCGCTATGGTGGGGGTGAAATCCGTGTCACCTATTCGCAGGATGTCGTCATCCCGCATGTGCGTCGCGACCAGCTGATCCGGGTTTTTGAGGGGTTGGAGGATATCGGCCTGCATGGTGGCGAGAATGGTCTCATCAGCGACATGATTGTGTGTCCCGGGCTTGATTACTGCAATCTTGCCAATGCCAGATCCCTGCCGCTTGCAGACAGGATTTTCCGGCATTTTGCCGATGCGGGTCTGCGCGACGAAATTGGCCGGATCAGGCTCAATATCTCTGGCTGCATCAATGCTTGTGGTCATCACCATGCGGCCGACATCGGCATTCTGGGGGTCAACAAAAAGGGTGTCGAGAATTACCAGATTTCACTGGGTGGAAGAGCTGGTGAGGATGCCGCAGTGGGCCGCATTCTGGGTCCCTCCTTCGAGGAGGACAGAGTGCCGGAAGCAATTGCCGCAATCGTTGGCGTCTATCTGGACAGGCGCCAGCCCGATGAGAGTTTTGGCGATGCGGTGGCCCGTCTGGGTGTCGATATGTTCAAGCGAGAACTCTATGCACCAGTCTGAGGGTCCACCAGACAGTTAAGGCGAGGCGGCAAGGATGCAGTTTTTTTTCATTCGCCCCGGCGACATTGGTGGATTTGCCGCCGCCCCGCCTGCAGCTGGAGTCAGGGGAGGAGATGCCCGCCACCGATATCCTGCAGAATTTGTCAGCAGAAGACGTGGTTGCGGTGTGTTTTGGGAAATTTTCCGATGGGCGGGGGTTTTCTCTGGGGCGGCGCCTGCGGAGCAGCCTGTCCCGCGATCACCTGATTGTGGCGAGTGGCCACATCATCCCTGACCAGGCCGATTATCTGCGCCGGGTCGGCTTCTCACATGCAGTGATTTCGTCGGCGGCGCTGCCGCAATGGCAGAAATTCCTGACGGCGGTGACGCAGCGCTTTCAAACGGCGGGGGTGTCGCCGCGCACACGTGGCGAGTCGTCCCAGTGAGATTTGACAGGTGTTTAGGGCAGGTGCGGAGCTGGCAAAATTCCAACATGACCTTGCGTTTGGACAGCGTAATGGCTATGTCCGTCAACAGCGAATAACAGGTAAAACGATTTTTCATGACCAATACACATAATACCGACATCATCATCATCGGCGCTGGTCCGGTGGGTCTGTTTGCCGTTTTTGAGCTGGGGCTGCTTGATTTGCGCTGCCATCTTGTCGATATCCTCGACAAACCAGGTGGGCAATGTGCCGAGCTTTATCCCGAAAAGCCAATTTATGACATTCCCGCACTTCCTGTCTGCACGGGTCAGGAACTTACCGACCGGCTGATGGAACAGATCGCCCCCTTTGATCCGGTGTTTCATTATGGACAGATGGCGGAATCACTGGCGCGCCTGCCAGATGGCAGTTGGCAGCTGACAACCAGTGATGGGGTGAGCATCTGCGCGCCTGTTGTGGTGATCGCGGCAGGTGGCGGGTCTTTCGTACCCAAGCGACCGCCGCTGGACAATCTTGATGCTTTTGAGGCGACTGGCGGTGTGCAATATGCGGTGCGCCAGCGAGACGCGCTTGCCGGCAAACATCTGGTGATTGCCGGTGGCGGCGACTCAGCGCTTGATTGGACCGTGAATCTGGTCGATCTGGCAGCGTCGGTGACGCTTGTTCACCGCCGCGATGATTTTCGTGGCGCGCCGGACACGGTGGCGAAAATGCGGGCACTTGTCGATGCAGGTAAGGTCGCACTGACGATTGCCCAGCTCAAGGGGCTGGACGGTGATGCGGATGGAAACCTCCGCCATGTTCTCGTCCAGTCGGCTGGTGCCGATGCACCAACAGCGATTCCGGCGGATGTACTCCTGCCCTTTTATGGCCTGACCATGAAGCTGGGACCAATTGCCGATTTTGGCCTCAATCTTGAGGAAAATCTCATTCCAGTGGATACCGAACGCTTTGAGACCTCCACCCCATCCATTTTCGCCATTGGTGACATCAACCACTATCCTGGCAAGCTGAAGCTGATTCTCTCCGGTTTTCATGAGGCCGCCCTTATGGCGCATGCTGCACATGGGATTGTGCATCCGGAAAAGCGGATCCGGTTTCAATACACGACGTCCTCGTCTGCATTGCAGCAAAAACTCGGTGTCGCCTGAAAATAAGACACATTTCACTTGACAATTTCCCCGCCAGCGCCCAATTAGCTGATAGGAGCTTTGGCACTCTTTGTTTGTGAGTGCCAACCCTTTATTTTACAAACCCTTTGGAGGAGAAAAAGGCATGAAATTCAGGCCCCTTCACGACCGCGTCGTCGTTCAACGGATGGAGTCCGAAGAGAAGACTGCAGGTGGAATCATTATCCCAGACACTGCCAAGGAAAAGCCAATGGAAGGCAAGATTATTGCTGTTGGCGCAGGTGCCAGAGACGAAACAGGCAAGATACAGCCTCTCGACGTCAAGGCTGGCGACAGCGTTCTATTTGGCAAGTGGTCAGGTACCGAAGTCAAGATCGATGGTCAGGATTACCTCATCATGAAGGAATCCGACATCATGGGTATCATTGAATAGTTCATCGTCATCAACTTCCTGACGAAAAGACATACGAAAGAAGGATGAAAGAAAATGGCTGCTAAAGAAGTCAAATTCGGCTCAGACGCAAGAACCAAGATGCTCGAAGGCGTCGATACCCTTGCCAATGCCGTAAAGGTCACTCTCGGTCCCAAGGGCCGCAATGTGGTTCTCGAGAAATCTTTTGGTGCACCTCGCATCACCAAGGACGGCGTGACCGTCGCCAAGGATATAGAGCTCAAGGACAAGTTCCAGAATATGGGTGCACAGATGGTGCGCGAGGTTGCATCAAAGGCGAATGACGTTGCCGGCGATGGCACGACGACCGCGACCGTACTGGCCCAGTGCATTGCCCAGGAAGGCGCAAAGGCTGTTGCTGCTGGCATGAACCCGATGGATCTCAAGCGCGGCATCGATATGTCGGTTGAGGCTGTTGTGGCATCAATCGTCAAGCGTTCAAACAAGATTTCAACCTCTGATGAAGTTGCCCAGGTTGGTACAATTTCAGCCAATGGTGAGGAAGAAATTGGCAAGATGATTGCCGAGGCCATGGAGCGTGTTGGCAATGAGGGTGTGATCACCGTCGAGGAAGCCAAGAGTCTCGATACCGAGCTGGATGTTGTTGAGGGCATGCAGTTTGACCGTGGTTACCTGTCACCCTATTTCGTGACAGATGCGGAAAAGATGCGCGCTGTTCTCGAGGAGCCTTACATTCTGCTCCATGAGAAGAAGCTCTCCAATCTTCAGGACATGCTGCCGATCCTTGAAAAGGTCGTCCAGTCTGGCCGTCCATTGCTGATCATTGCCGAGGATATCGAAGGTGAGGCATTGGCAACTCTGGTTGTGAACCGTCTGCGTGGTGGTCTGAAAGTGGCAGCTGTCAAGGCACCTGGCTTTGGCGATCGCCGCAAGGCCATGCTTGAGGATATTGCCATTCTTACAAACGGCACCGTGGTTTCAGAGGAAGTCGGCATCTCACTTGATGGCCTGACGCTTGAAATGCTCGGTTCAGCCAAGCGTGTTGAGATCACCAAGGACGAGACAACAATCGTTGACGGTGTTGGTGAAAAAACCGAGATCGAGGCCCGCTGCACACAGATCCGTGCGCAGGCTGAGGAAAGCACGTCAGATTACGACCGTGAAAAGCTGCAGGAACGTCTGGCCAAGCTGGCCGGCGGTGTTGCCGTGATCAAGGTCGGCGGTGCTACCGAGGTGGAGGTGAAGGAACGCAAGGATCGTGTCGATGATGCGATGCACGCGACCCGCGCCGCCGTTGAGGAAGGCATTGTCCCCGGTGGTGGTGTGGCGCTGGTCCGTTCATCTGCCGTACTGGAAAAGCTCAAGCCGGAGAACCGGGACCAGGAAGTTGGCATCGAGATTGTTCGTCGGGCCCTGCAGGCACCAGCCCGCAACATTGCCGAGAACGCTGGTGCTGAGGGGTCTGTGATTGTTGGCAAGCTGCTTGAGGGCAAGGATGACAACACAGGGTACAACGCCAAGACCAATGAGTTCACAGACATGATCAAGGCCGGCGTCATCGACCCGACAAAGGTTGTGCGTTCTGCGCTGCAGAATGCTGCGTCTGTTGCGGGTCTGCTGATCACCACCGAGGCGATGGTTGCTGAAAAGCCTGAGCCAAAGGAGCCAATGCCAGCAGCGCCTGACATGGGCGGCATGGGCGGCATGGGTGGTATGGGCTTCTAGACCCACCACCATCACCGAAATGATAAAAGCCGGGAGTCTCTCCCGGCTTTTTTGTTCTGGGATTATTTGCTGAGGAAGCTGCCCGTAATGCCTATCGCCTCGGCAAGGCCGATGCGCTCAACCTCGACATCGGGCGGAAAGGCGGAGGTCAGCCGCGTTGGCAACCGGCTGTCGAGCATCACGAAAACCCCCCGGTCATTGGCACGGCGGATCAACCGCCCAAAGGCCTGCCGTAATTTCAGCCGGGCGATCCGTTCAGTCCAGGCGTCCCGCCCCTGCCATTCGGCGCGGGCCTGAAACAGAATATCGCTGCGGGGCCAGGGCATCCGGTCAAAGACAATCAGCCGCAGGGCTGCACCGGGAACGTCGATACCATCGCGCACCGCATCGGTTCCCAACAGACAGGATTCGGGTTCCTCGCGGAACATCGCCAGCAATGTTTGCAGATTCATCCGGTCGATATGCTGTGCATAGAGAGGCAGGTTGGCTTCTTCCAGCCGCGCAAGCAGTGCCGGATAGACAGCTTTCAGCCGCCGGATGGCGGTGAACAGCCCAAGACCGCCCCCGCCTGCCGCTTTCATCAGTCCAGCCATTGCGGCGGCGGTGGCCTCCGGCCTGTCGCGTTCCAGATCCTTGACCACGAGCACCTTTGTCTGGCGCGCATAGTCAAAGGGCGAGGCAAAGGATGCTCTCAGACTTGGATGGTCGAGATGGGTGGCGCCGGTAAGTGCCAATGCCGACTGCCAACCATCATGTGGTGGTGCGCCTGCTGATGGCACGGCATCGTCTGGCTTGCGCCGTGGCGCCTGGTCCTGCAGCGTCGCCGAGGTAACGGTGACACCATGGGCAGGTTCGAGAACGGTGCTGGCGAAGGGGATGGTTGGATCAAGCCAATGCCGCGCCACACCAATGTCCCGATCCTGTCCATCTATCCGGTCAATCTGCATCCAGTCAACGAAGCCGTCGCGTGGTCCGCTGGCGATGTCGGCAAGCATCAATTGCCAGGCGGCAACCGGTCCCGAAGCGCGCAGCTCAAGACCACGAATGGCACCCTCAATGCGCGCGCGCTGCGATGTTTCCAGCTCCTCGGCCTTGTCATCCAGAATCGTCTTCAGTCGTTTGACAAGGCTGTTCAGGGGCGCGCCCAATTGAATGAGAACTTCCTTGAAGGCAGAAGCAGCCGCAGCAATGTCATCGCCCGCCGGGTGCAGATGCGCCTGGATATCATAGGGACTCTGGGCATCAGCAACGCGGCCATAAACGGCGTTGCGCAGATGCATGAAAAAGGTCTCGGCTGGCCCTGTCGGCTGAAAATTTGACAGCCGTTTCGGCCACCCCTGTCCAGGTAGCTGCCGGGCCGCCTCCAACGCCGCATCGAGATCAGCAAGCCCTGCATCGTCATCGGCAAGCAACTCGCCCAGCCGTTTTTTTAGACCCCTGGCGCGGCCCTTGCGGCCGTCTTCGGCACCGCGCACCCAATGCCGCAATTCGGCTGTTTCCTGCCCGCTCAGATAGGCGGCGAAGGCGCTGTCGGCGGCATCGAAAACATGGTGGCCCTCATCAAAGACATAGCGTGTTGGCCGGCGTTTATCATCATGTCCTGCATAGGCGGCATTGATCATCACCAGCGCATGATTGGTGACAACAATATCGGCCCGTTTGGCCCGCCGCATGGATTTTTCAACAAAGCATTTGTTGTAATGCTGGCACGCAGCATGGATACATTCGCCGCGCCGGTCGGCAAGGCCTGCGGTCTGCGGTCGCCCGAGAAGATCTGTCAGCCAGGCTGGAAAGCTGGCCCCGGTCAGATCGCCATCATCACTGGCGCCGGCCCAGCGCGCCATCAGCCCCAGTGCGGTTGCGCGCCGCGGCTGGCCGGGCATCTGTATCAGCGCTTCCTCAAGATTTAGCAGACACAGATAATTTTCACGGCCCTTGCGCAGAACAACCTTTTTTGACCGCTCGGCTGCATCCGGATAAAGGCGGGACAATTCACTGGCAATCTGGTGTTGCAGTGTGCGGGTATAGGTTGAAATCCAGACAGCGGCACCATTGCGTTCTGCCCACAAGGTGGCAGGTGCGAGATAGCCGAGTGTTTTGCCTGTTCCTGTTCCGGCCTCGGCGAGGACAAGCGCCGGGCTGGGTCCGGCATCGGGTCGGTCAAAACTTGCCGTTACAGCCGCCGCATAATCCGCCTGGCTTTCGCGCGTTTCAGAAACGCCGGCCAGCATGTGGCCAAGCCGCTCACGCGCTGCGTCGGGGAGGATCGGATCGCTTCCGGGTTGGGTTGCCGGTGTGTAATCGGTGAATTCGGGAAGCCGACGCCAGATTGCGGCCTGCATGCCGTCAGGCGGTGCTGGCCGTGCCGCGCTCAGCCCCAGATACGCCAGAATCAGTGGCCCCCACATCCAGCCCCCAGCCCCCATCATCCCGGCGATGCCAGCTGCCTCCTCATGGGCGCGGCCCTCAAGCAGAGCGAGTTCATCCAGCAGCATGAAGGCCGCCTTTGGCAGGATTGCCGCCATGTCCTCGGCAGAATGCGGGCGTGGCAATGACAGCTGGGCGGCAAGCCCGGCTGGCGTCGGCAGACAGAACCGGGCTGGCCGGGCAAAGGCAAATAATTCCATCAGATCAAGACAGCTGGTGATCTCAACTCCGCTTCGCGCCTCGCTCCAGCGGCGGTGACAAACCAGCGGGGGGCCAAGCGCCAGTTCTGCGGCAATAGCCTGCCTGTCACGCACCGTGATCTCTCCATTTTGCGTGATCCAGATGATGCGGGTGCCATGCGGATAGAGAACAGGGATACTGTGCAGATCGGGAACTGTGATCGTGGTTCCATCCAGGGGAGATGAAGAGGCCCGTGATGAGGGGCTGTCAGCGTTGTTCTGCATGTGCCAGATATAGCGCTAAATCGGGCTGGCTGCCAGTACGGCTTGCCTGTATCCGCAATTTGCGGCATATGATAGCCGGCCCTCGCAGCCAGCTTAATCTGGATGCGGGTTGCGGATAGTAAAACCCAGATAAGAGAACTTGGAAAACCGGATATGACCGATGCTGTTTCTGCCCTGAGGGAGATCGCCAGTGATGCGAACGCCTGGCCTTTCGCCGAAGCCCGTAATTTGCTTCAGAGGCTTGAGAAAACAGGTGGCAAGGATGAGGTGGTCTTTGAAACCGGATATGGTCCATCTGGGCTGCCACATATTGGTACCTTTGGCGAGGTTGTGCGGACGACGATGGTGCGCCATGCCTTTGAGACGATGACAGGTGCAAGAACAAGGCTGATATGTTTTTCAGATGATATGGATGGGTTTCGCAAGATCCCTGCCAATCTGCCAGACCCGGATCAATTGATCCCCTATCTGGACATGCCGCTGACAGCTGTGAAAGACCCGTTCGGTACGGCGCCGTCCTTCGGTGATCACAACAATGCGAGATTGCAGGCGTTTCTGGACTCCTTCGGGTTTGATTATGAATTTGTCAGTTCGACACGCTGCTACAAGGCAGGCGATTTTGACGATGCCCTGCGCACGGTTCTTGATCGCTATGAGGCAATCATGACGATCATGTTGCCGACGCTTGGTGCTGAGCGACAGGCCACCTACAGCCCGTTCTTTCCGGTCTGTCCTGATAGTGGCAAGGTGCTGCAGGCCAAAGTGATTTCCCGCGATGCTGCCAATGACAGCATCACCTATGTTCATCCCGACACAGGTGCCGAGATTGAGACAAAGGTGACCGGCGGTGCCTGCAAGCTCCAGTGGAAGGCCGATTGGGCAATGCGCTGGTTTGCCCTTGGCGTTGACTATGAGATGAGTGGCAAGGATCTGATTGACTCAGTCACCCAATCGTCAAAAATCACGCGGGCACTTGGTGGCACGCCGCCAGTCGGCATTTCATATGAGCTGTTTCTTGACGCGAATGGTGAAAAGATTTCCAAATCCAAGGGCAATGGCCTGACGATAGACGAATGGCTCCGCTATGGCAGCCCCGAATCGCTGTCACTGTTCATGTATAACCAGCCAAAGCGTGCCAAGCGGCTGCATTTCGACGTCATTCCAAAGACAGTGGATGAATATCACCAGCATCGCACAAAGATTGCAGATCAGGACAGGGCGACCCAGATGGAGAATCCGGTATGGCACATCCATAGCGGCATTCCCGAAGCAACGGCGCTTCCTGTCACCTTCACCCTGCTGCTCAATCTGGCGGCGGTTTGTCTGGCGGAGGAACCCTCCGTTGTCTGGGGATATGTCAGTGACTATGCCCCGGGTGTTACTGCCGAAACACATCCTGAGTTGGATCGTCTGATCGGTTATGCTGTGAATTACTATCAGGACCTGGTCCGTCCGACCAAGACCTACCGTCTGCCGACCGAAACCGAAGGCGCGCATATCGCGGCCCTGCTTGCTGCGTTGGATGCGCTGGCAGATGATGCAGCGGCTGAGGACATCCAGTCAGCTGTCTACGCCACCGGCAAGGCAGCCGGCTATGAAAATCTGCGCGAGTGGTTTCAATGCCTCTATCAGGTGTTGCTCGGACAGTCTGAAGGGCCACGCATGGGATCGTTTTTTGCGCTCTATGGGCGCGAGAAAAGCCGGCTTTTGTTGACAGATGCGCTTGCTGGCAAACTTGCCAATAAAGTGGGGGCTGAAGGCTGATGTGGCGCGCGGCCGCGGCACTGGCGCGTTGCCTGCCGGCGGAAGCGGCACACCGGGTGGCGGTGCAGACATTGCGGCTGAATATTGGCCCAAAGCCGGATGTGCCTTCAATGCCAGTGACGGTTGCTGGCATCCGCTTTGACAATCCGCTGGGGTTGGCGGCAGGGTTTGACAAGAACGCCGAATGTTTTTCCGGGGCCATGCGCCTTGGGTTTGGCCATGTTGAAATCGGCACTGTCACGCCTTTGCCGCAACCGGGCAACCCGCGGCCGCGGGTGTTTCGCCTGCCCGTGGATCGGGGTGTGATCAACCGCTATGGGTTCAATGGGAATGGCATGGAATATGCCGCCCGAAATCTGGCTGCGGTCAACCAGCGCACCGCAGTTCTGGGGGTCAATGTCGGTGCCAATAAAACCAGCGCAGACCCGATTGAGGATTATCATGTTGCGGTAGCGCGTCTTGCCGCATTTGCTGACTATGTGACGCTCAATATTTCCTCACCAAACACTCCGGGACTGCGCGATCTTCAGGCGGATCAGCTGTTGCAGCATCTACTCGCAGCCGGCAGATCGGGCCTTGCCGAATCGGGAAAGAAAATCCCGTTGTTTCTGAAAATGGCGCCGGATCTCCAGACCACGGAAATCAGAAAGATCGTCGCATGTTGCGTTGATCATAATGTGGACGGCATTATCGCGACCAATACGACGGTGGCCCGCCCGGAGGGGCTGTCATCCCCGGATGCAGACGAACAGGGCGGGCTGTCGGGCGCGCCGCTGTTTGCGATGTCAACAGCGGTCCTCGCCGAGGTGGCGGCGCTTGCCAAAGGACGGTTGGCGGTAATCGGCGTTGGTGGTGTTGCCAGCGGCTGGCAGGCCTATGCAAAGCTGCTTGTCGGCGCTGATCTGGTTCAGCTCTACACGGGTCTTGCGCTTGATGGCCCGGGCCTGCCTGCATCCATCCTTGCTGAAATGAAACTGTTGATGGACTATGATGGCTATGGCGATGTGGCATCGGCATCAGGGCAAATCCCTGACGCCCGGGAGGCCATCAGTCATGCGCTTCATCTTGCGCAAAGCGCCGGATTGCAAGTGGCAGCACCGAAACTGTATTGGTGACAGAATATGGCTCATGCATGGCGTTCGGTGCGCTATGGTCAACAGGTGTGAAGGGCGGCCTGTGCAACCCGTCGAGAATGCGGAAATAGGCCAGAACCACCATGCGCGCTGCCGAGGCCAGGCTGGAATGCAGCCTGACGGCATTTACCGCCTCGCAGAATTCATCCAGATTGATGGCTTCCTGCTGCAAAATCGCATCAATACTGTCCCAGACATATGGCTCAAGAACAATCGTTGTGCGTTTGCCACCGAAACGGACATTTCGCTTCAGACGTGTTGGCCGTATCGAATGTGGGCTGGATTTCAGCTTGGCATTTGGGGGATGTCCCCTTGCATTTGAGACTCGTGCCATTTCCTATTCCTTTTGGCTATCCTTTTGAATAGGTCAGGTTAGTGTAAAGGGTTTAACAAATTCCTAATGCACAGGAACTTTTTCTTGAGCATGGTAATTTTTCTGTAAACCCCGCAATTGCCGGACCACCGCCGATTTGTGGGTTGACCTTCGGCCATGGCTGGCCTATACCCACGCATCATATTTCAGTACGGGTAACGCCCGCAGTTTTAGGGAGCCATTACCATGGCGAAACGCTGTCAAATCACTGGTAAGACCGTCATGTCGGGCAACAATGTCAGCCATGCGAACAATCGTACGCGGCGTCGGTTTCTTCCCAATCTCCAGCATGCCAGCATCCAAAGCGATGTTCTGGGCAGAAAAGTCAGCCTGCGGCTGTCAACAAGCGCGATGCGGACCATCGAAAAGCACGGTGGGCTTGACGCCTTTTTGATGCAGGCGCGCAATGCTGAACTTGCCGATGAGGCAAAAGTGCTGAAGCGGGAAATCATGGCGGCCAGTGCGGCTGAATAGGCCGGTCACATAGGCTGCGAAACAACCCCGCTTTTCAGTGGGGTTTTTTTATGGCTGGGGCACAGCCCGGATCAGGCGACCCGTTTGCTGCGCTGCGTCACATCCTCGTCAAACAGATCCGTCAATTGGCCAACAACGGCACCGCCCAGCTGGTCGACATCGGTGATGGTGACTGCGCGCCGGTAATAGCGCGTGACGTCATGACCGATGCCGATAGCCAGCAACTCCACAGGCGATTTTGACTCGATATAGCCGATGACATCACGAAGATGTTTTTCCAGATAACTGCCACTATTGACCGACAGGGTTGAATCATCAACCGGCGCACCATCGGAGATGACCATCATGATCCGTCGGTCCTCACTGCGTGCCAGCAGGCGTTCATGGGCCCATAACAGCGCCTCACCATCAATGTTTTCTTTCAGAATGCCCTCACGAAGCATCAGCCCAAGTGACTTTTTTGCGCGACGCCAGGGCGCATCGGCAGATTTGTAAATGATGTGGCGCAAATCATTGAGTCTGCCCGGGGCGGGTGGTTTGCCAGCCTGTTGCCAAAGCTCGCGTGACTGACCCCCCTTCCAGGCTCTGGTGGTGAAGCCAAGAATCTCGACCTTCACGCCACAGCGTTCCAGAGTGCGGGCAAGAATATCTGCGGTAACGGCTGCAATGGTGATCGGTCTGCCGCGCATCGAGCCCGAATTGTCAAGCAGCAGGGTAACAACGGTGTCGCGGAATTTCGTGTCCTGTTCCTGTTTGTAGGACAGCGGGCTGAGCGGCTGGGTGACAACGCGATGAAGTTTGGCGGCATCAAGGATGCCTTCTTCGAGGTCAAAATCCCATGACCGGTTCTGGTGCGCCATCAGCTTGCGCTGCAGGCGGTTGGCCAGCTTGCCCACAATGCTGGTGACATTTTCCATATGCCGGTCGAGCATCTGCCTCAGCCGGACGAGTTCCTCCTCATCGCAAAGATCAGATGCATCGACGACCTCATCGAAGCGTGTATCAAACACTTTGTAGGCATCTGTGGGGGTGCCGCGGTCCTGATTATGGCCCTGCATGTCGGAGTTTGGAGTCTCTCCATCCGACATGCCGTCCTCTGCGCCATCCGCCTCAGCCATCTCACCATCCTCGGCAGAACCCGCGTCGCCGGCGTCATCCATGGTCTGGCTGTCGTCACCGTCGCTTTGATCATCACCAACGGCCTCCTGCTCGCCGTCCTGATCGCCTTGGCTGTCGCCGCTGTCATCCTGATCATCATCGCTGTCCGAGTCATCATCCTGATCGGAGCTGGTATCGCCCAGATCACTCTCAAGCGCGCCAATCAGTTGACGTGACAATTGTGCAAATTTTTCCTGATCCTCCAAATTGGCGGCGAGTTCCTGCATCAGGTCACCAGCTCGGCTTTTGACCCAGGGACGCCACAAATCAAGGACCATGGATAGATTCTGTGGGGGCGCTGCGCCGGTCAGATCCTCACGCAGGAGAAGGCGAACCACCTCGGCAATACCCGCCTCATCGGCACTGCCGGGGGCTTCGATCTGTCGGCCTTCATAGCGCTGGTTGAGAGCGGCCTCGAGATTGGCGCCGACGCCGACCAACTGCCGCGCGCCGATGGCTTCCACTCTGGCCCGCTCGGCAGACTCGAAAATCGCCCGGGCACCATCGAGTGAGGGGCATAATTTCCTGTGTGTCCTTGGGTTGTGGTGGGCAAGCCAGAGAGCGGCCCCATCTGCGGCACCCCGCATGCTTGCCCGTTGCGCCGGTGTAGCTGTTGGCGGAAATGCCGGCAATCGCACGTCACTCTCGCCAATATGCGTGTCGGTTCCGGCATAGGTCACCTGATGCTGACAGCCACCCGCCAGCGCCCGCATTGTGGCGGCGGTGGATTTCAGAAACTGCTGGTCTGGATCATCGGTGGCCATAAGCGTCCGGTCCTAGCTTGCGTTGGCCTGGCGAACAGGTGCCTCAGGCAGATCAATGCCGAAGCAGCGCTGGTAATATTCAGCAACGGTGGGCCGCTCGATCTCATCGCATTTATTGAGGAAGCTGAGCCTGAAGGCGACGGTGATATCACCGAGGATCGTAGCGTTTTCCGCCCAGGTGATCACTGTGCGCGGTGACATCACAGTGGACAGGTCCCCCGCCATGAAGCCCTTGCGCGTCATGTCAGCCATTCGCACCATGGCATCAATGGTCTCACCGCCCTCGGTGGTTGCATATTCGGGCAGTTTCGCGCGTACAATACCAACCTCGTCATCATGCTCGAGATAGTTCAGCGTCGAAACGATTGACCACCTGTCCATCTGGCCCTGATTGATCTGCTGGGTGCCATGATACAGGCCCGTTGTGTCGCCCAGACCAACGGTGTTGGCAGTGGCGAACAACCGGAAGAAGGGATTTGGATGGATCACCTTGTTGCTGTCGAGCAGGGTGAGCTTGCCATCAACTTCCAGAACGCGCTGGATTACAAACATCACATCCGCGCGCCCGGCATCATATTCGTCAAAGACCAGTGCCACAGGATTCTGCAGAGCCCATGGCAGAATGCCCTCACGGAATTCTGTCACCTGCTTGCCATCACGCAACACAATCGCATCCTTGCCGATCAGATCGATTCGGCTGATATGGCTGTCAAGGTTGACCCGGATACAGGGCCAGTTCAACCGTGCGGCGACCTGTTCGATATGTGTTGATTTGCCGGTGCCGTGATATCCCTGGATCATGACGCGGCGGTTGAAGCCAAAGCCGGCAAGGATGGCCAGTGTCGTATCATGGTCGAACTGGTAGGAGCTGTCGACTGCCGGAACGTAATCCGAGGCTTCTGAAAAGGCGGGAATTTCCATATCAATGTCCAGCCCGAACACATCGCGGGCATTAACAGTGATATCCGGAGCCCCCAATGGATGGGCAACGGATTGTGGGGTTTTATTTGCGCTGGACATGATTGGACTTACTCCGAACTGAGCTTTGATGGATAGATATGTCTAAGAGGTGGCGTTGCTGCCATTTGCATTCAATGATTTGCGGATCAGGTCATAGGCCAGATTGATCTCTTTTAACCGTTCTTCCGCCTTTTCGTCACCCCCATTTCTGTCGGGATGATTTTCCTTCGCGAGCTGCTTGTACTGCTTTTTCAGCTGTTCCAGATCCGCTACTGGCGTCATCCGCATGATCTGCCAGGCGCGTTTTTCCTCTGGGGTCAGCTTTTGCCGCTGCTGGCCGTCCTCGCGGTTTTCAAAATCAAACAGGTTGAAGGCGTCATCAAACATCTCGTCGCCTGGTTTGCCAGTGGCAAATTTCCAACTTGGACGTTCCCAGGTGGTTGCGCGGCGGATTTCAGCCTCGAGCGCAGCGCCCTGCAACCCCTCATAATAGTTCCATGACTTGTTGTAGGCGCGGACATGGTCCAGACAGAACCACAGATAATCGCGCAGCTCATGCCGTGACTTCGGCGCCGGATAGATACCCTCGGCAATGCAGCCGTCTGCGGCACAGCGTTTTGTACCGCTTTCGGTGTCATCGCTATCCAGCGGAATTTCTGGCATTTTGGGGCGTCTCATAATAGACTCCATCCTAGCGCACTGCACAGAGCAGACAACCAACTTACCCCCACACACGGAGATAGCATATGCCAATGGCGGATACCATAGCGGCAAAGCTAAAATCTGGCCTCAATCCCAGTTTTATTGAGGTTAAGGATGTCAGTCACCAACATGCTGGTCATGCAGGATGGCGCGAGGGCGGTGAGACCCATTTTCATGTCACCCTGACAGCTGACGCATTTGAGGGTAAGTCACGCCTGCAGCGACACCGCATGGTGAATGACTTGCTGGCAGAGGAATTGGCCAGCAGCATTCACGCGCTTGAGCTGCACCTCTCGGCCTGAGCGTTAGGTGATTTGTAGGTGGTTTGCGTTGTTCAGCTGTCCTCGACGGCATAGGCGACACAGCTGTTGGCCAGCGCATTGGAGCGCTGGCTGCGTGAATTCGCATCCTCTGGATTGTCATTTCCAGACTTGCTGTCATTTCCACGCTGGCGCGCCTGACGCGACTCCTCACCATATCGGGTCTGGTAGGCGATGGTTGCAACCGGTCCCATCAACTCGGTGATATGGGTGCAGCCATGCCGACCACCAATCGCCGCGCTGACCTTTCGTCGCCAGCCGGGGCCAATCTGAATTCCGACCAGATTGGCAAAGACATCGTTGGCCATGGGGCAGACGGCATAGGGGCCGGCAATGGTAACGGCCTCGGCTGCGGTGATTATCAGATCACGGGTAATGGTCAGGCGCACTTTCATATGATGAAAGGGCATATCGGGCGTAACCTCGCCACGGAAATCAGAGGGAAAGCTGTATGTCTTGTGGTCGGTGAGCTCTGCCTCGATGTCAAACAGCCCATCCCGGCGGACAAACCCATTGCAATAGATGCGCCTGTTATGAACCTCCTCGCGCTCTGCAGGCTGGCTCAGGTCAGTTGGATGGTCGCTACCATAAAGAGGTTCCATTTCAATGTTCCTTCGTTGCCCAGAGGCGCAGGCTGGTCAGCCTGTTGCCGCTGCGTTTGAGAATGCGAAACCGGATGTCATGAAATCGAAACTCCTGACCTGGCCGTGGGATCGTTCTGCTTTCAAACAGAACGAGCCCGGCGATTGTGGAAGCATCCTCGTCTGGAAGTTGCCAGCCAAGTGTGCGGTTCAGATCACGAATTGTGACGCCACCATCGACGATCCATGAGCCGTCAGCCTGTGGCGTAAGGCCGGCAAGCTCCACATCATGCTCATCGTCAATGTCGCCGACGATTTCCTCGAGAATGTCCTCAAGTGTGACGATGCCCTGCAAATCACCATATTCATCGACAACCACGGCAAAATGTTCACGCCGGGCGCGAAATGCCTGCAGTTGATCAAACAGCAAGGTTGTCTCGGGAACGAAATAGGGTTCCGCGGCAATATTCTGCACTGTCAGGCTGGGATCGATGCTGCCATTGCCTGATTTTGCATCATCACCAATGGCCCGCAGCAGATCCTTGACATGCAGAACGCCGGTGATGTTGTCGGGGCTACCGGAAAAAACGGGATGGCGCGTATGCGGAGAGGCAAGTACCTGCCGCAGGATTCCCTCCAGATTATCATCGGAATTGATCATATTGACCTCGGCCCGATGGGTCATGATTTCGTCAACGCTGATTTCATTGAGATCTAGAACCGAAGACAGCATCGCCTGCGTTTCCCGATTGTCGGCGTCACCCTCGGCGCCATGCAGCTCAATCAGACCACGCAGCTCTTCCTCGCGGTTGGCCTCCTGTTCGGCATTTTTCCGGATCAACTGGCTCGCCAGAAAGCGCAGGCCAACGGCAAGCGGATTCAGCACGACCACGACCACCCGGATGGCCGGGGCAATGGCAAGCGCATATTTGTCCGAATAGGTGAACGCATAGGTCTTCGGCATGACCTCTGCAAAAATCACCAGAACGACTGTCATCGTCAGTGTCGCCCACAGCAGTCCAGCATCCTGAAAAAGTGAAATGGCAACAGAGGTGGCGAGCGCGGAAGCGATCACATTGACGGCATTGTTGCCGATCAGGATTGTTCCGATCAGACCCTCGCGGTCGGCGCGCAGCTTTTCGACGAGAAGCGCGCGCCGGTTGCCCTTGCTGGCAAGCTGGCGCATCCGCGCATCCGAGGCTGCGGTCAATGCAGTTTCCGCACTTGAGAAAAAAGCTGATGCCACAATCAAGAGAATGACGACGGCAAGCAGCCACCATATCTCAGCACTCATCAGTGCAAACCCTCCAACGTTGCGCGGACATCATCAAGCGGCACATCGGATGCAACGAACGCCTCACCAATGCCCTTGACCAGAATGAAACGCATTTTCCCATCAAGCACTTTCTTGTCATGCTGCATATGCGCGATCAATCTTTCTGCCGCGGCATTGCCAGCCGCCAGCTCTTTGTTGTCACCCGGCAGCTGTTGCCCTCTCAGATGCGCCTTCACTCGGTCCAAATCATCTTGATCGCAAAGTCCCATTCGCACTGACAGTGCGAAGGCAACACCCATTCCCGCGGCCACAGCCTCGCCGTGCAGCAGGCGGCCATCATAATTGGCCTCTGCCTCAAAGGCATGGGCAAAGGTATGGCCAAGATTGAGCAGCGCTCGCTGTCCAGCCTCACGCTCATCCGCCTCGACGATCCGTGCCTTGGCGGCGCAGGAGGTCATGATGGCATGGTTCAGTGCCTGCGGCTCAAGCTCGAGCATTGCCTTGCCATTGTCTTCCAGCCAGGCGAAGAAGCTGGCATCGCCAAGCAGCCCATATTTGGCCACTTCCGCATAGCCGGCGCGCAGTTCACGCGGCGGTAGTGTCGCCAGCGCGGCGGTATCGGCGAGAACCGCCCGCGGTTGATAGAAGGCTCCGATCAAATTCTTGCCACGGGGCGCGTTGACCCCGGTCTTGCCACCTACTGAGCTGTCGACCTGGGCAAGCAATGATGTGGGGACCTGAACAAAATCAACGCCGCGCATCAGGCTTGCCGCAGCAAAACCGGCAAGATCTCCGATAACCCCGCCGCCCAGTGCAACTATCACAAGACCGCGATCCACACCAAGATCAAGAATGTCGTTCAGCAGACCGGTAAGCGTCTGCATATTCTTGCTTGCCTCGCCGGCTGGTACGATGATTCTGTCGCAGCGCCGGGTGACCCGGGCAAGGCTGCTGGCAAGCGCGTCAAGGTGAAGGGGTGCCACATTGCTGTCGCTGACAATGACTGCCTGTCGCCCGGCAACGATGTCACCCAGCACGTCGCCCGCATTGGCGATCAGGTTATTCCCGATTTTGATATCATAGGCGCGCGCACCAAGGCCGACGCGAAGAGATGTAATGTCATCCATGATGCTTATGGCCTATGTGACTGGCAGAAAGCTGTCAAGAGCGTCGATCAAAGTTACCAGTGCTTTGTCACCACTCAATCCATCCGTATTCAGATGAATATGGGCTTTTTCATAGTGCTTCTGGCGATCAAGCCTCAATTGGCGGAGCTTTTCAAGGGGATCACCACCGGCCAGCAGCGGCCGTGTTGCCGTCGTTCCGATCCGGGCCATGAGGGTCTCGGGTGCGGCCTGCAGCCAGACGACCACGGATTGCTTCAGCAGCAGTTCAGCGGTTTTGGCTCTGCAGATGGCACCGCCACCTGTAGCCAGGATCAGCGGCCCCGTTGCAACAAGTTCGGCGATGATGCGCTCTTCCATTTCCCGGAATTTTGCATCGCCGGCAATATCGAAAATGTCGCTGATGGTCAGACCGGCGGCGTCTTCAATTGCTTTGTCACTATCGGCAAAAGGCATGTCAAGCTGCTTGGCAAGACGTTTGCCAAGCATTGATTTGCCGCTTCCCATCAGACCCACGAGGGTGATCGGTTTGACGATGCGTGATTTGATGTCTTTATATTTGGTTTGCATACGCAACCTTATGCCCGTTCTGGCTGATTTTTGGAATATGTTTCCTTGACCCTAAGTTGGGGGCAAACTGATCTGCTGGCAGCTTTCTGATAGGGCAATTTTCCCAGTCCTGTAACGGGACTGGTATCTTTGCCCAATTGCAGACATATTCTTGCCATACAAAATATGCCATAACAACGGACAGCTTTGAAAATGGCCTTGCGGTGCCCTGATGCTTGCAGGCCGGTTTGCAGAACCGACAGGTCAGGTGGAGAGAACATGAATCGGGTTGGAATTATTGTGATTGTGATTGTCGGTCTTTTTGCCGCCGGTCTTGTTGCGCTGTCGAGCTGGAACATTCCAGCGCCGACCACAGCTATTAACAAGGTTGTTTCCGATGAAAATCTACCAAAATAGAGTGTGCCGCCTTGTCGTTTTTGCAGGTCTGGTGGCGGCGCTTGCCGGTTCCAGCCTAACCTCTGCGCAGGCGCAGACCGCGACCATCATTACCAATGAGGGGCCGGTTAATCTTCTCGGTCTCTCACCATCTGACAACACAAGCAAAGGCAATGCCCAAGGCGCGTCTGAGACGACCATCGAAGACGCATTCAACGTCGTGACCGATAACGGGACAACAGGCTCCGCCATTGATCTGAGTTCACAGCAGGCGGTACCATCAGCGACGCTGCCGGCTCGAAATGTGCAAGCCCAGAGCGCAGTAACGGTAACAGGGAATGCCACAGCGGTTGAGGCAGAACAGACAGCAGTCCAGACCGAACAGAGCGCGGTGATTGAGGAGTCTACCGTCACCATCGGATTGCGAGAGGTCGAAGATGTTGGGCTTGCCGCGATTGGCGTACGGCAATCAGCAGATGGCGCCGGAAATCTAAACGAATTGATCTGGCGCGGGACAGCTGCGTCACGCGCGACATTCCTTTATGAAAATGGCAGCCTTGCGCCGCAGTCACGGGCAATTTCCTCGCTCGCCCTCGAGGTTGTTGCCCGGGAAGCGGTCCCACCGGCTGGCGCAAACACGGTGGCGCGTGCGCTCGTGCGGGCGCGGCTTGACTGGCTGGCGGCCGCTGGCCGGTCCGACGATCTGGCCGTTATGGTGGGGCGTCTGCCGAATGATGATGACTGGCTTGACTGGAAAAAATGGCTTGTCGAATACCAGTTGATGCGGCGTCTCGACAGGGATGCCTGCACGGTTGTTGAGAGCTATATCACAACCACACTTGATCCTTATTGGCATAAATTGAAGGTGATTTGCAGTTCCGTACAGGATGATGCAAGCAGTGCCAGATTCGGTGCTGACATTCTGGCGGCAAGCGGCGTCGAGGATCCGGTGTTTTTTGCGCTTGTCGATGAAATGCTGAGTGGCACCGAGGCGCAGGCCTTCGATCCGGCCCTTGTCGAGGCACTGCATGTCGTGCTTATGGATGCGGCCCATCATGAAATCAGCCTCGATAGTCTTGCTGTGCTGCCACCGCAGATGGCGCAGGGAACAGTGGCCCTGCGCTATCTGGGAACGGATGCGCGGCTGGTTTCGACGTTTGATGGGTTGACCAAGGGTCTGATCACCCCATTGGAAGCCGGCAATCTATGGCGCAGTGCAGCAACCGCGCCAGAGCTTGCCCAGAGTGCGCTTGCCCGCCATCACAGCGGGTCGTCACCCTTGACAACGGCAATGACCTGGCGGGCCATAGCCGATGACACCAGCGCCACAAGAGTGCCGCTGATTGCGCAGGCCATGAAAACCGACATTGCGGCCGGCAATGGGCAGATAATGCTGCCTCTCTATGCAGAGCTGGCAGGTGAAGCACTGACTTTTTCCGGTCTGGATGCGGCGATCAGCGCCGATAATGGCCAATCAGTTGCCGCTGTTGCGATGCTCATTGCCATGCAGCAGCCCGAGAGTGCCATTCTGGCCGATAGTGGTTTTTCCACCACCAACGTGGCCGCTACGCGTGCCCTGATGCAGATGCTCGCCAATGGTGAGTGGAACCATCGCGCCCTCGCAGATTTGGATCTCTGGACCCTGCTGCCGGTGATTGAGGCGCTTGGCATTGCGCCAGGCGAACAGGAATGGCTTGATTTTCTGGATTCACCGGACAATCAGAATGCGCACTATCAGCCACTTTCACCGCTGTTGTTGCGGGCGTTGAATACCGCCGCTGAAAAACGCCGGGTTGCCGAGACCGTGTTACTTGCAAGCTGGGCGCTTGCTGATTTCCCGCTGCAGGACATCAACCCGCAGGATGTCGCGGTGATTGTCAATGCGATGAATGAGATCGGACAAACCAGAACCGGTCGGATGTTTGCCACCGAAGTCGTCAAGACCCATCTGCTGTCGCGCTTTTCTGAGATTGTTCCCCCCATGTCGGAGTTGTCGTCGTCTGTTCTGCAGGACCAGACAGTGGCAATCGTGGATGATGGCCTGGCCGCCCCGGATGAAACCACCCCGGATGAAACCATGCAGGCACAGGACGGCGCCGGCGAGATAACAGGTTCCACCGATGAAAATTCGGTTGTCGGGACCGCCATTGATAATGCAAACCAACAGGAATGACTGCACTGCCGGAAACAGCCGCTAACAGACATATCGCCATCGTCAGCACCTTTCTGGACGCAATGTCGGCTGACCGTGCGCTTGCTCCAAACAGCATCGCCGCCTATCGTCGCGATCTGGAGGCAGCAGGCCGCGCCTTGATGGCTCGGGACACCTCCCTTATCGCCTGTGATGCAGATGATCTGCGCGCGGTGATTGCCGAATGGCACGCCGATGGCCTGTCTGCCCGCTCGGTCGCGCGTCGATTGAGTGCGGTGCGGCAGATGATGGTCTGGCTTGTCGAGGAACGGGTCCGCAGCGACAATGCGTGTCGCTGGATCGAAAATCCAAAACTGCCAACCACCCTTCCCAAAAGCCTCTCCGAGCAGGAGGTCGTGGCTCTCATCGCGGCAGCTGGACAACTGCAGCCCCTCTGGCAGGCGCAGCGTGCGGTTGCGCTACTGGAAATTCTCTATGCTACGGGTCTTCGTGTTTCCGAACTTGTGGCGCTGACGGTCGATCAGTTTCGCCGGGGTCAGGAGAGCCTCGTGGTAATCGGCAAGGGTGGCAAGGAACGGCTGGTGCCGTTGGGGGTCGCGGCGAGGCAGGCAGCCGTCAACTGGCTCGAGGCGCGCGATAGCCGTGCGGAATATGTACAGTCCATTTATATGTTTCCCCATGCGGTGACCGTCTCCAATGGCAAAGACCGGCCTGCCGGCGGCAAGCCCAGGGGAAAGGCAGATGATGCATCGATGTCGCGTCACCAGTTTGCGGCATTGTTAAAAAATCTTGCGGTCGCGGCGCGGCTTGATCCCATGCGGGTCAGCCCGCATGTTCTGCGGCATTCCTTTGCAACGCATATGCTGAACCGGGGCGCCGACCTGCGCAGCCTGCAGACGCTGCTTGGCCATGCCGATATTTCAACGACCCAGATCTATACCTCAACCCGTCCCGAACGCCTTGCCGGCCTGGTGGCAACAGCCCACCCGCTTGCCAGCATGGGTCAGGATGAGTAAACTGCGCATTGCTGGGATTGCCATGCGACAAATACAGGATAACTCACTGAAATGAGACATTTTCTTGATTTTGAGAAGCCAATTGCCAATCTGGAGGGCAAGGTGGAGGAACTCCGCCATATGAGTTCGGATGGCAGTATCAACATTGCCGATGAGATTGGAAAGCTGCAGACGCGCATCGAGCGTGAGTTGAAGCAGACCTATGAAAAGCTCGGTCCATGGGAAAAGGTACAGGTCGCCCGCCATCCTGAAAGGCCGCGGGTCAGCGCGATAATCAGCCAGCTCTTCGACGATTTCACGCCGCTTGCTGGCGACCGGAACTATGCCGAGGATTACGCGGTGATTGGTGGCATGGCCCGTTTCCGTGGCCAGGGTGTGATGGTGATGGGAACGGAAAAAGGTAGCACCACCGAGGAGCGCATCAAACGGAATTTTGGCATGGCGCGCCCTGAGGGGTACCGCAAGGCAACCCGCCTGATGGAACTGGCTGGACGCTTTGGCCTGCCGGTTCTCAGCTTTGTCGATACGGCCGGTGCCTATCCCGGTCGTGGTGCCGAGGAGCGGGGCCAGGCTGAGGCAATCGCGACTTCCATTCGCGCCTGCCTGCGTTTGCCAACCCCCATGGTGTCGGCCATTATTGGTGAGGGCGGTTCAGGTGGTGCCATAGCCCTTGCTGCCGGCAACCGCGTCGTGATGTATGAGCATGCCATCTATTCGGTGATTTCGCCTGAGGGATGCGCGTCGATCCTGTGGCGCAGTGGCGAGCATGCGCAGGAAGCGGCCGAGGCGTTGCGCATTACATCGGATCATATGAAGGCGCTTGGCGTGATTGATGCGATTGTTCCCGAGCCGCTTGGCGGCGCACATCGTGATCAGACAGCCGCTATTTCCAGCCTCGGAACAGTCTGTTCTGAACAGCTGCAATCCATGCAGTCACTGGACGCTGCCGCGCTGATTGCCGACAGGTCAGACAAATATCTCGCCATGGGTGACAAGGCACTCGCCTGATCAGACCTCATAGGGTCTGGCGTTGCTGAGCGAGGGTATGGCGTGGCGCGCCCGCTGCACGGCGTCAAGATCAATGTCGGCGAAAATCACATCATCATTCGCCCCCGGATCAGCGACATCATCATCGGTTGCTGCTTCGGCCATGATTTCGCCCCAAGGGCTGATGATCAGCGCATGCCCATAGGTGCGCCGGCCATCGGCATGCGTTCCACATTGCGCCGGAGCGATCACAAAACATCCGTTCTCAATGGCGCGGGCGCGCAACAATACATGCCAATGCGCCCGTCCACTGTCATAGGTAAAAGCAGATGGGACCGACAGGATGGCCGCGCCGGCGCTCGCCAGATCACGGTAGAGCGCCGGAAAACGCACATCATAACAAATGCTCAGGCCAATCGATGCCGCGCCACAATTGGCAACAACCATTTTCCCGCCAGCCAGAAAATTCTTTGACTCTGCATAGTGTCTGCCATCGCCGACATTGGCGTCAAACATGTGAATCTTGTCATAATGGGGGTCAATCTTGCCGTCGGGCGCCACAAGATAGCTGCGGTTGACGAGTTGTCCATCCTCGGACCGGCGGATCAATAAAGATCCGATCAACAGCCATACCCCTCTGTGACGGGCCATCTGTCTGAAATGGTGAAGGCTGGGACTGTCCGCCTCATTTTCAGCAAGGTCAACCAGACTTTCCCGGCTGGGGGCCAGAAAACTGGCTGCCTCGGGAAGTGCGACAAGATCGGCTCCCGCCTCGGCAGCGCGGGCGATCATTGGCTCGATCTGGGTGAGGGTGGCGCCGGCATCTGCGCCAGCACAATATTGCAGGGCGGCAATGCGGAGCGCTTTGCTCAAGACACTCTCAAAAGCCTGTCGAGATGCCCGGCATTTTCCAGCCTGAACAATTCCTCGCAGTCACCAATATGCTCATTGTCGATGAAAATCTGTGGCACGGTATGACGCCCACCCGAACGGCTCCGCATATCCGCGCGACGTGCTGAATTCATCGAAGTATCGATTTGTTCATACGTAATGTTTTTCGAGTCGAGCAGACGCAATGCCCGCATGCAATAGCCGCAGGCCGCACCGGTATAGATTTCAACTTTTGGTGTATCACTCATGCCCTGTCATTTAGGTGAAACCGCACCAAGTCGCAAGACCTGAATGCCAAGTTGATGATTTGATCCGATGCTTATCTGACCCTGGCGATTACCAGGGCGCTGACGGATTTGCATCCCGCTCTGGTCAGAGTTTGTGCCGCTTCATTGAGCGTTGCGCCAGTTGTCAGCACATCATCGATCAACAGAATATGCTGGTCCCGTACAGCTGCATTGCCGCTCTCATTCAGTTGGAATGCACGGGCCAGATTCTGTTTGCGCTGGGCGTGGTTGAGGCCGGCCTGACTGGTTGTTGCCTTGTGGCGCTGCAGGAGGTTTGGGGCAAATAAACCGCAACCATGCGTCGATGTCAGGCGGCGTGCCAACTCCGCCGATTGGTTGTAGCGTCTGTGAAGATATCGCCACCGATGCAGGGGAACCGGAATGACCAGACTGCCGGGGGCCGCAAGTTCGTCATAAAGCCTGCCAAGCATCGCCGCAAGGACGGGTGTCAGCGCCAGACCGTTGCCATGCTTGAATTTCAGAATGATCGCCCGTGAGGTATCATTGTACAAGCACCAGGCACGCGTCCTTTCAATGACTGGCGGCATCAACCAGCATTGGCCACATTTTCCCTGTGGTAGATCATGTTGCAGGGGTCTGCCACATTGCACGCATTTCGGGTCTGATATTGGTTCAAGCCCTGACCAGCAGCTTGCGCACAGGCCTGTCGAATCCGCAAAAGCGCGGCACAGCACGCATTGGTGCGGCAGAATGAACGTACTCAGATGGTCGAGTAAGCGCAGCATTCCCTTGGCCTATCACAATCAGGTAAAGAGTTCGTTAAGGCAGAACCTTTGGTTTTTCACTTGCATTTTTCAGGTGGTTGGTGATTGTGCGGACGATGGGCAAGAGAGGCGCACCGGCTATGAATCCGGAAATTCCACGTTTATTTGATTATGCGCAGCATCGCAGAAACCGCGCGCGTGCAGCGGCTTCCTTCACCGAATTTGATTTTCTGAAATCAGAGGGCGCGCTGCGGCTGGCAGACAGGCTTGAGCTCGTGCGTCGGGATTTTCCCCTCTGTCTGGATTTTGGCTGTCATGACGGAGTGCTGACACGTCACCTCAAACAGACAGGCAAGGTGGGAACGGTGATCCAGGCCGATCCCGCTTTTGAATTTGCAAGATCGGCTGGGGTAAATGGCCCGGCAATCGTCAGCGAGGCAGAGCAGCTGCCTTTCGCCCCGGCAATGTTCGATGCCGTATTTTCTTGTCTGTCGCTGCATTGGATTGATGATCTTCCCGGCCTGCTGACGCAGATGCGCGCCCTGTTGAAGCCGGATGGTCTGCTTCTTGTCAGCTTTCTCGGTGGGTCCACCTTGATCGAGTTGCGTAGCGCATTTGCAGAGGCAGAGAGCGAAATAGCTGGTGGGATCAGCCCACGTGCGGCGTTGATGGCGGATATTCGTGATGTTGGTGGGTTGCTTGGCCGGGCCGGCCTTGCCTTGCCAGTTGCGGATGCTGACCGGCTCACGATCAGTTACCCGGATCTCTCTCGGCTGATGGCTGATTTGCGTGGCATGGGTGAGCAGAACGCCCTGCAACAGCGCATCCGTAAACCAACCTCGCGTCAGCTTTTTCTGCGCGCAGCACAGATCTATCAGGCGCGTTACGGGCGGCCGGATGGATCAATTCCAGCAAGTTTCGAGATCATCACCCTGACTGGCTGGGCCCCGCATGAAAGCCAGCAGAAGCCGCTGCGTCCGGGAAGCGCCACACACCGCCTTGCCGATAGCCTCGATACGACCGAGCATGACCCGCAGTCCAAATCCTGATTGCGTTGCCGGTCCTAGAGAAGATCCTGCAATATGGGAATAAGTGGCAGATCAGCTGCCGGCATGGGATGGTTGCGAAGCTGATTGGGCCGCACCCATTGCAGGGCACCGCCCTCAACTGCACGGGGGCTTCCTGTCCATTTGCGGCAGGCGAACAACAGCATCACCAAATGAAATGAGTCATAGCTGTGGCTGGCAAAGCCAATCGGTGCCAGACAGCTCTCAGCGGTATCGATCGCCAGTTCCTCATGCAGCTCCCGGATCAGCGCCTGTTCCGGTGTCTCACCGGTTTCGATCTTGCCGCCGGGAAATTCCCACAGGCCGGCCATGGGTTTTCCCTCCGGCCGTTGCGCCAGCAAGACGCGTCCATCCGTGTCGACCAGTGCCACCGCACTTACATGAACGAGGGGCATCGGCATCTCAGCTCCGGTAGTCGGCATTGATGCTGATATATCCATGTGTGAGATCACATGTCCAGACGCGGGCGGTACCCGACCCGTCACCAACGCACACCTGAATGGAGATGTTGTCGCCCGCCATATGTTCGGTAACCGGGGTTTCATCAAACCCCTCAACGCGTGCGCCGTCCCTGGCGATTGTGATCCCTCCCATGGCGATCGCAAGGCAAGATTGGTCGATGGACTGACCGGCCTTGCCGACGGCCATGACAATCCGGCCCCAATTTGCGTCTCCACCGGCGATCGCTGTTTTCACCAGCGGTGAATTGGCGACGGACATAGCGATTTTATGGGCGCTGATCTCATCACGCGCACCGGTGATGTCGATGGTGATGAATTTGCTCGCACCCTCTCCATCACGCACGATCTGGGTCGCCAGATCCTGCATGACATGGTCCAGCGCGTGGCGGAACTCGGCCAGCCGGGGATCATCTGGATCCTCAATCTCGGTATTCGTGGCAGCTCCCGTGGCAATCAGAAAGACCGAGTCGGATGTCGATGTGTCGCTGTCGACAGTGATCGCGTTGAAACTTCTGTTGGTTGCAGAGATCAGCAATGCCTGCAGCGCGTCTGGTGCAATTGCGGCATCGGTGGCGATATAGCCAAGCATGGTCGCCATGTTGGGCGCAATCATGCCTGATCCCTTGGCGATGCCACAGATCTGCACGGCCGCCCCGTCGATCCTGCAGGCCATGCCGGCTCCCTTGGCGAAGGTGTCGGTGGTGCGGATGGCGTTTGCCGCCGCCTGCCAGCCCGCGTCATCTGCCGTGGCCAGCTTCTGAAATTCTGCCGTGATAAGGGCGCAGTCCAAGGACTCACCAATCACCCCGGTTGAGGCGATCAGCACATCCTCGCTTTTGGCGCCGATATGCGCGGCGAACCCGGCGCAAAGGGCAATGACATCCTGCATTCCCTGTTCGCCGGTAAACGCGTTGGCGTTGCCGGCATTGGTGATGATCGCCCGGGCCTTTGCGTTGCGACAATGCTGGCGGCTCCAGCGCGGCGCGGCGGCGGCGGTATCCGATTCCGTGAAGACGCCGGCCACATGGCTGCCCGGATCAAGCAGCATCGCCATCAGATCATCACGACCCTGATATTTCATGCCGCACCGCGCAGTTGTCAGCCTCACACCACGAATCAATGGAAGCTCAGGAAAGCAGGCGGGTGCCAGCGGTGACACGACCATCACTGCGCCTGTTGGGCCGCCTGCGCATCCTTGCGGATATCCTCGAAGCTGCGCAGATCGATGACAGCATCGGCACGCAGCGTCTCAAGCAACCGACCCAGATGCTGCCGGGACAGATTGTTGCTCAGCTGCGCGCGCATTGCCTCCATCTCGGGTGCTGGCTGTACGGACCGTTCAGAGACTGAGATCACATGCCAGCCAAACTGTGTCTGCACAGGTTCGGCGGAAAAACTGCCAACCGGCATGGCAAAAGCGGCTGTTTCAAAGGCCGGTACCATTTGGCCCCTGCCGAAAGTGCCAAGGGCACCGCCATTGGGACCGCTTGGTCCTGTCGAATTCTCCTTCGCCAACGTGGCGAAATCGCCGCCATCATTGAGTTTGGCGATGATCTCTTGCGCCGCTTCCTCTGTTTCAACCAGAATATGGGATGCAGTCACCTGTTCGCGTGAGGCCGTGTCTGCAACAAATGCGTCATAGGCGGACATAATGGCCTCGTCGGTGATCTGGCTGTTGATGGTTGCGCTCAGAAACGCTTCGGCCAGAATGCGGTCAGCAGCCATCTTCATGGCCTGGGCAACAGCCTTGTCCTTGTCCAGATTGGACTCATAGCCAGCAGCCGCAGCGAGTCTCGTATCAATCACTTCGGCAACCAGCTGGTCGAAATAGGTGTCCATGGGTGCCTGCCGATATTCCTGCGGCAGCCCCTCGACGGCGCGCATGACTTCCTCCAGCCAGATTGTCTCTCCGTTCAGTGTGGCGACGGCAATGCGGTCCTGGGCAAAAACACTCCCGGAAAACAGAACGAGAGATAGAAAACAGGTGGCGCGGATCAGGCGTTTCATAGGGTCTAACCTTTTCTTGGAGGTGCGGATGATACCATCCGACATCGGGTCATTAAGACGAGGCGCTTATTCTACCGATGCAAAGAGCCAAGGCAAGCCTTTGTCGGTTTTTTCAGCTGGTGGAAATCACCCACCGGGCAGATGCATTCGACACCGTCCGGCAAAGCCGCTGCCACATTGACAAAACAGGCTTTCATGACTATCTCCATCTCGTGGGAAAGGGGCCGCTGCGACCCAGCCCACACGGGGAAAATCAGGGCGTCTCAGCCGCCAGACTTCTGGAGTAATCATGTTAGGTTCATTGGCGAAAAGCCTGTTTGGCGATTCCAACGACCGGGTCGTTAAAAAGTTCGTTCCGATGGTCTCGGCGGTAAACGAGCTTGAGGACAGGATGGCGCAGCTGGGTGACGAGGATTTTCCAGCCACAACAGCAGCATTCAAAGAACGTGTGGCAAAGGGTGAGAGCCTTGATTCTCTTGTGCCCGAAGCCTTTGCTCTGGTGCGTGAGGCGGCAAAAAGAACGCTTGGTCAGCGGCATTTTGATGTCCAGCTGATGGGAGGAATGGCGCTTCACAAGGGCCAGATCGCAGAAATGAAGACGGGAGAGGGCAAGACGCTGGTGGCGACCCTTGCCGTGTTCTTGAACGCGCTGTCGGGCAAGGGCGTCCACGTCGTGACGGTCAACGACTATCTCGCCTCGCGCGACGCGGGCTGGATGGGGCAGGTCTATGAATTTCTGGGGTTGAGTGTTGGCTGCATTATCGGGGGGATTGATGATGATGCCCGCCGGCAGGCCTATCGCTGTGATGTGACCTATGGCACCAACAATGAGTTTGGCTTTGACTATCTGCGTGACAATCTGAAGTTTCGGCTTGAGGACATGGTCCAGCGCGACCACCATTTTGCCATTGTTGACGAAGTCGATTCAATTCTGATCGACGAGGCAAGAACCCCGCTGATCATTTCCGGCCCTGCGGAAACCAACGCCGACAATTACATCGCAGCCAACAAAATCGTGCCGAAACTCGGTGAAGGTGACTATGACCTCGATGAAAAGGGAAACAGCGTCTCACTCAGCGAGGACGGCATAGAACATGCCGAAACGCTGCTGCGTGAGGCGGGGGTGATGGGTGAAGGCACGCTCTATGACATCGACAATGTCGGGCTGCTGCATCACGTCAATCAATCGCTGCGCGCACACAAATTATTCCATCGTGACACTCACTACATGCTGAAAAATGGCGGTGTTGTGATCATTGATGAATTCACTGGCCGGGCGATGGATGGCAGGCGTTTTTCCGAGGGGCTGCACCAGGCGCTCGAGGCCAAGGAAAATGTCGAGATTCAGGCAGAAAACCAAACCCTGGCATCGGTGACATTCCAGAATTACTTCCGCATGTATGAAAAGCTGAGCGGGATGACTGGTACGGCGATGACCGAGGCCGGAGAGTTTTCTGAAATCTACAATCTCGACGTGACAGCGATCCCAACTAACCGTGAGGTGCAGCGTGTCGATCATGATGACGAGGTCTATCGCACCAGCGCTGAGCGTGATGACGCCGTGATTGATCTGATCTCCGATTGCCGGAGCCGCGGCCAACCCGTCCTTGTTGGCACGATCAGCATCGAAAAATCCGAATCCCTCTCAAACGAGTTGAAAAAACGCAAGATTGAGCATCAGGTTCTCAATGCCCGTTTCCATGAGGAAGAAGCCAAGATCATCGCGCAGGCCGGTGTGCCGGGTGCGGTGACGATTGCCACCAATATGGCGGGCCGCGGCACGGATATCCAGCTTGGTGGCAATCTGGAGATACGACTTGCCGACAGTGAGGCCAGCAAGACCGAAAAAGCCCGTATCACCGCCGAGGTCGAGGCGTTGAAAGCCACAGCGCTTGAGGCCGGTGGTCTTTATGTGATCTGTACCGAGCGGCATGAGTCGCGCCGCATTGACAATCAGCTGCGCGGACGTACGGGACGTCAGGGGGATCCTGGTGCCTCCAAATTCTTCCTGTCCCTACAGGATGATCTGATGCGCATCTTCGGTTCGGAAAAGCTCGATGGGATGCTGCAAAAGCTGGGCCTTGAGGACGGGGAGGCCATCATTCACCCCTGGATCAACAAGGCAGTTGAAAAGGCGCAGTCGAAGGTTGAGGCGCGCAATTTTGAGATCCGCAAGCAGCTGCTCAAATATGATGACGTGATGAATGACCAGCGCAGCGTCATCTTCTCGCAACGCAAGGAAATCATGCGCGCTGAGGATGTCCAGGAAACTGTCACCGAAATGCGCCATGAGGCAGCGGCGCAGATCGTTGAAAGGGCTATTCCTGACGGCAGCTACCATGACCAGTGGCTCCCCGATCAACTGGCCAGTGACGCCCAGCGTGTGCTTGGCATTGAGGTTCCGGCAACAGACTGGTTTTCCGAGGACGGCGTTGCCGAAACGGAAATCGAGGAACGGCTTGTCGACACCGCCGACAGATATATGGCGGAAAAGGCCGTGCGTCTTGGGCCGGACGTAATGCGGATGGCGGAAAAATCATTGCTGCTGCAGGTTCTTGACCAGCAATGGAAAGAGCATCTGCTGCGGCTTGACCAGCTGCGCCAGGGTATATCCCTCAGGGCCTATGCCCAGAAGGACCCGCTCAATGAATATAAGCGTGAGGCATTCATGATGTTTGAACAGCTTCTTGCGGGGCTGCGGGAGACGACGACGATGGTCCTGGCGCATGTCGAGCTGCGCCCACCGGAAAGTGCCGAGGCCACGCCAGCGACCGGTGCGTCAAAAACGGTGCCGACACCAAACCGAAAGATTTCGCGCAATGAACCCTGCCCCTGTGGTTCTGGCCGCAAATACAAGCACTGCTGTGGAAAGCTTGCCTGAGGACATGTGCGCGCCCGTTTACCATAGTGAGGGACGCTTTTGAACAGGAAGCGGCCGCTCGACCATGAAGCGACGCGTGTCAGGGCGAAAAGATGATCAAATATCAGCTGATTTGTGAAAAAGAACATGAGTTTGAAGGTTGGTTCCAGAGTTCGGATGCCTTTTCCGAACAATGCGCTGCCGGTTTCCTGTCCTGTCCCATCTGCGAGACGGTAAATGTTCGCCGCGCCCTCATGGCTCCCAATCTTGCCAGCCCAAAAACCCGCAAGACGGAGGTCCCTGCTGAACAGCCCACAGAAGCCGCGGCTGTCTCACCACCCCCACCTGTTTCGGTTTCCGGTGCAGGCATGCCCCCCGAGGCGATGGTCAAAATGCGGGAGCTGGTGGTTGAAATGCGCGAACTGCAGAGCAGAATAAAGAAAGAATGCCGCGATGTTGGCAGCGATTTCGCCGAGGAAGCGCGCAAAATCCATTATGGCGAGGCTGAGCCGGAAGGTATTTACGGTGAGGTGTCTAAAACCGAACGCGAGCAGCTGGATGAAGAGGGCATCGAAATCATGCAGATGCCCTGGTTGCCACAGGATAACTAGACAGGACAATCAGACTGTCTTCGCGCTGTCGCAATGCCCTGATGCGTGGGCCGTCATCCAGAGGTTACCCCCATCCCCCGCTGGCCCCGTAGTTCACGCTGAGATTTCCCGACTGTCTGAAGCCGCCTCCAAGGGTTGGCACGAAGCCGGTCACGTCATCAAGCACAATGCCAACAGCTCCAAATTCGGCGCGCAATTCAGCAGGTTTGACAAATTTCTTTGGATCATGTGTTCCGGCGGGTACCAGTCGGACAACGTATTCCAGGGCGAATTTCGCAAAGGCAAGCGCTGGCAGGCTGCGATTGATTGTGGTGATCACGACGGTGCCATTCGGTGCCAGCATCGAGGCGATGGCCTCGGCAAACAGCTGTCGGTCAGTGACATGTTCGATCACCTCAGACGCATATATCAGATCAAATTTTTCCGCTTTCCTGGCGGTCTCCTGCGCCAGTTCTTCGGCTGTGCAGCATTGATAGTCGATGACAAGCTGGCCCATGGCAAGATGTGTCTTTGCCGCCTCGATGGCTTCGGCTGTGGCGTCGATTGCGGTGACGTCGGCACCCAGACGCGCCATTGGCTCAGCCAGAATGCCGCCACCACACCCGATATCAAGAATGCGCAGACCAGCCAGCGGTGCCTGTCCGCTGGTCATGTCATCCACGGGCTTTCTCTGTTTTCGCCGGCGCAGACTCTGCAGGATGTAGTCAATCCGGACAGGTGCAAATCTGTGCAGCGGAGCCATTGGGCCACGCTCGTCCCACCATTTTTCCGACATGGCTGCAAAATTGGCGATTTCTTTTTGATCGGCTGTGGTTTTCATGGACTTGCCCCGCGGCACCGTTATCGCTATGACTGCTGCACTTTAGGATCTAAACCAGCAGTTTAACATACGACAAAATGGCACTTATTGTTCAAAAATTTGGAGGCACATCGGTTGCCGACCTCGATCGCATTCGCAATGTTGCGCAGCGTGTAAAGACCGAGGTCGATCAGGGCCATCAGGTCGCGGTTGTTGTTTCGGCGATGGCTGGGACGACCAACCAGCTGGTGGAATGGGCGCGTGAAATCGGGCCAATGCATGATGCACGTGAATATGACACGATTGTCGCCACTGGTGAGCAGGTCACGGTTGGGCTGCTGGCCATTGCGCTGCAGAATATTGGCATTGATGCCCGGTCCTGGCTTGGCTGGCAGATGCCGTTGAAGACTGATGAAATTCACGGTGCCGCGCGGATTGTGGATATTGATACAGCCCTGATGCGCGAGAGACTTGCTTCCGGGCAGGTGGCTGTCGTTGCCGGCTTTCAGGGCATTGCTCCCGATGGCCGGATTACGACGCTTGGCCGGGGTGGTTCCGATACCTCGGCGGTGGCACTTGCCGCGGCGCTGGCGGCTGACCGTTGTGACATCTACACTGATGTTGATGGGGTTTACACAACTGATCCGCGCATTGCCCCAAAGGCACACAAGCTGGACAGTGTAACCTTTGAGGAAATGCTGGAGATGGCGTCATTGGGCGCGAAGGTGCTGCAGACACGTTCGGTTGCCATGGCCATGCGCCACAATGTAAATTTACAGGTGCGCTCGAGCTTCAGTGACGCGCCGGGAACTTTTGTTGTCGATGAGGATTCGATTGTGGAACAGGAAAAAATCAGCGGAATCGCCTACAGCCCTGATGAGGCCAAAATCACCATTCAGGGCCTGCCCGACCAGCCTGGAATTGCGGCTGGTGTTTTCGGCCAGCTCGCGGACCAGCATGTCAATGTCGATATGATCGTGCAAAGCGCGTCAACGGACACCAAAAAGACCGACATTACCTTTTCCCTTGGCCGGGTGGATATGGAAAAGGCGGTTGCGATCATCGAGACCAACAAGGAAACGCTTGGATTTTCCGGCATCGACTCGACAGAGAATGTGACCAAGATTTCTGTTGTCGGCATGGCGATGCGCTCGCAGCCGGGCGTGGCAAAGACCATGTTTGAGACGCTTGCTGATAAAGGTATCAACCTGCAGGTCATCTCAACATCCGAGATCAAGATATCAGTGTTGATTTCCTCAGAATATACCGAGTTGGCTGTCCGGAGCCTGCACACAGCGTTTGGTCTGGATGACGACTAGCCTCTACAGCCATAGGTAAATGGCAGGGTGTTTTTATGCGAGCGTGGCCTGGTTGCAGGTGGAACTAACCTTGACGCTTTAAGAAATCCACCTAACTATCAAGTTTCGATAGGATATTCTTGCATTCTATGCACTTTTTGCTAATGTTGAAAAGTGCGAGGCTTGACATTATTTAGAGAGTGGCGATGACGCAATCGACGCCGCAAGGTAACGACACCATGGAAATGCGCGATAGCGGCAAGGTTATCGGCGCGACGTTGCGTACAGCACGGCTGGACTCGGGCATGAGTGCTGCCGATGTAACGCAGACGCTTCGCATCTCCAGAGATTTCATCAAAATGCTCGAGGCGGGTGAGTTCGACACGCTGCCATCACCAACCTATGTCGCCGGTTACATCCGCAGCTATGGTGCTGCCGTCGGTATTGAACGTAAGGCTGTTGCAGCGCTGGTTGAGGCATATTACGCACAGCTTGAGGATGGGGCCGCAACCCCTTCCTATAGATTTCCCATTGGCGATCAGCGCCCGCGACGCTCAGGCGCACTGGCTGCATCGATTGCGGTTCTGGTGGCGGTGGGTGGTTATACCGGATGGTATCTTATGGACCGCCCAGAGACGATTGACGATGTCCTGTCCGAAAGTTCACAAACCGCTCAGGTGACTGCTGAAATTGAGAGCACCATGACCGAGGGCGGTGCTCTTGGTGGTGGTGCCGATGCGCGCCTTGATCAGATTGCGAGCATCGATGATGAGGATGGCGGTGAGGCACTGCCAGTGCTTGAAGCTGCCCAGAATGATGTCCAGTCCGATGATGCCGCTGATTTGTCGCTGATCGATGAGACGCAGGAAGATGGCGTCAATGTTGCCGATGCGGACCCAGAGGGCGGCGCGGAATTGCCTCTGGCACCTGCCAGTGATGGTGCGGGGGCCGAGGATGTGATGGTCGAAGCCGATCTGGCCCAAATTGACCCTTTAGGCGCTGACGCGTCGACAGGCATCCAGACCGATGAGCAAACGGCCCTGCCGCTTGACGGAGAGGTTCAGACGGCCAGTGCAGGTCCAGCAGCCACGAGTGAAATGCCTCTTGTGGGTGGTGAGGGCGCACAGGAACTGCAGCCAGATCAGGGATCGGCCATCGCCAATCAACGTGACCCAGCGAATGAGGTAACGTTGCGGGCGCGCGCCTCCAGCTGGGTGGAGATCGTCAGAAATGACGGCGAAGAGGTGATGACAAGGCTGATGCGTGCGGGTGACACCTATCTGATCGATGCCAGTGACAGCCTCTATCTGAGCACTGGAAATGCCGGTGGGCTTGAGTTTGTGTTTAATGATGGCACGGTCAAGGACGTCGGCGAGACCGGTGAGATCGTCAGAGACCTGCCTCTGGTCATCAGCGGATTGAAAGCCAAGCTCTAGCCTGAGCGCCCGGTGATACCGACAATCAACACACGAAAGATCGATTGTTGCCCTGTTGCTGTGGCATTTTCAGCTATGAGCGGTTATAGATTTATCGAGTCGACGATGATTTATGCCTAACGTGCAGCCCCCGATCTAAAACCGTCTGCTCTGGAGTGAGATTTGTCAAACGCATACCGAGCCTATCGCACAATTGAGCGCCGGCAATGCCGGCAGATCATGGTTGGCAATGTGCCAGTCGGTGGTGATGCGCCGATCTCAGTCCAGACCATGACCAACACACTCACCACCGATGTTGAGGCAACGGTTGCGCAGATTAATGCCGCCGCCGAGGCAGGTGCCGACATCGTGCGGGTATCCTGCCCTGACGAGGAGAGTACGGCGGCGCTGCGGATAATCTGTAAGAACAGCCCCGTACCCGTTGTCGCCGATATTCATTTTCATTATCGACGTGCCATAGAGGCGGCCGAGGCGGGGGCTGCCTGCCTGCGGATCAACCCCGGCAATATTGGCAAGGCGGAACGTGTTCGCGAGGTGATCAAGGCCGCGCGCGATCATGGATGCTCGATGCGCATTGGCGTTAATGCCGGGTCGCTGGAACGCCATCTGCTCGAAAAATATGCCGAACCCTGTCCAGAGGCCTTGGTTGAATCGGCACTCGACCATGCCCGGATTCTGCAGGACAATGATTTTCACGAGTTCAAGATCTCGGTTAAGGCCTCTGATGTTTTTCTTGCGGTCGGCGCGTATCAACAGCTCGCCGAGGTCATCGATTGCCCCCTTCACATTGGCATTACAGAGGCTGGCGGCCTGCGGGCTGGCACTGTGAAATCAGCCATCGGCCTTGGCAATCTGCTGTGGGCGGGAATTGGCGATACAGTGCGCGTGTCGCTCTCTGCAGAGCCAACCGAGGAAGTGAAGGCAGCCTATGAAATGCTGAAATCACTTGGGTTGCGCCGACGTGGTGTGACGGTCATTTCCTGTCCGTCATGCGCGCGCCAGCAGTTCAACGTGATTGAGACAGTGCAGATCATCGAGGACCGGCTGCAACATATCGACGAACCGATTTCCGTTTCGATCATTGGCTGCGTTGTGAATGGCCCGGGCGAGGCGCGCGAGACCGATATTGGTCTCACCGGCGGTGGCAAAGGCACGCATCAGATATATGTGTGTGGGCTTGCTGATCACCGTCTGTCGAATGAGGATCTGGTCGAGCATATTGTCGGCATGGTCGAGGAGCGCGCGGCTAAAATCAAGGCGCAGAGGAACGCCGAACCCCAACAGGAAAAACTACGTGCCGAAGGCGCGATGGAGACTTTGTGATCATGTCACGTTTGCAACCTGCCAGGGGAACCAGCGACCTTTTGCCCGAAGCCATGGCAGCTCATCGCAAGGTCATTGATACGGCGCGACATGCCTCCGGCCGTTACGGGTTTCAGGAAATGGCAACGCCTATATTTGAATTCTCCGAGGTTTTTTCACGACCGCTTGGGGACAGCAGCGATGTTGTCACCAAGGAGACTTATAATTTTACCGACCGCGGTGGTGAGAGCCTGACATTGCGCCCGGAAAATACGGCTGGTGTCGTGCGGGCAATGATTTCGAATGGTTTGACCCAGTCCTTGCCACTTAAATATTTCTATGCTGGCCCGATGTTTCGCTACGAACGTCCGCAGAAGGGCAGAATGCGTCAATTCCATCAGATTGGAATTGAATATCTTGGCCCTGTAGAGCCACTGGCAGATGCTGAAATCATCGCCTGTGGAGCCCGCGTACTGGGTGATCTTGGCGTCCTTGACCGTTGTGTTCTCCATCTGAACTCACTTGGCGATACCGAAAGCCGCCTTGCATATCGCGGTGCCCTTGTTGCGTTTCTGACTGAACACCAGGCTGATCTTTCGGAAGACAGCAAGGCGCGGCTGGGTGTCAATCCGCTGCGAATCCTGGATTCAAAGGATGCTGGGGACCGCGACATATTGCAAACCGCACCGCGGTTACAAGACCATCTGAATGACTCCTCAAAGGTCCATTTTGCCGCCGTCACTGCGGCGTTGGATGCGAGCGGCATCGGGTGGGAATTTGATCCATTGCTGGTGCGTGGACTTGATTACTATTGTCACACCGCCTTTGAATTCATCACTGATGCTCTTGGCGCGCAGGGCACCGTTCTGGGTGGTGGTCGCTATGATGGCCTTGCCGAGATGCTTGGTGGACCAGCCATTGCTGGCGTCGGTTGGGCGGCTGGCATTGAACGGCTTGCCATGCTCGTTGGTGTTGATGATCTGGAGGCACCTGATATCGCCCTGATTGCGGCAGAGCCGGCGGCGCAGGTGACCGCGTTCCGCATTGCTGAGGATTTGCGTTCTGCCGGCTTCTCGGTCGATATCCCGGTGGGTGGCAATATGGGCAAGAAGATGAAAAAGATCGACCGCGCGGGGGTTGGGTTTGCCGCCATTATCGGCGGTGCTGAAATCGACAGTGGCACTGTGCAGTTGCGTGATCTGCGCGGGGGCAGTCAGCAAGAGCTGGCACAAAGCGACCTTGCCGCGGCCGTTGCCAGCCGCCTTGAGCGGCGCTAGCCCGCTTTTATATAAATGAGAGGAATGTGGCCATGAGCCTCGATTCAACGATGGACAAGGTTCTGCAGCGACGCGCCGAGGTCGAGGCGCGCCTGTCGCAGGCCGCTGACATGACGCCCGCCGAAATGGCCACTCTGTCACGTGAACTGACCGAGTTGCGGCCGGTATGTGAACAGATCGAGCTGGTCAATCGCCTGGCCACGGAAATCGCCGATGCCCAGATGATGGTTGACGAAGCTGGTGATGACGCCGAGATGGCGGAGATGGCACGCAATGAGCTTGAGGAGCTTTCGGGTCAGCTTCCCGCTGAGCAGGACAAGCTGCAGCTGCTGTTGCTGCCCAAGGACAAGGATGATTCGCGCAATGCCATCCTCGAGGTGCGCGCCGGCACCGGCGGCGATGAGGCCGCCCTGTTTGCTGCTGATCTGTTTGCCATGTACCAGCGATTTGCGGCCAAGCATGGCTGGAAGTTTGAGGTGATGGAAGTGTCCGAGACTGGCATCGGTGGCTATAAGGAGGCCACCGCCACAATCGCCGGCTCGGATGTTTTTGCGAGGCTTAAATTCGAATCCGGGGTGCATCGGGTTCAACGTGTTCCCGAAACGGAAACCGGGGGGCGCATTCACACCTCGGCGGCAACGGTGGCGGTGTTGCCCGAGGCCGAGGATGTCGATATCGACATTGTCGAGACGGATCTGCGCATCGATGTCTTCCGCGCATCTGGGCCAGGTGGGCAATCGGTGAACACCACTGATTCGGCGGTGCGCATCACCCATCTGCCAACTGGCATCGTGGTCAGCCAACAGGACGAAAAATCGCAGCATAAGAACCGAGCCAAGGCGATGAAAATCCTCAGAGCCCGCATCTATGATGCAGAACGGGCGAGGGTGGAGGCTGAGCGCGCGGCATCCCGCAGGGGACAGGTCGGTTCCGGCGACCGTTCGGAGCGGATCAGAACCTATAATTTTCCGCAGGGCCGGGTGACCGACCATCGGATCAATCTGACGCTCTACAAGCTCGACCGGGTCGTGGCTGGTGAGGCGCTTGACGAGGTGATTGAGGCGCTTATTGCTGAAGATCAGGCGCGCCGCCTTGCTGAGGGTGTCGAATAGAAAGCGGGTTTCCGGGCCTGTCATCTGGCATGGTCACCTGTGGTGAATTGGGGTGTGTATGACCATCGAAGCGCGAACAATCCTCGGGCCGGCTGTCGCCGCCTTGACGCAGGCCGGCATTGCCAGTGCGCGCCAGGATGCGCGACTGCTGCTTGGCTTTGCTCTGGGACGTGACAGCGCTGTTCTGCCTCATGAGGATGTGCGGGGCTGGACCGGTGATCTGGACAGGCTGTTTCAGACATATGTTGCGCGGCGCGTTGTGGGCGAGCCGGTCAGTCGTATCCGTGGATGGCGAGAATTCTGGTCGCTCAATTTTGAGCTGTCAGCTGCCACTCTCGACCCGCGTCCAGATTCTGAAATTCTTGTCGAGCGCGCGATTGCCTATGGGAAGGAGCGTCTGGGCGATGGCAGGGATCATGGCAGGGATCAAGGGCTGCGACTCCTTGATATGGGGACCGGGAGTGGCTGTTTGCTGTTGGCCTGCCTGTCGGAGCTGCCCCTGGCGACCGGTCTTGGCATTGATATCAATCCTGATGCCATCGACATGGCGGCACATAATGCTGGTGCTCTTGGTCTGGCTGACCGTGCCACCTTTGCCGTGGCTGACTTCACGGCCAGTATGGAAGGGTTTGGATGCTTCGACATCATTCTGAGTAACCCGCCTTACATCCCTTCGGCGCAGATCGCCACCCTCAGCTCCGAGGTTGCGGTGCATGATCCTCTGCTGGCCCTTGATGGTGGACAGGACGGTCTTGATTGCTGGCGCCGGCTGATGCCAGAGATGGCAAAGCTGTTGTCGGCGCGTGGCCATATCTTTGTTGAAATAGGTGATGGCCAGGGAGCCGACGTCACGGCACTTGCCAGTGCCGCTGGATTGTCTGCTGCCGGTGTCTTTGCCGATTTGTCTGGAACGCAGCGATGTCTTGTGTTCACAGGTGGTGCCAATCATGAGGTTGCGGCTAAAATGCGTGATGCCTGACAGTTTTTGCTTGATATCTGGGAGGGCGAGCGGTTATGGTTAGGCATCGCTAAAACGAACGTCGCCGTTAACTGGCGCTAGCGCAATATCCCAAAAAAGCGGGACAACCAACCGTGTCCAAGGAATGTGCCTTTTGCAGGCTCTTGCATGCGGTCCAATTATGACAACTGGTAGCAAAATTTATGAGACAACCTCAGAATGCTAAACGTGGCCGTGGTCGCGGCCGTCGTGGAAATAGCGGTGGCCAGCCACATGTACCCAACCGGAACACCTCTTACGAATCCAATGGTCCAGATGTAAAGCTGCGCGGCAATGCGCAGCAGCTGTATGAAAAATATACGGCGCTGGCACATGATGCCTCATCCTCGGGTGAGCGGATTTCGGCAGAGGCCTATAGTCAGTTTGCTGACCATTATTTCAGGCTGCATCAGGCTGCTGTGGGGGCTGCCGAAGCGCGGCGACAGAATGAGGGAGCCGGCGACCAGTCTGGCCAGCCGCGCAACAAGGCGCAGCCGGAGTCCGCGGATGCCGGTGACAGGCAGCCCGAGGCCGCCGCCGAGACGGAAAACACCGGCGCTGGCAAGGACAGGGCAGTCAGGGATAGCGATGCCGGAGACGCCGCCACAAAGGATGGCGCTGCCGACGGTGCCGCCAAGGATGGCGCTGAAGTTGTCAAGCTGAGTCCGGCCGAGCTGGCCGAGGCTGTCCAGGAAGAACAGGATTCAGCCTCAGCCTGATTGGACGGTGCATGACGGGTTATGCCTGTTTCGCTCTGGTGATCAGGGCAGAACGGAAAGCTCGTCACCCAGGCTGATAGTGCCGCCTTGTGTCACTCTGGCAAAAATGCCGAGATCGGTATGGCCAAACGCCTTCTCCATGATCGGCAGGTAGTGCGGCCCGCGTTCTGCGGTTTCAGGATCGACATCAATCGCCGCGCAGCGCCCGACTGGATCAATCACATCAAGCTGCACATCACCAACGGCTAGTTTTTTGCCAATGAGTGCCGCCTCCTCAAACGGGGTGGTGGTTTCAAAGATGATGTTCAGGCGAAATCGCCGCGAGTCGGGTTTGGTCCCGGTGAGATCACCAAAGCTGGTAAGCGAGGCAGATCCTCCCAGCGAAATCAGGGGTGCCTGCGTATCGGTAAAGGCACCGTCATCGAGACAGACCATTCTTGCCGGCCCGCGCAATTGCCCATCGAGAAGCCCATCAAAAAACGCGGCAACAGCCCTGCGTCCCGCATCACTCTGCATATTGGCGCTCAAAAGCTGCTTGTCATCGCGGCTTAGGATGATCATCTCCCGGTTCTCATCCATGTCGAAATCGCAATCAATGCCGGCAAGCGCCTCATGACTCATAAGCTGGAGGAAAAAGGCCTTTTTGAGCCATAAGCCGTCACCAACCTTTTCGTTGCCGGCGCCAATGGCATATTTTCTGTCACCGGGAAAATGTGTCCCAGCTGACAGATCTGCGCTCACCAACGGCTGCCCGGAAAGGCCTTTTACCGGATACCGCCATAGCTGGGAGATTGGAAACAGGGGGGGCATTGCTCTACCGGGCTGCATGGCCACGAATTCTATTCGTCCAGAAGGGTCAGATCATTGGCCACATAACGCAGGGCGCCATTAGCCATGACCTCGTTATCAACAAGCGCCACTTTCCGCCTGAAAATATCAAGCAGTGACGGGTCAATTTTCTCGCCAGTGGGCAGGCTGACCGTGAGCGGGTTGACCCTCCGGTTGTTCACCAGAATTTCGTAATGCAGATGTGGGCCCGTCGAGCGGCCGGAAGATCCGACATAGCCGATGATTTGTCCCTGCTGGACGCGGGTACCCGGAGTGATCCCCTTGGCAATGCGCGACATGTGGGCATAGGCGGTGGAATAGGTGCCGTTATGTCTGATCTGGACATAGCGTCCATAACTGCCGAGCCAGCCAGCCTTCTTTATCGTGCCGCTTCCCGCCGCAATGATGGGAGTACCCGTTGGCGCACTGAAGTCAACGCCGCGGTGCATCGCATTATATCCGCTGATCGGATGTCGCCGCATGCCGAAGGAAGAGGACAGCCGCGCACCGGCAATTGGCGTCCGGATCAGTGTTCGGGCGGCGGAGTTTCCGTTCTTGTCAAACCAGCCGGCACCCTTGTCGTCCTTGGCAAACCGGTAAAACCCGAGTTGATCGCCCGAGAGACGCAGACCGGCATAATGGAGCTTTGTGCCGATTTCCTCGCCGCTGATCAGATCAATTTTGCGCTCATAAAGCATCTCGAAAGCGTCACCGGGTTGGACCTCACGCTGAAAATCAACGGAAAAGCCCATGATCCTGATATATTCAAGCAGGGCATTGTCCGGCACCGCTGATTCTGCGGCCGCCCGATAGATCGAATTTTCAATCACCCCATGGGCAAAAGTCAGATAGCTATCAACAGGCCGGATGGCGGTCAGCGCAAGCCATCCAGCTTCCGGGTCGCGCAGCGTGTAGATGTCACGGCCAACCTGGTGGGAAAAGACAAAGCCATTTTCGCTCACGTTAAACTTCAGGCCGATAGGAAGAGAGCGCAGACTCGTCTTGGCAGCCATGGCTGTGATCGAGGCGGCAATATCTGTTTCCGAATAGCCGGCGCGCCGCAGTAATTTGGCGACACCCTCACCCGAGCGCAGTTCAAAAATGGCCTCGCCACTGCTTTCAAGGCCTGTCTGCTGCTCGATCATTTGCCCTAATGTGGCCGTCGAACTGGGCAGAATATCCTCGATTGATGGCCGTCGTACTGGCGGTGTCACCTCGATTGGGATGGCGGCATAGGCAAGGGCAATATCTGGACGTGGCAGCGGCATCGGCAAACCGGAGTGGTAAATGGGTTCCAGGCCGCCGCTGTCTTGCGTGGCATCGGGCATGGATGGCGTTGCGGCATTGGCTCCCTGAATCAGCCCCAAAATCAGAGCGGCGCTGGCGAGCGCGCCGAGTCGGCATATGGTTGTGCGAGCGCTCGCACCGGTAATGCGACTGACTGTTTTTTCCATGATGTGGGACCCGGCCTCTGCCAATGTCTGTGGAAAGCTGCGCATATAATTGAATAAACTTAGATTCTAGTCAATCCTTTCACATATCAGTCAGCACTGAATGGGGGTAAATCGCTCCTGTGATCCGCGAATCATGTGGGCGGTCACTGGAAAATTTTTTACCTGTGCCATTTTTCTCGTCATTCAAACGGGTAAATGGATCGGCGTAAGCGGAATATCTACAACCGTCGGGTGAATCACGCGAAATGTCTGGTTGATTCACCCTGCCGACACAGCGCTTTTTCACAGAAAAGCATGGTTGGGGGGTGAATTGACTCACATTTGCCTGCGATGTCTGCTATCATCCCGTCTCTTGCTGGTCCTGACGCTGTCTTGAAAAATGGCTGAAAACCTTGGTTTTCATCATAAAGCGGCCATGGCCAATGAAGAAAAAATGCGGATTTTCAAAAAAAGCTGAAAAACACGCATTTTAGGGGTGGACAGCCATCGAGTATGGTCATATAACCCGCCTCCGTTGAGCCGCTCAGGCCAACGCCAATCGGACTTCTGGAGAGTTTTGGAAAGCCGATCGCTATTTGAAAAAGTTGGAAGCATTTTGGAAGAGATTCGCGGGCGGCGGTACGTGATAA
>JAYNHH010000021.1:0-42896 GCA_038107835.1 Alphaproteobacteria bacterium
TTGTGAATATCGTCGGTGCTGACCGGCTGATTGCCGGTTCAGATTGTGGGTTCGGAACCTTCGCTGGGTTTGGCGCAGTTGATCCGGATATTGCCTACGCCAAGCTTGCCTCGCTAGCCGAGGGGACAAATCTGGCGTCAAGTCGTCTCGTTAAGTGATGGGACATTGGCAGGTGTAGGCTGATTGGTTGGTTTGAGGAAAGAGACAAGAGTGATGACCCTAGAGGAAATGGAACAGAATATTGTCCGCCGTGGTGCATTGATGCCTTGCAGGACAGCCTTTATTGATGCGCACACACCCGGCAGCAATCAAAAGGAGAATTTCACCATCATTGGTGGGGGCGTGTCTGAAAGTGCGGATCAGCACGTTCACATTAGTGAGGCAATTGGGTTTAATATTGGCGCTGCTGGCCAGCCTCCAAAATGCCACAATAGCCTGCATTCGCATCGCACGGCTGAGGTCTTTTTCGTGCAGTCGGGAAGGTGGCGGTTCTTTTGGGGGCAAAACGGTAATGCTGGCGAGGTTGTTCTGGAGGAAGGAGATATTTTCAATATACCCACGGGCATCTTTCGTGGCTTTGAGAATATTGGCACCGATTATGGTCTGATCATGGCCATTCTGGGTGGGGATGATGCTGGAGGTGGTGTGATTTGGGCGCCACAGGTAATTACCGATGCTGCCGAACATGGGCTAGTTCTGGGACAGAATGGCAAGCTTTATGACAGCAAAAAAGGTGAGGTTTTACCCAAAGAAATTGGTCCAATGCCGCTTCTGACTGAAAAGGAGCTTGAGCTTTTTGGAGAGCCGTCAACCGGTGATGTGGTGCCATATTATGTGGCACGATATTGGGACCTGATGGCGCTGGCTGACCGCCAGCCTGCAAAGGTAATCGGGCCAGATGCAATATTGCGTGACCGACCGGGATTCGAGGTTGATTTTGTCACCCGGGGCTCGCTTGACGAAGCCACAGACAGTTATGATCGACCTATGGTTCTGATGCCTGCGCGTGGGCATTGGAAATTGAGCTGGAGTAGCGGTGAGACAATCCTGAATTCTGGTGACACGTGTCTTTTGCCGGCCGGCCTTGTCCATTCACTTGTGCCGTCAATGACCGGTGAGGTTAGCTTGTACAGGGTTTGGAATACTGATGATCCAGCCGGTCCAACGATGAAACTGCACTAGGTGGGTGATCTGCTGTTGGCCTGTCAATGGAGGCGTTTGACAGTGATTGCCGACGCGGACACCTTCCGACATTGGAACAACTTGAATCGATCAACGAGGCGGTAAAAATGGCTAATTTCATAATTCCAGATGATCTTCTAGACCTGCTGCGAAAGATGGACACACCAACCGTTTGCAATGCTATTGAAGTAGCGCAAGGTAAACGCGGTTTCAACCGCTTTACTAGGGGCACGATGCAGCACTGCAAGCCGGGCGATCCGGCCATTGTGGGCTTTGCCCGGACGGCAAAAATTTCGGGGTTGGCACCGGCAAATGAACCAGCTGATGTAGTCCGGTCCCGTCGGATGGATTACTTTCGGGCAATGGCTGGTGGCGCGTCGCCGTCGGCCGCGGTTATCGAGGATGTCGATTATCCAAACTGTATTGCCGGCTGGTGGGGTGAGGTGCATGTCGCTGTCCACCGAGGGCTGGGCCTTGCAGGTGCGGTGACGAATGGAGTTATGCGTGATCTTGACGTAATGGATGATGGATTTCCGGTTTTGGCTGGCTCGATTGGACCAAGCCACGGATTTGTTCATGTTGTTGAAATTGGCACTCCAGTCAATATTAAGGGAATGCGGATCGCACAAGATGAGTTGATCCATGCAGATCGCCATGGTGCCGTCGTCATTCCTGCCGAGGTCATTCCGGAACTTGGTTCGTCAATCCGTTCTGTGATAGCCAGTGAGTCGATTATCCTTGGCCCGGCACGGGAACCTGGTTTTGACATCCACAAGCTGGAAAAAGCCTGGGCGGAATTTGAGGCGGCGAGAACTTAATTGCATGGCGAGGTTTTCCGCCAATCTTGGTTTTCTGTGGACTGACCTTCTCCTGGTTGAGGCCATCCATGCGGCAAAGGCGGCTGGATTTCATGCGGTCGAATGCCACTGGCCCTATGACGTGCCAGCTGGATCTTTGGCGAGGGCTTTGAATGAGGCGAGCCTGCCAATGATTAGCTTAAATACAGCCCCCGGTGATTTATCAAAGTCAGAATTTGGTCTGGCGGCGCTACCCAAACGCCGGGAAGAGGCAAGGGCAGCCATCGATCAGGCAATAGCCTATGGTGCAGAAATAAGAACGCAGGCAGTTCATGTGATGGCAGGGGTAACAAATGCAGAAACCGCGCATGATGTCTATCTTGATAATCTCAGATATGCTTGCAGGATGGCAGAGCCTTACGACATCACGATTTTAATTGAGCCGCTCAACCAGCATGATGTCCCTGGCTATTTCCTTGCTGATACCAAACAGGCATCAGATGTCATCACTGAAATTGCCGTTCCCAATCTGAAACTTTTGTTCGACTGCTATCATGTTGGGAGCACAGAAGGGGATATAGAAAACCGTTTCCGCGAACTTCAGCCGCTGATAGGACATGTCCAGTTTGCCTCGATCCCGGATCGGGGGCCACCAAATGACGGGCAGATTGATTTTCCCTCATTTTTTGCCATGCTTGATAATCTTGGCTGGAGCAGGCCACTCGGTGCAGAATATAGACCTGTTGGCGCGACAGATGCCTCACTCGGTTGGCTTGCAGACCTCAGATATGGTGCGTCCAGATAATGCGCGTTTGAGTCGGCTATGTAATGTTTCCTAGTTGCTATGTATCAATTTTTTGACTGACATTTGGAACGGTATGAAAGATGCATATTTCTGCGACGTATCAACTCAATGACCCGGCGGTGAGATGAAAGATTTCGTTCTTGTTTTGGTACTGGCCACCAGCTTTGTTGTCATCGGACTGGGTGGCTGGTGGATTGTGCAAAGTGGCATTTTAAAGCCAAAGCCCAAGCCGATGATTCAGGCAACCATCATGCTGGACAATCAGTGCGAGCTTCTGGATGAGGTCTTTGTTGTCTCTGCGCCACAGCTTGGAAGGACTGCACCCTTTTACAACAAGAAGGCGATGATCAGATTGCCCGAGGGAACTTTGCTGCAGCTTGCGACAAGCTCGCTCTACCCCGACGTCGCCTATGACGGCATCCCACAGGCGATCATGCCTGAAATGAAAATGACTGCCGATTGTTCACTTTCCCCCCGTCTCGAGGGTATTTTCGGTTCAATGCGGGAAACGTTTAACAAATGAGTCCGGGATCACGGGCGGTTACCCTTTTCCGCCCATGACCTAAACAAAACGGTTAACGATATTTTCCAGAACCTCCTGTTTGCCGGAGACCGGCTGTGGGTTGATATGTTCATCAAGCACCTTGGCGGCAAGGCTTTCGAGATCGTGTCCACCATCCATGATCGCGCCGCCAAATTCACCTTCCCATCCCGCATAGCGGGCAATCAGATTTTCCTGCAAACTGCCGTCCTCCAGCATCGCCGCTGCTGCCTTGATGCCTCTGGCGCAGATGTCCATGGCACCAACATGTGCCAACAGCAGATCATCCGGATCAATGGATTGGCGTCGCAGCTTTGCATCGAAATTGGTACCGCCGGTGGTGAAACCACCACCAGCGAGGATGTGGTAATAGGCCAGCGCAACTTCCGGTGCGTTATTGGGGAATTGATCGGTGTCCCACCCGGACTGATAGTCATTGCGGTTCATGTCAATTGACCCGAAAATTCCGAGTGCATTGGCGACGGCCAGCTCATGCTCGAAGGAATGGCCGGCGAGGATGGCGTGGCCCTGTTCGATGTTGACCTTGATTTCCTCTTCCAGACCATAACGTTTCAGGAAGCCATAGACCGTACTGACATCGAAATCATACTGGTGTTTTGTGGGCTCTTGCGGTTTTGGTTCAATCAGGATCGTTCCCTCGAAACCAATCTTATATTTATAATCCACGACCATCGTCATAAACCGTCCCATCTGGTCCAATTCATGATCAATCGCTGTGTTCAGCAGTGTTTCATATCCTTCACGACCGCCCCACAACACATAATTTGCCCCACCGAGCTGTTTTGTTGCGTCAAGGCATGTCTTAACGGTGGCGGCGGCATAGGCAAAGATATCTGGATCAGGGTTGGTCGAGGCACCTGCCATGTATCGACGGTGGGAAAACAGATTTGCTGTTCCCCACAGCAGCTGTGTCCCGGTTTGCTCCATTTTCTGGGCAAAATAGTCGGTCATCTCCTGAAGATTTGCTGTGTTTTCAGCAAAATTCTCACCCTCGGGGCGCATATCCGCATCGTGAAAGCAAAAGAAGGGTGCGCCAAGCAGATGGAACATTTCAAAGGCAATATCGGCCTTGTGCTTTGCGGCATCCATCGCGCTGCCAGACCAGTTTTCGGGGAACCACGGTCGTTCAAAGGTTGCGCCACCAAAAGGGTCATTGCCCGGCCAGACAAAATTATGCCAGTAACATACCGCAAATCTGAGGTGATCCTCCATGCGTTTGCCAAGCAAGATTTCATTGGGGTTATAGTGGTGGAAACCGGCATTTGCCACGCCATCGGCGCCAATATAGGAAAAGGGTGTGTGTCTGTTAAAAAACTGTTCGTTCATCGTTGTTCCCTGCTGGATTTTTCAGGCTTGAAGCTGGATCGTCGGTTTATGGTTGCGCGGACCACCACTCAGCATTTTGCCGCGTGATAGAGATCCCGCCACCGCATAATCGCCTCCTCATAGGCATCGGTCAGTGTTTTGTCGGGATCAATCTGCTCTGCCATGTCTGGCTTTTGCATGATTGCTGGCAGTTCTCCTGCCCCCAGATTACCTGCCGCCGCCTGGCCAAGGCGGGCAGCGCCAAGTGCGGCACCATAGTCACTGCCAGATGGAACCGTGATGGGGCATTGCGTTACGGCTGCAATAATTTGCAGCCATTGTCTGCTTCGCGCGCCGCCACCGGTTGCCAGCAATGACGATGGCCTTGCGCTTGCGCCCGCCAGAACATCAACTGCATCAGCCAGTGCAAAGGCTACGCCCTCTACAACAGCTCGTGTCATCTCTCGGCGATCATGCGCGCGTGAAAGGCCAAAGAAAGCCCCCCTTGCCCCGGCGTCATTATGCGGTGTCCGTTCGCCGGACAAATAGGGATGAAACAGTACGGGTGATGGTCCAGTTTCACTGATCTCGAAATCATGCATCAATGCCGCGACGGTCTGACCGGTGATTTCAGCCAGCCAGTTCAGACAGTCCGTTGCCGCCAGAATGACACCCATTTGATGCCATGTCCCGGGGATGGCATGGCAGAAGGCGTGAGCGCCATTTTCAGGTGCTGGAGAAAAGCTATCAGTAACAGCAAAAACAACGCCTGAGGTTCCAAGCGACAGAAACGCGTCGCCTGGCGCGGTAACGCCAAGTCCACAGGCCGCAGCCGCATTATCGCCAGCACCGCCAGCAACCACCGGGGTACCCTCAATGCCCCAGCTTGTGGCAATGTCCCTGCGCAGCGTGCCGGAAATCTCACTACCCTCAACAAGGCGGGGCATCTGGTTACTATTCAGGCCACAGGCGCCAAGCAATTCATCCGACCAGCACCGCTGTGCAACATCCATCCATAAAGTGCCAGCTCCATCTGACATTTCAGCACAAAATTCGCCAGTCATTTGCAGGCGTATAAAATCCTTTGGCAGAAGGATTTTATTGATCTTCGCAAAAAGTTCCGGTTCATGCCGTTGCATCCAAACAGCTTTTGGTGCGGTAAAGCCAGGCATCACCGCGTTTCCTCCGATTTTTCGAAATGCAGGAAACCCGGAATCAAGCCCGTCTGCCTCGGCGGCGTTGCGTGTGTCATTCCACAAAATTGCGGGGCGCAAAACGCTGTCATTGGCATCCAGCGCAACCATGCCATGCATCTGACCGGAAAGCCCTATTCCCAGAACTTTAGCCATTTGTCTGGGGTGCCTGTCTTGCAGACTTTGCACCGCCAGATCTACCGCCTGCCACCAATCTGCGGGATTTTGCTCTGACCAGCCGGCGTGTGGCCGCAGAACATCGAGCGGTGCCGTATCATTGGCAACAACCGAACCGCCGTCATTAATAAGCAGGGCTTTCACGCCAGAGGTGCCAACATCAATTCCAAGATACATATACCCTGACCCCCCAACGCGATCTTGTTGCTGCTGAAACTGGCAGAGTGCTGCTCACCCCCAGAGAACATGACCCTATGGTGTTCAGGAATGAAAGACAAATCAAGGCCAATGTCCCAGATGATTATGGTTTGACAAATGGCCGCTTTGCCAAGCACATATGCATCAGGCGAGGTTAGCTCTGCCTGATCAGATGATTGACCCTTTTTGGGAGAGAACGGTGACAATAAATTTTGCGATTTTGGGTGCTGGACGAATCGGGCAGGTGCATGCGCGGGCGGTTGCTGGCAATGAAAATGCTGCTTTGCGGGCGGTTGCTGACCCCATGCCGGAGGCTGCTGATGCGATCGCTGGCCGCCATGGCTGTGACATCCGCACGATCAATGAAATTGCAGACAGCAGCGACATTGATGCTGTCGTGATTTGCACGCCAACCGATATGCATGCGGACCTGATCGAACAGTTTGCGCGCGCAAAGAAGGCAATTTTCTGTGAAAAACCGATCGACCTTGACGCGGCGCGCGTTCGTGAATGCCTTGACGTTGTTGCGGCAGAAGATGGATTTCTGATGGTCGGTTTCAATCGCCGGTTTGATCCACACTTCATGGCGGTTCGCAAAGCCATTGATGAAGGCCAGATCGGCACTCCGGAAATGGCCATCATCACCTCGCGCGATCCCGGAGCCCCGCCAGCCGAATATATTCAGCGTTCAGGCGGTATTTTCAGGGACATGACAATCCACGACTTTGACATGGCCATCTTTTTAATGGGTGAGATGCCTGAGACGGTTCAGGCAATCAGTTCTGTTCTGACAGACCCTGCGATTGAACCGCTTGGGGATTTTGACACGGCCTCGGTGATCATGAAAATGGCGTCGGGAAAACAGGTGACGATCACCAATTCACGCCGGGCAAGCTATGGTTATGACCAGCGGATTGAAGTACATGGCTCGCTTGGCATGGTTGCTGCGGAAAACCAGCGCCCTGTCGCAATCGAAATTGCCACGGCGAGCGGCTATACGCGCCCGCCGCTGCATGATTTTTTCATGACGCGTTACATTGATGCCTACGCCAATGAAATTGCCAGCTTCATCTCCTGCCTGACAGATGGTTCGCCTGCCAATCCCACCGGCATTGATGGGCTGAACGCCCTGCTGCTCGCTGATGCAGCGGTTGAGTCCGTTCGCACGGGTGCGGCGGTCAGGGTGCAGGCGGGTTAGCTTGTCCGATTATCCATTTTCAGCAAGTGCCCCGACGATTTGCTGATCATAGTCGATAATTGAGCCGGTAATGACACCTGAATCCGGGCTGAGCAGCCACGCAATGAGGGGTGCCAGTTGATCTGGCTTTGCCAATTGACCCATCGGCATTGTCGCCTCTGCCATCTCCAGCCAATTGTCAGGCGCAGCATGATATGTTTTTTGGATCGCGTCCTCGGCGGGTGTATCCATCCATCCCGGTGCAACGCCATTGACCCGGATGCGGTTTTTGAGCAAAGCATTTGCCGCATTTTTGGTCAATGTCATCAGGCCACCTTTCGAGGCGGAGTAGGGAGCAAGGAAGCTCTGCCCGACATGCGCTGATGTTGACAGGATGTTGACTATGCTGCCCGGACTTCCAGTTGCCTCCAGATGTTTTGCCACGCCTTGCATCAACAGGAATGGCCCGGTCAGATTGATTGCCATATGTTCATGCCATCTTGCGGGGCTGGTATCGAGGACTGATCCTCTGGTTGTGATGGCCGCGCAGTTAACCAGCGCATTGATCGTACCAAATCTGTCCAGCGCCCGTTCGATCAGGCGGTGGCAATCGCCCTCCTTGCCAACATCGCATGCGATAAAGTGACAAACCGCACCCAGTGCGGAAATCTCAGCTGCCGCAGCCTCGCCCTTTTTTGCGTCGCGTCCCGTGATGATGATCGCCGTACAGCCCTGCTGGGCCATCACCCTAGCCACGGCAAGGCCAAGACCCTGTGTGCCGCCTGAGATAATCGCCTGATTGCTGCTGTTGTCGGCCTGCATGGATTTACTCCACATTCACCCAGCGTTGCTCTCTTGCTGATCGGTCAACGGCGTCCATGACCTTTTCAATGATCAGGCCCGCCTCAAAATTGGGCCAGACATCCTCGCCCGACTCTATTGAGGTTAAAAGATCGTGAAGCTCACAGATCTTTACATCCATATAGCCAAGGCTATGCCCACCATTTGGCAGAAAGGCTGAATAGGGAGGATGCAGGGGTCCGGTCAGAATCGTGCGAAAGCCGTCTGTCGCTGGATCGTTCTGGCGGGTGAAGAGCTGAATTTCATTGAGCCGCTCCTGATCAAAAACAATGGTTCCCTCAGTGCCATGTACCTCCCAGCGCAAACCGCATTTCCGGCCCCAGGTCACGCGGCTGGCCCCGATATGTCCCCGAACTCCATTTGAAAAATGGACCAGCGCCGAGACCATGTCGTCATTGTCCACTGTCTTTGTCGCTCCGGGGGCTTCTGGATCTTCGCGCTCAGGATGCACAATCGCGATGTCGCCTGACAGGCGGGTGATGGTTGAACCGGTCAGATAATGCGCCACGGAAATGACATGGCTGAGCACATCGCCATTGGCGCCGGTGCCTGACTTGTCCCGCGACATGCGCCATGACCAGGGGCGGTTTCCATCGGCTTCATTGTCGACATCATAGCGGCAGAAGAAGCCGGCGACGCGACCGATCGCGCCCTGCTCGATGAGGTGCCGGGCATGTGTGACGGCAGGGTTCTTTGTGTAATTATAGCCAATGATCGTTTTGCCAGCGCTGTTGGCAGCAGCGGCGGCCATGGCGGCGCTATCCTCAAGCGAGGTCGACATCGGTTTTTCGCACCACACATGCTTGCCAGCAGCAAGGGCCGCGATTGATATCTCGGCATGGGTGTCGTTGGGCGTACAGACAGAGATCAGTTCGACCGCCGGGTTGTTTACGACTTCCATCCAGTCTGAGGTGTAGTTGGAAAAACCAAGATTTGTCGCGCGTTGGCTTGCACGGTCTGGGCTGAGGTCACAAACCATCTCAAGCCGCGGCCGCAGCGTCGTGCCGAAGACTGACGCTGACGCGCTATAGGCAATTGAGTGCGCATTGCCCATGAATCCTGTTCCAATAACTCCGACGCCAATCTGCCTCATTTTTGATTCCTTTTACTTTATTATTCTGATGTTCTGCTGAACCCGTTTGGGGTGATGTCTGAACCCGGGCGGCGCCCACATTTAACCGGGATTTCGCCAACCGTAAAGGTTTTGTAATATTGTGTTACAAACTGCGACCATATTTTCCAAAGATTATCGAAATTTCACTTTACATTGAGCGACTTTCTGGGTTGTCTAATTGGCTCTCTGACAAAAGTCGGGGCGCTTAAACACATCCAAACCGGGTGTAATAGTCATATAACGCATATTTGGGAGGATATCGTGAAAAAAGTTATTTTGGCATTGGCGGCAACTGTAATGCTGTCAACCACTGCGTTCGCTGAGCGCTATGTTATGATCACCCACGGTGAGGGCAAGGATCCGTTCTGGCCTGTCGTACAAAAGGGTGGTGAGGACGCTGCACGTCATGTTGGTGCAGATTTCGAATACATCTTCAACCCATCAGGCGACATGGGTGATATGGCCAAGTCAATCACTGCTGCCGCTGCGACGCAGCCAGATGGCATCGTTGTGTCCCTGCCAGATCCAGATGCGCTGGGCCAGGCAATCAAGGACGCCGTTGCTGCCGGTATTCCTGTGATCACAATGAATTCAGGTCTCGAGTCATCGAAGGACGTTGGCGCTCTGATGCATGTTGGACAGCCTGAATTCCTGGCTGGTCAGTCAGCTGGCGCACGTGCGAAAGCCGAAGGCGCAACAAAGGGTCTCTGCTTCATTCAGGAAGCCTACAACACGGCGCTGAACGACAGATGTAACGGTTACGGTGAGTCTGTGCCGATCAAACTGGTCGATAGCTCGAACGATCCAGCAACAATCCCAACACGTGCTGCTGCCGGTCTTCAGGCGAACCCTGACATCGACGCTGTTCTGTCTGTAGGTCCACATGTATGTGTGGGTGTTCAGCAGGCGATTGATGAGCTTGGCATGTCAGTTCACCACTCATGCTTTGACCTCAGCCCGCCAGTTATGGACATGATTAACGCTGGCAAGGTTCAGTACACAATCGACCAGCAGCAGCGTCTGCAGGGCTACATGCCTGTGGTCGTTCTGCACCTGTACAACAACGGTGCAGGCCTGCTTCCTGGTGCCAACATCCCATCAGGTCCAGGCTTTGTTGACAAGTCAAACGCTTCATCTGTTGCTGCCCTTGCGGGTGTAGACAGATAAGCATCTGAACATCAGGGTGGGTAGCTTCCGGCTACCCACTTTTTTTTGTGGAATAAACTCATGAACGCGTCTGTAACTACCCGTCAGGAAGCTGACCGCCACGCCTCGAAATCCTGGTTTGCGACGATTTTTGCCAGACCTGAGATTGGCCCGATTGGCGTCATGCTGCTGCTGTTTGGGATGCTCGGATACTTCTCGATTCCGGCTGGTGAATTTTCCTGGAACCCCTTTGCTGGGGAAGGTTTTAATGCGCTTGGCATTCGAAACAATTTGAAGGTGATTTCACAGCTGGCAATCATCGCACTTGGTGCTGGCCTGTTGATTATCGCCGGTGAATTTGATCTTTCGATTGGATCGATGATTGGTTTTGCCGGTGCCTGTATGGCGATGATACTGCGATGGGGTTTCTCGGTTATCGTACCCTATCTGTCATTCGAGGGTGGTGTTCATGTGGAGTTTTATACGCTTCTGCACATACCCGACGTCTCGCCATTGGGCGCGCTCTTGATTACCCTCTGCTTTACTTTGTTCTTTGGTTGGCTTCAGGGGTACATCGTTGTCAGGTCGGGCTTGCCATCCTTCATCGTTACGCTTGGTGGCTTGTTCTTCCTTCGCGGCCTGACAGAGGTGTCATTACGCTCATTCAACCATCGTCCGGATCAGGCCAAGGGTGCCACGACCGTGACTGAAATTCCTGATATCAAGAATATCGTTGAAGTGCCAGGGCATGGCGAAATGGAACGCGAGGCGGCAAAGGCTCTTCCTGAGACCGATCTGTTGAACATCCTGAAAGATGTGCCTGCCGACACCGTGGCTTCGATTACTGAACGGCTGGCCTATACCTATCAACGGGTGGCGGATGCCAAAACTGAAATCATGACTGCCCGTGGCGTGAAGCCGCTTGAGCGGGCGCTTGAAAACGCGATTGAGTCGGGCAACGAACAGATGGTTGCAACGATTCAGGACAAGATAGCGACCTTTAAAATTGACCCGGTTGTAGCGAAGTCTGTAACGGACATTGACATTGCGCGGGCTTACATCGATACACTTCATTCAGCCCGCCCAATCGCCAATTTCTTTGGTGGCGATATCATGGAACCGGTGTTTGACTGGCTGTATTTCCCGATTGACTGGAACACGAATAATTTTGGCAATCAGTTTGCGCAGGGACTTTATTCCTGCGTGATGATCTGTTTGATTATGGCGCTGCTTTGCTATGTCGTACTCAGCCGCACACAGGCTGGCAACTGGATTTACTCGACTGGTGGCAATCTGATGGCGGCCAAGGCCAATGGCGTACCAACGAATAAGGTAAAGATATCGCTGTTTGTCTTCTCCGCATTCTGTGCGACCATTTTTGCGGCCTGTCAGGTTTTTGAGGTGAATACTGCTGACGCCGCACGTGGTAATCTAAAGGAGCTTGAGGCAATCGCCGCCGCCGTGATTGGTGGCATTGTGATGACGGGGGGCTTTGGAACGGTGCTTGGCATCATTGTCGGCGCTTTCATTTTTGGTCTCGCCAAAGAAGCCTTTTTCTATATTCCGGGCATTGATGGGTCGTTCTATCGGGTCTTCCTTGGTCTTGTGATTGTGGCCTCGGCATTGCTCAACGAGAACATACGAAAACGTATCATGGGGGCGATATAAAATGGCGATTTCAGACTCAGCGCCACTTATCGAAACGCGCAACCTGGTCAAGAAATTTGGTGCCTTCACCGCGTTGAACGGGGTGTCTTTGAAGGTTTATCCCGGCGAAGTACACGCATTGCTTGGCGACAACGGTGCAGGAAAATCGACCCTCATCAAGGTATTGTCCGGCGTTTTTCCAGCCACTGATGGCGAGATACTGGTCGAGGGCAAGGTGGTGAAATTCGTATCACCACGCAATGCAACCGAGGCTGGTATCGGCACGGTGTATCAGGATCTTGCCCTCAATCCCCTTAGTTCCGTAACCCGTAATTTCTTTCTGGGACGCGAACTTACGCATTTCAGCAGTCCGTTTGGATTGATGAAAATGAAGGAGATGCATCGCATCGCCGCTGAGGAAATGGCTAAGATCGGTATTACCATTGCCGACCCGGAACAGGCGGTTGGTACCATGTCGGGTGGTCAGCGTCAGACACTTGCCATTGCGCGCGCAATTTATTTTGGCGCCAAGGTGCTTATTCTTGATGAGCCGACTTCGGCTCTTGGCCAGAAGCAGCAGATGGAAGTCCTGAAAACCATTCGGCGCGTGCAGCAGCTTGGCGATATCGCCATCATCCTGATCACGCATAATGAGATCCACGCCCGGCTGATTGCTGACCGTTTTACCTTCCTCTCGCTGGGTGAGGTTATCGGTAGCGGCACATCAAAGGATCTGGAGGGTGATGACATCAAACGCCTGATGGCAGGTGGTGCCGAAATCGGTGATCTTGCCAAGGAATTGGCAGTTTAAATCACCTGTCTGACTGATATATGGTCAGATGTTTTTCTGAAATGGGATTCATGCAATGGGTGACACGCCTGATAATCCAGAGCTTGACGTCATCTGCATTGGCCGCTCATCGGTTGATCTTTATGGCTCTCAGGTTGGAGGCCGTCTTGAGGACATGGCCAGCTTTGCCAAATATATTGGTGGAAGCCCGACCAACATAAGCATCGGCAGCGCCCGTCTTGGGTTGAAGTCGGCGCTGATCACCCGTGTTGGTGATGAGCATATGGGGCGTTTCATCCTGGAGCAGCTCAAGGCCGAGGGTGTTGACACCTCCAAGGTGATCACCGATCAACAGCGACTGACGGCGCTGGTGTTGTTGGGCATCCGTAACAGCGAACAGTTCCCGTTGATTTTTTATCGTGAAAATTGTGCTGATATGGCGATATGCGAGGAGGACATCGACGAGGAGTTCATTGCCTCGGCAGCTGCTGTCCTCGTGACAGGGACGCATTTCAGTACGCAGGGCGTTGCCGACGCAAGTTTCAAGGCGATGAAACTCGCCCGCAAACATGGCCGTAGGGTTTGCTTTGACATCGACTATCGGCCCAATCTGTGGGCGCTCGGTGGTCATGGCGATGGTGAAAGCAGATTTGCAGAAAGCGAGGTCGTGACGGCGCATCTGCAGACGATTCTGCCGCATTGTGATCTGGTGGTGGGTACCGAAGAGGAGTGGCACATTGCCAGTGGGACAACTGATACGCTGGCTGGGTTGCAAGCATGTCGCTCTCTTAGCGATGCCGTTTTCGTTTGCAAACGCGGGGCACTTGGTTGCACCGTGTTCGCCGCTGAAATTGATGGGTGGCACAGCGGCATCAGCGTCCCGGTAAGGGAAATTGAAATTTATAATACGCTTGGTGCCGGTGACGGATTCATGTCCGGGTTTCTACGTGGTTGGCTGCGTGATGAACCGTTGGCCACCTGCGCCAATTTTGCCAATGCGTGTGGGGCGCTTGCGGTTTCGCGACATGGCTGTGCACCTGCCTATCCATCTTATACCGAACTCACGCATCTGCTGGAAAATGGCAGCACGGAATTTGCCCTGCGCAAGGATCAGGCGCTGGAAAATCTGCATTGGTCAACGACAAGGCACCGCCGCTATGACAGGCTGACAGCCTTTGCCTTTGATCACCGGCACCAGTTCATCAAATGGGCAGAAGAGGCTGGCAGGGATGAAAGTGCGATTGACACCTTCAAATCTCTGGCGCTGTCGGCTGCGCGCAATCTTTTGGGGCGTGGCGAGGGTGTCGGCATTCTGGTTGATGACGAGCTGGGCCGTTCAGCGCTCCATGCCGCTTCTGATGATGATATGTGGATTGGCCGACCCATTGAGCAGTCGGGTGTGTTCCCGCTGGCACTGTGTGAGGAACCGGACATTGGCTCGCGGCTTGCTGAATGGCCAGTGAATCACTGCGTCAAGGTTCTGGCGCCCTGCCGTATGGACGACAGTGACGAGCTCCGGACCCATCATGAACGCCTGCTCACCCAGCTTGCCGACGCCTGCCGCCGCACGCGGCATGAATTTCTGCTTGAGATAATCACCGCCCGGCCCGACAAACTGGCTGCCCCTGATCAGATTCATGCGCTGATGGAACGGTTTTACGAATTGGGAATTTTTCCAGATTGGTGGAAGCTGGAGCCTGTTCTGGAGTCAGGGTTCTGGAAACGCTGTGGTGATATTGTCCGTGCCAACGACGCCCAGATGCAGGGAATTATCGTCCTCGGCAAGGAAGCCGAACCTGAGGTGCTGGCAAGTGTTTTCAGAAATGCAAGAGCCGATTCCTTGGTGAAGGGGTTTGCTGTTGGCAGGACGATCTTTGCTGGTGCTGCCCGGGACTGGCTCAATGGGCGGATAGATGATGACATGGCTGTCACCACCATGACAGACTTGTTTGCCGGACTGATTGATGCTTGGGACAAGGCAGGAGAGTGAAATGACAACCACAACCCTTACGATGGCGCAGGCCTTGACAAAATGGATGGTTGCCCAGTCAATTCGCCAGCTTGATGGAAGTGCCGCCCCGGCATTTGCCGGTGTGTGGGCGATCTTTGGACATGGTAATGTTGCGGGGCTGGGTGAGGCGCTTTACGGCCAGCGAGACAGCCTGCCAACTTTTCGCGGTCACAATGAACAGGGTATGGGTCACGCCGCAATCGCCTATGCCAAGCAGATGAACAGGCGGCGGTTCATGGCTGTGACCTCCTCCATTGGGCCTGGTGCCACCAATATGGTTACTGCGGCAGCGCTCGCACATGTCAACCGGCTGCCAGTCCTGTTCCTGCCCGGCGATGTCTTTGCTGACCGACGACCGGACCCGGTGTTGCAGCAGGTTGAGGATTTCGCCGATGGCACCGTTTCGGCGAATGATTGTTTTCGGCCCGTGAGTCGCTATTTTGACCGCATTACCCGCCCCGAGCAAATCCTGCAATCCTTGCCAAAGGCGATGTCAGTGCTGACTGATCCGGCACAATGTGGGCCGGTTACCCTGTCCCTTTGTCAGGATGTTCAGGCTGAGTCCTATGCCTTTCCGGACAGATTCTTTGCGCCGCGCATCTGGGAAATGCGACGCCAGCGCCCGGATGAGGCTGAGATGGCTGAGGCCATTGCCGCCCTTCGAAAGGCAAAGCGGCCATTGATCCTTGCCGGTGGCGGTGTGCGCTATTCTGGTGCCAGTGCCGCGTTGACCGATTTTGCCGAGAGTGCCGGCATCCCGGTTGCCGCCACACAGGCTGGCAAATCGGTGATGCCGGAGGTGCATCCGAACTATGTTGGATCACTTGGCGTTACCGGCAGTTCGGCGGCGAATGACCTGGCACAGAGGGCCGATGTTGTTCTGTCCGTTGGCAGTCGCTTGCAGGATTTCACGACTGGTTCAAATGGATTGATCAAGGGGCAGGTTCTGTCGCTCAATGTGCAACTTCATGATGCCATCAAGCATGATGCCATAACGGTTGTTGGTGATGCGCTTGTCGGGCTTGAGACATTGGGACATGCGCTGGTCGGACATCATACATCCGATGCCTATCAACAGGAATATGCGACGCTCAAACGCGAATGGGACGCCGCTGTGGATGCCGTCACCGTAAAGCCAGAGGGTAACGCCTTGCCGTCAGACAGCGCGGTGATTGGCGCGGTAAACCGAAATGTGCCGGCAACGGCGATCGCAGTGGGTGCCGCCGGGTCAATGCCCGGGGAATTGCACAAGCTCTGGCGGACCGGCGCTGTTGACGGTTATCATATGGAATATGGCTTTTCCTGCATGGGCTACGAGGTGTCCGCAGGCATTGGTGTGCATATGGCGTCACCGGATCGCCCCAATGTCGTTTTTGCAGGTGACGGTTCCTATCTGATGATGAATTCTGAGCTGGCGACGGCAGTGATGATGGGTGTGTCAATGACTCTTGTTGTTACCGACAACCGTGGATATGGCTGTATCAACCGATTGCAGGTGGCAACTGGTGGTGCGCCGTTCAACAATCTGCTGGCCGATGCCCATCACGAAATATTGCCAGAAATTGATTTTGCCGCGCATGCTGCCTCTCTTGGTGCCCGATCACAAAAAGTCTCATCGCTTGATGAGCTGGAAGAGGCGGTTCTGGCGGCCAGTGGCCGTGCGGGGGTCGATGTCATTGTCATAGATACCGACCCGGGACCAAGTACTGAGGCCGGGGGCGTCTGGTGGGATGTTGCCGTTCCAGCGGTTTCTGACCGGGCGGCTGTTGGCTCAGCATATCAAAACTATGTTCATGGACGCAAACGACAGGAAAAGGGTGATAAATAACCTTGTCGATGGCGCGCTTCTCCTGCGACAGTGGAGATGTTGAATGTTTGGGGGATGGGAATGGCAGATTTACTTGTAAAACCGGCAAGCGGAGCTGTGGTGCATGACATTACGCCGCAAAGTGCGGGCTGGGGGCATGTCGGGTTTGGCTTGCATGATCTGGCGGCCGGTGGTGTCATTGACGGCAGTGGTGACGGCAATGAACTATGTATCGTACTGCTGAGCGGAGCTGTCTCGGTCAGCGCTGGTGATGTTGATTTTGGCCATATTCAGGGTCGCGAGTCAGTCTTTGACGGGGTGCCGGCGCATGCTTTCTATGTGCCTATGCAGACTACCTGGAAGGTGGAGGCGACAACGGCTTCGGAGGTTGCCATCTGCCGTGCACCGGGAATAGATGGTGTTCATCCGCCGCGCCATATAACGCCAGATTCCATGTCTCTGGAAACCCGGGGCAGCGGTGCAAACACCCGACATGTCTGCAATATCCTGCCGGAGACTGAGCCTGCCGATAGTCTGTTGGTAGTTGAGGTGATCACACCATCCGGCAATTGGTCCTCCTATCCGCCGCATAAACATGACACTGATGATCTGCCGCATGAGTCCTATCTGGAGGAAACATATTACCACCGGATAAACCCCTCGCAGGGCTATGTTATGCATCGTGTCTACAATGATGACCGAAGTCTCAATGAATCTATGGCGGCGTATGACAGATCTGTAGTGCTTGTGCCGCAAGGTTATCACCCCGTCGGTGTCCCGCATGGTTATGAGAGCTACTATCTGAACGTCATGGCGGGGCCTAAACGTATTTGGAAATTTCGGAACGATCCGGCGCATGACTGGATTATGAACTGGAAAGGCTAACGCGAATGCGAACAATTAGTGACAGGGATTGCGAAACGGCAATCGATGATTTGCTTAATGGTCCAGGCTATCATCTGTTTGAGAGCGTTTTTGACGAGGCGGAGATTGCTGAGGCCAACCGCATCATCAACCATCATTCTGACGCTGCGCAGGCAGCAACGCATTTTCATGGTGAGCATGCTGACAAGATTCATCTGCAACGCCGCGTCTGGAATTTGCTCAACAAGGGACAGATTTTCGTTGATATGGTCCAGCATGATGCTGTGATGAGGGTGTTTGGGAAGATACTCGGCAAGCAGTTCATCCTTGGTTCATTTGCAGCAAATCGCCTCTTGCCGGGGGCACCGGGACAGGAGCCGCATGTCGATTATCCCTATTGGGACATGCATGATCTTGATGAATTTCCAGCAGGCATCAATGCTGGCTTTCACATGAATTGCCAGTCGCTGATCAGCCTGCATGAATTCACTGCCGAGAATGGAGCGACCGCCATCGTTCCCAATTCCCAGAAAACAGGCATCTATCCCTCGAAAGAGGCTTTTGACGACGCCCTTATTCAGTTGTCCTGTCCCCCTGGCAGCCTGTTGCTGTTCACAGGCCTTGTTTGGCATTGCTCAATGCCCAATAACAGTGATGGAGAGCGCACCTCTGTTCTGGGCCAGTATCTGCCGAAATTTGTCAAGCCCATGGAGGATCTTAAACGGGGTGTTGCCACGCATGTCGTCGAGGCGGCATCGCCGGCGCTTCATCAACTCCTTGGCACGAATCTGCGTTATCCGGAATTTCTGGAGGAGGCCGCTGCTGGCAATGCGGAAGGCAAATCAGCCGCTGAGTAAAGCCTATCCCCCGTTTCAAATTGATCTCTGTTATTTTGGGAATGTTTAAATGAAAATTCGTCTTGGCATGTCGCCTATTTCATGGAGCAATGATGACCTGCCACAGTTGGGCGGCGAGACACCGCTGGAGGTGTGTCTTGCAGAAACGAGACAGGCCGGCTTTACCGGTACGGAAAACGGCGGCAAATTCCCAACCGAGGCTGGTGCGCTGAAGTCTGTGCTGGACAATCATGATCTGGCGCTGGTCTCTGGGTGGTATTCGGGAACCATCATCAATAATGAGCTTTCTGCCGAGATCGAACAGATCACGCCTCAGCTGACCTTGTTCCGCGATGTTGGCGCCCCGGTCATTGTCTATGGGGAAACCTATGAGACAGTGCAGAACAGGCAGGAACGGCCACTCGCCAGCCGACCGAAGCTGGCTGATTTTGACGTTGTCGCCTATGGGCGCAGACTGACGGCGCTTGCAGAGCATTGTGCGGATTTCGGCGTGCCATTGACCTTCCATCATCATATGGGTACCGCAGTGGAAAGTGAGGCTGAGCTTGACCAGTTGATGAACCACACAGGTGAGGCAGTGAATCTGCTGCTGGATACCGGCCATCTGCTGTTTGCCGGTGGCGATAATGCGGCAGTGATCACAAAGCATGGCCCACGCATCAATCATGTTCACACGAAGGACATCAGAAAGGACGTTCTGGCGTCCATCGACAAACAGTCACGCTCCTTTCTCGATTGCGTTCTTGATGGTGTTTTCACTGTCCCCGGAGACGGAATGATCGATTATGATGATATCATGCGCCGTCTTGCGGACGTTGGGTATGAGGGATGGGTGATAATCGAGGCTGAGCAGGACCCGATCAGGGCGAACCCTCTCGAATATGCGAAGCTCGGATATAATGCACTTGTTGATTCGGCGTCAAAGGCAGGATTTGAGATAATCGACTAGCAGGGTGCAAAACAGGAGGGAGATGATGGGTACCGCGGATCGTTGGGTAAAGACCAAGACAGATTATGATCGTAACGGATTTGTCGTCATCCCTGATATGCTGTCACAGGACGATTGTGACAGGCTGTTGGTTGAGGCTGCCGAGATTGGCCGGGGCAACCGTGGTGCGGTGCGCGGCATTGCAAAGCTGCCTGACAATCTTGACGATACAGAGGTATTGTCACGGTACCTGACCGTCCAGTTTCCACACAAGGCGTCTGAGCTGATCCGTGATGAATTCATTGCGCATCCGGCGATCGCGAAAGCGCTGTCACATCTGATTGGCCCGAATGTCAAATGCATGCAATCAATGCTGTTCATCAAACCATCTGGAAAGCCAGGTCAGGCATGGCATCAGGACGAACATTTCATCCCGACACGTGACCGCTCGCTGGCGGGAGTCTGGCTGGCGCTTGATGACGCCACGATAGAAAATGGCTGCCTATGGGTCAGGCCGGGCAGCCATGCAGATGGTGTGATCTATGACACTGCCCCACATGGGTCTGCCGACTTTGACAGCGGCAATCACCTGACCGGCACTCCGGATGATGCGGACATGGGTATCCCGGTTGAGGTCAAACGTGGGACAGCGGTGATCTTCAATGGCTACCTGCATCACCGAAGCCTGCCAAACAGGGCGCCGGCAGGCACGTTCCGCCGGGCGTTGGTCAACCATTACATGAGTGCGAATTCAATGCTGCCCTGGGATTGGGATGGGCGTATTCCCCCAACCCGTGATATGCGTGATATTGTCATGGTATGCGGTAATGATCCCTACAGCTGGAAGGGTGTTGATGATATCACCTACGCCTTCTTGCGTGCTGAAACGGCCGATCTGGATGATCCCAATCATGATGCCACCAAGAAGATCTTTTAATGGATCGTCACCTGTCCTCACCTGACGTCATCGCCAGCCTCCAACAGGGGCGCTTCCTCGTTGTTGGTCGTGCTGGCATGGATCTCTATCCCGAGCCAGCAGGCACAAGGATCACTGAGGCTTTGTCCTTCGTCGCCGATCTGGGTGGTTCGGCGGGGAATATCGCTGTCGCGATTGCCCGCCATGGGAAAGCGGCGTGTCTTGTATCGGTTCTCAGTGATGATGCGGTTGGCCGTTTTGTTGCCTCAAAACTGTCGCATTATGGTGTGGCAACAGATCATCTTCATTTCACTGATGAGCCGATGACCCGCAGCTCACTGGCGATTGCCGAGAGCCGGCCCGATGACGCAGATGTCGTTATTTACCGCAACAACACCAGTGACATGCGCCTGTCCCAAGCCCATGTGTCACAGATTGATTTTGACGGGGTTGCGGCCGTTGTTCTGACAGGCACAGCGCTGTCAGATAGTCCATCTGATCAAGCGCTGATGGCTATTACCAAGGCCGCGCGGCAGGCGGGTACACCGGTGATTTTGGATGTTGATTACCGTGTCAGCGCGTGGCCATCTTCAGCTGTAGCGGCTGAAAGAACGCTGAATTTTGCGCGAAATTGTGACATGATTGTTGGCAATGATGAGGAGTTTGCTCTGCTCGCCACGAGTACAGAAAGTTCCGGTGCGGATGGCTTCACCCTTGCCCGCGAGATGGCGGTAAAGGGGCAGATTATCCTTTACAAGCAGGGACTGGAAGGGTGCCGTCTATTGCTGGGGGACAATGTTCAGCAATTCGGCATTTTTCCAGTTGAACTGGCCAAGCCATTTGGATCAGGCGATGCGTTTTTGGGAACATTGCTTGCGCGGCTGCAGGATGGCCTCAGTCTTGAAGCAGCAATCCGGGAAGGATCGGCGGCGGCGGCCTTTGTGGTGAGCAAAACTGGCTGCGCCTCTGCGATGCCTGACACGGATGAACTCGCCAGTTTCATGGCTGGCTATGAAGCCCTCTGAGTAGGGCGGCGGCCCACAGGACAGGAACCACCAGGAGATCACATTATGCATATTGCGCCTTTCATTAATCAGAACAAAGCCATCATTGATATGAACGATGCGCATGTGCCATTGACCTATTTCAACATTGTGAAATTGATGCGTGGTGACCGTTTTCAATATGCAACACCGGGCTACGAGACCTGCATTGTTCCCGCAACCGGCCAGATTGATGTTGTTGTGGCCGACGTCACGGTTGAAAAGCTGGGGCTGCGGGGGGATGATGTGTGGGATGGCGAACCCGAGGGTCTCTATGTGCCGTCAGGGGTGACTGCCGAGATGATCTGTCTGACAGAGGCGGCAGAAATTTTTGTGGCAGGTGCCAAATTTGACCAGACGCTTACACCATTTGCCGTCCGCGCAGGCGATATTGACAAGGTGCAGTATGGCTCTGACGAAACCAAGACGCACCGCAAGATAAAGCACATCCTTGGTCAGAAACAGGCCGATCAGGTTGGTCGGCTTCTTGTGTCCGAGCTGTTTACAGTGGGGCAAGGTGGCTGGTCAGGGTTCCCGCCACACAAACATGATACTGACCGCTTGCCCGATGAAACACGTCATGACGAGGTTTATAATTTCCGGTTCAGGCCCGACCATGGTTTTGGCATGCAGCTCCTGCAGCCATCAGACGGCAGCAGGGGCGAGGCATTTCATATCGTCGATGGATCTACCTTCGCCATTGAGGCTGGCTATCACCCCTGTGTGGTGGCTCCCGGCTATGAAATGTACTATTTCACCATTCTTGGTGGATTGAGCCAGCGTCCGCTTGTCCAGTACTTCCAGCCTGAACATGCGTGGCAGATCGAGACCATCCCGGGTATCAAGGACATGATTGCCAAATTCAAATAGGCGCTGCGCTGACATTTGCACACCTCCGGCGCAGCTGATCGCTGCGGGCTATTTGCAGGGCGCGCCGCAGGGTGCGCAGGCGTTGCCAATATCTGCAGGTGCGCCAGTCGAACGCATTGTGGGGCTTGTCAGATGATCAGCAATGATCAACATGAAGAACAGCAGGAGGACTGTCAGGAAGAAAGGTTTTGGAAAGACAGGATGCGTCATGACAACCACCGCTAGAAACCAAAATGGGGTCTGGCGCGAACCCCGACCCAGGATCCAGCCAACGCCATGGCAAACCAGATCCAACCATGCAGGCTGCCCGATGCGGTGCCAGCCAGAAAAGCGCCGATGTTACAGCCAAAGGCCAGACGCGCGCCAATACCCATGAGCAGACCACCAATGGCTGCAGCCAGCAATTGCCTGCGATTGGGCCATGTCTGGCTGCGGAGTGAGCCGACGAATGACGCCCAGAGGCCAGCCCCGATCAACATTCCGATATCCATCAACGAGCTGGTGTCAGCCAGCACCGAATGCGCCAGCGCCCGCGCTGGCCCGGGCCATTGCCAGAAATCATAGCCCGACAGATCAAAGCCAATGGCAGAAGCAAGTTTTGCGCCCCACAGGGTAAAGCCGAATGTCACGCCCCATGGATGCCCCGACAGGGCAAAGACCGCCCAGCACAGGCAGGCGATCATGCCACTTGCCACCAGGAGTTTGACGGGCATTTTCTCGCCCCGTCGATATCCGATATGCCAGAAGCAGAAGGCCGCAGCACCCAGCAACGCCAGATTGACACCGGTACGTTCCAGTGGCCCAAGCTCTGCACCGATCTGGACTGGTGGCAGTTGGCCCAACGCCAGTATGTCCGGCAGGATCAGTGAGCCAATCAACGAACCCAGAACGAAAAAAGGCAGCGCCACAAGCATTCTCCCGGATCCGCCACCAAAGCTGAACAACACGCCTGAGCCACACCCATTGGCAAGCTGCATGCCGATGCCAAAAGCGAAAGCCCCAACAAACAGTGAGACTGAAATCGGCGCCAGTGAACCCGACGCGGTCAGGCCCCACAGATCTGCGGGAATGACAATCAGGGCGCACAGTGCGGCAAGCAGGAAATGTGCCGCCAAAGCCATGGTTTTTCCGGCAACAATGAAGTGCCGCCAGCCTGATGCGAAGCCATATTGAAAGGACAGAAAAACAGCCCCAAGGGCGGTGCCAAGCACGAGCAGGGCGACACCGCGCCCGCCGGTGTCAAGGCCCACAAGACCAGCGATTGCGAGCCAGAAGAGTCCAAGCAGGACGAAAACCATTTTTTCACGATGCGGCAAGGCAAGGCTGTTCACCGATGTTTGGATGGTCATGATGATGTTCGTCCTGCGTTAAGGATGGTTAGCTGGATTTGAACAGATTGTCGAAGAATGCCTTGAACTGGTCAAGGTTGCTCAGATTGGTTGCCAGAGGGTTGGCAGCATCATCTGTCCATTCAACCATGGAGCCGTCATACAGCTCTACATTCTCGCGGCCCAGAACTTCTGACAGCACGAACCAGTTCGTAGCAGCCCAATGGCCGGTGTTGCAATAGCTGACGATCCGCTTAGCATCAATCTCGTCATAGATTGACGCCAGCTCGTCCACTGATTTCAGGCGGTTTTTACTATCATCATAGGCATTGGCCTGAGAGAATAGCTTGGCACCAGGAATGTGACCAACGTCATTGGCCTTGGGGTGTTTCTTGTGGCCGTCAAACTGTTCCTGTGTGCGGCCATCAAGCAGCAATGCGCCACTCTGAGTGTCCACAATCTGCCGGACATCCTCTATCGCGATGTAGTCAGCTTGCTGGAAACTAGCGACAAAATTGCCTTTTTCCGGCGCGATTGGTGCGCCGCTGGCGATGTCATTCGGGTAAGCTGACTGCCAGGCTGCAAAGCCGCCATCAAGTATGGACACGGTCTCGTGACCAAACACCTTGAAAGTCCAGTAGGCACGGGCGGCGCTGCCAAAATCGGTGGCATTGACGCCAGCAGGAACCAAAACAACGTGAGTGTCGCTGTTGACGCCCAATTTGCGAGCCAACCCTTGAAACTGTTCTGCCGAGGGGAGCAGGCCAACAACCTCGTCGCGCCCCACTCTCCAACCATCCTTCAGATAATCGGAGTGGACAGATCCGGGAATATGTCCTTCGAGCCAGGTCTCATAGGACCCACCATCAATTTTATTGCGAAGGTCAATGATACGAAGCTGCTCGTTTTCACCATTTTGTGCGAGCCATTCGGCATCAACAAGTGGTGACGGTGTGGCTGCGGCTGCAGCCGCGGTGAACCACAGCAGCGCGGCAAGGCTGCCGAGGAATGTGTGAAGGAATTTCATCTTTGATCTCCATGATGCGTTGCTGACACCCTGTCTGCAGCGCCTTTCGTTTGTGACATTGCTTTATTTAGTATTTTATTCTATCAGATGGAATATCTACGCAGCATAAGGCAAAAAATATCTAATTTTGGGAATGTTAATAGAATTTGATCTTGGACAAGTGCGTATTTTTGGAATGCGGCTTGAGGTCGATTTAAATCAATATCACCCTAGAGAGACCGGCGATAGGCCCGTGGCGTGATGCCCGTATCCCGCACGAAAATCTCGTAAAAGCGTGATACCGATCCAAAGCCTGAATCAAGGGCTATATTGAGGATCTTGTCATCGCCATTGACCAGCATTGTACGGGCATGGTGCAGCCGCAGATTTGTCAGATAGCTGTTGATGCTCGTCTCCAGGGTTTTCTGGAAAAGGCTCATCGCGTGGCCTTTGCTGACACCGGCTGCTGCGGCGACATCAGCCACGGTTATGGGGTGTTTGTAATTCTCGGCAATGAAACGGATCATCGACTGCACCCGGGCTGCCGTTCGCGCCCCTGACGCGACAATTTCTACGGGTCGTGAGATGCCCGAATGCCATCCGGCGATGGATTGACGACGTAGGCGCAGTTGCAATTCCATTCTCGCTACATCGATCAGATTGAGGTCAGCATCACAATAATCAGCGTGCCATCGGCCAAAATGACCGGGGTCTAGGGGTTCCGGCTCATTGCTGACGACGAGTTGGCCAGCGAATAATTGGGCCAGAAAAACCTCCGGCATCGACCAGGACAGCAATTCTGCAAGTGGCAGATTGGCGATCATGATTTCGCCGTCACCAACAACCTTGGTGACACGATGAGGAATCTGCCCCCAGAGAACGCATAGGTGATTTGCCGGTGCGATGTTGAGGCCCAGCTGGGTCTGATATGACAGCTGGCAATCCACAGGCAGCAGGATTTCCACATGCCCGTGGCTATGCAGATCTGGCATGACCTCCGGTTTGTGCCGCTGCATGATGAAGCCAGCGGCTTGCATTTCCAGAATGGATGTGTGTGTTCTGCCCATCTGACGTCAAAATCCAGGTTGCGGTCCCCAATCAACAAAATATGTCTATCCCGGAACTTTAGCATTCTTTCTCGGAAGAGATAGACGCTTTTTGTGTGCAGGATTGTGAAAAGAAGAACGGTACCAACCGCTGTTTTTGATATTTATCGCTGTCTCTTGCCAAGAGGCGGCAAATCTCGTTTTCGATTATGAAAGCGTATTTGGGAGGAAACCATGAAAAAGACTATCGCAACCCTGGTTGCAGCGGCCAGCATCGCAACTGCATCAAATGCTTTTGCGGGCACTCTGGTGATCAACACTGACACATCAGACCCGGCACCAAAGAAAGCATTCGAATATATCATCGAGAAATTCGAGGCTGAGAATCCTGATGTTACGGTTGAGTGGAACCTGTTTGACCATGAAGGCTACAAACAGTCGATCCGCAACTTCCTGAACACCAATCCGCCTGATGTTGCCAACTGGTATGCCGGCAACAGAATGCGGCCTTTCGTAAAGGCAGGCCTGTTCGAGGATGTGTCTGATATCTGGGCAGATACAGGATGGCAGGACGGTGATCTGTCCGGCTCGATGGCGCATGCGAAGAAATCAATGACGATTGCTGGCCGCCAGTGGGGCGTCCCCTACACCTATTACCAGTGGGGCGTCTATTATCGTAAAGACATCTTTGAGCAGATGGGAATTGCGGTACCAGCAAACTGGGCCGATTTCATTGCGGCCTGTGCAAAATTGAAGGCTGGCGGCGTAACACCAATTACCATTGGCTCGAAGTATCTGTGGACCACGGCCGGCGTTTTCGATTATCTGAATTTGCGCACAAATGGCTATGAATTCCACATGGATCTGACGAATGGCAATGTGCCTTACACTGATCCGCGGGTTCAGGCGACTTTTGACAAGTGGGATGAATTGGTCAAGCCGGGTTACTTCCTTGAAAACCATGCTGCCTACAGCTGGCAGGAAGCGCTGACTCCAATGGTAAAAGGCGAAGCCGCCATGTATGTGATGGGCAATTTTGCCGTCGCACCATTGCGCGAGGCGGGTTTGAGCGATGACCAGCTTGGCTTCTTCCAATTCCCAGAAATCACTGCCGGCATCCCGATGGCTGAGGAGGCACCAACAGATACGGTGCATATTCCATCAAATGCCAAGAACAAGACAGATGCCAAGCGCTTCCTGATTTTCATGGCGCGTGCTGATGTACAGGAAGAAGTGAACAAGATGCTTGGCCAGCTGCCAATCAACGCGAAATCTTCAGTATCGGACGATAAGTTTCTGAAGGCTGGAAACCAGATGCTGAATAACGCCTACGCCATGGCCCAGTTTTATGACCGCGATGCCCCTGCCGAAATGGCTTCTGCGGGAATGAAGGGCTTCCAGGAATATATGGCAAAGCCGGAGCGTCGTGAGGCGATTTTGAAGCGGCTGGAGAAGGTGCGTCAGCGCGTCTACAAATAGGCCATAAACACACAAAGACGTTATGGCGGGTTTTTGCCCGCCATAACGGATTTTTTCTTCCTTTTTGACATTGATCGCGCGGGAGCGGCGGATGAGCCAAGCCAAAACGAAAGGGCATGTCCACGCTGTGCGCCGCCAGTCCAGCTGGTGGAAGCGCAACCAGAGCCGCCTGACCCCCTGGTTGTTTATGGCCCCCGGTCTCATCCTCTTTACAATCTATGTCGTGTTGCCAATTTTCCAGTCAATCTGGATATCATTTTATGAATGGGATGGCCTGTCACCGGCCAGCTATGTTGGCTTTGCCAATTACGTCGAGCTGGTTGATGACGAGCAGTTCTACACGGCGCTCTGGAACAATGTTCGCTGGCTGGTGCTGTTCATGCTGGCTCTGCCAATCGGCCTTGCGATGGCGTTGTTTTTGAATCAGGTTATCTTTGGCATTCGTCTGATCAAATCGCTGTTCTTTTTCCCATTCGTCATTTCGCAGGTGGTCATCGGCCTCATTTTTACGTGGTTTTATGAGCCAAATTATGGCGTCATCGCACCTCTGCTGAACCTGCTTGGTTATGAGGGCTGGGCCATTCTGGCTGATGAGGACTATGCGACCTATGGGATTATCGTGGCCGGGCTGTATCCGCAGATCGCCTATTGTATGATTCTCTACCTCACCGGTCTCAACAACATCAATGCTGACCAGATTGAGGCAGGTAGAATGGATGGCGCCCGCGGTTTTTCACTGTTTTGGAATATTATCCTTCCGCAGTTACGTCCCGCGACGTTTATCGCCGTTGTGGTAACGGTAATCGGTGCGCTACGCAGCTTTGATATGATTGCCATAATGACCCAGGGCGGACCGTGGGGTTCGACAAATGTGCTTGCCTATTTCATGTTTGAACAGGCGCTCAGTGAATATGGCTATCGCATGGGGTATGGATCTGCAATTGCTACCATTCTCTTTGCCATCATGCTTGTCTACATCCTGTTCTTTATTTACCGGATGTACCGTGATGAAGCGCGGGGGGCATAGCTAATGTTTCCTACACCCATTGAGAAAACTGGTGTGTTCTCGCGCGTGACCTATCGGATTGCCTTGCCGGTGTCGCTTGTAATCTGGCTGATCCCGCTTATTGGTGTCATGCTGACGGCGTTGCGTGGTGCCGGTGATATCACGATGGGCAATTTGTGGGGTCTGCCGTCCGAATGGTTGTTTTTTGGCAATCTGACGTCGGTGTTTACAAACACGCCAATGGTTTCATTTCTGCTGAACAGCGTGAAAATCACAGTGCCAACCATGCTGGGTGCTGTTGCGCTGTCCTGCATGACTGGCTTTGCGTTGGCGGCCTATAAATTCAAGGGCAATCTGCTGCTCTTTTTCATGTTTGTTGCAGGCAATTTCGTGCCATTCCAGATATTGATGATCCCGGTTCGTGACCTGACATTCCAACTGGGTCTCTATGACACGGTAACGGGCCTTGTGATGTTTCATGTGGCTTTCCAGACTGGTTTTTGTACGCTTTTCATGCGTAATTTCATCAAGGCATTGCCGCATGAATTGCTTGAGGCGGCGCGGATTGACGGTGCGTCCGAGTTCAAGATTTTCTGGCAGATTGTGCTGCCGCTGACACGGCCCGCGATTGCCGCTCTGTGTGTGCTGATTTTCACTTTCATTTGGAATGATTATTTCTGGGCCACAGTGCTGATCCAGGGCAATCACGCAATGCCAGTTACGGCTGGGTTGAAATCACTCAATGGCCAATGGATCAGCGCCTATCATCTGATTGCCACCGGTTCGCTCGTTGCGGCGCTACCGCCGGTATTGATTTTCTTTGCAATGCAGAAACATTTCATTGCCGGTCTGACGCTGGGCGCCAGCAAGGGGTAATTCTGGGATGATCAAGTTGGCAATGATTGGTGCGGGCAGCACCGTTTTCATGCAGAACATTCTAACCGATATTCTGCTTGAACCCTGTTTCAGCGGCTGTACGGTGGCGCTTCAAGATATTGATCCAAAACGGTTGCAAACATCCCTGCTTGTGGCGGAAAAAATCGTCAGGGCGACTGATACCTCGCCGGTGATCATGGCCACAGAGGATCGCCGTGAGGCGCTACGGGATGCGGATTTCGTCGTGTTGATGATTCAGGTGGGTGGGTATAGGCCGGCCACCGTAATCGACTTTGAAATTCCGGCCAGATATGGCCTTCAGCAGACGATTGGAGACACGCTGGGGATTGGTGGAATCATGCGCGGCCTGCGCACGGCGCCGGTTCTTGTCGATATTGCCCGGGATATGTTGGCGTTATGTCCTGATGCGATCATGCTGCAATATGTCAATCCGATGGCGATCAATTGTCTGGCGCTGTCCTGTCTGGAACCAGACCTGAAATATGTGGGACTATGTCACTCCGTGCAGGGAACAGCACTTGACCTTGCGCGTGACCTTGGTGAGTCCCTTGATGATATTGAATATGAATGCGCCGGTATCAACCATGTCGCTTTTTATACGAAATTTGCGAAACGGCATGCAAATGGTGAGATTGAGGATCTCTATCCCCGGCTTCAGGCCCTTGTGGAGCCGCGCGACTATGGCACCAATTATGATGGCTGCACAAATCATGTGAGATATGAAATGCTGCGGCGTCTTGGTTATTTTGTCACCGAATCCTCAGAGCATTTTGCTGAGTATACACCGTGGTTCATCAAGGGCCAGCAGCCTGAGCTGATCGAAAAGTTTGATATTCCAATCAATGAATATATTCGCCGGTGTGAGGATCAGATTTCAAAATGGGAGGCACAGGAAGCAGCTCTTCTGGGTGATCATTCCCTGCAATGCGAAAAGTCCATTGAGTATGCCGCGCGCATCGTAAATGCGGTGGTCAACAATCAGGTGGAAACCATCAATGCGAATGTTCTCAATGACGGTCTGATTGGGAATCTACCGCGGCAAAGCTGTGTTGAGGTGCCTTGCCGCGTTGATGGCAAAGGAATCACGCCACAGGCGGTAGAGGATTTGCCGCCGCATCTTGCTGCCTTGATGATGACAAATATCAATGTCCAGACGCTGACGGTTGAGGCAATTGTGACTGGCAGGAAAGAGCATGTGTATCATGCGGCAATGATGGATCCACACACGGCTGCCGAGCTCAATCTTGATCAGATCTGGCGAATGGTTGATGAGTTGCTGGAAGCGCATTCCGGCTGGCTTCCAGAGTTGCGGTGATCATGGGCCATCATCGACAGATCATTGATCGATCCGGTGGCCGACGCCTCTGCCTCTATAGCAGGGAGCCCCGCAGCTATCAGCATTTTGACGGTTTGCCCGCGGTCGACAGCGTATCACCGCATCTGCGCCGCCATCCCCTTACCGGTGACTGGATTGGGATTGCTGCGGCACGGCAGGGGCGTACCTTTCTACCCAATCAGGCGGAGTGTCCCTTTTGTGTCATGTACGATGGTGGACCAGTGACCGATATTCCGGTCGACGCTTACGAGGTGGCGATTTTCACCAACAGATTTGCCGCATTGTCAGCGGTGCCTGACCTGCCGCCGGAATTGGGTGTTGCCACGGCTCCCGGCCTTGGCATCTGTGAGGTGATCTCATATAGCGACACACATGATGCCAGTCTGGCGACAATCGGTGTTGAGAGGATCAGTCTGCTTATCGAAGCGATTGGCGCAGAGGCTGCCGATCTGCTTGAAGTTGATGGAATCCAATATGTGTTGCCATTTGAAAATCGGGGGCGGGAGATAGGGGTAACCATCGACCATCCCCATGGCCAGATATATGCGCTGTCGCATATTCCCGCGAGGATGGAGCGGCAGGCCGCGGCTTTTCGTGTTGGCAATCCATTGATGGATGCAATAGCAGGCATGGCCGAAGAGTTGGTGATCTCCCGCAATGACCATGGCGTCGCTTTCGTTCCCGAATGGGCAAGATATCCGTTTGAAATCTGTGTTGTGCCTTTCCGGCGCGTTGCCTGCCCGGCAGAGATGACCAGTGACGAAATTGCTGGCTACGCCGCCTTGCTCGATGAGGCGGCAAAAAAACTCGATGCTGTTTTTGAGGCGCCGATGCCACTTACAATGGGCTGGCATATTGCGCCGTTGGGCTATGAGGATGTTTTCCATTTTCACTGCGTTTTCCAGCCTCTAAAACGGAGCCGAACGAAAATGAAATACCTCGCGGCAGTTGAACAGATAACAGGCCTCTTTCTGCTTGATCTGCCACCTGAACAGGCTGCTGCCATCCTGAATGGTCTGGAACAGCCCGATGAATGATGCGCATTCACCAGATGATCTTATCACATCATTCAGCGCCCAATTCGGCAGGGAACCGATGGCTGTGGCCCATGCCCATGGGCGGGCGAATCTCATCGGAGAACATACCGACTATAATGATGGTCTGGTACTTCCCTGTCTGATCAGTAATCGGACCGAAGTTGCACTTGCCATGCGGAATGATGACCTTGTTTGTGGAATTTCAAACCAGTTTTCGGCAGGCCAGAAGGCGGTTCATGACGGACTTGACGGACATTGGCTGGATTTTGTCATTGGTGCACTGCATCAGCTGCTGCCAGTTGGCGGCAGGTTTCAGGGTCTTGATATTGCCGTCAAATCGAACATTCCCCCCGGTGCAGGTGTCTCGTCTTCTGCCGCTCTGGAAATTGCCCTGCTCCGAGCATTGGTGACGGCCCAGCAATTGCCCTGTCCGACGGATCCGCAATTGGCCGTTATGGCGCAGCGGATTGAGCATGATTTTATTGGTACGCAATGTGGAATCATGGACCAGATGGTGGTCGCCGCTGCAACGCATGGCGATTGCATGATGCTTGATTGCCGCTCGCTGGATTACAAGCTCATGTCATTGCCGGCGGGCCATGCAGTTGCTGTCGTTCATTCTGGCAGCGTACGAAAATTGTCAGATAGTGTTTACAATCAGAGACTGGCTGAATGCGCTGCTGCTGCGCGGACTCTTGGCGTTGACAGTTTGCGTGACGCCACCAAAGAGATGCTTGTAAAATTTGCGGCAGACACCGAGATGAAACGGGCGAAACATGTGATCAGCGAAAATGCGCGGGTGCAGGCGGCGGTTGACTGTCTTGTCAGAAATGACCCCAGCGGCCTTGGTGGTCTCATGGATGAGAGCCATGACTCACTTTGTGATGATTATGAGGTTTCGAGCCCAGAACTGGACCGACTGGTTGGCAGTCTGCGGGGCGCAGGTGCGCTTGGCGCCCGACTGACGGGCGCTGGCTTTGGTGGTTGTGTGGTAGCCCTGTGCGAGATGGCATCAGCCAACACCGTTGTTTCACGCGCTGTTGAGATGAATCCTGACAGTTACCTGATTGATCTGATTGGCAACTAGCCTTCCTGCAAAATTGAGACACCAGCTGGAGGAATTTCACGCTCCCCAACACAGAATTCTCCCTGCAGACTTTCAGGAACTGTCACGCTTTGTGGGCCATAATTTGTCAGAATGACGAGCCGGCCCCGCCGACGCATCCGCAGATAATCCGGCATCACATGCCTGATGATTCCCGCCTTATCCATCTGCTCGCCAAGAAGTGCGCGCAGTATCGTCTCATCTGGCCAGCCCGTCAGATAGGCAGCACTGTTACCCGAGACAAGGAGCGGTTCGCCGTCGCCGACAGTTCCTGAAGTGTGGCCGGTTCTGGTGCCGCGCTCGTGCCATATTGAAACGGTTCCGGTGATTCCATGCCACTTGGCAGTCAAAGGCAGTGACCGGGGAAGGGCGTCAAGACGTTCGGAGCGGAATCCGGTCATTGCTGACAATGTATCTGCTGAGAGATTTTCAGGTATCTGGAAGTCAGTTGTCTTAACACCAGCTCTCGGCCCGGCGAGAATGCGCGCCCCACTTGCCATCAATCTCTTTCCAAGTTTCTCATCTACGCACATCATCGCTGGCAGCAAAACCAGCTTGTACCCATCGAGCGGGTCCTGTGGACCAATGACATCGACATTGCCGCCATTCTGCCGGGCCGCCCGATAAACATCCAGTAAGAGACGCAGATAATAGAAATCTGCACTTTGATTGTCGATTTCGCACATCCAGTCGGCTTCATAGTCATGGATGAGAGCAATCTCAGCCTGTTTGGTGGGCGACAGATCAACTTTGTCAATTTCCCTAGCCACCATTTTGATTTCTTTCATTGCCGCGGCTGGTTCATCATTGCGGAGCATCAATCCTGCATGCATCTGCTCCTGCGCAAAGGGTGCCTGTCGCCAGCGAAAATAGCTGACAGTCTCGGCACCATGAGCGATCGCCTCCCAACTCCACAGTCTGACTGCGCCGTGCGCTGGAATGGCATTGGTCCGCGCCCAATTGACTGGCCCGGGTTGCTGTTCCATGACCCAGAGCCGACCCATTCCCCGGTATAAATCATGATGAAAGGCCTGAAAATCCGGATCGCCGACACGCAGGCAATCCTGCTCAAGCTGCGGGTCAGGCCGCGCGTTATGCTGCATGTTCTGCAACATGCCAATCGGATAGCTGTCCCAACTCGCAATCGCCAAATCTGCGGCCACAGGACGGTGGTCAAATTGATTGAAATCCCCCATGAAATTATGGGCGACGGGGCGTCCGGGGCTGTACTCGTGGATCAGATCGACCTGATCGCGGTTAAAGGCTGCAATCTCTGACGTGGCAAAGCGCCGGAAATCCAAAATATGCGTGGGTGATGCTTCGGTCACTGTCAGATTTGGCAGCTCCACCTGCGAGAAGGCAGTGAATTCCATTGACCAGAAAACCGTTCCCCAGGCCTTGTTCAACCTGTCAATTGAACCATATCTGTCGGCCAACCATTGTTGGAACCGGGCGCCTGCCGATTGGCAATAGGACAAGGCGGTATCATGGCAACCATATTCATTGTCTGTCTGCCATGCCTGAACGGCCGGGTGGGTGCCGTAGCGTTCGGCGATCAGCGAGGTAATGCGCCGACATTCCCGGCGGTATCCCTGATGTGAAAAGCTGTAATGACGGCGTGATCCAAATTTGCGGGGATGGCCAGAGGCATCAACGGCAACCATGTCCGGCATCTCATCAACCAGCCATTTGGGCGGGGTCGCTGTTGGCGTACACATGACAATTTGCAGCCCGGCGCTGGCAAGGGTGTCAATGGCATTATCCAGCCATTGCCAGTCAAAGATATCACGCGCTGGCTCAATGCGGGACCAGGAAAATTCTGCTATACGCACCCAGGTAAGGCCCGCTTTCCGCATGTTCTGGGCATCCTGTTGCCATTGATCGGGTGACCAATGCTCAGGGTAATAGCAAACGCCGAGGCGCGGTGGTTCAGTCATGCTGTCGGTGGCCATATCGCAAATCAATCCAGAACCATGTTCTGATCGTCGAAGAAATGTATCTTTTCGAAGGCGGCCGATAAATTGATCTCTGACCCGATTCCAAGCGTGCTGTCACCTGCAAGTTTTGCTGTAACTTCCGTCCCATCCCCCATCAGGACGTAAGCAAGTGAGTATTCGCCCAATTGCTCAATATGCCGGATTGATCCCCGTAGCAGGGCATTGGCCTTGCTGGTTTCCTCCAGATGCTCGGGCCGGATGCCAATCGCTGCCGCGCGTTGCTTTTCGGCCAGCTTTTTGAAGGCAGGGGAATGGCTGTTTGCAGCATTTGCAAACGGAACAACATTCATTTTCGGGCTACCAATGAATTCGGCAACAAACCGGTTGGCCGGGCTGTTATATAGCTCGAGAGGCGAGCCTACCTGCTCGATCTGGCCGTCATTCAAGACGACAATTCTGTCGGCAAGTGTCATCGCCTCAACCTGATCATGCGTGACATAGATCATCGTGGCGTCAAGTTCAGCATGCAATCTTGCTATCTCGATACGTGTCTGAACCCTCAGGCTGGCGTCAAGATTTGAGAGTGGCTCATCAAACAGAAAAACCTTCGGATCACGGACAATCGCGCGGCCGATCGCCACGCGCTGGCGTTGTCCTCCCGAAAGATGCTTTGGCAGGCGATCCAGATAGGAGGTTACCTGCAAAGCGTCGGCGGCGCTGCGCACACGCCGGTGTATCTCATCACGAGGCGTTTTCGCCTGTTTCAACCCAAAGGCCATATTCTCAAAAACCGTCATATGCGGGTAGAGCGCATAGGACTGGAAAACCATGGCAACGCCGCGCTCGGCAGGAACGACGTCATTGACAATTTCATCACCTATTGCCAGATCGCCGCCGGTGATATCCTCCAAGCCGGCAATCATTCGCAACAATGTTGACTTGCCACACCCTGATGGCCCAACAAAAACGACGAATTCACCCGTGTTGATTGTCAGATCGACACCATGAATGACGCGGGTCCTGCCATAATCCTTTACAATGTTTGTCAGCGAAACCTGTGTCACGAACCTCTTCGGCTCCCGTTGTCTGGGTTGTGAAAATCACCCAAAACTCTAGACAGGTAGCTGGCCAAACGCAATTGGTCATGCGCCTCCATTACGGTAAATCTCAACCATGAAATCCGTTGGTCTGCAGATGGTTATCCGGTCTTTGCAAGCGCCTGTTGCATGACATCCGCAATACGCTCCGCGAACTCTCTCGGGTCGGAAATTGCCTCACCATCCGATACCAGAGCGCTGTCGAGAATCAGCTTTGCAAATTTGTCTGATCCATCGAACTCGCCACCCTCGAGACGCTCATTCAAAGTTTTGATCAGCGGATGCTTGGCGTTCAGTTCGAGGACTTTCGGGCCGCCCTTGAAATCTGGGTTGTGCATCCGCATCATCCGTTCCATCTGCGGATCCATCCCATTCTCATCCGCCACAAGCCGGGCCAGACTTCTTTCCATATGCGCCGAACTTCGGACATCAGCCACATGACTTTCAAGCGCATGTTTGACCTTTGCGACAAGACTGTCAGTCAGCACTGGCTCAGCCTTGTCCCCATCCTTTGTCTGCTCACCAATTTTCGACAGATCAATCTCACCTCTGGTAATTGATTGAAACGCCTTGCCCTTGAAGTCGGGCATATTGGCCAGCCAGAAATCATCAATCGGGTCGGAAAGCAGCAACACATCAATGCCTTTCGCCTCGAAGCTCTCCAGATGGGGGCTGTTGAGTGCCAGCTCCGCATTCTCGGTGGACAGATAATAGATGATGTCCTGGCCTTCTGCGAATTGGTCAACATAATCCTGCAGGGTTATGAGCTCATTTGTCTTGGTCGATTTAAACAGACTGATATCAAGTATCTTTTCCTTGTTATCCTGGTCCTCATACAGCCCTTCCTTGATCACCTTGCCGAGCGCGGCCCACAGGGACTGATACTCCTCACGACGTTTTTCCAGTGCCTTTTTCAGTTCGCCCAGAACGCGCTTTGTCAGCGCCTTTCTGATTTTGGTGACCACCGGATTTTGCTGCAACATTTCACGGCTTACGTTGAGGTCGACGTCAGGCGTGTCGATGACACCGCGGACAAAGCGCATCCATTTGGGCACCAGATCCTCGCAACTGTCGGTGATGAACACCCGATTTACATAAAGTTGCAATTTTGGCTTGCGCTCTGGCTCGAACAGGTCAAAGGGCGCAGAGGAGGGAACAAACAAGAGATTGGTGAATTCAACGGTTCCCTCGGTGCGGTTATGCAATGTGGCAAATGGGGAGTCATAGGAGGAGGCAACTTCATGGTAGAAATTCTTATATTCCTCCTCGGATATGTCCTTGGGCGCTCGTGTCCACAGAGCAATAGAAGAGTTCAGCTGTTCAGGGTCATTATCCTTGTCCAGCCAAGAGATGGGCTGGGCAATGTGGTCAGAATATTTTTTGACAAGATAGGAAAGCCGCTCCTGCTCGAGAAATTCCTTGGCATCCTTGCGCACTCTCAAGATTACGTCCGTGCCTGTGGCCTCGCGTTCCGCCCTGGCAATGGTGAATCCCGTTTGCCCATCGCTTGTCCAGGCGTGAACCTCATCCGCTCCATGTTTGTGCGAGACTACGGTGATCTGATCGGCGACCATGAAGGCGGAGTAAAAGCCTACACCAAACTGACCAATCAGCTGATCGCCGATATCGCCATTCTCACCGGTGTCAATGTTCTCCATGAAGGCCTTGGTGCCGGAGCTTGCGATGGTCCCAAGCGTTGCCACCATTTCGTCACTGGTCAATCCAATGCCGTTGTCCGAGATTGTGATTGTCCGGGCATTCTTGTCGACGGCAATACCGATGGCGCCATCAAAGGTGTCGCCAGATTCTCCTGCTCTCAGCGTCTCGAATTTCCGTTTGTTGATGGCATCTGACGCGTTTGAAATAAGCTCACGGAGAAATATCTCCCTTTGAGAATACAGCGAATTGATCACGATATTCAGGATTTTCCCTGTATCGGCCTCAAATTTGAATTGCTTGTCAGACATTATTTCCTCCTCCGGTCTCACGCTGTTGGAGGTGGGATTTGGTCACCATTTTTCAAGATGCATGCCGCAGTTTTGTGAAACAAAAAGGAGGTGAATATTGGGATATCCAAACGCACAAATCAGCGCTAGCGTGAACACGCGCTTTTTGTTTGATGGTGCCGTAATGCCAAGAAATCTGATATCGGCGATTGCCGTTCTGCTGTTTGGTGTTTTTGCATTTGATCTGATGGGGATACTTGTCAGAATGCTGGGTGGCGCCTATCCAATTTTTCAGATTTCGATTTTTCGCAATTTCTTTGGCGTTATTCCGCCGATCCTGTTGCTCTGGCGCTTTAATCAGTTTGCTACTCTGCGGGCTCTGAACCGACCAAGATTCCATTTTATCCTGCTAGTTCGCTCAGTGTGTGTTCTCACCGCACAATATTGCTTTTACACGGCGTTGACCAAAATCGAGTTTGCCACGGCCTGCGCACTTGGGTTCACGGGGCCGCTTTTCATCACGGCTCTCTCCATTCCGCTGCTCGGTCATCGTGTTGGCCTATGGCGCTGGTGTGCGATTGGCATAGGCTTTGTCGGCATGTTGACGGTTATGAAACCCTTCGATGCAAGTTTTTCAGCCTATTTGATTTACCCCATCATCGCGGCACTTGGTTATGCAATTTCGAGCTTGCTTGTCCGGCTATACCCAGAAGATATTCCATCAGCGTCAATTCAGCTCACACAACAAATCTGCACCTGTTTGCTAGCCATTGCCTGTCTCTATGCCTTCCAGGCGCCGATGCCGCTGGAGTCGGGGAATGATGCTGGGCTTTTCCTGCTGATGGGCGTCTTTGGCGGTACGGGCGTCATGTGTCTGGTAACTGCTTATCGTATGGCTGATCCCAGCTCTCTCTCCCCTTTTGAATATTTTGGCATTCCGATTTCCTTCACGCTTGGATGGCTGTTTTTTTCTGAAGCTCCCTTTGACGACCTTTTCCCCGGCATGATCTTCATCATACTTGCCGGTTTGATCATCATTTATCGTGAACGGCGGACCAAACAGGCTGGTATGGTTGCAGGCAAGCTGAAGCTCCCGAAATAGGGTTGCTGCAGGCTTTCATGGATTGGCATCTCAATGCCAGAAAAGGATGGGTTTCGTCTGCAACACATATCTATACCCGAAATGGGTATATTACCTATTCCGCTTTCCACAGAAGAAACGCATTGTGTCGACGGTTGTGTTGTGGGGGCGGTGCTGTTAAGGCACTGCCCCGCTAACTATGGGTTGTTGGAATGCGGAAAGCTGATAATCTAGATCTGTCCCTTGGTGCGATCGTTTATTGCCAACGTACAGGCAAACAATGTGAGGTGCTTAGGCATTTTGCATATAGCAAAATCGACCATGTTGTCGTGGCATTTGACGTTACCGAAAGAACTCCGCGGCAGGTCACTCTCAGCATTCGTGCAGCCAAGGACCGGTTCGTAAGCTCTCCGGGAGCGTCTGTTCGTAACATAAATTTTTTGCCAAAATTACTTGCGAGTTGACCTATGCCTGGTAGAAAATTTACCGGATTTCTTAATGGTCCGGCTGGCCTTTTTGTAATTGCTTTGGCAGTCGGTGCGTGCCAGACGCCTTCTGCCAATGTAACGGGACCCGCTTCGCACTCTCCTAATGACGGCAACAGCACGGTCCCTGCCAATGATATCGCCGTTGCAGATCAGATCCCTGAAACTACCCTGCCGCAGATTGAAAAAGTCATTGAATGGAGTACATCATTCAGCAGCTTCATCATGCCGCCGGCTGAGGTCAGGGCTACCATTGACAAAAAATGCAAAGAAGTCGGTTATGATCGCGGTGTGATCACTTCAATGTCTTTATCTGACTCCAAGGTTGTGGCTGACTTTGATTGTCGCGGAGAAGACGCTACCTAGCGTTTTAGCACTAAACTTTGGATCTGTTAGTTGGTTGGCCAGCACATTCAATATGCCCAAAATGAGAATCAAAAGACTTGATTATTGAAAATAATTTGGCCCTTGCTTTTTTCCGCGATAGGCATCAGCATACTAACTGTGGTCGGTCACTAGCCCACTTTAAAAAAAGGCCATCTTTTAACTGAGGTAAGCCTCAGGATGTTGATGGTCTGGTGGTCATTGTTCTATGGATGGAATTGATAAACAGGTTGCGGCTCGTCCTAGTGACGAGCAATTGCGCGCGATGGTAGCCGAGAAATTCTCGGAGATATGGCCTGATATCCTGTTGTTCTTTATCATTCGCACACACAAGCTTAATGCAACACTTGGCAACCCACTTGATGCAATGATCATGCAGGTGATCTGCTGGCACCATTTTCTTTTGAGCGTTCGTGAAACCACTGACACGAGTGACACTAGTTTCGACGCGGCGTTGAAGCTCTGGTCTCAATACAACAATGGCGATGACGCTGTGGGTAGTTCCAAGCGCCTCACATTCGTTGCCATTGAGAGGCTCACCGCCATTCCCTTTGAAACAGTGAGGCGCAGGGTGCGCAGCCTTGAGAAGCGTGGATGGGTAATCATCAATGATGAAATTGGCATTGATCTCAATATTGAATCGCCAGTCAATCAGTTGATCGTGGAGGAAGTGCACCCGTTTGAAAAACAGGAGTTTGTCAAACTGCTCTCCAAGATATGCAAATTGCTCTGAATGTTGTTTTAGTAATCCAAATGACACAACCGCCGATGACTGCTTTACGAGCTGACGCCCCTAAAGTGAAACCACCTCTGTGAATTGGCGGAGAGTTGGTGTCCCAGGCGTGTCAATATGGTGGTGCCATCCTCATTGACAGACAGCCAGGCTGAAGGGACATTGACATTGGGATTTGGAAATGGATGACAGGATCACCAGACTCGAAGAACAAATTGCTCTCATGCAGGCAGACTTGTCCCAAATAAGTGACGAGCTGTATGCGCAGCAGAAGGAAAACGGCAGTCTGCGGCGGGAGATTCAAACGCTGAAAGACAGAATATATTCTGTGCAATCAGATAGTGGTATTCTGAAGCCCGAGGAAGATAGCCCACCGCCGCACTATTGAGTCACGCATGAGAGGTTCACGGTCCTTGTATTCACCGATCAGCCGATTTCAGTCTGAAGATTAGGGAAATGAGCATCACGCAAATGGGTGCCATATCCACTCTGATTGATGATTTCCGCAAGCTATTACTGACATTCTCAATTGCTTTGGCGACGGGTTGGGGGTTTTTGGTTTTAAACATGCCAGCGCCCTTTCTGATGGGAAGCCTTTTTGGTGTGTGGATATTTGGCAGTATGTTCAGGTCATCCCGTCAACATCTTGGTGTTTCCCGATGGTTCCATGTGCCAGTCATTTTTGGACTTGGCGTTCTGATAGGGGCGAATTTCAGGGCGGATATGTTGGCCCAAATATCGCAATGGGGGAACACCGTGCTGGCCATGGCGGTTACAACTATTCTGGTATCTTTCATTGGCTATATCTTCTTGAATAAATTTAGAGGGTATGAACCGCGTCTCGCCTTTTTGTGCTGCATTCCAGGTGGGCAGGCCGAGGCGTTGGCTCTGGCAAGAGACACCGTTGATCAGGATTATGTTGTGGCGCTGTTCCACCTTGTCCGGGTTGTCTTTGTTTTTGTTTCCATGCCGCTTTTGCTGGCAGTTTTGGAGGGGAATGTGGCTGTGGAGGCCTCGAACATTGCCCTTCAGACGATGCCCAGCATCCTCGATCTTGGTTTTCAGGAGATTGCTTCTTTTCTGGCCATTGCTTTTGGGGGGTATCTCCTTGCGCGCTGGTGCCGTGTTCCGATGCCGCATCTTCTGGGGCCGATGGGGCTTTCCTCACTTTTTCATGTGATTGGCTGGGTTGAGTTGCCAAGGGTTCATGAATTCGTCCTCCTTGCCCAACTTGCGATTGGCGGTGGTGTGGGCGCCAGATTGGCGAGGGTACCTTTCACCGAGGTCGTCGAACATCTGAAAATCGCCAGCATCAATACGTTAATGATACTGACAGCCTATTTATGCGCAGCCTCGATAATAGCCGTTTCCGGCAATATTGAGTTTTTGACAATCTGGATGGCCTTTGTCCCTGGTGGTCTCTATGAGGTGACGTTGCTGGCTCTGATTTTTGGTTTTGACGTTGCTTTTGTCGCTTTCCATCACACGGTAAGGGTTGTGATGATCTTTTTGAGCATGCCAATGATTGTCAGCAGTCTCGGCAAAAGGTGAGCGTAAGAGGCATCTCACCCTTTCCAGGCGTCTCCATGGTGTTGATCCCATGCCCATAAGGTCAGCCGTCCATTTTGCGACAGCAGCATGATGAACTGATTTCAACATCAGTCTTTGCTATTGCCAGCCCCAATCGCGCCTCCAGTGATTGCTGTTCATCGTCACTCTCGCCTCGCTGCCTTAAGCATTCAACGAGGCCGTGAAGTGCCCATACATTCTCCCTGTGCTGCGCACAGCGGTAAACATCGGCACTCAAACCAAGGTCGGCACGATAAACTGCCTCTGCCTCGGCATGTTGGTCCTGCGCAAGAAGCAGCGCGCCAAGCGCGTGTCGTGGTGGGTGCATCCATGGCCATGGCTCAGAATAGTGAAGCTGGTCACAGCGCCTCACACTTTCCCGCAGATGCCTAAAGGCGGTTTCGTAATTGCCTTTGTGGTATTCCAGCTCACCAAGCATCATCGCCTCACCGACGCCCAGAATGGCAAGAGCCGTATTGTTGAAGAATTTGCGGTCGGGTGAAATCCTCTGCAAAGATTCATAGAACTTCCCTTTTTCCTGTTCTGCTTCGGTTTCATGCTCAAGGGTGGCATGCGCCACCGCCCTCGCATAATGATGCATGGCAGCGGTTACACAATAGAGAGAGGGATCCGGTGGAGGTGATGTTTTGATGATGGTCTGCCATTTTCCAAAACGGACCAGCACATGCATCCACATGGAATGATAGCCTTCCATTGTGGCAGCGATGAAGGGCTTGTCAGGTAGGTCGATGACGTCAGGTGTCAAGTTGTTGCAGATCTCTTCAGCTGCGGCAAGCGCAGGTGTGAACTGGCCAAGCAGCATGCAGCTATAGACCATCAGATGCAGATCATGACAGCGTGCCGTCGTGTAGTAATTATGTGGCCCCGCATAAGCCAGATATTTACGGTTTACCGAGATTGCTTTCTCGCTGCATTCTTTTGCTTTCTCATAGGCTCCACACAGGACATAGATATGGCCAGGCATGTGATGAATATGGCCCGCATCCGGGCAGAGCCCATCCAAACGGTCAGCCGAGTCCATCGCCCGTTCCGGGGCGTCGGACATTTCCAAAAGGTGAATGTGGAGGTGCAGTATCGCCGGATGTTGGGGAAGATTGCTCTCATCAGCCAGGAGGATTGCGCCCTCGCATAGAGAAATGGCTTCAAGCGTGTC
>JAYNHH010000022.1:0-7423 GCA_038107835.1 Alphaproteobacteria bacterium
CGGTATCGACCGATTATGACACCTCGGACCGGCTGTATTTCGAGCCGCTGACCGATGAGGATGTGATCGAGGTGATCCGCCGTGAACAGCAGAATGGCGAGCTGCATGGGGTGATCGTGCAGCTTGGTGGCCAGACGCCGCTGAAGATTGCCGCTGCGCTCGAGGCGGCGGGGATTCCGATCCTGGGGACAAGCCCGGATGCAATCGACCTTGCCGAGGACCGCGAGCGCTTTCAGCAGCTGTTGCAGAAGCTGGATCTGCTGCAGCCGGAAAACGGCATTGCCCATTCCGCCGATGAGGCCCGCGAGATTGTCGAGCGCGTCGGTCTGCCAGTGGTGATCCGGCCGTCCTATGTGCTTGGTGGCCGGGCCATGGAAGTGGTGCATCACCTGGCCGATCTGGAGCGCTATATGCGCGATGCGGTCGTCGTCTCCGGCGACAATCCGGTGTTGATCGACCGGTTCCTGAACAATGCCATCGAGGTCGATGTCGACGCGCTGTGTGACGGCACGGATGTCTATATCGGCGGGATCATGGAACATATCGAGGAAGCCGGAATCCATTCCGGCGATTCCGCCTGCTCGCTGCCGCCGCAGAACCTGTCGGCAGCGCTGCTTGCCGAGCTGCGCCGGCAGACCGAGGCGCTGGCGCGGGCGCTCAATGTCGTCGGGCTGATGAATGTGCAGTTCGCGATCAAGGATGAGGATATCTATCTGCTTGAGGTCAATCCACGGGGCAGCCGCACGGTGCCGTTTGTCGCCAAGACAACCGGGGTGCCGCTGGCAAAACTTGCCGCACGCGTGATGGCCGGGGAAAAGCTGGCCGATTTCAACCTGGCCGAGGTGACGCTGGCGCATGTGGCGGTCAAGGAAGCGGTTTTCCCGTTCGCCCGCTTCCCCGGGGTCGATGTGTTTCTCGGGCCGGAGATGAAATCAACCGGCGAGGTGATGGGAATCGACAGCGATTTCGGGCGCGCCTTTGCCAAGAGCCAGCTGGGATCAGGGACAAGGCTGCCAACCGAGGGGACCGTCTTCATCTCGGTCAAGGATGAGGACAAGCCCGCTTTCATTCCGATCTGCCGTGATCTGGTCGATGCCGGCTTCACGATCATTGCCACCGGTGGCACCACCGCCGCGCTGCAGGAGGCCGGCGTGCCGGCGACCCGGATCAACAAGGTGATGGAAGGCCGGCCGCATGCGGTCGATGCCATGCTGTCGGGCGAAATCCAGCTGGTGCTGAACACCGCCAAGGGTGCCGGTGCCATCAAGGACAGTTTCTCGCTGCGCCACACCGCGCTGACCAACAACATTCCCTATTACACCACCGTGTCGGGAAGCCGCGCCGCCGGCCAGGCGATCCGCGCCATGCAGCAGGGCAATATCGGCGTTCGCACCCTGCAGGATTTCCTCGCCGATATTGCATCTTGAGGTAATCGTGAACGGTGCCATAATGGCAGCTGGACGCCGGCAATCAGGTAATCAGGCGATCAGGGCATAGGTGACAGGGCAGGATGGAAAAGATACCCTTTACCCCGCAGGGGCTGGAAACAATCAAGGCAGAGCTGGCGCATCTGAAAAACACTGAGCGGCTGGCCGTGATCAACGCCATCGCCGTGGCGCGTGAACATGGCGATCTGTCGGAAAATGCCGAATATCATGCCGCGCGCGAGCGCCAATCCTTCATCGAGGGCCGGATTTCCGAGCTTGAGGACGTGACCAGCCGCGCCGAGGTGATCGACGCGGAAAAGCTGACCGGCGAGCGCGTCACCTTCGGCACCAGTGTCGGCGTCGCCGATGAGGAAACCGATGAGGAATCGGTCTTTCATATTGTCGGCCCCTATGAGGCCGATACCTCACGCGGGCTGGTCTCGACCTCGTCACCGATTGCCCGTGGGCTGATCGGCAAGAGCATCGGTGACTCGGCCGAGGTGCATACGCCGGGTGGAACAAAAAGCTATGAGATCATCTCGATCGATCTGTTCGATATGGACAGGGTCGTCGCCTGAGCGGTAACCCGCCCGACCGCCGGACCCCGTGCAAATGTGACCTGTTCGCAAATGTGACCCCGCGCAAATGTGACCCAGCCCCCGCAGCGGGGCTGTTTTTGCTGCTGCTGCCTCCGGCCTGTTAACGAATAATTAGTGAGCGCCTTGTTACTTTCTTCTGCCAACCAGATGAGGGAGGAAAAAATGGCGCGGGCTAAACAACGCAAAAAATCTATGAAGGGAAGTCAGCAAAGTAGAAAATCAATAAGGCCAAGATTTTCGGGACAGGCTAGGTTACATCAACATTTGATCAACGATAATGTGCATGGTTTTGTTGATGATCAAAACCTGTTTTATGGAATCACCAATAACGAGGGTGACCAAAGTTACCGTATTGAATTTGGTGATCTGTTGAGGGTAGCGGCAACTTCATCAAAGACAAATTTGGCAAGATCAGTGGAGTCCGCGTGTATTGCTGGTGTTGTTCCCGATGATGACAGCTTTTGGGAAGCCGCCAGAAACAACAGCTTTCAAGTTCATCGTGGATATCTGGGAGCAGCTGGCAGATCAAAGCAGGATGATGCTTATTTGATAACCTTCATTATGAAAACACTTTATGAAAAATCGGGACCTTCAACCATAGTTCTAATCGCCGGTGACGCTGACTATCGTCCTCCGTTGGAGCAGTGCCTCGAAAAAGGTTGGCGCATCGAAATTGCATTCATTGGACACAGCAGTTTAATTTCACAAAATTTAGCAAGTGTTTGCCATGAACTCAGGGAATTTTCATCCAGCGAAATTGAGAGATGCTAGTGATCCCCTAGTCCACGCCGTCAATGGGAACGCCGGGAAGCGCCTTTGCCGAGCGGATGGACAGCGCCGTCTTCACATGGCTGACATTGGGCGCGGGGGTGAGCCGGCTGGTCAGGAAACGCTGGAAATCATCCCAGTCATGCGCGACGATCTTCAGCAGAAAATCGGTCTCGCCCATCAGCATGTGGCATTCGCGCACCTGCGGCCAGGCGCGGACCATATCCTCAAATTCCTGCAGGTCTGATTCCGCCTGGCTGGTCAGCCCGACAAAGGCAAAGACATTGACCGAATAGCCAAGCGCATCGGCGTCGATATCCGCATGATAGCCGCGGATGATACCACCATCCTCAAGCACCCGGACGCGACGCAGACAGGGCGGCGCGGAAATGCCGGCCCGCTTTGCCAGCTCGACATTGGTCATCCGGCCATCAGTCTGCAGATCGCTGAGGATCTGCCTGTCGACATCATCGAGTTTGATTTTTCCGTCAGCAGCCATCTTTTTTCCATCCGCTTTCTGCGGCGCTGGGCCAAGCCGCCTCGCAAGGTCAAACATCCGGCCGCCAGCGCCCTATCGGCCTTCTGATCCGCATTTTGATCCGTATAGACGGATGATAAAGCGCCATCCAGAGACAGGCAAGGCAGTTTCCGCAATATTATTGCGCGATCCTATTTGTGTCTTTACATATAGTTGTATATCGGAGCCATCGCTTTTTGCCGGTGACAGGAGAGAGCCAGCAACGCATGACAGAACCGGCAGCCGAAACACCCGATGACGGGCCAGGTGAAAGGCCAGCGACCACAGGCACCGCGCTCTGGGTAATCAGTGATGGCACCGCAGGAATGCGGCTGCAGGCGATCGGGCTGGCCGAGGCTATGAAACGCCAGCGCCCGGAGCTTGTCATCAGCGAATTTCAGGCCGACCCACATTGGCTGATCCGGATGCTGCCGCGCCTCGGACATCACGCGTCCTTCCTGCCGCTCTATGCCGATGCTCCGGATATCGCCGCCGCGCAGAAACAGCCGGTGCGGGGCCGGCATGGTGATCTGCTGATCACCTGTGGGCGCAGAATGGCCGGTCTCGGGCTGGCGCTGCGCGCCCGCGCCAGAGCCGATGGCACGCGAACGCAGCTTGTACATCTGCAGGACCCGCGGCTCCCGCCAGCGCTGTTTGACGCGCTGGTGGTCCCTGAACATGACCGGGTGCGTGGCCGCAATGTGATCACCACGACCGGCTCGCTCAACCGGCTTACGCGGAAATCGATCCAGCAGTCGATGATGGATCTGCCAACAAAATGGCTGGTGCGTGACACTGTCCCCTGTGTTGTCGTGATGCTTGGCGGCGACAACAGGCGCTACAGGATCAGCCCGGAAATGGCTGCCGCAATGGCGGCGCGGCTGCGCGCCTTTGCCCAGAGCGAGCCGATGCGGCTGGTGCTGATACCGTCGCGGCGGACACCGGCGGCGCTGACCGAGACGCTTGGCGCGCAGCTGGGCGCGCAGCTGGGCGAGACCAACATACACATTGTCAGCCCCGACGAGGCCAACCCCTATCCTGGAATCCTCGGCGTCGCCGATGCCATCATCGTGACCTCGGATTCGGTGAATATGGCCAGCGAGGCGGCGATCACCGGCAAGCCGGTGCTGATCGCCGGATGGAATGCGGCGGCTGGCGTGACAACGGACAGGGTGGCCGCTGGGGCCGCCGCCAATGTGGGGGAGCGCGGCCGCATCGCCGCCTTTCACCGCCGCATGATCGCCGCCGGCCATACCGCTCCGCTGGCAGCAGAATTGCCACGGGCACCCTTTACCGCGCTGGATGAGATGGACGCGGTCTGCAAGCGCGTGTTCAGCGTTTTGGGGCGTTAGCCGCTCCGGGGCAGCCATGCCGGCGCACGGGCCTAGTAATACAGCTCGCGCGGGTCGGTGATGCCAAGGGCGGCATACATATCGGCGACCTGTTCACCATAACCGTTGAACATCTGCGTCGGCACACGCTGGCCGGTGCCAAGCAAGCGTTCGGTGCGTTGCGGCCAACGCGGATGCGGGATGCCGGGGTTCACATTCGCCCAGAATCCATATTCCGTGGGGGCAAGCTGTTCCCAGAACGAGACCGGCCTTTCATCGGTGAAGGTAAAGCGGACAATCGATTTGATCGATTTGAACCCATATTTCCAGGGTGTCACCAGACGGATTGGCGCACCATTCTGGTTGGGAAGCGGCTTGCCGTAAATGCCGGTGGCGAGAAAGGCCAGCTCGTTCACCGCCTCATCGATGGTCAGCCCCTCAACATAGGGCCAGGGATACCAGCTCTGTTTCTGCCCCGGGGCGACAAGCGGATCCATGAAGGTTTCCATGCGCAGATATCTGGCACCCGCCGCTGGCCGCGCGAATCTGACAAGATTGGCAAGCGGCACACCCGACCAGGGAACGGCCATCGACCAGGCCTCGACGCAGCGGTGCCGATAGAGCCGTTCCTGGGTGCCACCGATGCGGTCAATGAGATCGGTTGCATCCAATGTCATTTCAGCCTCGACCATGCCATCAATCGTCACCGCCCACGGATCGGATTTCATGCTGCGGGTTTTTTTCCAGATATTCTTGGACGAGCCGAATTCATAGAAATTGGTGTAGGTCGTGGCCTCATCCTCGTCGGTGATGGCGCGGTCAAGCGTGTAGGCCCCGTTGCGGGCAAAGGGATAGCCGCCAATGGCAGCAAGCGCACTGCTGGCAAGCAGCCCCTGTCCGGCCAGCACCGCGCCAAGGCCAAGGCCGGTAAAGCCGGCGGCCTTCAGCCATTGCCGACGGTTCATATAGATGTCCTCAGATGTGGCGGCGGCCTCGGGCAGTTCCCAGCTACGCCTTGATTTGATCAACATAGTGACCTCCCAATAATCCCCATTTGGTTTGCGCTGGTGCTGTCCGGGCGGGGATGGGCACCACCTCACGCGCTGTTCATTTCTCAAACACACGGATCACGCAGACAATACAGCCAGCCGATTATGGCATGAGTTAGGCATTCATGCCATATCCGGAAAAGGACGGTGAGAGGGCTGGCACCGGGAGTGGTACCGGGAGCGGGGCCGGGGAGTTGGAGCCGGGAATGGAGATCAGTGACGGGGCATCGGTTGCGTGATGGCCGATCAGATGATGTCGAGGTCAGTCACCGTGATGGTATTGTCGACAAAGAAATCAGCATTAAGGGCGTAATCGCTGTGCGATGCAGCGCGTCCATCGTAATCATCAAGAACGCCGAAAATTTTCGATCTGTCCTCGGTTTTATAGAGGATTGTATCGGGTTTTTCATCATCATTGACATCCCTGACGTCAAACCAGACCTGTCGCGCGTCACCAAGATCGATGAGATAACCATCTTCGAGGTTATGGTGGCGGGACCCCAGGGTGGGGGTAGAATTAAAGCCATTTGGCGACCTCAAAGTCACCAGACCCTCATCCTGCAGATCGTCAACGACCCAATGATGCAACTGGTTTTTCCGAAAAACATCATGCTGATATTCCTCAATCGTCACGGTCTGGCCAAGCACGTCAAAATGAGCAGATTGCAGTTGCGCCACCCCGGAGATGATGGATTGTGCTTTCTTGTCCGCGAAGGGATTGTCAAATGCAATCAGGGCATAGATCCTCGCATCCTCGCCACCCTCATTCAGCAGATAGATGCCTTTGTCGGTCTGTTTATACCAGACGCGTGTCACTTCATAGCCGAGGCCGATCTTGTCATGGGTGGGAACAAAATCGGCGATCTCATGCGCCTTGTCGGTGAAGCGTGACAGGCCCCGATAGACAAGAAAGACATCCTTTCCGGGATCATATTTAATGGTATTACCATTCCAACTGTAAGCATAACCGCCAAACATAACTGCCTTGTGTGGACCGGCAACCAGAACATCATCGCCCGCGCGGCCACGGAGACCAAACCCTGCCTCCCACAGATAATTGGCAGCAAGGAGATAATTGTCACCAGCGGTTCCCGACTTACCCTCTGGACTCTCTGAGATTTCATCCTGGCCTCCCGCGGACCATTCAATGAACCGGCTGGCTGAGGCCGAAACCCCCTCAACCTTCAGGACCAGACGATACTCTCCCGGTTCAATGGGTGTGAAGCTGGCGGCGCGGCTGACAAGCACGCCGTCTCCTCCTGCCCCGTGATGCTGCAGATACCATCTATAGGTGGCAGAGGCGTCAATTCCCAGTTCAACAGTGACGCTCTGTCCTGTTTTCAGGGTGCCATTGACCTCAAAAGTAACCAGCTGGACCTGCAGGCTGCGCGGTGCCGGACCGGTGCCTGTGGCGCTGAGACGAATCTCATAGTCTGTTGGGGCGCTGGTGAACACGATCTGGCCAACCTGCAGGGTGAGGCGCGCCATCTGGAAGGAGCTCCCTCCCAGACCTGTCTGAAACTCAAATTGAACCCCCGCCAATGCAGCGTCAACGAAGCTGACAGTGTTCTCGCCCCTGCCATCATCCAGTATCACGATCTTGGTCTGGGTCGTGAGTGTGGACTGGCCAATCTCAACAAGCGTTACCCGCTTTTCGGTGGTCAACAGCCCGGTGACGCCGTCACGAAACGCGAAAATGGATGGCTGACGGTCAACAACCGCTGTCTCAGCC
>JAYNHH010000022.1:7523-8603 GCA_038107835.1 Alphaproteobacteria bacterium
TCAGCCCCAGAATGTGACCCAGCTCATGGCGGAACAGATATTCAAGATTTGTCATGTAATTGATTTTTTCAGTCCGGAAGGCAATCCAACGATGATTTGACATGTGATAATGCTCTTCGTCACCATGCCCATGATTATGGGACCGACTGTCGAAGGGAAAGCCGCTGACCCGTCCATTGATCTTAAATCCCGGGTCATGGGGCGGGTTTACTGGTCTGTCGCCCGCAAAATCATCCTGAACCCTGATCAGAATGTCGGGGGTGATGTCTGTGCCATCCGTCTTTGTGAGATCATCGCCAATCTCGACAAATTTGACATTGATGATTTTTTCCAGCTCGGCCATCGCGCGCGACATGAATTTGCGGATTGTCGCAACATAGCCTGCGATGAGGACCGTGCCAGTATGTGCCGGAGTTCCAGTGACAGATGGGGTGTCTCCCGCCATCGCGTTGGCAATCAGGCTGCTGGCCGTTTTGATCGCCCATTTCAGCACCAGGGGACCGGTGGCGGGCATCGACCACACACCGGAATGAATGAGCTTCTGCGCGTTTTCGGTATTCTCGGTATTCTCGGCATCCTCGCCCTCCTGTGCATTCGGTTGGTCACCTCGGCGTAATTTTCCGTGTCCGGGATTCGTGCCTTCATTGACAAGGTCATGAACCTCGAGGTTCAGGCGCTGGGTGATGCGCGCCCCATCGGAGGTCGTGATGACAAATTCCAGCTCGAAGATATTGTTGCGATCGTGGTCAAGAGGTGCCTCAAAATCAAAATGCCGGAAATGGCTGTCCGTTCGCGAACCCGCAAAGAGCAGTTTGCCATCATGCAGCCGGAACAGGGCGTTATCACCATAATTGTCGGACAGCTGCCAGCCTTCGGACAATTCTTTCGTGAAGTTCAGAATCGGCTTGTCCAGCGGATGGTTTTCAAAGATGTGGTGGGTGGGCGTGCCTCCCGATGACAAATTTTGGTCATCACGCTGGTCCTGCCGAGACGGGGTGTCTGAGTTCTGATTGTTATCCGGGTTCTGATTGGTGCCTGGGTTCTGATTGGTTGGGGTATCCTGCGGCTTCTTTTGGACAG
>JAYNHH010000022.1:8703-11110 GCA_038107835.1 Alphaproteobacteria bacterium
GGCGCTGAGGATATGGCCGCGGAGCCGCTGGACAGCGGCGAGGACCGCCGCACAGCAATGGCCCTGGAACATTCTGAAACTGATGATGCCAAAAAAACCTACCCGTAGACAAACAAACCTGACCTTCAGGATAGGAACAAAAGGTTAATTATTCGTTTACAGCGGTCAAAAAAATGAAGGCAAAATCAGGGAGGGTGATGCCGAACCCATCGCATGCGGAAGCAGGGTTGGCAGGCGTCTGGACAGGCAGGCGCGCCTATTCCAGCGCCGCGACAACCCGGCCGATGCGTGCCAGCGCGGTCTCCAGCACCGCATCGGATTCAGCATAGGAAATGCGGAAACAGGGCGACAGCCCAAAGGCAACGCCGGGAACAACCGCAACCTCGCCAAGCTCAAGCAGCGCCGCGACAAAATCGCTGTCCGTCTCGATGACACCGCCATCCGGGCGGCGCCTGCCGATCAGCGCCGAGATGTCAGGATAGACATAGAAGGCACCATCGGGGGTAAGGCAATGCACCCCGGTCATCGCACCCAGCGCATCGACCACCATCGCCCGCCGCCGGGCAAAGGCGGCCAGATTGCCGGCCATGAAATCGGTGGGGCCATCAAGCGCGGCAATGGCGGCATGCTGGGCAATGCTGTTCGGGCAGGACGTCGATTGCGACTGCAGCTTTGCCATCGCCCGGACAAGCGGCTCCGGCGCGGCGCAATAGCCAATCCGCCAGCCCGTCATGCAATAGGATTTGGACACGCCATTGAGCGAGAGAATGCGGTCCGCAAGGTCCGGCGCGACAGCCCGCATGGTGGCAAACTCAAAGCCGTCATAGACCAGATGTTCATAGATATCATCACTGATCAGATGCACCTGCGGATGGCGGCGCAGCACCTCGGCAAAATCGGCCAGATCAGCCGCGCCATAGCCAACCCCGCCCGGGTTCGACGGGCTGTTCAGGATCAGCCATTTGGTGCGCGGCGTGATCGCCGCCTCGAGCTGGTCCGGGGTCATTTTCAGATTGGCCGCAACCGGACATTCGACAAAGACCGGGGTGCCACCCGCCACCTCGACGATGCCGGCAAAGCTGACCCAATAGGGGGTGGGGATGATCACCTCATCACCTTTATTGACCGTCGCCATCAGCGCATTGAACAGCACCTGCTTGCCGCCGGTGCCGACCGAGATCTGCTCCGGGGTGACGGTGACGCCGTTCTCGCGCGCGAATTTGCGGACAATCGCGGCTTTCAGCTCGGGGATGCCATCGACCTGGGTGTAGCGCGTATGGCCATCATGCATCGCCCGGGTCGCCGCCTCGACGATATGCGGCGGGGTGGCAAAATCCGGCTCGCCGGTGGCAAGGCCGATGATGTCGCGGCCGGCCGCCTTCATATCCAGCGCCATGCTGGAAATGGCCACGGTGGGCGATGGCGCAATGCGGTTCAGACGGTCGGAAATGATGTCCATGATGGTGATGCCCTTTTTCGTGATCTGGGGCAATGACGCACCCCGCCCCGGCCCCCTAGATGTAACGGGGAAATCCACCACGGGGCAAGAGGGATGTTGGGGAGGGGGTGAAACCGTTAATTGAAGTAGTCTTTTACTAAACACGCAATCAATGGAGGTCCGTGATGGATAAGGACGAAGACCCTTGCGAGATTTGTGAAACCAATGCTTTGCATACACCCAACACTCATGTTGAAACGGCCAATAGCCCTCCCTTATTATGGGAATGCCCTCACTGCGGGAACTATAAAGTCTCGAATCAGATAGCATCCAACCTTAAACAGTTAAGAGCCATAGACAGACCAAAAGTCTTCGGCTGGATTCGTAAGCAGAACAGGGAGATTGGCGTTCCACATATAACGACAGCCACACTGGACTGTTTGCTGTCACGGCAAATCCCCTCCTTGGAGGAACGGGCCGAAGCGATTCTTCTTGAGGCTCGGCAGGGGCAATCCGATCTGGAAGTGCAGATACGTTGGGACGATCCAAAATTCAAGGCCGCCTCCTACACCTCATTAGAAGAAAACAATGACATGGATCGTTTGATAAAACTGCTGAAGGAACAGAAAATGCGTGAGACATGCAACACAACTGGCGCCTCAATTTCCACGGAGGGTCATATCTTAATCGAGCAGTTATTGGGCAGGCAATGAAGTCGGCATCCTTTCGTCCTCCCTTTCCCCATTCTACCTTGTCGAAAGTTAAGAAAAAGTTAACGGGGTGGGTGAGATATGCCTCAATATGCAGGACGGTCTTCCGGCGTGGGGCTGTTCTTTTTTCTGGCCCCTTCCCTCGTCCGCTGATCATCCCTATCTTGTAACGCATGGATGAGATCACCCCGAACAATGAGGCCGATGCCGGCAGCAATGGTGCGGCCAGCGGGAAGGCAGACACTGCGGCAGGCACTGG
>JAYNHH010000022.1:11210-41598 GCA_038107835.1 Alphaproteobacteria bacterium
ATGCCGGCAGCAATGGTGCGGCCAGCGGGAAGGCAGACACTGCGGCAGGCACTGGGGCCAGCGCCATGACAGACAATCTGATCATCACGCGGCCACGCGCGCCCGCCGCGTTCGATCTGCAGTCCGAGTTCATGCCGGCCGGTGACCAGCCGACGGCGATCGCCGAGCTGATTGCCGGCATCGAGGAGGGCGAGCGTGACCAGGTGCTGCTCGGCGTGACCGGATCGGGCAAGACCTTCACCGCAGCGCATGTGATCACGGCAATCAAGCGGCCGACGCTGATCCTCGCGCCGAACAAGACGCTGGCAGCGCAGCTCTATGGCGAGATGAAGGCGCTGTTCCCCGACAATGCGGTCGAATATTTCGTCTCCTATTATGACTATTACCAGCCCGAGGCCTATGTGCCGCGCTCCGACACCTATATCGAGAAGGAATCCTCGATCAATGAACAGATCGACAGGATGCGGCATTCGGCGACGCGGGCGCTGCTCGAGCGCGATGACGTGATCATCGTCGCCTCGGTATCCTGCATCTATGGCATCGGGTCGGTGGAAACCTATTCGACAATGACGCAGACGCTGGCCGTCGGCGAGGATTTCCCGCGTCAGGAGCTGCTGCGCAAATTCACCGAGCTGCAATACCGGCGCAATGACACCAATTTCGTTCGCGGTGCCTTTCGGGTGCGCGGGGATTCGGTCGAGCTGTTTCCGGCACACCTTGAGGACCGGGCCTGGCGGATCTCGCTGTTTGGCGACGAGATCGAGGCGATTTTCGAGATTGACCCGCTGACCGGCGAGAAAACCCAGACGCTGGACAGCATCACCGTTTTTGCCAATTCGCATTATGTGACACCGCGCCCGACATTGCAGCAGGCCTGCAAGCAGATCAAGGAAGAGCTGAAAGGCCGGCTGGCCGAATTCACCCAGCAGAACAAGCTGCTGGAAGCGCAACGGATCGAACAGCGAACGCAGTTCGATGTCGAGATGATCGAGGCAACCGGCGTGTGCGCCGGGATCGAGAATTACTCGCGCTATCTTTCCGGACGGGGACCGGGCGAGCCGCCGCCAACGCTGTTTGAATATCTGCCGGACAATGCGCTGCTGATCATTGACGAGAGCCATGTCACCGTGCCGCAGCTTGGCGCGATGTATAAGGGCGATTTCGCGCGCAAATCGACCCTGTCGGAATATGGTTTCCGGCTGCCCTCCTGCATGGATAACCGGCCGCTGAAATTCGAGGAATGGGAGGGTTTTCGCCCGCAGACGATCTTTGTCTCGGCAACGCCCGGACCCTGGGAGATGGAACGCACCGGCGGCGTGTTCGCCGAACAGGTGGTGCGACCAACCGGCCTGATCGACCCGGAATGTATCGTCCGGCCAACGACTAACCAGGTCGATGACATCATCGCCGAGAGCCGCGAGATGGCGGCCAGGGGCAACCGCGTTCTGATCACCACACTGACCAAGAAAATGGCCGAGGCGCTGTCTGAATATATGTATGAGGGCGGCATCAGGGTGCGCTATCTGCATTCGGACATCGACACGCTGGAGCGGATCGAGATCATGCGTGATCTGCGGCTGGGGGTGTTCGATGTGCTGATCGGGATCAATCTGCTGCGCGAGGGGCTGGATATTCCCGAATGCGCGCTGGTCGGCATTCTGGATGCCGACAAGGAGGGCTATCTGCGGTCAAGGACATCGCTGATCCAGACGATTGGCCGCGCGGCGCGCAATGTCGAGGGGCGGGTCATCCTCTATGGCGACAGGGTCACCGACTCGATGCAGTACGCGCTGGATGAGACCAACCGGCGGCGCGCCAAGCAACAGGCCTGGAACGAGGCCAATGGCATCACGCCGGAATCAGTGAAGAAGGATATCGCCGACGTGCTGGATTCGGTCTATGAGCGCGGCGACCATCTGACGCCAACGGCCGGCGGCAGGGCTGGTGATCTGGTCGGCAGCAATTTCAAGACGGTGATCGCCGATCTGGAAAAATCAATGCGCGAGGCCGCCGGCAATCTGGAATTCGAGGAGGCCGCGAGGCTGCGCGACGAGATCAGGCGGATGGAAGCCGCCGAGCTGGGGCTGACCGCCCCCGGCGTGCCAGGCAGCATCGCCCAGAACCATGGCTTTCCCGCCGGCACCCCGGGCGCAGCCCCAAAGAAACGCGGCAGACGACGCTAGAAGATACGGCAGATGCCGCGACAGCCGCGCCAGAACAGACGTGCGAAACAGCCCTGGAAACCAGACCCCAAATGCGTCCGCGGCGCTGCTGTAAACCGCGTTGAAATGGTACCACAACCGACATTTTTTCCATGTTTCTGGCAGGTTAGCCAACCAGTGCCACACCGTGGCAACAGGCGGAAAAAGCAGCCATTTTGCGGATTGTTTTGCACAGAGCAGAGCGCGCACCATTCCGGCCCAGCAAAAGCGCAAAAAAACCATCAGCAAAAGGCCATTTTTACTCTTGATAAATGCTTAGGTATTGATTTTATTCACTTATTAAAATTTGCCTAAAAAATAGGCAAATTCATAAATCTGAGAGAAACCATAGAGGCGGGGCGGCCACGGCGCGTTTCGTCCACAAAGTTATCCACAGGCTTCGGGGATTGTTTTTTCCGGCCTGAAAACGGCGCGACAGGCAGGTGATTCGGCACCGACCAGCCGGTCGGAAAAAGGGTGGCTGTTTTGCGCCACCCCCTACACATCACGGGCAAAGACTATTAAGTTGAAAGCATGATGTTTTTTCGTCCCGCACCAGCCATTGCTGCCGGCCATGCCGCCCTGCCAACAGGGGCTGGCGATGCGTGATCCAGCGACCCCAGATGCGGTGCCTGGCGATGGTGCCAGCCGGCCAGCAAACCTGCCGCCCGACATCTGGCGCGGAATCGAGTATCTGAAGGGCGAGCTGAAAACCCTGTCGAGCGACCCGGGTGTTTACCGGATGCTGAATGGCGTTGGCGAGGTGCTGTATGTCGGCAAGGCCCGCAATCTGGCGCGGCGTGTCGGCAGCTACACCCAGCCAAACCGGCTGTCGAACCGGATCATGCGGATGGTCAGCGAGACCGAAAAACTGGAAGTGATTGTCACCAAGTCGGAGATCGAGGCGCTGCTTCTTGAGTCGAATCTGATCAAGAAGATGAAGCCGCGCTACAACATCCTGCTGCGCGATGACAAGAGCCTGCCGCAGATCCTGCTCACAGCCGACCACGAGTTCGGGCAACTGACCAAACATCGTGGCCGCAAAACCCGCAAGGGTGAGTATTTCGGCCCCTTTGCCTCGGCTGGCTCGGTCAACCGGACGGTGGCCGATCTGGCGCGCGCCTTCATGCTGCGGACCTGTTCGGATTCGGTCTTTGCCAGCCGCACACGGCCCTGTCTGCAATATCAGATCAAACGCTGCACCGCACCCTGTGTCGGACATGTGACAAAGGATGACTATGCAAAACAGATGGCGCAGGCGCACCGGTTCCTGTCTGGCGGCTCGGCGGAAATCCAGCGCGAATACGCCGCAAGGATGCACAGCGCCGCGGACAAGCTGGAATTCGAGACAGCCGCCATCTGGCGCAACCGCATCCGCGCGCTGACCGGAATTCAGGCCAATCAGGATATCAACCTGCCGAACCTGCCGGATGCCGATATCATCGCCCTCGCCCGCAGCGGCGACAGGTCCTGCATCCAGATCTTCTTCATCAGGTCGGGCTCCAATTATGGCAACCGTTCCTATTTCCTGACGCATAATCAGGACAGCGCGGCGGATGAGGTGCTGGGTGCCTTTCTCGGCCAGTTCTATGAGGACAAGGAGCCACCCCCGCATATTCTGGTCTCGGACGAGCCGGCGGAAAAAGCGCTGCTTGAGGACGCGCTGTCAGAACAGGCCGGGCGTGTCGTGCATATCTCGCGCCCGCAGCGCGGCGCCCGCACGAAGCTGACGACGATGGCAAGCCGCAATGCCGAAGAGGCGCTGGCACGGCACATGGCCAACGCCGCCTCGCAGAAGCGGCTGCTGGCAGAGCTGGCCGAGGCGTTTGATCTGGAAGAGCCACCACAGCGCATCGAGGTCTATGACAATTCACACATTCAGGGGCGGCACGCCGTTGGCGGGATGATTGTCGCCGGACCCGACGGGTTCAACAAAGCCGCCTATCGCCGCTTCAACATTCGTGATGAGGGCAGGCATGCCACCGAACAGGGTGATGATTTTGCGATGATGCGCCAGGTCATCAGCCGCCGGTTCGAGCGCGCGCTGAAGGAGGACCCGGACAGGCTGTCCGGCACCTGGCCCGATCTGATGCTGATCGATGGCGGCAAGGGCCAGCTCTCGGCGGTGAGCGGGGTGATGGACGATCTCGGCATCACCGACATTGCCGTTGTCGCCATATCAAAGGGCCCTGACCGCAATGCCGGGCGTGAGCAGTTTCACATCAAGGGCCGGACGAGCTTCACCCTGCCGCCGCATTCATCGGCAATGCATTTCCTGCAGCGGCTGCGTGATGAATCACACCGCTATGCGATTGGCACACATCGCGCCAAACGCCAGAAGAGTGAACTGACAAGCCCGCTCGACGCTGTTCCCGGAATCGGGCCAAAGCGGAAAAAGGCGCTGCTGGCGCATTTCGGTTCGGCGCGCGCCGTCTCGGCAGCCGGGCTGAAGGATCTGGAGGCTGTCGAGGGCATCTCGAAAAAATTTGCGCAACAGATTTATGATTGGTTTTATAGTGGGCAATCCTAGGCACATACGCCATACTGGCGCCACACTGAACGACCGGGCGGTGCGCATGCCTGCCAACACCCCCAAGCGCCCTGGCACCATGCGCCCGGGAGAGGAGCCGGCTGACAGATGATTTTCGCGGTCAAAGCCATACCGAACTGGATGACCATCGGCCGCATTCTGGCGACGCCGGTAGTGGCGATGCTGATCTGGATGGACAGTCCGGATTTTGGCTATGCGCTGGCGCTGGCGCTGTTCACCCTTGCCAGCATTACCGATTTTTTTGACGGTTGGATCGCCCGACGGCTGAATGTCGTCTCGCCACTTGGCGAGATGCTCGACCCGATCGCCGACAAGATGCTGATCGGCTGTGCGTTGCTGGCACTGGCCAATGTAACGACCGCCGGCTGGGTTTTTCTGGTGCCGGCGCTGGTTATCCTGCTGCGCGAATTCATGATTTCAGGGCTGCGGGAGTATCTGGCCAAGCGCAGCTTTGCGGCACCAGTGACGGTACTGGCCAAATGGAAAACAACGGCGCAAATTCTGGCTGTCGGGTTCCTGATTGGCGCGCCTGCCTTTCCGGTGGTGCCCTTTGCCGCCGAGATCGGACTGGCGTTGCTGTGGATTGCCGCGGTGCTGACGATGCAGACTGGCTATGGCTACATCCGCGAGGCGTTGCGCCATGTCTCCTGACACCGCCATCGCCAGCATCACCCTTGCCAAAACGCCGCTTGCCGGTGCCGGGCGGCATGGCTTTGTGATCGGCCTTGCCGGCTGGTCGGGGAGCGGCAAGACAACGCTTGCCGAACAGCTGATCGGCGTGTTGACGGCGCGGGGCCGCGATGTTGCGACAATCAAACATGCGCATCACCGGTTTGACGCCGATGTGCCGGGCAAGGACAGCCATCGCCACCGCAGCGCCGGCGCGCGCCAGGTGCTGGTGTCATCGGCCCTGCGGTCGGTGCTGTTTACCGAACATGGCACTGGCGGCGACCGGCCGCTTGACGATTTGCTGGCAGCGCTGGCACCGGCGGATATCGTACTGGTCGAGGGGTTCAAGCGTGAACCGATCCCGAAAATCGAAATCTACCGCGAGGCCGTCGGCAAGGCACCGCTCTGGCCGGAGGATGAATGGATCATCGCCGCCGCAACCGATGCGCAGCTTGAACCGCAGACGGATGGCGCTCCGGCGATTATTCTGGATCTGAATGACGCCGCCGCCATCGCCGATTTGATCTGCGGCCTTGCCGATGCGGAAAAACCGGCATGATCCATGAAGGCACGCTGGCACCGGAGACAGCGCGCGCGCGTCTTCTGCAGACGGTCGGGAAAATAGTCGGCACCGAGAGCTGCGCACTGGAAGCCGCCGCCGGACGGCGGCTTGACACGGCGCTGGTGGCGACAGCCAATTTGCCGGCAACAGCCAATGCCGCGGTCGATGGCTATGCCGTGCATGCCGATTTTCTGGCGGCACATCCGGCGCATGCTTTCACGGTTGTCGGACGGGCCGCCGCCGGCCACCCTTTTTCCGGCACCATCGCCGAGGGCGAGGCGGTGCGGATTTTCACTGGCGCGATCATGCCAGACGGGCCGGATGCGGTGGCCATGCACGAACAATGCCGCGCCAATGAGACAGACGGAACGGTCCAGATTGACACCAGACTGACGCCAGGCAGCAACAGCCGGCCAGCCGGTGAGAACATCCGCATCGGCGAGACCATCATCGCCGCCGGCACCAGATTGGGACCCGCCGATATCGGCATTGCCGCCGCCGCTGGCCATGCCGCGCTGTCGGTCTGTCGACGGCTTGTCGTCGGGCTGGTGTCGATGGGCGATGAGATTGTCGAACCGGGAACCGAGCCGGCCTTTGGCCAGTCCTTTGATTCGAACCGGCCAATGCTGCGGGCGCTGGTCTCCGCCGATGGGCATGAGGTGCGCGATTTTCCAATCGTGCCGGACGATGCCGACGCGCTGATCGCCGCCTATCGCGAGGCCTTTGCCAGCTGTGATGTGGTGATTTCCTCCGGCGGTGCCTCGGATGGCGATGAGGATCATACACAGACAGCCCTGCGCGCGCTTGGCGCGGAGCTGGTGTTCTGGCGGCTGGCGATGAAGCCCGGCCGGCCCATGGCGGTTGGCAGCCTTGGCAGACAGCGGCTGTTCTGTTTGCCCGGCAACCCGGTGGCAGCCTTTGTCTGTTACCGGCTGTTGGCGGCACCGGCACTCACCGTCATGGCTGGCGGCGGGGCCGATGCGATTTTGCGGATTCCGGTGCGGGCTGGCTTTGACCACAGGAAACGTCCGGGACGCGCCGAATATCTGCGGGTCCGGCTGCAAGCCGATGCCGGTGGCGAAACCGTGATGCAGCTGCATGGGCGCCGCGGTGCCGGGGTGCTGTCGTCACTGACCGGGGCGGATGGGCTGATTGAGATTCCTGTTGAAAATGCCGGGGTGAGTGAGGGAGACTATCTATCCTTCATTCCGTTTCGTGAGGCTGGATTATGAGTGATGCAATGATCAATGTCCTGTATTTTGCCTGGATGCGTGAGCATACCGGCACCGCCAGCGAGCAGATCACCCTGCCCGATGGTGCGAAAACGGTTGGCGATCTGATGCCGCTGCTGATGGCGCGGTCAGCCGGACATGCGCTGGCGCTGAAAAACATGGCGGCGGTGCGCGTTGCCGTCAACCGCAGCTATGGCGACCTGAAAACGGCGGTGGCAGCAGGGGATGAAATTGCCTTTTTCCCACCCGTGACAGGTGGCTGAGATGGCGGTACGCGTCCAGCAGGAAGATTTCGACGTTGGCGCAGAAAGCCGCGCCCTGCAGGGACCGGCGGTGGGCGCGATCGCGCTGTTTGTTGGCACGGTGCGCAGCCTCAGCGAGGATGACAGTGTCACCGCGATGACGCTTGAACATTATCCGGGGATGACCGAAGCCGAGATCAGCCGTATCGAGGATGAGGCGCGGAGCCGCTGGCCGCTGCTGGAGGTGACGGTGGTACATCGCGTCGGGCGTCTGCTTGCCGGCGAGCAGATCGTTCTGGTCGCCGTGTCATCTGCACACCGGCAGGCCGCCTTTGATGGGGCGCAATATATCATGGATTTCCTGAAAACGGACGCGCCCTTCTGGAAAGCCGAGGAACGCGGCGATCAGGTCAACTGGGTCGAGGCGCGGCAATCCGACAGCGACGCACATGCCAAATGGACGCAGGAGTAACCAGGCATTCACGCGGGGGTATCAAGTGGAAAATCACCAGCAAATCACCGGCAAATCACCGGGGAAAAACAGTGCCTGATCAGAGGGTGATCAGAGGCTGATCCGGCCATTGACCAGATCATCATAAGCCGTGACCAGCTGGCGACAGGCATCAGATGGGGTGAAGCTGTAGTCACCGATCCTGGCAACAGGTGTCACCTCAGCCGCAGTGCCGGTGAGGAAACATTCCTTCATTGTGGCCATGTCCTCGGGCTGGAGATGCCGCTCGACCACCTTCATCTGCAGCGACTCGGCAAGCCGGATCACCGTCTGGCGGGTGATGCCATTGAGGAAACAATCGGGGATCGGGGTGTGCAGGGTACCCTCCGCATCAATGAAGAAGACATTGGCCCCCGTCGCCTCGGCGACATAGCCGCGGTAATCAAGCATCAGCGCATCCTGAAATCCCTTTTTCTCGGCCTCATGCTTTGACAGAGTGCAGATCATGTAGAGACCGGCCGCCTTCGCATGGACAGGCGCGGATTCGGGCGATGGCCGTTTCCATTTGGCAATGTCCAGAGTGATGCCGCGCATCTTCGTTTCAGGATCGAAATAGCTGGGCCATTCCCAGGCGGCAATGGCCACATGCGTTTTCGTCTGCTGCGCCGAGATTGCCATCATCTCCGAGCCGCGCCAGCAAAAGGCCCGCACATAGCCATCGGTGATGTTATTCGCTGCCAGTACGGCCATCTTGGCCGCATCGACCTCCTCGTTAGAAATGGGAATGTCAAAATCAAGCATCTGGCAGGAGGCGCGCAGACGTTCGGTATGTTCCGCGCCAGCAAAAATGGTGCCGCCGTAGGCACGCTCGCCCTCGAACACAAGGCTTGCATAATGCAGACCGTGGCTGAGGGTGTGGGTCTTGGCGTCACGCCAATCCACCATTTCACCATTGAGCCAGATCAGACCATCACGATCATCGAACGGAATCAGCGCCATTTTTCTACTCCTCGTGCTAACGCCGGGAGATATCAGCTCCGGCATCTGCAATTGCCCGGGATGGCCACAGCCTCAATCTGCGATTTACCCAGCCAAAGCCCAAATGAATAGTTCCAAATCGGGCATATTATGGTAATTTGCCAATACGTTAACATCACATCGGATAATTGGTCAACATGGCTGACATAAAACCCTCTGGCAAGGCTCTTTTTCTGCGTGAGGAGGAATTGCGGCGCGGCATTGAATTGATGTATTTCGCCTATCGGGACTTCACCGGCGAGGCTGACTCCATTCTCGCCGAGCAGGATATGGGACGCGCACACCACCGGGCAATCTATTTTGTCGGTCGCCATCCGGGGATGCGGGTAAGTGATCTGCTGGCGATCCTCAACATCACCAAACAGAGCCTGTCACGCGTACTGTCGACATTGGTCAAGGATGGCTATATCGTCCAGAAAACCGGCACCGGTGACAGGCGACAGCGCCTGCTCTACCTGACCGACAGGGGGATTGCGCTTGAAGCGCGCCTGACCGAAATGCAGGGCCGGCGGTTTGCCGCCGCCTATCGCAATGCAGGGGCAAAAGCTGTCGAGGGGTTTCAGCATGTGTTGCAGGGGCTGCTTGATGCCGAAACCCGCAGCCAGATCGACCGGCAGGACAAGAGTGAATAGCAGGCCCGAACCGATCGCCCCTGCGTGGGAGGGAGCGCGATGACAGGGCTGGCGCTGACAGGAGATGTGCGGTGAGTGATCATCATATTCTGGTGATTGATGATGATGAGAGGCTGAGACTGCTGCTGCGCCGGTTTCTCGAGGAAAGCGGGTTTCGCGTCACCGATGTCGGCAGCACTGCCGAAGCGCGGGGCATCCTTGCTGGTCTCGCCTTTGACTTGCTGATCATCGACATCATGATGCCGGGCGAGACCGGGCTTGAATTCCTGCAGGAGCTGCGCAAATCAAATCCGGTACCCGCGCTGTTCCTGACGGCATTGTCGGAGACCGAACATCGGATACAGGGGCTGGAATTTGGCGCTGATGACTATATGTCAAAACCATTCGAGCCGCGGGAGCTGGTGCTGCGGATCAGATCGGTTCTTGGCCGGACCACAAACGTTGCACCAAGTGAGGATGAACCACGCATCGCCTTCGGCCCCTATCTGTACGACATTGATACCGGCATGCTGACGCGCAGCGGCGAACGCCTGCATATCACCACGGCCGAGCAGAAACTGCTTGGCAGTTTTGCCGCGCGCCCGGACGAGGTGCTGTCCCGTGACGATCTGGCACTGGCGATGGAAGGCAGCATGCAGGGACGGTCAATTGATGTTGCTGTCGCCAGACTGCGCAGCAAGCTGGAGCCGGACCCGCGCTATCCGGTCTATCTGCAGACGGTGCGCAACCGCGGCTGGCTGCTGCGGACAGACAGCCCGGCAATGGCGGGTGGGAGTGACAATGCAGCTTCGTAACGTCCTGCCAAAGACGCTGTTCGGGCGAATGCTGTCGATCATTCTGGTGCCGATGATCTTCGTCCAGATCATCACCGTATTCATTTTCTATGACCGGCACTGGGACACGGTTACCCGGCATATGGCGAACAATCTGGGTGCCGAGATCAGCATTCTTGTCGACCAGCTGGGCAACGCCCCCAACGCCGAGTTGATCGAGACGGTGAAGACGACCGGATGGGAATATTTCAACTTTCCAATCCAGTTTGACACCGAGACACCCTTTGCCGGCAGCAATAGCGGCGCGCCACAGAGCTATGCTGAGGCAATGTTGTGGCGGGCGCTTGGCAACCGTCTGGCACGCCCCTGGCGAACCAATGTCGATGCCGACCCGCATCTGATCTATGTCGATGTGAAATTCGCCAATGGCACATTGCGCATCTATGCCAGCCGCAAGCGGATTTTCTCGTCAACAAGCTGGACCTTCATCGGGTGGACGGTGGGATCCTCGATCCTGATGTTCTCCATCGCGCTGTTGTTCATGCGCGGCCAGGTGCGGCCAATCCTGCGGCTTGCCAATGCCGCGCGCCAGCTTGGGCTGGGCCGAACGGCACCAGACTATCAGCTTGAGGGCGCCCGCGAGGTGCGGCTTGCTGGACGCGCCTTCCAGGCGATGCGCCACCGGATCATGCGGCAATTGAACGAGCGCACCGAAATGCTGGCCGGGGTCAGCCATGACCTCCGAACGCCGCTGACCCGGATCAGGCTGCAACTGGCGCTGATGAAGGACAATGAGGACGCCGCTGCAATCCGTGCCGATCTGGCCGAGATGGAGGACATGATTGATGCCTATCTGTCCTTTGCCGCCGGTGAGGGCGAGGAGGAACCGGAAGAAACGCGGATCGAGACGCTTCTGGACCGGCTGGTGCGCCAGACAACGAAGGCACATGGCTATGACATCCAGATGATCCTGCCAGGCGAGCCGTTGCCAGCCTTTCCGGTGCGGCGAAAATCCATTCAGCGCGCCTTTGAGAACATCATCTCAAATGCCATCGCCTATTCGACAAAGACGCGGATCAGCCTGCGCTACCGCAATGATGAGGTGACCATCTTCTTTGACGATGATGGTGCCGGCATTCCCGCCGAACGCCGCGCCGATGCCATCCGTCCCTTTATCCGGCTGGAAGAGTCACGCAACCGGAAAACCGGCGGCACCGGCCTTGGGCTGTCGATCACCAGCGATATCGTGCTGGGACATGGCGGCGAGCTGATGCTTGGTGATTCGCCCTTTGGCGGGCTGCGCGTGGCGATCAAACTGCCTGTCTAGGAGACGCTGGCCCAATGGCGGCTAGTGCAGGCGGCTGCCATCCGGGGCCGGCTGGTCGGGGGCAACAAGGACAATTGCGCCAACGGCATCACTGACGCCAAGGGTCAGCACCTCGGACATGAACGGACCGATCTGGCGCGGGGGAAAATTGACCACCGCCATCACCTGCCGGCCAACAAGCGTTTCCGGCGCATAGAGCGTGGTGATCTGCGCCGAGGATTTTTTCCGGCCAATCTCCGGGCCGAAATCAATCACCAGCTTGAATGCAGGTTTGCGCGCTTCTGGAAAGGGCGACACCTCGACAATCGTGCCGCAGCGAATATCCAGTTTCAGAAACTGATCGAAGCTGGCCAGATCTGTCCCGGCCTGTGCGCTGTCATCCGCCATTGCTGTCCTCCCCCGCGGGCTGTTCCGCTGTTCTGTCCTTTTTGAGCCATTCGCATTTGGTTATTGATAGCGGTCCTGGGGTGGCAGATCACCATCACCGCCCGTGGCAAAGCCATCATCCACCGTCACGCCCCCAGCTGCCGGGGAGCCATCGCCATGGCCCAGCACCCGCAGACTGCGCCCCCATTCCTCGGCCTGGGCAAGGCGGGCGTCGATCGCCTTCATGGTGTGTGACAGATCGGCCGTTTCATCTTTCTGCCATTCACGCGCCACCAGCATGGCAACAATGGCAACACCGCGGACGCGGGCCTCGCCGCGCAGACCAACCAGATCATCACCAACCATCCGCAACAGCGCCCGCATCGCCTGCCCCAGCGAATCGAGAAGCCGGATGCCAAGCTGCGGGTCGCGCCGCGCTGCCGCATCAAGCGCCGCGATCTGCGCCTTGAAGGGGGCATAGACTTCAAAACGGTGCATCAGCGATTCCAGAATTTTCTCGCGGATCGTCACCTCGCCCGCATCCTCGATGTCCGCAAGGCTCTCAAGCAGCGCCTGACGGTCGAGCCGTGAGAGCTGGTGCAGGATCAATGCGGTGACCGACCCGGCAGCAGCGCGGGCAGCAGCGGGGCTGATCTCGGCCTGGCGGGCAATCTCATCGAGGTCAAGTGCCGCTGGTGTCAGCATCGCAAGCTGGTCCCAGGCGGCGTCAGCAAGCCGGTCCATGATCGCATTCGTCGTCGTGCTGTCCATCGCGCTTATCCCCTTGATGTTTCAGTTACCAATCCAGCAATCCGTCACCTCAGATTTCCAGCTGCCAGTCTGATCTCAAAGATGGGGTGCGCCAGCAAGCTGGTCAAGCGTCTGGCAGCCGGGCGCGAACAGCAGCCACACATCAGCTGCCAAGCTCGATCGAACGGTCCCGCGCGGCCATGATCGCCCGTTTCATCAGCGGTGCCAGCCCATCATCATCCATCAGCACCGCAAGCGCCGCCGCCGTGGTACCCCCCTTGCTGGTGACATTGACGCGCAGCTGCGAGGGGGGATCATCAGACGCTGCAATCAGCTCGCCAGCGCCAGCAACCGTAGCCTCAGCCAGCTGTTTGGCCAGCGCTGCCGGCAGACCGGCGGCAATGCCTGCCTCGGTCATCGTCTCGGCAAGCAGGAACACATAGGCGGGTCCGGAACCGGAAACGGCGGTCACCGCATCCATCAGACCCTCATCATCAATGGTGACAACCGCCCCAACCGCAGCAAGCAGCTGGGCAGCAAGCGCGGCAATCGGCGCCGGGGCATCGGCGGCATAGAGCGCCGTGACGCCCCTGCCAATCGCCGCCGGCGTGTTTGGCATCGAGCGCAGAACCAGCGCGTCCGACCCATCGCCACGTTTCGGCAGACGCGCGGCAAACCAGGCGGTCGGAATGCCAGCGGCAATCGACAGAAAGGCCGTGTCAGAATCGGCAATGCCGGCAAGCGAGACAATCGCCTCGTCCATCATCTGTGGCTTGACAGCCAGAACGACCATCTGGCTTGGCCGATCGGCGGCAGCGGCAGCGGCGGCGCAATCGGCAAACAGGCTGACATTGGTGTGAGAGGCAGTCCAGGCAAGCGCGTCGTGATGCGGCTCGACAATGGCGAAATCGGCGTCAAGTTCAGGATCATTGAGCCAACCCTGCAGCATCGCACTGCCCATCTTGCCACAGCCTATGAGCGTGATCAGCATGGTTCTACGCCTCCCCCTCGGTGCGCATCAAGACAGCCGCCGCCGCCTCGGCAGCGGCCATTTTGCCATGCACCACCTGATAGATCGCCGGATAGGCCTGCTCGCATTCGCCAAGCATGAAATCAACAACATCCTCGATCTGTTCGGGCGTCGCCCCACCAGCCCCGCGAAGCGCCAGCGTATGCCGCAGTTCCAGCTCGCACGCATTCAGATCAAGCGCCAGATGCCCGATATGCACATCCTGATTGAGCAGGGCCGCAAGCAGCGCCAGCTCGCCAAGCTGTTCCTCATCGGCGTGGACATCAATCCGGCAGGTGACCTGCATGGTCTCGTCGAACCGCTGCCAGGTGACGGCAAGCTGGTAATCCGACCAGCGTCCCGGCACCTCAGCCAGAACGGCATCATGATTACGCTCGCGCAGCTGCCAGTCCTGGCGGGCGACAAATTTTGTCACCAGATCGATTGGATGCGCGAGGCCAGCCTCGTTTGTACGCGTCTGGCCTGTTGGAGATGATGCCATGAGTTGAACGTCCCGGCTGCGGTGTCTGATGCGACCAAGATGCCGCAGGCAGGAATGTCATTCAACACAATATTTTGTGGTTAAGTTATCCACAGGACACATTTTGTTGTGGTTTTTTGCCATCTGCATGGCCGAATCGGTGCAAAACCGCCAATTTGTCAATGGCGGTTTGCGGGGCTGGCGGAGGAAGGCTGCAATCAGGAGGCAGATTTTTTTCTGGCAGGGCTGGTCTTTTTTGCCGCGGCAGGCTTTTTCGCCGCTTTGCGGGCTGGCGATTCTGTCTTTTTCGGGCGGGATGATTCGCCAGCAGCGATGCCAGCCTCGAGAACGGCAACACGCGCCGCCATCGCCTCATGCCGGGTGCGCAGCGCGTCAAATTCCTCGCGCGTGACAAGGCCGCGTGCATTGAGAGCGCGCTCCATGCGCTGGCGGATCATATTGTCGATTTCCTCGCGCACACCGCCAAGGGCCGTTGCGGCCCCATTTGCCATTTTAGCAATATCACTGATGAAATTCGATCGAGGCGCCATGCTGTTTCCGTCCCCCTGCCCCGCCGCCGTAGCGATTGGCCTGCGGCGTGGCAGGTTAATCTGTCACTCTATAATGTCCTGCACTGTCTTATTTATGCGGTCTTGCCGCTTATTCCAATACCACATGGCGCGCAATTGCGATAAAGTTGACCATCTTTTCATGTCGGGGCCAGCCCTCTTGGCACGAAACAACAGACATCGGGCATCATGACAGACACGCCAACCGGAATCATCCTTCCTGAATTCAATCCCTTTGCGATCCAGTTTGGCGGCTTTGGAATCCGCTGGTACGCGCTGGCCTATATCGCCGGATTGCTGCTTGGCTATTATCTCCTGCGGCGCGAGGCGGGAAAGCCCGGCGCGCCGATGAACCTCGCGCAGATCGACTCGCTGCTCAATCATGTGCTGCTTGGCATCATTCTGGGTGGACGGCTCGGCTATGTGCTGTTCTACAACCCGGCTTTCTTTGCCAGCAACCCGATGGAGATCATCAAGATCTGGCAGGGCGGCATGGCCTTTCACGGCGGGCTTCTGGGAGTGGCGCTGGCGATGATGCTGTTTGCCCGCCGCCACGCGATCCCGGTTTTGCAGGTCTCGGACCGGGTGGCGATGGTTCTGCCGATCGGGCTGTTTCTGGGCCGCCTGTCAAATTTCATCAATGGCGAGCTGTTTGGCCGTGTCAGCGACCTGCCCTGGGCCATGGTGTTTCCACATAGTGACGGCGCGCCGCGCCACCCGAGCCAGCTCTATGAGGCTGGCCTTGAGGGGCTGTGTCTCGGCCTGGCGATGCTGGTTGCGGCACGGCGGGGATGGCTTGCCTCCCCCGGGCGGATCACCGGCCTGATGCTGGCCGGATACGGGCTGGCCCGCTATCTGGTTGAATTTGTGCGCGAGCCGGACACGCATCTGGGGCTGCTGGTTGGCGGCCTGACAATGGGCCAGCTGCTATGCCTGCCCATGATCGCGGCAGGGCTTTATCTGCTGCAGCGCGGCCATAACCGGCGGCAGGTGTGAGCATGTCCAGGACGCCGGCAGAGACGCCCCCAATGACAGCCGCGACAGACAATGACAGCATCGCTGCTAGCGATGACACAGCACTTGGGGACCGGATTGCCAGCCAGATCCGCAGCGCCGGGCCGATTGGCGTTGACAGTTTCATGGCCGCCTGTCTGGGCGATGCCAGCGCCGGCTATTATCAGCATGGCGACCCGTTTGGCGTTACCGGCGATTTCATCACCGCACCGGAGATTTCCGGGCTGTTTGGCGAGATGTGCGGACTGTATCTGGCGCATATGTTCGAGCTGGCAGGACAGCCGCAGGACGCGGTGATTGCCGAGCTTGGCCCGGGGCGCGGCACCTTGATGCAGGACATGCGCGGCGTCTGGGAGACATTGATGCCAGCGCTTGCCGGCAGGCCAATCCATCTGGTTGAGACAAGCCCCGCGCTGCGCCGGGCGCAGGCAGCACTGATCGCGGCAGATGACAGCGCCGCGACAACGCCGGAGATCGATTGGCATGATTCGTGTGACAGCCTTCCCAACGCACCAATCTTTGGCATTGCCAATGAGTTTTTTGACGCGCTGGCGGTGGCGCAGTTTGTCTGGCGTGGCTCTGTGGCGCAGGGTAGCTGGCATCACCGGCTTGTCGGGCTGCAGGGTGATGAATTTGGTTTTGTCGACGGCCCGGCGCTGTGCGGGGCCGAACTGGCAGACTATGGCGGCGCGCTGACGCCAGACCCGGCAGATGGCGATGTCGCCGAATTCTGTCGTGCAGGTGATCAGGTGATCGCCGCGCTGGCAGGCCGGATCAGCCAGAATGGCGGCGCCATGCTGATCATCGATTATGGACGCGATGGCACAGCCGGCGACAGTCTGCAGGCCGTTGCCGAACACCGACCGGTGGATGTGTTTCACCAGCCGGGAACCGCTGATCTGTCGCATTGGGTTGATTTTGCCGCGCTGTCCCGAAGCGCCGCCACGCATGGCTGCCGGTTGATCGGACCCGTGCCACAGGGCCGGTTTCTGATGCGCATCGGCCTTGCCCAGCGCGCCGAACAGGCCGCGCTGCATGGCGAGGCGGACCTGCGGCGCGGCCTGCTGGCAGCGGTCGACAGGCTGACCAGCCCGGCGCAGATGGGCGAAGTGTTCAAGGTGGCGCTTCTGGTGCCGCAGGGTGTGGGCTTGCCGCCCGGCTTCGAGACTGACACCCCGTCAGACGCTGGAACGGATACCGGAACGGATGGCAGCGCATGAGGCGTGAGGACAGGCCCATTTTTGAACGCCGACAGGCCGCCAACAGCGCTGTCTTTGTTGGTGGTGACGTCTTTGCCGGACGGATCAGATATGGGTTCTTTTCAGCCGAGGGCGGGGTAAGCCAGGGCATTTATGACAGTCTGAACTGCGGCTTCGGCTCAGATGACAAAACAGACTCCGTGGCCCGCAACCGGGACATCTGCGCCACGGCAATGGGGCTGGCGACGGACCGTCTGGCAGCGGTGTTCCAGACGCACAGCGCCGATGCCATCACGGTGACAGCAGGCGCGCCAGCCGCGCGTGAGCAGCTGGTGCGCGCCGATGGCATGGTCACAACAATGCCGGAGCTGGGGCTGGCAATTCTGACCGCCGATTGCCTGCCGTTGCTGCTGGGCGATGCAGGGGCCGGGGTGATTGGGGCGTGCCATGCCGGATGGCGCGGCGCGGCGCGGGGAATTGTTCAGGCGACATTGGCGCAGATGCACGCCGCCGGTGCCAAAAACATCACCGCGCTGATTGGTCCGACGATCCGGCAGACCAGCTATCAGATCGGCAGCGAGATGCGGGCCAAAATCATCGAGAGCCAGAAGGAGAGCCAGCAGGCCAGTGGCATAACGCCGGACAGCGTTGCCGCCTGTTTCATTGTCGACCCCGAGCAGGATGACCGATATCTTTTTGACCTGCCGGGCTATGTCAGGCTGCAGCTTGCCGCGGCCGGTGTGCGCCAGATTGCCGATTGCGGCGAGGACACCTATGCCCCGACCGGAACCGAATCGCCCCGGTTCTTTTCACACCGGCGGGCCACACACGCGGCAGCGCCCGATTCCGGCCGGCAGATTTCGATCATCAGCCTCGCCGCTGCACCCGGATGAGGCCCGGACAACCATCACCTTTGAGGATGCCCTGAAAATGCCACATCTCTACATTTTCCTTGGATTATTGATTATCGGCATGCTGTCCACTTGCTTCATGGGATGAGGTGCGGGCAGACAGTGGATGACAAAATTGCGATAAATGCCGGATAACGGCTTGCCCGGTGAGGGGGGGATTGCTATGACAACCGTGGTATTCAATTGCGCCGCTTTACTGGCTGGCAACAGGTTTTTTTCGGATGAAAATTCTCTCCTGCAATAGTAATCGTCCTCTGGCAGAGGCTATTGCAACCTATCTTGATGTCCCCCTCACAAAAGCAGATGTCCGGCGTTTTGCCGACATGGAAGTGTTCGTTGAAATTGGCGAGAATGTCCGCGGCGAGGATGTCTTTGTCGTGCAGTCGACCTGTTTTCCGGCGAATGACAATGTCATGGAACTGCTTGTTGCGCTGGATGCGCTGCGCCGGGGTTCAGCCCGCCGCATCACGGCTGTCCTGCCCTATTATGGCTATGCGCGCCAGGATCGGAAATCCGGGCCGCGCACGCCTATCTCGGCAAAGCTGCTGGCCAATCTGATCACCTCCGCCGGTGCCGACAGGGTGCTGACGATTGATCTGCATGCCGGCCAGATACAGGGTTTTTTCGACATTCCCACCGACAATCTGTTTGCCGCGCCGGTGTTCATTGAAGATATCAAGGCGCGCTATGATGGTGCCAAGCTGATGATCGTCTCGCCCGATGTCGGCGGCGTGGTGCGGGCGCGATCACTGGCAAGCCGGCTTGATGCCGATCTGGCAATCATCGACAAGCGCCGCCCGAAGGCCGGCGTCTCGGAAGTCATGAACATCATCGGTGACGTCAAGGACCGGCATTGCATCATGGTCGATGACATTGTCGATTCCGGCGGAACGCTGTGCAATGCGGCGGCGGCCCTGATCAAGGATGGCGCCCTCAGCGTCGATGCCTATGTCACGCATGGCGTGCTGTCAGGCGGCGCGGTAAGCCGGGTTGCGTCATCACCACTGAATTCGCTGGTGACAACCGATTCCATCCCCGCCACCGAAGCGGTGCGCGTGGCCCGCAATATCCGCCATATCTCGGTGGCACCACTGCTTGGCGAGGCAATCAAGCGGATCAATGAGGAACGGTCTGTCTCGACCCTGTTCTAGATGAATCTGGCTGGCAGCAGGTCCGGCCCGCAGGGCTGGCGGCAGGCCGCTGCCCTTATCGGCCGCAAAGCCCCGTCTCCTCCCCGAAAGCGCTTGTCTTTTCGCGACAATAAGCCTATATCTCCGGTCGCCGTGCACCCCTGGAGGCACGGACCATTGTCATACGTCAAGGAGTAAGCAATGTCTGACATTACAACCATCAGCGCTAATCAGCGCGAACGGGTCGGTAAGGGGTCCGCCCGTGCGGCACGCCGCGCAGGCCAAGTCCCTGCCGTCATTTATGGCGACAAGAAGGACCCGCTGGGCATCACCATGGAAGCCCGGGAAATCACCAAAATCGTCCATCAGCCCGGAATTTTCGGCCGGCTTCTGGAAGTTACCGTCGACGGCCAGAAAAACACCGTGCTGACACGTGACATCCAGTTCCATCCGGTAACCGATGTGGTGATGCATATGGATTTTCTGCGCGTATCCGGCAGCGCCAAAGTCGCCGTTGCGGTGCCTGTTGAATTCATCAATGAGGACAGCTGTCCTGCCCTGAAGATCGGTGGCGTTCTCAACGTTGTCCGCTATGAGGTGGAGTTAAACTGCCCGGCGACAGCCATTCCGGAAAAGATCACCGTCGATCTCGATGGGCTGAAGATTGGTGACTCGATCCACATCAGCGCCATTCCGCTTCCCGACGGTGTCGAGCCGACCATCACCGACCGCGACTTCACCGTTGCCACATTGCAGTCACCTGGTGGCGGCGTGAAAAACGAAGACGAGGACGAGGGTGAGGCTGAAGCCGACGACGGAACCGAAGAGGGCGATTCAGAGTAAGCGGTGGCACTGCCACCGGCTTGACAGGAACCGACCGAAACAGAGCCATGCTGCTATTTGTAGGCCTTGGGAACCCCGGATCAGACTATGCCAGAAACAGGCATAATGCTGGCTTCATCGCGGTTGACAGGCTTGCCCGGCGGCATGGCTTTTCTGATTGGAAGGCCAAATCAGGCGCGCTGATTGCCGATGGCCGGATTGGCACGGAAAAGGTGCTTCTGGTGAAGCCGCAGAGCTTCATGAACAAATCCGGCCTGCCGGTCGCCGAAATTGCCCGTTTCTATAAAATCCCCGCTGGCGATATCTTTGTTTTCTATGACGAGATCGACCTTGCCATCGGCAAGGTGCGGCTGAAACAGGGCGGAGGACATGGTGGCCATAATGGCATCCGCGATCTCGATCGGCATCTGGGCGCTGACTATTGGCGTGTGCGTATTGGCGTTGGCCGCCCGCCAGCGCGGATCGACGTGAGGAACTGGGTGCTGATGGATTTTGCCAGGGATGAGCTGGAAGGGTGGCTGGCCGATCTCGCCACCGCCATGGCCGATGAGGCCAACCGGCTGGTCAGCCATGACACCGAGGGTTTTCAGAGCCGCGTTGCCTTTCTGGCACCCGCGCCAAAGGCTGAGACAACAACAGACACAACACGGACACAGGATAGCTAAGATGGGATTTAACTGCGGCATTGTCGGCCTGCCAAATGTTGGCAAATCAACCCTGTTCAACGCCTTGACGGAAACCGCCGCCGCCGATGCCGCGAATTATCCGTTCTGCACCATCGAGCCGAACACCGGCCGTGTTTCGGTGCCTGACACACGCCTTGATGCGCTTGCCGCGCTGGCCAAATCGGCAAATGTGATCCCTACACAGCTGGAATTTGTCGATATCGCCGGGCTTGTCCGCGGCGCCGCCCAGGGCGAAGGGCTTGGCAATCAGTTTCTGGCCAATATCCGCGAGGTCGACGCGATTGCGCATGTCCTTCGCTGTTTCGAGGATGGCGAGATTACCCATGTCGAGGGTTCGGTTGACCCGATCCGCGATGCCGCGACCATCGAGACCGAGCTGATGCTTGCCGATATCGAGTCACTCGAACGCCGGATGGCAGCGCTGGTGAAGAAATCAAGAGGCGGCGATGCCGAGGCGAAAAGCGATCTGGCACTGATGGAAAAACTGTTTGCCCAGCTTTCTGACGGCGTACCGGCGCGGCGCGCAACCGGACTGGGCGAGGCCGAGGCGCGGCGTCTGCCCTATCTGCAGCTGCTGACCTCAAAGCCGGTTCTCTATGTATGCAATGTCGGCGAGAGCGAGGCGGCAAGCGGCAATGCGTTCTGTGAGGCGGTGGCTGCGCAGGCCGCCGAGGAAGGCGCGGCACATGTCATTGTCTCGGCTGCAATCGAGGCGGAAATCAGCCAGCTCGACAGCGGGGACAAGGCTGAGTTTCTGGCTGAGCTGGGGCTTGAGGAAACCGGGCTGGCGCGCCTGATCAGGGCCGGTTACGGACTGCTTGACCTGCTGACGTTCTTTACCGTCGGACCCAAGGAAGCGCGGGCCTGGACCGTGGCAAAGGGTGCGACGGCACCGATGGCCGCCGGTGTCATCCATACCGATTTCCAGCGCGGCTTTATCCGCGCCGAAACCATCGCCTATGATGATTATGTCGCCAATAGCGGTGAGGCTGGCGCCAAGGATGCTGGCAAGCTGCGCATCGAGGGGGCCGATTATCAGGTGATTGATGGAGATGTGTTCCATTTCCGGTTCAATGTCTGACGGCCAAACGCACCATCCTTCGGGATGATCTGACGCTTGCGTTATTTTATTGCCACCGCCTAGGCTGCGGCATGTCCACAGCCAAACACAACAAGCGCCCGGACAAGCAACATCTCATTGGTATGGGCTGTATGGCTGTCGCTGCGATCCTGTTTCCCGTCAAGGACAGCTTCATCAAGGCGCAGGATGAAAGGGTGCCGATTCTCCTGGCAATCGCCATCTATTTCACCTTCCAGAGCCTGATTGCGATCTGCATTCTGGTTGGTCTGCGCGGCCAGCGGATCCGCAATCCCTATACCGGTCTCAGCGCTGTTGCCCTCGCCCGGTCAACAGCCCTCGCCAGCTCGCTTGGCATCTTTTTTGTCAGCCTGCGGTTTGTGCCAATCGCCAATGCCGTAACGCTGTTCACCGTGCAGGGATTGTTCTGTCTGATTTTCACCCATCTGCTTCTGGGCGAACGAATGCGCCCCATCCACCTTCTGGTTCTGGCGCTGGCGAGTGTTGGCGTTGTCATCATCGTCAGACCTGCAGAGCTGGGCGACCATCTGCTGGTCAACATGATGCCGGTGATTTCAGCAGCCCTGTTCGGCCTCTATATCGTTCTGACCCGCAGATTACCGCGATGCCACCACCCGGTTGAACTGCTCTTCCAGGACGGTGTCTTTGCCGGTATCGCCTTCAGCGTTGCTTTTCTTGTCTCAGCACAGTTGATGGGGGACGGCTCTACAGCCAACCGGCCCGACCTTGCGACGATCGTCACCGCGCCAGCAATTGCCGCACTGATTGGTACAATCTCGTCGCTGATGATGATTGGTGCCGCCCGTCTGACGCCCGCTGCCAAACTGGCTCCGGTCAGCTATCTCGAAATTGTCAGTGCCAGCTGCATCGGCGTGTTCGTCTTTGCCGAGATGCTGACGCCGGGTACAATCCTCGGGATGCTCATCGTTGTTGGCGTCTGTCTGGCAAATGTGATGACATCCCGGCGCAGCGACGCATAAAAAAAACCCCCGGATCTGACGCCGGGGGTTTTTGGTTATTCATCTCCTGCCACTGTCCTAGTGGACGTCAGCCCAGACGCGGCGCTTGGCCATGTAGGACATGATCAGGAAAATGCTGAGGAAGAACACCGCAGCGACACCGATGCGCTTGCGCACCTCGAGCTTTGGCTCTGCGGCCCACATCAGAAAATGCGTAACGTCGGCGGCAAGCGCCTCAGTGCTGGTCGAGGCACCGTCGGCATATTCAACATCATCGCCATAGATCGGCTGTGGCATCGCGATCAGATAACCGGAATAGGCGTTGTTGTAATACATGCCCTCGGGGACATCGACACTGGCCGGTGCGTCCTCATAGCCAACAAGCAGGCTGTAGAGATAGTCCGGGCCATGCGCGCGCGCCTTGGCGATCAGTGACAGATCGGGCGGCAAGGCACCATTATTGTTGGCACGGGCCTCATTGTCGTTCCGATAGGGGCTTGGCATGCGGTCAGCAGGGCGTGCCGGACGCATGAACATCTCGCCATCCTCGTCAGGGCCGTCCTCGACCTCATATTCGGCAGCAATCACCTTGATCTCGGCTTCGTTATAGCCAAGATCGGCGAGGTTGCGAAACGCCATATATTCCATCGAATGACAGCCGGCACAAACCTCGAGATAGACCTGAAAGCCACGCTGCATCGATGCCTTGTCATAATGCCCGAAAATGCCAGCAAAACTCCAGTCGTTCTTGAGCAGCGTGACGTTGCCGCCACCCGCCGCCGATGCCGCACCGGGCATGCCAACAGCCGACAGCATAGCCATCATGGTTGCAAAGATAAATTTACGCATCAGACGGCCTCCCCAGTCGTCGCCAGCACCGGTTCCGAAATGGATTTCGGCAACGGTTTGGTATTTTCAAAAACACTCAGCATCGGCAGGATCACCAGGAAATGCAGGAAATACCATGCCGTGGCAACACGGGACAGCGTCACATAGATGCCTTCGGCGGGCTTACCGCCAAGATAGCCAAGCGCAATCGCGTCGATGAACAGCAGCCAGAAGAAGATGCGGAACACCGGGCGGAACCGTGCCGAGCGCACGGGTGAACGGTCAAGCCATGGCAGGATGAACAGAATGGCAATCGCGCCAAACATCAACAGAACGCCGCCCAGCTTGTCCGGCACGGCCCGCAGGATCGCGTAGAAAGGCAGGAAATACCATTCGGGAACGATATGCGCCGGAGTCTGCATCGGGTTGGCCGGGATGTAATTGTCCGGATGCCCCATCGCGTTCGGGAAAAAGAACACGGCAATAGCAAGCAGCAGCAGGAACATGGCAATGCCGACAATGTCCTTGATGGTGTAATAGGGGTGGAAGGAGATGGTGTCCTGCTTGCCCTTTGTATCGATGCCGATCGGGTTGTTCGAACCGAAACGGTGCAATGCCACGATGTGCAGCACAACAACGCCGGCAATCAGGAACGGCATCAGATAATGCAGCGAGAAAAACCGGTTCAAGGTCGGGTTGTCAACCGAGAAACCACCCCACAGGAAGGTCACGATGCTCTCGCCAACAAGCGGAATGGCCGAAAACAGGTTGGTGATCACGGTGGCACCCCAGAAGCTCATCTGACCCCAAGGCAGAACATAGCCCATGAACGCTGTCGCCATCATCAGCAGGAAGATGACAACGCCCAGAATCCACAGCAATTCGCGTGGCGCCTTGTAGGAGCCGTAATAAAGACCGCGGAAAATATGCAGATAGACGACGATGAAGAAGAAACTCGCCGTGTTCATGTGAATATAGCGGATCAGCCAGCCATGATTGACGTCGCGCATGATGCGTTCAACCGATTCAAACGCATAATCGACATGGGCGGTGTAGCTCATCGCCAGAACGATGCCGGTGACAATCATGATCACCAGCGACAGACCGGCAAGGCTGCCGAAATTCCACATATAGTTCAGGTTCTTTGGTGTCGGATATTCATTTGCCGTGTGATCCAGCATGGAAAAGACCGGCAGGCGATGGTCAATCCATCTGACGACCGGATTTGAAAATTTTGCAGCAGACATCTCTGTATTGCCTCCAGTAGAACGAGAAGATTAACCGATACGAATTACGCTATCAGACAGGAAATCATAGGGCGGCACCTCGAGATTGGTCGGCGCCGGCCCCTTACGGATCCGGCCAGAGGTGTCGTAGTGCGAGCCATGGCAGGGGCAGAACCAGCCGTCATAGTCGCCTTTGACATCGCCGGTCTTCTGGCCAAGCGGCACGCAGCCAAGATGCGTACACACCCCGACAACAACCAGCAATTCGGACCGCTGGACGCGGGCCTCATCTTCCTGCGGGTCGCGCAGTTCAGCGCCGTCAATGGCGTTCGCGCGGGCAATCTCGTCAGGCGTGCGATGCCGGATGAAAACCGGCTTGCCGCGCCAGGTCACGGTGATCGCCTGACCCTCTGCAATCTTTGATACATCCACCTCTGTACTCGCCAGTGCCAGCGTATCAGCCGCTGGGTTCATCTGGTCGATGAGCGGCCACGCAACAGCGCCGGCCCCCACCGCACCCATGGCATAGGTTGCAACGACAATAAAGTCGCGGCGGCCTGGCTCCTGCATGCCGTCGGCAGACGATGATTTGGAATTTGACGTCGATTTGGCCATTCTGTCCTCTATTGTCTCAAGGCCCATACATGTTTTCCGGGCGTCAGAAAACACCCTGCAAGGCCCACATCCTGTGATGGCAAATTAAACAGTCGGAAACTGTCCCCCTTATTTGCCGACTTTCTAGCATGGGATCCCTAGTTTTCCCACTTTAATCTGCGTCTTTTCCAGCAAAAAATGCGAGGCATTTGGCCGCGCCCCACAAGCCGGCCCAGCAATCCCTAGGGCCATCTGACCTCTGGCGGCAGGCTCATCAGGATGGCCTCGATGTTGCCACCTGTTTTCAGGCCAAACAGCGTGCCCCGGTCATGCAGCAGGTTGAACTCGACATAGCGGCCACGGCGAACCAGCTGGTGATGCCGGTCGGCCTCGTTCCAATCCCGGTTCATACGGGCACGGACAATGCCGGCATAGGTATCACGGAATGATGTGCCAACATCGCGGGTGAGAGCAAAATCGGCATCCCAGTCACCGCTGTCGAGATTGTCGTAGAAAATGCCGCCTGCGCCGCGTGGCTCATCACGGTGCGGCAGGTAAAAATATTCGTCGCACCATGTCTTGAATCGCGGATAATAGGCGGGATCATGGGCATCACAGGCTGCCCTCAGCCCAGCGTGAAAGGCCGGGCCGGCGCCGTCATCATCGGGAAGCAGCGGAGTGAGATCACCGCCGCCGCCAAACCAGCTGGTCGAGGTGACAATGAACCGGGTGTTCATATGCGCGGCTGGCACATGTGGGTTCTGCATATGGGCGACCAGCGAAATGCCACCAGCCCAGAATCTGCCATCGGCAGCCGCACCAGGAATGTTGGCGCGAAACTCTTCGGAAAATTCGCCATGCACGACGGAGATATTGACCCCGACCTTCTCAAACACGCGGCCATGCATCAGGCTCATCTCACCACCGCCGCCACCCTCACGGTTCCAGCTCTTCCGGGTGAAGGAGCCAGCGGGCTGATCGGCCTTGCTGGTGCCGGCAAGTTCGGTCTCGATGGTCTCGAAGGTGGCGCAGATATCATCGCGCAAGGCAGCAAACCAGCTGGCCGCAGCCGCTTTGCGCGACTCAATGTCGGTGCCGACGGACCGAAAGTCAGTTTCGCCGATGGCGGCGTTCACCCTGTTGCTCTGTGATTGCATGGCTGTAGTGATGCTGCCTTTCCTTCTGCGCCCAGCGCCGCGGGCCTACAGGCAGGCCAGCAATTCCTTCCTGGTAAGGGTGAAGGAACTGTCCACCCATTTCTGTTCGAGGGCTTTTAGCATCTGGCCGAGTGCGGGTCCATTGTCAACGCCATGCGACAATAAATCGGCCCCTGAAATCGGGAATTTCGGCGGATTCCAGCAGGCAAGCGCTGCGGCATGGGCCAGATCGACATCGTCACCGGCGCGTGCCGTTGCCACCACATAGACAAGCCCGGCATTGACCCCCTCGCGATGCAGCGCCCAGATGCAGCGCTGCCAGATCGTCGGATCATCAGTCTGCGGCGCGAGCCGGGATGCCAGTTCAGGCGTGCCAAGCCGGTCAATCATCGCCAGACATTTTGCATCACGGCGGCTGAGACACAGCCTGTCGGCCAACGCGCGGGCGCTGTCGGCAGGCATGATCAGCGCCAGGCAGGCAAGCCATCCCTGCGCCGCCAGCGGACCGGAATGGGCAAGCGGCGGCAGATGGGCAAGCGGCACCGGCTGGACAGACAGGCCAAGCGCCGCCAGATCAATACCGCACTCATGCATCAGCGCAATGGCGTCACCTGCCCCGGGTGCCACCAGCAGACGCGCCATTTCCGCCGCCACGCGCTCTCCAGACAGTGCGGCGGCAAGACCGGCATGGGCGCACAGCGCGGCAATTGCCTCGGGATCCGGGCCGGCGCCGGCAAAGGCGGGCAACAGGCGGCAATAGCGCAGCATCCGCAGCGCATCCTCACGCACACGCTGGCCGGCATCACCAACGAAGCGCAGACGCCCGGCCCGCAGATCTGCCTCGCCATCAAGTGGGTCGGCGATGCTGCCATCGGCGCAGATATAAATGGCATTGATGGTGAAATCGCGCCGGCTGGCATCCTGTTTCCAGTCAGCGCTGAACTCGATGGTCGCGTGGCGGCCGTCGGTGTCGACATCAACACGGGTCTGCGTGACCTCGATGGCGGCTGCATGTGCGGAGGCCGCGCGCACGGTAACCGTGCCATGCCGGAGGCCGGTTTCGATGACCCTGAGGCCGGCCTTGCGGAAGATTTCGGCCGCCTGTTCGATCGGCATGGCAACCGCCATGTCGATATCACCCGGCCGCCGGCCAGCCAGAAAATCGCGCACCGCACCACCGACAATGCGCGCCTCAGAACCGGCAGACGCCGCCAGAGCAAAAATCTGCGCGGCAAGTGGCGGAATGGGGAAGCTGGCCCTATCCACCATCACCCCTGTTGCCTTCCTCCGGGTTGTCTTTCTCCGGGTTACCGTCCTCGAAACCGCCAGATGAAATCTGCCCATCCGTGATCACGGCGGGTCGATAGGTTGCATCCGGGGCCGAACTCGTTCCCTCAAGCAGAAAGACGCCAAGGAAGAAAACGGCAAGACCGGCAAACGCACCGATCAGATGCGCAATGGTAATGCCGTTTATCGCCTCCGGGTCCTCGCCACGAGCAAGAGCCCGGCGACGCTGCCAGCTTTTGATCAGGGTCATCACGATAATCGCCACAAACAGGGCGCTCAGCATGATCAGATAACGACGCATTCTTCCTGTCTCCTTTCCTCCGATCTGATGGTTGCACCGGTCTGCCATGCGGCAGAAACCGGGCGGGTAATTCCGTCGTTAGCGGCGGCGGCCGGCAAGATCAACCAGAATGCTGGCCGACAGCCCCCACAGGTAATGGTCAGCGTGATCGATCACCCAGACCTCGCGCCGCACCCCCTCGCGCAGATAGCTCTCGCGCCGGTGACGGGTGGTATCAAGCACATCGGCAAGCGGCAGGACAAGCACCTCATCAACCTCGTCCGGTGCCGCGACAAAATCTGCCCCGGGCGCAATCAGGCCAACAACCGGCTGCACCACAAACCCCACCGGACTGGCCACTATATCAAGCGCGCCAAGGATCGTCACAGCCGCAGGCGAAAGCGCGATTTCCTCCTGCGCCTCGCGCAGGGCCGTTGCCACCAGACTGACGTCGTCCGGGTCCACCTTGCCACCGGGAAAGCCGATCTGGCCAGCATGATGCGCCAGATGGCCTGCCCGGCGTGTCATCACCACATGCCACCCCGCCGCCTGTTGCTGCAACCCCACCAGCACTGCCGCCGGGCGGCCCTGATCGGCGCGCAATGACAGGGGAACAGGATTGAGCAGCGCGGCAAGCTGCAGCATGTCCGGATCAATCTGGTTGTTGGCCCGGTCATTGGCAATGATGTTCCTGCCCACGCGACCGTGCATCATGGCTCCAATCTGAAAAAGCTGCCTGAACTCCAGACACCGAATACGCCCTGGTCATTGCTGGTGGCGCAGTCGGCCAATTCGTAGAAAACCGGCCGGTTCACCTTAGCCTCGAGACGATCCCGGACATGGATGTAGGGAACCGCCGCCATGGTGGTATCACCCTCGGCACCATTTGGCGGCTGGCGCATGTTCAGCGGATGGTCGGCTGACAGGATCACCGTATCATCGACATTGGTCGTAAAGCTGATCTGCTGGTCGGTGCCAGCGCCGGTAACGGCAAGGGAAACTGCCATGAACGGTGCGTCGGCGACGGTAATGGTGCCGCGCTCAACCGGCGTGACCAGCCAGTAGCTGCCATCCGCCTCACGGCGCAGAACCGAGGCAAACAATTTGACCAGTGCCGGCCGCCGGATCAACCCGCCCTCGTGAAACCAGGCCCCGTCAGCGTCGATATGGATATCGAACTCCTGCGCCACTGGTTGCTTCAGGCCCTTGAGCGCATCGGCCGGGCTGTTTGGTGTTTGATCTGGAGCCATGACGCCATTGTAGCCCCACTTGGTAAAATTTAGGTGAACTTTATCGAAAAAATAATCGCCGCATAAACCAGAAATTAACTTTTATCTGCGAGACTGGGAATCTGGAGTGCTGGTTTCAGCAGGATATGGCAATTGGACGAAAGCCCAAAAAGGCGGATGCAGGCTGCATGCGAGCAAAGATTGTTATTGATAAATTCGGAACAACCCGAGCCGGCGACACAACCGAACCACCGCCCGGCGGTGTGACAGCAAAACGGTCAAATCGTGATTTTGCCGTAAAGCTGGATGCGGATGTCAGCTATCCGGCACTCATCAGTCTGATTCGCACCCTGCTCGCCGTCGATGGCCAGATGACGCTGGCCGACGACCCAGCGTCGCCGATGACGCGCGAGGAAGTCTGCCTGAAACTGACGCATCGGGCCTTTGCCATCATCGAGCGCAGGCATGAGGATCTGTTCATGAGCGATCTCGAGATCTTCACACCGAACATTCCAGCGATTGAACTGCTGCCGGCCAATCTGATACGTCTGGCTGAGCTTGATTTTACCAATCTTGACGCGCCAACCGCGCTGATGCGAGCCAGCATGGCGAAGATTGAAAATCTGGTCTCAGTTGGCCAGAACCGTTCTTCGAAACTATATTTCATGATGATTCCAGAGGTCATTGACTGGCCCGCTGAAAGTCCACTTCTGGAGCAGCCAATGGAAGACGTACTGAGTGAACCGATTTTCAAGTGGCTGTCGACCGGCTATGAAGCCGCTCTCGCCATCCGAGCGCCACTCTATCAGCATGGCATTCTCAAGATCAGTGCTGAGCGCCGCATGCCCTTTTCAGCGCATCCTCAACCCGATTGCCCCATTGGGTGAGCGCCTAACACATTTTCGCGTGCTGACAACTGCCACGGTGGCAGGCGATGACGAGAGAGTTATGGTCATCATCTAGAGGACGACCGGGTTGTTTCCATCAAGGGGCGTCACCTCATGGCAGCACCCGCGAGACTTTGGATGCCCGCGTGATGCGTGACCTTGGATGCCCGCGTGACGCGTGACCTTGGATGAAAGAGAACCATCCT
>JAYNHH010000023.1:0-40974 GCA_038107835.1 Alphaproteobacteria bacterium
TAGGCCATTAAAGCTAACAATCTGAAGATAAAAAATAAGGGAGTATGGCGGAGGGGAAGGGATTCGAACCCCCGAAAGGAATTTCTTCCTTTAACGATTTAGCAAACCGCCGCCTTCAGCCACTCGGCCACCCCTCCGCCGGGGATTGCGCGCAACAGAGCTGCCAGGCTCCATCTGCCCGCATTGAAAAATACACGGCGTATGCAGGCACATTCCTAGCTTTGAAAACGGATGCTGTCAAATCTGAAATCAGCCGATGCAGCGGTTTTGCCACAGCGTTCATCGGTGGCAGGTCATGGCAGGCCAAGGCGGCATTTCCAGCCGCCCCAGATCACCCTCATCCATCAAGCCTGGTGCGCAGAATCTGGTTCACCATCCCCGGATTGGCCTGACCGCCGGACTGTTTCATAACCTGCCCGACAAAAAAGCCAAACAGCTTGTCCTTGCCAGCTTGATATTCAGCAACCTTGCCCTCATTCGCCGCAATCACCGCGTCGATCAACGCCTCAATCGCGCCGCTGTCGGAGACCTGCTTGAGACCCTTTTCCTCAACAATGCTGGCTGCGTCCCCACCAGTTTCGAACATGACGGCAAAGACATCCTTTGCGATTTTGCCGGAAATCGTGCCATCGCTGATCAGCCCGACCAAGCCACCAAGCCTCTTTGGAGTAACTTTGCACTCAGCCAAAGTCTGACCAGATTTGTTCAGCGCGCCAAACAGTTCCACCGTCATCCAGTTGGCAACGAGCTTGCGATCATGTCCTTGGCTTGCCGCCTCGTAAAACAGTGCGGTTTCGCGTTCCTCGGTGATTACCGCCGCATCATAGGCAGACAGACCATAGTCACCGGTCAGCCGGTCCTTGATCTGGTCCGGCAGTTCCGGCAGGGCTGCTGCCAGTTCGTCGACCTCATCCTGCGAGATCACCAGAGGCAGCAGATCAGGATCGGGAAAATACCGGTAATCATGCGCATCTTCTTTCGAACGCATCGTCCGGGTGGTGCCGGTGGTTGTATCGAACAGCCGCGTTTCCTGTTCAATCTCTCCGCCATCCTCGAGAATCTCGATCTGGCGCACCATCTCGAAATCAATCGCCTGCTGAATGAACCGCAGCGAATTCAGATTCTTGGTTTCAGTCCGTGTGCCGAGCGCCTCTCCCGGACGCCGTACCGACACATTCACATCCGCCCGCAACGATCCCTCTTCCATATTGCCGTCACAGGTTCCCAGATAGCGCAGAATGGAGCGCAGCTTGCGCACATAGGCCGCCGCCTCGATCGAGGAGCGCATGTCCGGTCGCGAGACAATCTCCATCAGGGCTACACCGGTCCGGTTCAGATCGATGTAGCTTTTGCTCGGATGCTGGTCATGCATGGATTTTCCGGCGTCCTGTTCGAGATGCAGGCGTTCGATCCCGATATCACGGCTGCTACCGTCAGGCAGATCAATGCGAAGCGTGCCCTCACCAACAATCGGCTGTTTGAACTGGCTGATCTGATAGCCCTGCGGCAGATCGGCGTAAAAATAGTTTTTTCGGTCAAAAACACTGACAAGATTGATCTCGGCCTTCAGGCCAAGACCTGTCCGCACCGCCTGGCGCACACATTCATGGTTGATCACCGGCAACATTCCCGGCATCGCCGCATCAACAAGCGATACATTCTGATTGGGATCGGCACCGAACGTGGCTGACGCCCCGGAGAACAGCTTGGCATTGGAGGAAACTTGGGCATGCACCTCCAGACCGATGACAACCTCCCAGTCACCTGTCGCACCGCTGACAAGATTGCTGGTCATGATACACCTCCTGCGCGCCGGGTCGGATTTGCGACAAAGCCGGCGGCATCCTCAAGCACTTGGCCGGCAGCATAAAGGGTCGCCTCATCAAAGGGCCGGGCCAGAAGCTGCAACCCGAGTGGAAGGCCATAGCCATTCATCCCGGCCGGCACCGCCATTCCAGGCAATCCGGCCAGATTGGCCGGAACGGTAAAGACATCATTGAGGAAATTGGTTACTGGATCATCCACCTTGCGGCCAACCGGAAAAGCGGCGCTTGGCGTTGCCGGCGTCAGAATGGCATCGACTGTTTCAAAAGCCGTGTCAAAATCATTGCGAATCAGCCTGCGAACACGCTGCGCCTTAAGATAGTAGGCATCATAATATCCAGCAGACAGAACATAGGTGCCAATCATGATGCGGCGCTGCACCTCCTCGCCAAAACCTTCGGCCCGTGTCAGCGCATACATCTCATCCAGCGACTCCGCCTCAACACGCTTGCCGTAGCGCACACCATCATAACGGGCCAGATTTGACGACGCCTCAGCGGGCGCAATGATGTAATAGGCGGGCAGCGCATATTTGGTGTGGGGCAGCGAAATATCGACCAGTTCAGCCCCGGCAGCGCGCAGCCAATCCTGTCCCTGCTGCCAGATGGTAACAACTTCGGGGTCCATGCCATCCAGCACATATTCGGAAGGAATGCCTATCTTCATGCCCTTGACGCCCAGCGTCACCGCGGCAGACAGATCCTGCAATGGCACATCAGCCGAGGTTGAGTCCTTCGGATCAAATCCCGCCATCGCCTGCATCATCAGCGCATTGTCGGCGACATTCCGGCTGAATGGACCCGCCTGATCGAGCGAGCTGGCAAAAGCGACAATTCCCCATCGCGAGCAGCGGCCATAGGTCGGCTTCAGACCAACGACACCGCAAAACGCGGCTGGCTGACGGATCGAGCCACCTGTGTCAGTACCTGTTGCCAGCAGCGCCGAGCGCGCCGCGACAGCCGAGGCCGAGCCACCCGATGACCCACCAGGCACAAGATCAGCGCCGTCAGCAGCCTGCCACGGATTGATTGCAGGCCCGTAGGCGCTTGTCTCATTCGCCGATCCCATAGCGAATTCATCACAGTTCAGCTTTCCAAGCATGACTCCACCCTCACGCCAAAGATTGGCCGTGACGGTGCTTTCATAGGTCGGGGTAAATCCTGCCAGAATATTGGAACAGGCGGTACTGCTATAGCCGGCGGTGCAGAACAGATCCTTGACGCCAATTGGTACACCCTCAAGCAGACCAGCCTCACCCTTGGCGATTCTGGCATCCGAATTGGCGGCCATTTCAAGTGCGCGTTCGGCGGTTAGCGCCACATAATTATTCAGCCCGGCTGTCTCCTCTGCCGCCGCGATATAGGCCGAGGCGAGCTCGACGGCTGAAATCTCGCCGGCATCCAGCGCAGCACGCGCCTCAACAGCGCCAAGATCAAGCAAGTCCACCATTATTCGACCACCTTTGGCACGACAAAAAAGCCACCCGTTGATTCTGGAACATTGGCCAGCACGTCATCAATACGGTCACCGTCTGTCACGACATCCTCACGCATTGGCAGCGAATGGCCAGTAACACTTGCCAGTGGCTCCACATTATCGGTGTTAACCTCATTGAGTTCATCGACCCAGGAGAGGATTCCATTCAGTTCGGTGGCAATTGCCTGCTGGCGCTCACCCGGCACATGAATGCGTGCCAGACGTGCGATTTTGGCAACTGTGGTCTTGTCAACAGACATATCACTGTGCTTTTTGCTGTTATCGAAAATTTAACGACAGCAATTATCATTCAGTATGCCGATCTGCAAGCTTAACCATCTAAAAGACGTGATTTCTGGCGGCCAACGCCTCCTTGGGCTGGATATTGGCAAGAAAACCATCGGTCTGGCGCTTTCCGACAAAAGTCTCGCCATTGCCTCGCCGGTGAAAATCCTGTGGCGCAGCAAATTTACCCCGGATGTAAACTCAATTTTTGAGTTCGCCGATACCGAAGAGGTTGGCGCGATGGTTCTTGGCTGGCCGGCAAACATGGATGGAAGTGCGGGTCCACGCTGCGACTCGGTGCGTGACTTCGCTCATGCAATGATTCGGATCCGTGACATTCCCGTGGTTTTCCAGGATGAACGGCTTTCGACACAGGCGGTGGAGAGCGCCATGGTCGAGGCCGACATGACCCGGGCAAAACGTGCCCAGCGCCGCGACGCGCTGGCCGCGGTCTGGATTCTGCAATCGGCACTTGACCGGCTGCATGATGACCGGATTACTCCCGCCTCCCCCAGCCCGTAATGTCGACGCAGATATCTACTACACCATATGGAATAGGGCTGGACCAGCCATGGGGGTTTGACCTATAAGCTGATTTTCATGAACATATCGACCGATACCACCCCTGCTAACGCTGTCTCGTCGCTGCAGGCGGGAAACGCCGCGATGCTGCCAACACGTCATCTGCTCGGCATTGAGGGAATGAACCCCCTTGAAATCCGCTCCTTGCTCGACCGCGGCGACCAGTTCGCCGATGCGATGCAGCAATCCGGCGATGATCTCAGCCCACTAAGTGATGTTCTGCGGGGCAAGACAATCATCAACCTGTTCTATGAGAATTCAACCCGAACGCGCGTTTCCTTCGAGCTTGCGGCGAAACGGCTTGGTGGGGCGGTACTGAATATCGCCGTTGCCGGATCATCGGTGAAAAAGGGCGAGACGCTTCTGGATACGGCGACGACACTCAACGCGATGCACCCACATATTCTTGTCGTACGTCACAATTGCTCAGGCGCGGCACGACTGCTCAGCCATCATGTTGATGCCGCAGTGATCAACGCTGGGGACGGGCGGCATGAGCACCCCACCCAGGCATTGCTTGACGCGCTGACAATCCGGCGCAGGGTCGGCCATATCGAAGGGCTGAAGATTGCCATCTGCGGAGATGTCGCCAATAGCCGCGTTGCACGCTCCAACATCCACCTGCTTGGCACGTTGGGAGCTGAGGTACGCCTTGTCAGCCCGGCAACCCTTCTTCCCACCGGGATCGAACAGATGGGAGTGAGCATTGCCACCAACCTTGAGGAAGGCATCCGCGATGCAGATATCGTGATGATGCTCCGCCTGCAGACAGAACGCATGGCCGGCACCGAGACGCCATCTCAACGCGAATATTACAACCTCTTTGGCCTTGACCGCTCAAAATTGATGCGGGCAGCACCCGATGCCCTGATCATGCACCCCGGTCCGATGAACCGCGGGGTCGAAATTGACTCGGCGATGGCCGATGACGCGCAGAAAAGCCTGATCCGCACCCAGGTGGAAATGGGCGTTGCCGCCCGCATGGCCTGCCTTGAGGCGATGGCTGTCAAGCTGGCCAGCGAGGCCGAAAAACAGGGAGATGGGTCATGACCGATATCCTGTTCACAAATGCCCGCCTGATCGACCCCTCGCAGAATTTGGATGCCAGCGGCCAGCTTGCGATCACCGATGGTGTGATCAGCGCTGTTGATACAGGACCGGCTGACAGCAATTCAGCCAAGGCCGACAAGGTCATTGATTGCAGGGGCGCCTGCATTGCACCCGGTCTTATTGATATGCGGGTGCAGACTGCCGATCCCGGATCGGAGCATCTGGAGGACCTTGCCACCCTGCTGGCCGCAGCTGCGGCGGGGGGCATCACTGGCCTAGGGTGCCTGCCAAACACGCAGCCAGTGATCGATAACGCGGCGATGATCGACTCGCTTGGCCTGCGGGCATCTCGCGCGGCAGGACCGCGCCTGCATATATATGGCGCCGCAACCAAGGGGCTTGCCGGCACGGAAATGGCTGAACTCGGATTGATGGCAGAAGCTGGTGCGGTGGCCTTCACCAATGCGACAGCAAGCATCGGCGATTCGCTGGTGATGCGCCGGCTGCTTGCCTACGCCAATATGCTCGACAAGCCAGTGATCCAGCATTGTGAGGATGCCAGCCTGGCAGCTGATGGTGAGATGAATGAGAGCGAGACCTCGACCCGTCTTGGTCTTATCGGCATTCCAGCAATTGCTGAAGCTGTGATCGTCGAGCGGGACATCCAGCTGATGCGTCTGACAGGTGCGCGCTATCATGTTGCGCATCTGTCGACACGGGCTGGTATTGATGCTGTGCGCTGGGCGAAGGCTGACGGGCTGCCGATCACGGCAGACACCGCACCCCCCTATTTTCTGCTCAATGAAATTGCCGTTAGCACCTATGACACCGCCTTCAAACTGTCGCCACCGCTGCGTTCAGAAGATGACAGGCAGGCGGTGATCGAGGCGATTGCCGATGGCACCATCGACGCCATTGCCTCAGACCATGTGCCGGTTGATGGTGATGCAAAAGCTCAGCCATTCGGCCCTGCCCAGCCGGGTGCATCCGGTTTGGATACGTTGCTGGCCCTGACCATGACCCTTGTCCAACAGGACCAGATTTCTCTGCTGCGGGCGTTTGAGGCGTTGAGCCTTGCCCCTGCGACCATCCTTGATGTTACCGGCGGTACCTTGATGCCTGGCGCCGCAGCAGATATCATAGTGGTCCGTCCTGATACCGGTTGGCTGGTGCGTGGCGCTGATTTTGCGTCGCTGTCAAGAATAACGCCGTTTGAGGGGCAGCCCGTGCAGGGCCTTGTCGATGCAACCTATGTTGACGGTGTCTGCGTCTTTAACCGCCACACATAGGCAACACCAAAGTGCGAGCATTGTTTGATCGGCGAATCATGGACGGTTCGATGCGCGATTTTGATGATAGGGCAACGAGCTCATGGAAATGATCACAGATTCCTACCCATTGGTGGCCACCATTGCCTACCTGGTCGGATCCATCCCATTTGGCCTAATCCTGACGAAAATGGCTGGCATGGGTGACATCCGGGCCATCGGCAGCGGCAATATTGGTGCAACAAATGTTCTGCGCACAGGCAGCAAAAAACTGGCAGCCCTGACCCTGTGTCTTGATGCTGGCAAGGGTGCAGCCATCACCCTGTTGATCGCTCTCTCCGGCAATCATGTGGCGGTGGCACTGGCTGGACTTGCCGTCACTTTCGGCCATTGCTTCCCGGTATGGCTGCGTTTTCAGGGTGGTAAGGGCGTTGCCACAAGTCTGGCGGTGTTTGCTGCCTTCGACTGGCGTCTTGGTGTGCTGTTCTGCGTTGTCTGGCTGGGTACGGCCCTTGTTCTGCGCTTTTCATCATTGGCGGCGCTTGTCGCAACAATGACCTGTGGCATTGCAGGCTTTGTGCTGCAGCTGCCAGCACCGATTGCCATTTCAACGCTGGTGCTGACCGGACTGATCTGGACCCGCCACCACCAGAATATTGGCCGTCTTCTCGCCGGCACCGAGCCAAAGATCGGTCAGAAATAGTTGCAGATAATCCCCTTGGGTTAACCTTTTGTTCATTTCCATACCCTAGACAGGTTGGATGGAGATCAACGAAAAACTGGCCTGGATCAGGTTGATCCGAACCCGCAATATAGGTCCCATGACCTATCACCTGTTGATAAAGCGCTATGGTTCAGCGCGGGAGGCGCTACGGGCAATTCCGGAGCTGGCGCGTCGCGGCGGCCGCAGACTTGAACCAGCTGGCCTCAGCATGGCCGAGGCTGAAATGGCAGCAAATCAGGCAGTCAACGCCACCCTGCTGTTCCGCGGCGGCGATGGCTATCCTGAACGCCTTGACCAATTTGATGATGCGCCCGCGATACTCTCGGTCAAAGGCAATCAACATTTGCTGTCCCGTCCGAATATTGCCATGGTTGGTGCGAGAAACGCCTCTCTCAATGCGCTGCGACATGCGGAAAAACTGGCTGGTGATCTCGCCCAAGAGGGCTATGTCATCACCTCTGGTCTGGCGCGTGGCATTGACGCAGCCGCGCATAATGGTGCGCTTGCAGGAGGTACCATCGCGGTGATTGCCGGCGGTATCGACAGTTACTACCCACCGGAAAATAAAGAATTACAGCAGATGATCGAAGAAACAGGGCTGCTGCTTGCGGAAATGCCCCCCGGCACACAACCAACAGCACGGCACTTCCCTGTTCGCAATCGGATCATCGCCAGCCTTGCACTGGGGGTTGTGGTGGTCGAGGCAGCCTCACGCTCTGGATCGCTGATCACCGCGCGTGAAGCTTCAGAACGCGGCGGCGAGGTCATGGCCATTCCGGGCTCGCCGCTCGATCCGAGATCCGAGGGGTGCAACACCCTGATCCGTGACGGGGCAACACTCGTGCAGAACAGTGCTGACATTATTGAATGCTTGTCTCGTCCCATCAAGGCGGGCGTGCCAGCATCGGCTGATTGGGACGCGCCTGCCCCACCTCCCGGATCAGAGGCTGAGATCGCTGATTGCCGTAAAATCATACTCGAGGGGCTTGGCACAGAGCCGACAGACATTGATGATTTGGTGCGATGGTGCGCCGCGCCAACCGCCTGCGTGCAGGCCGCGCTGCTCGAGCTTGAACTTGCCGAAATGATCACCAGACATCATGGAAACCGCGTGTCAAAACTTGTCACACTGTAATTTTTTTTCACGAGAGTTTTGACAAATTCTGCTTAACGTACTATCGGATGGCCTTCATCAATCCCTGAGGAAGCGCATGAAACTCGTCATCGTTGAGTCCCCCGCCAAAGCCAAAACCATCAATCGTTACCTTGGTGACGACTACAAGGTACTGGCGTCATACGGCCATGTCTGTGACCTGCCGAGCAAAGATGGTTCGGTGGCGCCAGACGATGATTTTGCAATGAAATGGCAGGTCTCAAGCGGTTCTGAAAAACATCTCAAGGAAATCAAATCTGCGCTCAAAAAGGCAGACAAACTGATTCTGGCGACTGACCCGGATCGTGAGGGTGAGGCTATCAGCTGGCATGTGCTGGAGCATCTCAAGGAAAAGAAGCTCGTTGAGGGCAAAGCCATTGAGCGCGTCGTTTTCAACGAAGTGACCAAAAATGCAATCCTGCAGGCAATGGACCAGCCGCGTGACCTCGACACGGAACTGATTGATGCATACCGCGCCCGCCGTGCCCTTGATTATCTGGTCGGCTTTTCGTTATCGCCAGTGTTGTGGCGCAAGCTGCCAGGATCACGTTCCGCCGGCCGCGTGCAATCGGTTGCCCTTCGCCTGATCTGTGAGCGCGAGGCAGAGATCGAAGCCTTTGTCAGCGACGAATATTGGAGTGTTGAGGCTGAATTGGGAAAGGCCAATGGTCGCAATTTCATTGCCCGGCTAACCCATCTGGATGGTGAAAAGCTGGATAAGCTGAGCATTGGTGGCGAAGACAAGGCGCTGGCGGCGGTGGCGAAAATCGACAGCTGCGCGCTGTTCGTCAAGGACATCGAGACCAAGCGCGTCCGCCGCAATCCATCACCCCCCTTCACCACCTCGACATTGCAACAGGAGGCGTCCCGCAAACTTGGTTTTTCAGCAAGCCGGACCATGCAGATTGCCCAGAAGCTCTATGAAGGCATTAATATTGGCAGCGAAACCACCGGCCTGATCACCTATATGCGAACTGATGGTGTGCAGCTCGGCACGGAGGCCATCGCCGCATTGCGCGATGATATAGGCACCCGCTATGGCGCGCGATATGTCCCGGAAAAACCCCGTGTCTACAAGACGAAGGCCGCGAATGCACAAGAAGCTCACGAGGCCATCAGACCGACCGATATCAACCGGTCCCCGGACAAGATGCGGTCCTATCTCGACCATGATCAGGCACGCCTCTATGAACTGATCTGGAAGCGGACAATCGCCAGCCAGATGCAGTCAGCAGAGCTTGACCAGACAGGTGTTGACATTGGTGACGCCGCTGACAGCGTGACCCTGCGGGCCAATGGACAGGTGATCGTCTTTGACGGTTTCATGTCGGTCTATCGTGAAAGCAAGGATGCGGCGGATGACCGTGAAAAGTCAGCAGACGGCAATCAGGAGGGCAGCGGCACCGGTGGTGCCATTCTGCCGGAAATGTCCAAGGCCGAGGCGCTGGCCACCCGTAAAGTTACTCCTGAGCAGCATTTTACTCAACCACCACCTCGTTTCACCGATGCCAGCCTTGTCAAACGCATGGAGGAGCTGGGTATCGGCCGACCATCGACCTATGCGTCAATCATGCAGGTGCTGCAGACACGAAACTATGTGATCAAGGATCGCAGCCGGTTTATTCCAGAAGACCGTGGACGCCTCGTTTCGACCTTCCTGAACAATTTCTTTGACCGTTATGTCGAGTATGACTTCACCGCCAAACTGGAAAACCAGCTGGATGCAGTATCGGCTGGCGAGCTGGATTGGCGTGAACTGCTGGGTATCTTCTGGCGTGATTTTAAATCCGCCATTGATGATACCAAGGATCTGACGATCACCAATGTGCTGGATGTGCTGGATGAAGAGCTGGGGCCACATTTCTTCAAAAAGGGTGATGATGGCTCGCTGATCCGCACCTGCCCGAATTGTGATGGTGGCCGGCTCGGCCTGAAACTTGGCAAGTTTGGCGCGTTCGTCGGCTGTTCAAACTATCCGGAGTGTAAATTCACCCGTCAACTCTCCAGCGGTGATGACGCCGATGAGGATAATGCGCCCGTAGGTGATAAGAACATTGGTGATGACCCTGCGACCGGCTTGCCGATCTATCTGCGACGTGGACCATATGGCCCCTATGTCCAGCTTGGCGATCCGGAGACAAAAAAACCAAAACGTGCCTCGCTGCCAAAGGGGCTGTCGGCAGCTGATCTCGATCTTGAACGCGCCATCGGCCTGTTGGCACTGCCACGCGATGTTGGTCCGCACCCAGAAACCGGCGACATGATTCAAGCTGGTCTCGGCCGGTTTGGCCCCTATCTGAAATATCAGGGCAGCTTTGCCAGCCTGCCAGCCGAGGACGATCTGCTGACCATTGGGCTGAACCGTTCTGTTGACCTGCTCGCCGAGGCCGCCAAGAAAAAGGGGCGGGTATTGGGTCAGCATCCCGACGGCGGGGATGTGCATGTCAAGGCCGGGCGCTATGGCCCCTATGTCGAGTATAACAAGCTGCGGGCGACATTGGCAAAGGGCAGCGATATCAGTGAGATGACGCTTGAGGAAGCGCTGCCATTGCTCGCGGCGAAAGCAGCAAAAGCACCGGCAGCAAAAAAGACCACGAAAAAAACTGCCAAGAAAACTGCCAAGAAAGCTTCGAGGAAAACCACCGCAAAGAAAGCGGCCACAAAGAAAGCCGCCGCGAAAAAGACAGCGGAACCAAAGGCCAGCTAGTGGCAGAACAGGACCAGACGAAAGCCGATCTACCTGATGAAGCGGCGATCATCGAATTCATAAACAACTGTCCAACACCACCCTCACCGCGAGACATCGCCCGGGCTTTCAAACTTCCCGCTGATCAACGCGCGCCCCTGCGGCGCATGTTGCGCGAGATGGCCGAGGCCGGCAAAATCGACCGGCGCGAGGGACGGCGCGTCGCCACCCCAGACCAACTGCCCGAAGTCACAGTTCTCGAACTTGTCTCATTTGATGACAATGGCGATGGTCTCGCCCGACCAGCAGCGGGTTATGACGGTGATTTACCGGAGATACGGGTGATTCTAAGCCGCAAGGCAGGGCGTGCGCCCGCTATTGGCCAGACAATCCTGGCCCGCCTTGCCCGGACTGGACCGGCGCATTACGAGGCACGTATCATCCGTGTTCTCGAACGCCAGCAACAGCGTCTGTTTGGCGTTGTTGAAACAGCCGCCAAAGGGTTGATGCTGGTCCCGGCCGAGCGCGGCAAACGGCATCCTGTGAGTTTACAGTCTTTCACTGACCTTCCCTGCAATGCCGGTGATCTGGTCGAAGCTGAAATGGTGTCCTCGCGTGGCTATCTTGGCAAGACAGCACGCGCCATCCGCAATCTCGGACCGGTTGACCAGAAGGGTGCATTCAGCGCACTTGCCCTTGCCGAATTTGGCATCCGACATGTCTTTCCAGAACCGGTTCTGGCCGAATCCCGTGGGCTGAAGGTACCACCAGCAAAAGGTCGCAGCGATTTGCGTGACGTGCCACTGGTCACAATTGACGGCGCCGATGCCCGTGATTTCGACGATGCTGTCTTCGCCGAACCAATGGATGATGGTGGCTGGCGGCTGCTGGTGGCAATTGCCGATGTTGCCCATTATGTGCGTCCAGGTTCCGCACTCGATGAAGAGGCGCGTCGTCGTGGCAACTCAGTCTATCTGCCAGATCTGGTAGTGCCGATGCTGCCAGAGGGCATTTCAAATGATTTATGTTCGCTACGCCCTGATGAGGACCGCGCCGCCATGGTGGCCGAAATCAACATCGACAAGGATGGCAAGCGAACAGATTTCAGCATCTACCGCGCGCTGATCCGCTCGCATGCCAGACTGACCTATGATCATGTGCAGTCGGTCTTTGAGGGAAGCCTCGATGAGGCTGATGTCGGGGTTGGGCATGGCATTTTGCACAACCTGTTCGGTGCCTGGCGGTCCCTTGATCGGGCGCGGCATGAACGCGAACCGCTGGCACTCAATCTCAAAGAACGCCGGGTCGTGATGAATGAGGATGGTGAAGCCATAGCCATCAGCCAGCGCAGCCAAAGCGAATCGCAGCGGTTGATCGAGGATTTCATGATCACTGCCAATGTCGCGGCGGCCGACAGTCTGATTGGCGCGCGCCAGACATGCGTTTTCCGTGTGCATGATTCGCCCGATCCAAAAAAGACAGACAGCCTGTTCGAGCTGGCCGCGACAATCGGAACTCCCTTTGCCAAAGGACAGGTGTTGCGTCCCCGTCAATTCAACAGTCTGCTTGCAAAGGTGGCTGACACGTCGGATGAGATGATGGTCAATGAGGCGGTTCTGCGTAGTCAGGCAAAGGCTGTTTATAGCATTGATAATATTGGGCATTTTGGCTTATCCCTACGCAATTATGCGCATTTCACCTCGCCGATCAGACGGTATTCGGATCTGCTGGTCCATCGCGCTCTGATTGACGCCGCAAGTGCGAAAAAGCCACCAGGTGATGGCCAGAATGGGCTGCCAGCCGAACAGATTGCCGAAATCTGCATTCACATCTCCGAGACCGAGGCCAGCGCTGCTGCTGCCGAACGGCGCACCATCGACCGCTTTGCCGCTGCTTTGTTCACAAAAAGGCTGCGCGATGTCGTCGAGGGGGTGATTGTCGGCATCACCGGTTTTGGTGCTTTCGTCCGGCTTGAGGATGGCGCAGCCGATGGCTTTTTACCACTGGCCGGCCTGCCCGATGATTTCTACGATCTTGACGCGGCAGGGCGGTGTCTGACTGGGCGGCATAGCGGTTGGAGCTTTACCGTTGGCACAGCTCTGAAGGTACAGGTTGAGGAGGTCACTCCAATCAGCGGCGGCATTCTGCTACGCTGGATGGAGGGTGGCACGATCACCGAAAAGAAGAAACGCACAGCCTCTGCCTCCCGCCGACAGACCAAACGGGACAAGGCGGGCGCGCGTTTCAACAGCAAGGGTGCCAAGCGCAAAGGCGCACGAAAAAGGCGATGATCCTGACTTGACAAAAGCCACGCAATCGCGCAGTTTGCCGGCTGATTTCAGTTTCACGCAGGCCCATGCGGCACAACCACCGCGGATCTGCGGCACTTTTTAGGAGCAATAGCCATGGCAAAGCCAGCCACCCTGCAAATCCGGCTCGTCAGCACAGCCGACACGGGCTATTTTTATGTCACCAAGAAGAACCCGCGCACGAAGCCGGAAAAACTCGAAGTGATGAAATATGACCCGCGTGCGCGAAAGCATGTGCTGTTTCGCGAAGCCAAAATTAAGTAAGCAGACTGTCTGCGCCTGGATGCTGGGCCTGTCTGTTGACAAGAATATGATACACGCCGCCATTCTATCGGATGGCGGCGACGTTGTTTCCGACTATCAGACCCCCACCCCTGCTGACAGCTATCGTGACTGCCTGCTGGCAGTAAGCAAAGCCGTCACTGCGCTGGAAACCAAAGCGCCGTCACACCGCCCCACCGGCATAGCACTTCCCGGTGTCATGCTTGATAACATCATGCAAAACGCGCCGCTTGGCTGGTTGAATGGTAAGGCCATCAAGCAGGATTTGCAGGCCAGCCTCGGGCGCGAAGTCGTGATTGGCGGCTATGGTGCCTGTTTCACCCTCTATGAGGCATTGCACGGTGCCGGCCGTGACGCAGAAACCGTGTTTGGCATGCATATCGATGCCAATTGTACCGGCGGATTTGTGGCTGGCGGACGCTCGCTTGCGGGTGCCAATGGCATCGCCGGAAACTGGGCGCATCTGCCGCTTCCGGCCCCGGTCCCCTATGAATTGGACGGGCATGATTGCTGGTGCGGGCGCACCGGTTGCATGGAAACCTTTGTTTCGGCTGAAGGTGTCGAGCAGGATTACTTCAAAATCACAGAAAATCGGACCTCTGCCGCCGCCATTGCCAGTGCTGCCGCCAACAGCGATATCGTCGCCGAGAGTACGCTGCAGGTGCTTGAGGACCGGCTTGGGCGCGCCACATCCGCCCTGATCACAATGGTTGACCCAGAGGTGATCGTGATCGGTGGTATGGTGGGAGCGATGGAGCGAATTTACAGGACAGTGCCTCGTAAATGGCCTGGCTATGTCACAGCACGCAATCCAGTGACGAGGCTGGTGCCAGCGCAATGCGGTGTCAAGGCAGCAGCGGCCGGAGCCGCGTTGTTGGCACAGACACAGGGGTGACGCCCCCTGTTAACGGCAGACAGGTGCCTCGATATCTTCAATTCTGGTCAGGTCAGCCGCAATGCTGAAATCGCCGTAATCAATGACATAATCGCGGACAACACCATTGGGCTGCATTGAAAATTTTATCTCATATTCGGGTTCGGACGTCGTTGCCGTCGGCTTGAAATAAGCCACCTGGATAGGCCAGAATCCATCTTTTCCCAGCCCACCGAGATCTATTGCATCCTCGGCTGTCTGCCAGCCACCAACCACGGTGCTTGTGGTCATCAGCGCATCATCTGGCTCGCCCCCGGTAAAAATCGTCGCAGCCATCATCGTTTTGCCACTGTCAGCGGCATCAAGAATGCTTTCCAGATGGCGAACCGGGAAATAGGTACCCTGCGGCAGCTTCAACTCAGCCCCCGGGTCCAGCGAGAAAAAGGCGCTGCCACTGTCTTTGGTGGACATGTCAGCAAAACCGCCAAAATCCTTGCGCCCAAGAAAAGTACTGTCCTCCGTGACATCAAAGCTGAATTTATCACCACTATCGGCTTCCCAGGATTCGAAGTGTGAGAGAATCCGGTCGCTGCCACCAGTGTCATTGATAAATTCGATCATATAATCCTCAACCGAAACCCATCCATCACAATCGCGCTCAACGACAAAGGCCGACCTGCCAACAACATTGACGATGTTTGAATTTTGGACACGATCACCAAGACGCATCTCATAGAACGCCTTGTGCGCCGAGATGCTACCGGCATTGGCCGCCTGTGTCGTCACCACAAGACCGACAAGGACGCCAGACAGTAAACGGTTTCGATATGTCAGTTTCATCACACCAACCCTCTTCTTCTGTTCTCGAAATATGGCTGGAAATTGGCGTTTTCAATAGGTTTGCCTTCACCTGCTGCAATTTTTCCTCTATACCTCCGGCATTCCAGAGTGAACGCAGGCCCCAAAAATAGTGGTAAGTATGTCACGCACCCCAAAATCCCCAAACACCACCACCTCGAAAAAAAGTGAGCCAATCACCACCACAAAGGCGCTTGCCGCCGTTGTGGAACGCTACCAGTCAGCGTCGTTTCTGGCAGTAGATACCGAATTCATGCGGGAAAAAACCTATTACCCGCAGCTCTGCCTGATTCAGATCAGCGATGGCAAGGAGGCGGTCTGTATCGATCCGCTGGCACAGGGTCTGGAACTGGATGCACTGTGGAATTTGATGCGCAATGAGGCCATTATCAAAGTGTTTCACGCGGCGCATCAGGATCTGGAGATTTTCCTGAATTTGATGGGTGACCTGCCCCGCCCCGTATATGACACGCAGATCGCGGCGATGGTGATGGGTCAGGGTGATCAGGTTGGCTATGACAAGCTGGTCAAGGCCGTTCTTGACCATGACATCGACAAAACATCGCGGTTTACAGACTGGTCAAAGCGCCCCCTCAGTGACCGGCAGATTGCATACGCGCTGGATGACGTGATTTTTCTGGCACAGTTATATCCGATCATCATCGACCAGTTGGACAAACAGGGACGGGTCGCCTGGCTGGCAGATGAATTTGACCGGCTTGCCAGCCCTGATACCTACCGGACGATACCTGAGAACGCATGGAAGCGAATCAAAATCCGCCATATGAAGCCCTCCGCACTGCTCCGTCTAATGCATCTTGCCGCATGGCGCGAGCTTGAGGCGCAGACACGCAATCTGCCACGCAACCGCATTGTGCGTGATGAAACATTGATTGATCTCGCTGGCAGCAACCCCGAAAACCGCGGCGCCTTTTCCAAGATCAGGAATTTCCCTGGCGGTACTGATGGCAAGCTGATTGACCCGGTGCTCAAGGTTCTCGCAAAGGCAGCAACAGCATCACTGGATGATGTCCCGGTGCAGGACAATAGTAAAAGAGCGAAGCGGCCACCGGTTGCCATCATGGAGTTGCTTCGCGTTCTGCTCAAACATGTTACTGACGATCATGGCATCGCACCCCGCCTGATCGCCTCAGCCGATGATCTGGAGGCGTTGGCACTGGATGACAACGCCCCGATTCGGGCGCTTGATGGATGGCGACGCGATATTTTTGGAACGCCAGCCCTGAAACTGAAAAACGGCAAGACCGCCATTGCCATCGAGAACAAGAAAATCCGGTTAATTGACTTGTAGACCCGCCCCAAGACATCTATTGCGGCAGTTTCTCCTGCCAAAGATCACCCTGACCCGGTTCCATCACAGATCTTGCCAGAGACAGTGTGATCTGGCTTCTGTTTGCCAATGACAGACGGTCCATTCTGACCACAACATCGCGGGCAGCAGCAAAGGAACGTTCCATACGGGCGACAAGATACTGGATCACATTCTCCGGCGCATATAACTGCCGTTCGACGAAATTCTTGTGCAGCAAGGCATGCAGGAGCCTGTCATCAGGCCCGTCAATCATCGCCAGATTGACGGCCCGCATCCGCGAAGCAAGGTCAGGAAGCTGCCAGGCCATCCTGGCCACCGGCTGGGTGCTGATGATTAACAGTGATCCACCAATGTCACGGGTATGGTTGAAGAGATGAAACAATCCCGTTTCACCCAGCGAAACTCTGCCAAGGTCGATGACGAAATGCAGCGCATCACCGAGACCTGCAAGATCGTCATCAAGATCACCAAGCAGTGCAGCGCCACTTTTTGCCTGCCAGACAGCTGCCAGATGCGATTTACCACTTGCCTCTGGGCCGGCGATGTTGAGCGCACAGAACTGGCCCACCCAATCCGGCCAGCGATCAATCCATTGGGCGGCAATGCTGTTACAGTCGCTGATGATGAAATCACCATGCTGCTCAGTGCTGCGGATCTGCAAATCAAGGGGAAGCTGCTGCATTGGCTTGCTTCCCTCTAATTGCCAGTCAGCGGGATAACCGACTGATGGCCATCTTCTGTCATGACCAGTGACAATCCATGCGCCATAAGTGCATTCTTCACAGCGGCCATTGTCCCCTCAACATTGACCGTAACTGCGCCCGAGGTTACGTCAAGCTTGCGGATACGGTAACCATTGAACACTGCAATCTTGTCAAAAACCGCAAGCCGCGCCGCCCACTCCTCAAGTGACCTTATGGGCAGGATCAAAGTCATCTTCTGGGTATCACTGCCCGAAATGGCATTGGCCGCATACCAGCTGGCCTGCATCTCCAGCAAAATCTGCGAGCGGGCGACAGCCAATTGACCAACAAGATCACTCGACACCGGCAGATCGATCATCTTTGCCAAAGTGGTAACCAATTCACCATCACGGGAAAACAGCTGGCCATCGACCGTCAGAACCGGGGTCGAGCCATCATAATCAAGACGCGCAATGACCAGCATGGTCTGCTCCGCCTCAGCCAGCGTTGCGGCATAGCTCAGGGTCACGGGATTGGCCCGGGCAAGATCTTCGGCCCGCAGGCTCCGCTCATTGATAATCGTCGGCTCCAACAGCACAAAATTTACCAGCCCGTTCGAGGTCTCGACAGCCTCACGCCATCCAGACAGCCAGCTGTTGTCACGCTGCCAGGCGCGCGCGCCATCCGGCCCCTGCCAGACCGGGATGACAAGGATGGGAGGGCTGCGGAGCTCGGTCCATTTTAGACCATCCTTGCGGAAGGTTGCCCGCAGGCGGTTGGCATCAAAACAGAAATCAAGCAGCGCGATGTAACGGCCCTGAAGACTGTTCTCCTCTGTGATGTGAACGAAATCGGAAAACTGGTCGAGGTCATGGCGGTCCAGGAACTGGCTGATTTTTTCAGGATCGTTCAAGAGGCGCTCAAGCACCACGGCGAATGCCGTCTCGGCGGCAGCACGTGTCCCAAGCTCACGTGCCTCACCGGCAGTGTCGGCAAGTTGGTCAATGCTGACATTCCGAACACCGAACTGGGGGGTGCTGCACTCTTCGGCATGGGCTTGAAATCCCATAACCAACAACAGAACAAGGACCAGAGAATGGCTTGTGACAGATCGCAGGATAACTGGCAAAACACCGGCCCGCCTGAAAATTAATGCTGCATATACCACCGCAAAGCCCTATGATGCGAAACGTCCGCTTCCTTATACCATTACCGACAGATGAAGCCAGCATGTCAGACAAAAATCCAAACAGTAAATCGCTGAGTTATCGGGATGCCGGCGTCGATATCGATGCGGGGGATCAGCTTGTCGCAGACATTGCGCCCCATGCAAAGCGCACCAGACGAAGGGGGGCTGATGCCTCACTTGGCGGCTTTGGCGGATTGTTCGACCTGCGCGCAGCCGGCTTTAGTGATCCGATTCTGGTGGCCGCAACCGATGGTGTCGGAACAAAGCTGGAGCTGGCGAGGCAATTGGGGCTGCATCGGGGTCTTGGCATTGATCTGGTGGCGATGTGCGCGAATGATATTCTTGTCCAAGGCGCAATGCCATTGTTTTTTCTCGACTATTTTGCCACAGGCAAACTGGAACCAGCGGTGGCGGCAGAAGTTGTGGCGGGCATCGCCGATGGCTGTCTGGAGGTCGAATGCGCATTGATTGGCGGTGAAACAGCTGAAATGCCCGGCATTTATCCAGCCGGATCATATGATCTGGCCGGATTTTGTGTCGGCGCGGCGGAACGCGGCACTCTGCTCAGCCCGGGGATGGCAAAGGCAGGTGATATTGCCATTGCGTTGCCCTCTTCCGGCATCCATTCGAACGGCTATTCGCTTGTACGTAAAATCATTGAAGTTACCGGCGCGGACCTTGCTGCACCAGCACCTGGCGAGACCGGCCAAACCCTCGGCGAGGCTTTGCTCGAACCAACGCGCCTGTATCAGAAAGCTGTCAGCTGCGCATTGGCAACAGGCGGCGTTCATGGGATCGTGCATGTCACCGGCGGCGGTCTGATCGAAAACCCGCCACGTGTCTACGATGATCAGGTCAGCCTTGTGCTGGACCTTGCCACAAAATCACTGCCACCACTTTTTTCCTGGTTGCAGGCAGCCGGCAATATTGAGACATATGAGCTTGCCAGAACCTTTAACTGCGGTATTGGCATGCTGTTTTTTGCTGCATCTGACAGCGCCGATGCCCTTTTGGCTGCTTTGGTGGAGGGACCCGAACCCGACGCCTGGATTGCCGGCAGATTGATAGAGCGGGAGTCGCAACCAGCAGTCATTTTACAGAACAGTGAGAGCTGCGCCTCTTGATCAAGACCCGCATTGCCATTCTTGTATCCGGCCGAGGCAGCAACATGCAGCGCCTCGTCGAGACCTGTGAACAGCAATTGCCGTCTGTCGAAATTGTTCTGGTTGCCAGCAACAAACCCTGCGCTGGAATTGATTTTGCTGCGGCCCGCGGCCTGCCAACAGCGCTGATTGACCGGCAGACCCATGACAGCCGGCAGGCACAGGAAACAGCCCTTGCCAAAACCATCGAGGCAGCGGCAGCTGATTGGATTTTCCTTGCTGGCTACATGGCCATTTTAAGCGCTGATTTCGTCGGGCGATTTACCGGCAGAATACTTAATATTCATCCGTCTCTCTTGCCTGCATTCAAGGGATTGGACACCCATCAACGGGCGCTTGATGCCGGGGTGTCACAGCATGGTGCGTCCGTACATATTGTCACAGCTGCCTTGGATGATGGACCAGTAATTCTTCAGGCTGGCCTGAAAATCGGTGAAGACGAGACGGCCGAAACATTGGCTGAGCGCGTTCTCCGGTTGGAGCATCACCTTCTTCCCTTTGTGCTGGCAAGCCTCGCCACAGGCAAATTGACACTCAGCAATGCTGTCCCACACTGGGTGGCGCGCACCGAGATTTTTGCCACAGTTGACGCGGTGACACGTGACTTTCTTGAAGATCACGCAATCTGGCCCGGATAATCCCGGAGCGGCTGTTACAGGGTGGGCTGCGACCGATCGCCTGATCAATGAAGCATGGATTGATTTCGGTCAGGCAATGCGCGATAAGGGTGATGAAAATTTGCCCAGGGGAGATATTGGAAATGGACACAAGCAATCTGAACAAGCAGGCAAAGGCACATCTGGCCTTCTATCACAACTTCATGACAGCATCCAAGATCGTCACAGGTCTGGTCATTCTGACACTGATCATCATGGCGGCGACCCTGCTTTAGATGAGGCTTAACCGCCGCAATCATCGACAAAAACAAAAAGCGGGCTTTGCCCGCCTTTTTCAACAATGTGTCCTGACTTATCTGCTGGCTAGTCAGTGATCTCACAGCCGGCAAAGAAATAGGCAATTTCGATGGCTGCGTTCTCAGGGCTGTCAGAACCGTGGACGGAGTTGGCCTCGATCGACTCGGCAAAGTCCTTTCGAATGGTGCCGTCAGCCGCATCAGCCGGATTTGTCGCTCCCATTGTCTCACGGTTCTTTGCAATCGCGTTCTCACCTTCAAGAACCTGCAGTACAACCGGGCCAGAGGTCATGAATGCAACAAGGTCATTATAAAATGGACGCTCGGCATGAACCGCATAGAAAGCCTTGGCCTCGGCCTCGCTCAGTTGCTTGCGCTTCTGGCCAACAATCCGCAGGCCGGCAGCCTCGAGACGGGAATTGATCTGACCCGTCAAATTGCGGCGTGTTGCGTCGGGTTTAATGATGGAGAAGGTTCTTTCGAGGGCCATTGTGCTTCCTTTGCATTTCTAATAACTGCGTCGAGTGGGTCAGGCTTCCAATCAGATTGGCGGGCAATGGCTGACCTTACCCAGAGTGAAAGTCGCCATCACCATTACGCCGCCTTAATAGGCAATGCCGGGCGTGGTTACAAGCCCCAATTTACCTGCCCACATAGCCCCCTCGCCAGCGCCGGGCGCTCAGGCATTTTTCTGCCATCTTCCATCATCAGCCTGCGCATAATAGCCGAGCTGCAATGAGGAATTTTCTCCCCACTCCTTCCATTGGGCGCGGGCGTCGGTCGTCTGCGCTTCAGAGCGGCCGTCAAACAGGTTGAACACCCGCTCAAAGCCCTCCAGGCTTGGCGGTGTCTGCCCATGGACCAGAAACAGGAATGGCGCATCAATGGGATTGCGCGCCGGGTCCGTCGAAATCCAGACAGATGCAACGTCAACACCCTCGGCATCATCTACCCCGTGCGGAATCCACGACTCTGCCTCATGCGTCCACAGCGCCGCGTCCAATGCAGTCGCAGCCGGCTTTGGACACAGGATCAATGCAGTCTTTCCAGCCGCGATGGTCTTTTTCAACAGCAGGACAAGCGCTGTTTCAAGATCAGACTGCGTCAGATGATAGAAATCAACCTGGGTCATGTTGCCGCTTCACATCGCCGTCCCGATATCTAGTCCTTCCTGGAGAGGCTGACATCCGTCCACTGATCGATCATCCGGTTCAGCAGCCTGACACCAAAGCCTGTACCACCCTTTGGCACGGTTGCTGTCGCCTTGTCAGACCAGGCCTTGCCGGCAATGTCAAGATGGGCCCAGGGGGTGCCATCAACAAACCGCTCGAGAAAACAGGCTGCGGTGATCGAGCCGCCGTAGGGGCCACCGATATTCTTCATATCGGCAATATGCGATTTCAGCATCTTGTCATATGCCTCGCCCATCGGCATGCGCCAGAGTTTCTCATCGGTTGCCTCGCCAGCGACGCTTAACTGCGCCGAAAGATCGTCGCTGTTTGAGAACATGCCGGCATATTCCTTGCCAAGAGACACCAGAATGGCACCCGTCAATGTAGCAAGATTGACCATTGCCTGTGGCCTGAATCTGGTCTCAGTGTAATGCAGGGCGTCCGCCAGAACGAGGCGCCCCTCTGCATCGGTGTTAATGACTTCGATCGTCTTGCCGGACATCGCAGTAACAACGTCTCCCGGGCGCTGGGCATTGCCGTCAGGCATGTTTTCAACAAGACCAATCACACCAACAACGTTACGCTGCACCCGGCGTCCGGCAATGGCGCACATCGCGCCAGTCACCGCAGCCGATCCGCCCATATCCCATTTCATGTCCTCCATGCCTTTTGGAGGTTTCAGGGAAATGCCGCCGGTATCGAAGGTCACGCCCTTGCCCACAAGTGCCACAGGAGCTTCACTGCCTCCCCCCTTCCAGTTCATCACAACCATGCGTGACTCGCGGCGGCTACCCTGGCCAACGCCAAGCAAGGCGCCCATACCAAGCTCCTCCATCGCCGCCTCATCCAAAACATCCACCTCAAGACCAAGCTCGGCAAGCGCCTTGCACCGATCAGCATAGACAGCTGGATACAGCTTGTTGGCAGGTTCAAAAACAAGATCACGGGCAAGACAGACACCATCAACCAGTGCATACCGATCTGCGATTAGTGAATGCTGGTCATCAATGCCATCGGCGGTGAGAGTGAGTGAGACGGTTTCGCTGACGCTGTCGGTCTCAGTGAAGTAATCCTCGAAATGATAAGCCGCGAGCCGCATGCCAAGAACGAGATCGGCAGTAATCTCATCAGCAAGCTGGTGTTCAGGCATATGCCCACGTTTCTGCGCCGTTGCCTCAAGTGCTTTGAATACGGCTCCCCCAATATCCTCGGCATCACGTCCAGCCTCCAGCGCATCACCAATGCCAACCAGCAAATAGGTTCCAGCCGCTCCATAAAGCGTCAGACTCTTGCCCTTCTTGCCGGTAAACTGGGCCGCGCCCATTGCTGCGATCAGCTCAGCTGCTGCCGTCTTATCGAGATGTGGGATGATCGTTGCGTTTGTGCCAATCAAACAGATCGTGACGACATCACCCTCGGGTGCTGCAGAAGACAGAACGAGTTTCAACTTATTAGCCATTAATTCACCTTGCTGTTTTATATTTTTGGAGTGCTTGCGGACGCGGTTGAGACACACGATAAAACAGAGTTGTTCCACACCTGTCAAACCGGGTTGACCATTCCCACGCTTGTCACTGCGGCCTTTTCCCATCAGGCCATTGAATCCATGTGCAGAAACAATCAATGTTTTTGCGTTTACAATGATGGATGTGTTATCTAGACGTCTCAACGTCAATGGACAAAACATGCAATTCAGCCGATATATTTTTGCGCAGCTGTTGCGGACAACATGTGCCGTCACCTTGGTGATCATCGGCATCGTCTGGCTGTTCCAGACAATCCGCCTTCTCGAAATGGTGATCAGCCGGGGCGCAGCATTTTCTGATTTCATCCTGATGTCTTTTGCAGTGATTCCACTTTGGCTGACAATTGCCCTGCCAATCGGTGCCTTTGTTGCGGTTAACTGGGTTTTTCACCGCATTCTCACCGACCGTGAACTCACGGTGATGCAGGCAATCGGCCTGAGCCCGATGCAGATTGCCCGCGCACCGATTGCGCTTGGCGCGCTTGTCAGCGCAGCCATGTTGGCCAATTCCATTTTCATTCTCCCCAGTTCCTTCGGCGTGTACAAGGAACAGCAATTCAAAATCCGCAACAGCATTCCCGCCATCCTTCTTCAAGACAATGTGTTTGTTGATGTCGTCGATGGTATGACCATGCTGATCGGAAAGCATGGCAGCAATGGTGTCGCCAGCGACGTTTTCATCCACGACACCAGGAATGAAGGCAAAATCGTCACTGTTCTGGCTGAGACTGGCCAGTTCATAAAGACAAATGGCGCGCCGGCGCTTGTGCTGCAGAATGGCCAGCGGGCGGAACTGACCGATAACACAAACAACAGTGCCATGCTGTATTTTGACAGCCATACGATGTCGATCACCGCCACAGAGGGGCCAAAATCCAAACGCATGCCGATCGACATGAACGAGGACACAATCCCCAATCTTCTGAACCCGGCAAAGTCTCCAAGTCCCGATTACTTCAACGAACGACGCGCGGAGGGTCACTACCGGATCATGTCACCCTTTCTCGGCTTCGCTCTGATACTTATTGCGACGGCACTTACCCTGCGGGGCCAGATAAGGCGTGATCTCTGGGGACAGCGCGCTTTCGCCAATATTGTTGTCGGCATTGGCACGATCATCCTTCTGGTTATGTCACGGAGCATCGCAACCTCAACGCCTCAATTTATTCCGCTGCTCTATGCCAGCATACTCATCCCAGTTGCCATATGTCTTTGGTCACTCTCCGCAACCCGCGGGGTCGCTACATCCAGCGGTCAATTGTCAGACGAGTTAAGCGCATGAGCAGGATGTCAGTTTTCGGATTGCTGTTCCGCTATTTTGCCAAACGGCACCTTTTCTGGACCGGTCTCTGTCTTTTGGGCCTTACCGCCGTTGTCTCAATCATCCAGACCGTTGAATTGATCAGACGCGTCAGTGTCCTGAAAAACAATACCGTCGAAGTCAATTTCCTGATGCTGTCGATGCTGAACCTACCTGCGGTTATAGATGTTGTTCTGCCCTTTGCTTTGCTGAGCGGTTCGATGCTGTGCTTCAACGCCTTGAACAGGACAAATGAATTTGTTGTTACACGCGGTATGGGTACATCCATCTGGAGCGCTCTTAGCCCGGCCTTTCTTGCGGCTTTTGGCGTTGGGCTGTTCTTTATCATGGTGATAAATCCAATCGGGTCCTTTACCGCAAAACAATATGAAAAACAGATGGTTGCCATTTTTGGCACCGATGATCGCAACCTTTCGGTGACGGCAGATGGCATTTGGTTGCGTGACAAGCAAGAGGATCGCCAGTTGATCATTCATGGCGACGCATTGGATGCCGCTAATGTCAGCATCATCAATCCGGTAATCTATCAATTTGCGGCACCCGGGGAGTTGCAGGCCCGTCTGCGCGGTAGCGCCATGCTGCTTACAGACACCGGTTGGATGATTGAAAATGCGATGGCTTGGGACAATGATGGCGGCAGGAAAGAGATCGGCACCCTGATGCTTGCCACGAACATCGCCACTCTCGACATTGAGCGGTCAACCGAACCACCACACACCATCCCAGTCTATACACTTCCCCGTTTCATTCAGATGCTGAAAAATACGGGGTTGCCTACAATCAATCACAGTATTCATTTTCATCAATTGTTGGCCCTGCCACTTTTGATGGTCGGCATCACCATGCTGGGCGCACGTTTTACCCTGAGAAATGTAAACCGGGGCAGGCGCATGCAGCTTTTCACCAGGGGCGTCTTGATTGCAACGGCTATTTTCATTTATGGCTATTTAATGCAAATTCTGGGTTCAACTTTTCGGGTACCACCAGCTATTGCCGGTTGGACACCCGCAATCACAATTCTGCTTGTTGGCGCAGCGCTGTTGGCAAGACTTGATGAAAGTTAGGGACAGTCTTCAATGAAGCGAACAATTGCTTTTGCTATCACGATTTTGACGTTTTGCGGGCTGACTTTTGCCGGATCGGCATCAGTCAGTATTGTTGCAACAGTGAATGGAGAACCGATCACCAGCTATGAGCTTGAGCAACGAATTCTGATGCTCAAGGATGCAACAAACATCGAAATCACCGAACAGACAGAAAAGCGGATCAGCGATGATGCCCTGCAGATGCTGATTGACGACAGTCTGAAGCAGCAGGTCGCCAGTGATGGCAGCGTTGGTCTGAAATCCGCTGCCACCGCCAGGGCCAATGAGCTTATTGACGCGTCTTTTGCTGCAGACGGCAAAACGGGCGCGGCAACGTTGCGGGAGATCGGCATTGATCCGATGACTGTCCAATCGAAATTCGTCAGTGACCTAATCTGGTCAGATCATCTGCAGCGGATTTACAGCGACAAATTTGCTGGCCTTGACGACAAGATCGATGCGGAACTGGCACGTCTCGAAAAGAATGCAAGCAGCCCGCAGATCAAACTCAGCGAGATTGTTCTCACACCAGCGCCAAACCGCAATCTCAAACAAACCCTTGATCTTGCCACGCAGATGGTTGCTGCTATCCGAAAAGGTGCAAATTTCAACGCCATTGCGCAGCAATATTCCGGTGCCGGCAGTGCCAAGCAGGGAGGTCGTATAGGCTGGCTTGTGGCCGATCGGTTGCCCCCTCTTTTTATTGAGACACTTACGGCCACCGCCAATGGTGAGACCACCGACCCAATTGAACTTGATGGTGCCATCTATATCTTTCGAAAAGACGGTGAGCGAAAAAAGGGATTGGCAGACGAGTCACAAACCCGAATTTGGCTTGCCCGCGCCATTATCCCATTGCCCACGGATGCAACCAATGCCGACCGGCTTGAGGCTGGCGCCCAGATTGAGCGCGATACTGCCACTATCAACAGTTGTGACGGGCTTGAAGAGCTCAACGCCAGCTATGGCTCCACCGCCGTTGCCCGCCTGAATGAGATGGTTCTGGGCGACCTTGCACCACAAATGCAGAAACTTGTGAGTACTTTGGGAGACAATCAGGCGAGCGAACCGATTGCCTTTGCCGAGGGAATTGCCACCATGATGGTTTGCCGCCGCGAAAAACCGGAGCTGAATTTACCAAGCCGCGAGGAAGTTCGCAGGGTTCAGTACGACCGTCTGTTTGGTGATCTGAGCGAACGACATCTGGTCAGATTGCGTCGTAGCGCTGTGATCGACATGCGCAATTGACAGATCATGGCTCCTGGCGCGCAACCCCCTGTTCTGGTCACACCTGGTGATCCTGCTGGTATCGGCGGCGAGATCGCGCTCCGCGCCAAAAAAGCCGGTTGCGACGACTTTTGCCTGATCGAGAATGCCTCGCGCATGACCGCGCTCGCACAGACGCTCGACCTCGATGTGCAGATCCAGAAAATCTCACATCCCACCGAGTTTCGCCCCAACAGTGATGCCCTTCAAATCCTCAATATTGCCTGGCCAGTAGCACCCGTTGCTGGCAGCCCTGATGTTGCCAATGCACAGCCGGTCATCACAGCAATAGAAACTGGCGCAGGATGGGCACAGGATGGAACTGTTGCAGCGTTGGTGACCAATCCGATTGCCAAGGCAACACTGTATGATGCTGGCTTCGCTCATCCGGGGCATACCGAATTTCTGGGGAGCATGGCCCCGGCCTGCCCCGGTGGACCGGCGATGATGCTGGCCTGTGACATGCTGCGGGTCGTTCCGGTGACTGTTCATATCCCACTGATGGCGGTTGCCTCTTCATTGACAACTGAGCTGATCATCGACAAGGGCCGCCTTGTGGCACACGCCTTACGCACGCATTTCGCCGCCCCCTCTCCACGCCTTGCCGTGTGTGGATTGAACCCGCATGCTGGTGAGCAGGGACGTATGGGCTTGGAAGATGCGGCGATCATTACACCTGCGGTTGACCAGCTACGTGCCGACGGTATTGATGCGACAGGCCCGCATCCTGCCGACACGTTGTTTCATGAGGATGCCAGAAAAACCTATGACGTGGTGCTTGGGATGTACCATGACCAGGTTCTCATTCCTTTGAAAACGCTGGATTTTTTTGGTGGTGTCAACATCACTCTGGGGCTTGATTTCATCCGCACTTCACCAGATCATGGGACCGGCTTCGACATCGCCGGCAAGGGAGTGGCCCGGCCTGACAGCTTGATCGCCGCAATTCGGACCGCACATTCAATGGCGCGCCAGCACGCACCTGATGACGGTGGTGTGGCCTGATGACAGACAATGAATCATCAACCACCGAAATGGAACAGAGCAATCAACAGATTGATGCGCTGCCCCCATTGCGCGCACTTGTCGATGCGCTGGATATGAAAGCCCGCAAATCACTGGGGCAGAATTTTCTGTTTGACATGAACCTCACTCGCCGGATCGCCCGCTCGGCGCGACCACTGGCGGGAACAACAATCGAGATTGGCCCCGGGCCGGGTGGGCTTACAAGGGCAATCCTTCTTGAGGGTGCCAACGATCTGATTGCCATCGAAAAGGACTGGCGCGCCAGTACTGTTCTGCAATCCCTTATGGCGGCTGCTGGTAAACGTTTGACGCTGGTTGAGGATGACGCGCTCAAATGCCCGATCTGGCAGATGGGAACGACGCCCAGGCGCGTTGTTGCAAATCTGCCCTACAACATTGCGACGACGCTGCTCATAAAATGGCTGGAGCATGCCTCTGATTTTGCCTCGCTGACGCTGATGTTTCAACGTGAGGTGGCGCTGCGCATTACTGCCCGCCCGGGTGACAGCGAATATGGTCGTTTGAGCGTTCTGGCCAACTGGAAAGCCGATACCGAAATCCTTTTTGATGTTCCGGCATCGGCTTTTGCACCGCCACCAAAGATCATCTCCTCGGTGATACAGATTATCCCGTTGGCAAAGCCACGATTTTCCTGCAACCAGACCTATCTTGAAGATGTGACACGCCATGCCTTTGGACAACGCCGCAAAATGTTGCGCGCCTCACTCAAACGCATCGGCGGGCAGGAGTTGCTGGCGGACGCGGGCATCAACCCCGAGGCGCGTCCGCAGGACCTGGAAATTGCTGAATTCTGCGCGCTTGCACGCTGTCTTGAGGCCAGAGACCGCCAGAAACAGCCCTAGAAGCCCCGTGAAGCGCCGTTACTGGCCGGCGCGCAATCTCTTGACGAAATCTGTCAAGCCGACCTGACGGTCGCGCTTTAGCCGTTCTGCCATCAAAATGGCTTTGACCGATGCCACCGCAATGTCAATGTCATGGTTGACGACGATATAATCATATTCGCGATAATGGCTGATTTCATCGGATGCCTTGGCCATTCGGGCCGCAACCACCCCGGCCGAATCCTGCGCGCGCCTTGTCAGGCGGATTTCCAGATCACGTGTTGACGGTGGCAGAATGAAAACCGAGACGAGATCTTCACGTTTGGCATCGGCAATCTGCTGCGTCCCCTGCCAATCGATATCAAACAGCACATCGCGTCCTCCCTCAAGCGCGTTCATTACAGCTCCCTCGGGCGTTCCATAATAGTGGTCGAACACTTTGGCATATTCCAGAAACTCACGATTATTGATCATGATGTGAAAACTGTCACGGTCGACAAAATGATAATCTCGCCCCTCAACCTCACCCGGGCGGCGCTTGCGGGTGGTTGCGGAAACCGACATTTCGAGCGCCGAATCCTCATCCAGGAGCCGACGGGCGATTGACGTCTTGCCGGCTCCTGATGGAGATGAAAGCACCAGCATCAGGCCACGTCGGCCAATCAGATTGTCGGAGTCACTCATTTCCTGCTTCATCCCTGTCCCGGCCATGCGTCGACGGAACCGCCTATTGCACTGCGGCTGCCTGTCGTTTGCGGAATAGTCTTACATTCTTGTTGTGGGCGTCCAGTGTTTTCGCAAATAACAGCCCCCCCTCACCATCTGAGACAAAATACATATTCTTTGTCTTTGCTGGCTGCAACACAGCCTCGATCGACTCACGGCTGGGGTTGCAAATGGCGGTCTGTGGCAGCCCCTTGATGACATAGGTGTTCCATGCTGTCCTGCGTTTCAGGTCAGATTTACGGATGGGTCGAGACGTATTGTCATCCACTCCGTAAAGAACAGTCGGATCAGATTGCAGGCGCATGCCAGTGCGGAGCCGATTGACGAAAACCCCAGCCACCTCACGGCGATCCGCGCTGTCACCCGTCTCGAGCTCGACAATAGACGCGAGAATCACTGCTTCCTGTGGTGTTTTGAGGGGCAGATCGGCGCTGCGGTCCAACCAGGCCTCAATCAGCTCCATTTCACGTTTTTGCTGCATCCTGTCCAGCAATGCCTGCCGGGATGTTCCATAGGTGAAGAAATAGGTTTCGGGCAAGAGACTGCCCTCATCTGGTGTGGCTTTAATCTCGCCCGTCAAAGTTGACACGTCATCAAGAAGCCCAACGATCTGGGCAACCGTCATTCCCTCAATAATGGTGAGGCGGCGCTGATGGCTTTTGCCCTGATGAATAAGCGCCAGCGTGTCAGCCAGACTGGCCCCAGCTGGAATAAGATATTCGCCTGCTTTCGGCAGATAGCTGTCACCAGCAAGGAATTTGGCCAGATCATAGTGAAACAGCTCGGTGATGACGCCGGCGCGTTTCAGGTGCCAGCGGATCGTGGCATGCCCATCTCCGGATTCCACGACGACGAATACGTCATTGCTATGCGGGCCGGGAGCCTGCAGTACCTTGGCATGCCAACTCCACAAACCAATCGTGGCAAGACCGGCGACAACCACAACCCCCACGACCGACCGGATCAGATACCGGACGGCACGGGACGCCATCAGGTCACCTCACCAACAATCAATGAGGCATTGGTGCCGCCAAAACCGAAGGAATTTGACATCGCATTTCGCACCCGGCGCTGCTTTGCCTCCAACGGCACCAGATCAAAGCCAGCGACCGCATCCTCGGGATCGTTGAGATTGAGAGTCGGCGGCACCTCGCCGGTCTGCACCGCCTTGATTGAATAGATCGCCTCAATCGCTCCGGCAGCGCCAAGCAGATGGCCCGTGGCGCTCTTGGTAGAGGACATTGAGACGGTCTTGATGGCATCACCAAGCAGGCGAGACACCGCGCCAGCCTCAATCAGGTCGCCAAGTGGTGTTGAAGTGCCGTGGGCGTTCACATAGTCAATCTGCTCAGGTGCCAGCGCTGCCCGTTTGAGCGCCGCCTGCATGGCCCTGAAGCCGCCATCACCATCCTCAGCCGGTGCGGTGATGTGGTGCGCGTCACCTGACATGCCATATCCCTTGATTTCAGCATAGATGGTCGCGCCCCTGGCTTTTGCGTGTTCAAGTTCCTCGAGGACGACAATGCCAGCCCCCTCACCCATGACAAAACCGTCACGTCCCTTATCCCATGGCCGTGAGGCAATTTCCGGCGTCTCATTATAGCCTGATGACAATGCCCGCGCCGCGGCAAAACCTGCCATACCGATGCGGCAGACAGCAGCTTCAGCGCCACCAGCCACCATCACATCGGCGTCGTCCAGCGCAACCATGCGTGCAGCATCGCCAATGGCATGCGACCCGGTTGAACAGGCAGTCACAACCGCATGGTTTGGCCCACGAAATCCATATTTTATCGAGACATGGCCGGAAATCAGATTGATCAGCGCAGAGGGAATGAAAAACGGGCTGATGCGCCGTGTCCCCCTCTCATTCATCAACTGATCAGTCTGGACAATCGTATCAAGGCCACCTATGCCAGAGCCGATCATCACCCCGGTACGGTTCTGCGCCTCAACATCATTTGGTTTCCAGCCTGAATCCTCAACCGCCTGGATGGCAGCCACAAGGCCAAGCTGGATGAACCGGTCCTGCTTGCGTTGCTCGCGCGGTTCAATCCAGTCATCAAGATTGAGACCACCAGACACATCGGCCGTCGGCACCTGCCCCGCAATGCGGCAGGTGATATCACTCACATCAAAACCTTCAATGCGTGATATTCCACTTTTCCCATTCGTGATCTGGGACCAGTTATGGTCTACACCAACCCCGAGTGGTGTAACCATACCCAGACCGGTAACAACAACACGGCGCAAGGCAAGCCTCCGGACAGGTTTCAATCAGAGATACATTCGACCTCCAATCTGCGCATGAAGCATGCGAGACCCCAGAGGCCGAATATAAAGTCAGTGGCTTAGGAAGCGCTTTCCTCGAGGAAAGAGACAGCATCCTTCACGGTCAGAATACGCTCGGCAGCATCGTCTGGAATTTCAACGCCGAACTCTTCCTCAAACGCCATTACCAGCTCAACAGTATCCAGGCTGTCTGCCCCAAGATCATCAATGAAGCTCGCGCCCTCAACGACCTTATCGGCATCAACGCCAAGATGTTCCACCACAATATTCTTCACACGATCTGCAATATCGCTCATTTACGCCCCCATTTAGACGGTTATAGTTACCCCCTCAGACGGGGGAAAATTGGAAGTTGCGCGGCAATAACATAGTTTTTTACGCGGCGCCACCCCGAATGATGTCATTCATCGCCGCGGTGCCGTGCGGCGTCCGTATTATAGCATAGCCATCCCACCATTGACATGGATTGTGGCGCCGGTGACATAGGCCGCCTCGTCGCTGGCAAGATAGGCAACAGCGGCGGCAATTTCATCAGACTGGCCAAGGCGCGCCGCCGGAACACGGCCAAGAAGCGCCGTTTTCTGCTCGTCACTCAACTCATCCGTCATCGGTGTCTCAATAAAACCGGGAGCGACAATATTGACCGTCACACCCCGACTGGCGACCTCCTGTGCAAGCGATTTGCTAAAGCCAATCATGCCTGCTTTTGAGGCCGCGTAATTGGTCTGGCCGGGATTGCCGGTCACGCCAACAATCGACGATATCGAGATGATCCGCCCATGGCGCGCCTTCATCATCCCCCGCATTGCACCACGGCACAGGATCATGCTGGCTGTCAGATTGACATCGAGCACCTTGTCCCATTCCTCGTCTTTCATGCGCATTGCCAGATTATCGCGGGTAATACCGGCATTATTGACCAGAATGGAGATTGGCCCCGCCTTCTCAGTGGCCTCGGCAATGATTTCGGCAACCGCCTCACGGTCACCAAGATCAGCGGTAACGATATAGGCGCGCTCACCAAGCTCTGCCTGCAGCGCCGCCAACCGTTCCGCCCGCGTCCCGTGCAGGACGACGCTGGCCCCCTGCGCGTGCAGTGCGGTGGCAATGGCCGCACCAATCCCTCCACTGGCGCCTGTTACAAGCGCTGTCTTGCCGGACAAATCAAACATCTGGATACCTCGATTCTGTCATGGGCCGCCGCATCAAACGGCGATTGCCCCCTTGATATTTGTCCGGACCATAATCAATGGCCGATGCGCGCGCAAGTGCCGTCCACATCGCCGATCAGAACCGGACACCATCGGCACGCATCGCCTCAAGGCTCTGTTCGATCATCGGCAGGCTGACGGCAAAATTGACACCAGCATCAATATCTGCCTCTTTGGTGAAAATACCATCAACCATGCCGACCAACTGGCCATCAGGGCGCACCAGCGCCCCGCCAGAGGCACCGGGATTGACAGCGGCATCCGTCTGGACGAAATCTTCGATCTCATTGAAACCAACATTGCTGCGCCCGGTTGCCGAGACCACGCCACAGGTGAAGGAAATCCCAATTCCGAACGCATTGACAAGGGCACAGACATGACCACCGACTGGTGGATCCCCAACGGATAGCGCTATTGGTGGAAAGGCCTTGTCAACATGAAGTACAGCAACATCACGGCGTCGGTCGATGCCGTGCAGATGCGCCTGATGCCGGGATCCTGCTGCATCGACCACTTCAATTTTCACAGCCCTTGCCACAACATGGGCTGCGGTCAGGATATAGCTGCCAGTCGCCGCCTGCAGGGGATAGACGATACCGGTACCAGCCGGGGCAACACCGGGCGGTGCGCCAAAGCCCGGACGTGCGTAGCCCGGCCAGGTCGGTTCAACAACCAGCACCGATTGCCGGGCCGCCTGCCAGGTCTGTGGCCCGTGATCAGCAGTCGCAGTTGCGCCAGCGCTCAGCAACAGTGAGACAGCAACACAAAACAGGCGCACAAAGCCACTGATGCGTGACATCTTTCGGTCACAAATCATTTCTGCGCGCATGACCATAACCCCCAAAACCGTTGGCAGGGTAAATCGTGCAGGAACGAACCGAATCTGCAGGTAAATCGGATACGCTGCGAGGACTGACAGTCGGTTAGAGACGGACGTTTTCCCCGCTATAGACCGATGCCGAGTCCATTCCCGTGCTGATCAACACATAATAGGCGACAATGGCGATAATGACGGCGACGCTGCCGCTAATCAGGACCATTTTCATAATTGCGATACTCCCTAATGAATTTTCTTATAACATTGATTGATAACAGGCTCAATCGGCAGGCATCGTGGCCATTTTGAGAAAAGTCACCAGATCGCGCCTGTCCTGCGGGTCTTTCATCCGCTGGATTGGCATTTTTGTGCCGGGCGTCACAATATCAGGCCCTTCATCGAACAGGCGGCTGATTGTTGTCTCGTCCCAGATGATCCGTGATGCCAGAAGTGCCTCGGAATAAGGATAACCATCAAGTGTTCCCGCCTCTCTGCCGAAAACACCAAACAATGTTGGACCGGCACGGCGTTTACCATCTTTTTCAAGCGTATGGCAGACGCTGCATTTGCGGGCAAATTGCTTTTCGCCATTGGTCATGGCGACAGTCGGATGAAAACGACGCGGCTTTCCTGGCGATTCAAGAAATTCAGGTGGAAACTCAAAAATCGACCATTCCGTGATGTGATCATCGAGACTGCCAATAACCAATGTATCCCCCTGCGGCATGACCAGCATGCTCCAGACGGGGCCATTGGCCGCCCTGAATTCACGAAAAATGCTCCAGTCCCGGGTGTCGGCAAGCATGATCCGGCCCTTTGCCGTCCCAAACCCGATCATATTGTCCGCTGCATTATAATGTAGCGACAGCACTGGAACGCGCTCATCACCAAAACGCAGCAACTCCGTCTGGTCGGAAAAGCGCACGACATACATTCCGCCATCGGCTGTTCCATAGGCGAGCATGTCACGCTCTTCATCAATTTCAAAAACGCTCACCCCCCAGCCATTGCGCACAAGCGAACGCTGATATTCGCCTGTTGCCATGAGCCATCGGCGGATCGAACCGTCATAGCCAGCACTGTATAAATGCTCCATGTCACGCGAGAACTGCACCATATTGACAGGGCCTTCATGCCCTGTGACAAAACGGTCCAGACGCGGGGCAGCTTCGCCCTGCATCTGCCAGAGTCCAATCGAGCCATCCCAACTTGCCGAAGCCAGCTGGCTCCCATCTGGCGCGAAGGACAGCCCCACGACCTTGCCCTTGTGGCCCGACAGGATCACCGGTTCGGCATCATCTTTGTTGGCGGCGATGTCAGCCATGTCCCATAAAAGGATCAGCCCATCATCCCCGGCGGTTGCCAGCATTGCGCTGTCCGGTGAAAAGGCGGCCACATTGACCGCCGCCTCATGGCCATAGAGCGTCGCCTGAGGTGCGATCTGGTCGGTTGACCAGACAACGACGGTATAATCAAAACTGGCGCTCACCATTGCCGAGCTGTCAGGGGCAATTGCCAGCCCCTTTACCGGGCCACCATGCGCGGTATAGGTCTGCATGGCGCGGGCGGACGGTGGCAGAAGACAGACCGCCACCAAACAGGCGGTGAGGCAGGCGCTCACCAGCCACGAAAACAGCCCTGTATTGCCTTTTGACAGCACTGACATGACGAGCCGACAGACGCCTATTCAGCGGGTGACGGCGAGTCCTTGGCCTTCTGCTGCTCTTCCTCGACCCACAGATTGTGGTGTTCCTTGGCCCAGTTCAGATCAACCTCACCAGTGTGCATGGCGTCAATCGCACCCTCCATACCGACAGAGCCGATATAGATATGGGCAATGATCATCGAGACCAGCACAAGGGATACGATCCCGTGCCACAACTGGTTATATTGCTGCTCCTGCAGCGGTGTCAGGTCGGTTGGCAGGCTGAAGCCAAAATTGTTGAGCAACGCAAATGTTTCGCTGAACATCTGTGTCTGGAACGGAAACATCAGCGCGATACCGGACATGCTGATCGACAGGCCACCGATCATCGTTGCCCAGAAAATGATCTTCTGGCCAGCATTGAACTTCTTTGCCGGTGGATGTACGCCCTTCTTGAGAATTCCACCGCCCATCCGCAGCCATTGCAGATCGATCTTCGATGGAATGTTATGACGCACCCACAGAATGAATGACAGACCCAGACCGACCATGAAGGCAAAGGCAAGATAGTTGTGCGCATATTTGCCACCGGCTGTAATCGCGGAGAAGGCCTCAGGGCCAATCACAGGCAACAACACATAGCGTCCATAAAGCATATTCAGACCGGTCAGGCCGAGCACGACAAAGGAGCCTGCCATCAGCCAATGGGCAAAACGGTCGATACTGCCAAACCGCAGGATCGTCTTACCAGACGGTCCTTTCTCAATGCGGATTTTACCCCTGATCATGTAGAACATTGTCAGGACAAACAGCATGATGAACATCGCAAAGGCGCCGATGTTGGAAATCGGGCCATTGCGCAGTGCACGCCAATTATCACCCTCGGACTGGATCATCACGGCGCCCAGCTCATCCTTCATCGACACCGAGCCAGCATTGCCGGTACGCACGAAACGCCACAGGTCGGCATCAGAGTTTATGCCAAGTGCCTGGCCAGGCACCTCACCCTGCTGCTGGGCAGTGGCAGCTGGAGCCAGCAAAGCCATACCAGAAAAAAGGGTAACGATGACGGCGAAAGCGGCAAGAATTCTGCTGTACATTTTAAAACCTCCCTGGCAAGCCAGATCAATAATCGCTCTGCAACCGAGAACGGCTTGTAAGCTCTCTGAGCTGTTCACTAGACAGGGACGTATCAGACTTACCAAGATAGATCCCCTTTTCGTAATTGAGGGGTCGTCCCTGCTCTTCTTCCCGGCACGCTGATGTGCCCAAGGCCACAGCAGCAATTGCCAGAACCAAAGCTGATTTTGTCAAAATATGACGCATGATAACCCCATCCAAGTCCCTGCGCCCCCGCACAGGGGGACGGTTGTAAAAATCAAGAAAAGCACGAAACCCCCACATTCAATGGGAGTTTCGCGCGATTTGGATATGTTAGCTCTTGATTGAGTAGGCTGTACCCCAGCCCCAAGCACCTGAGCCAAAGCCACGGGCAACCACACGCTCACGGAAGATGTTGGAGACCTGGTCTCCGTCACCCGCCAGCAATGCCTTGGTAGAACACATCTCCGCGCAAATTGGGAGCTTGCCTTCTGCAAGACGGTTGCGACCGTATTTCTGGAATTCGGCATCGGAGATGTCGTCCTCCGGGCCACCGGCGCAGAATGTACATTTGTCCATCTTGCCACGTGATCCGTAGTTTCCAGCCTGTGGATATTGCGGCGCACCAAACGGGCACGCATAGAAGCAATAGCCACAACCAATGCACAGGTCTTTCGAGTGCAACACAACGCCCTGATCAGTCTGGTAGAAACAATCAACCGGACAGACGGCCATGCATGGCGCATCAGAACAATGCATGCAAGCAACAGAGATTGAACGCTCTCCGGGCTTTCCGTCCTGAATGGTGACCACACGACGACGGTTTACGCCCCAGGGAACCTCATGCTCGTTCTTACATGCGGTAACGCAAGCATTACATTCGATACAGCGCTCTGCATCACAAAGGAACTTCATTCGTGCCATTATTACCTCCCTTATGCCCGCTCAATTGAACACAGGGAACATTTGGATTCCTGCATCAATGTTACGGAGTCGTAACCATATGTCATGGCTGTGTTAGCTGATTCTCCAAGCACGTAAGGGTCTGCCCCTTCCGGATACTTGGACCGAAGATCTTTACCCTCCATGTGACCACCGAAGTGGAATGGCAGGAAGGCAACACCTTTGGCAACACGTTCGGTGACTTGTGCCATCACCTTGATGCGTGCGCCCTCTGGCGTATTCACCCAGACCATATCGCCATCACGAATTTGCTTCGAATTAGCATCAAATGGATTCATTTCAACGAACATGTCCTGCTGAAGTTCAGCAAGCCATGGGTTGGAACGGGTTTCATCACCGCCGCCCTCATATTCAACAAGCCGGCCAGAAGTCAGGATCATCGGATAGTCTTTTGAGTGATCCACATCCTGAATTGACTTGTAAAGCGTCGGCAGACGATAGAGTTTGCGATCCGAGTAGGTCGGGTAGTCAGCAACCAGATCACGGCGTGAGGTGTATAGCGGCTCACGATGCAGCGGAATAGGATCTGGGAATGTCCAGACCTTCACCCGTGCCTTGGCGTTACCGAATGGTGCACAACCATGCTTGATAGCAACCCGCTGGATACCGCCTGAAAGGTCAACCTTCCAGTTGGTCTTGTCACCAGCAACTGCATCAATGGCTGACCGCTCATCCGCAGTCAGATCGCCATCCCAGCCAAGTTTCTTGAGCATACCCATGGTGAATTCCGGATAACCGTCCTTGATCTCCGATCCGACTGGATATGAACCCTCGGCCAACAGATTGTTGCCCTCATGCTCAACACCGAAACGGGCGCGGAAACAAAGACCACCCTCAGCCACTGGCTTGGACGTGTCATACAGGTTCGGAGTGCCAGGGTGACCCATTTCTGCTGTTCCCCAGCAAGGCCAAGGCAGACCATAATATTCACCATCGAGCTCACCACCAACAGCCTGCAACGTTGTCTTGTCGAACAGGAACTGGTTTGCCATGTGTGCTTTGATTCGCTCGGGTGACTGGCCGGTGTAGCCGATCGTCCACATACCGCTATTGAACTCACGCGTTACATCTTCAACCAGTGGCTCGTCATTTTCCACCTTGATCTGACGGAACATCCGATCAGCAAAGCCGAATTTCTTGGCGAACTTGTAGATGATGGTGTGATCAGGCAGCGAGTCGAATGACGGCTCGATGATCTTTTCACGCCACTGCAGCGAACGGTTTGAAGCTGTGACCGAGCCATAGGTCTCAAACTGCGTTGTTGCAGGCAGCAGATAAACACCATCGGTACGGTCAGACAGCACCGCGGAAACTGTCGGATATGGATCGATCACGACCATCAGATCGAGCTTTTCCATCGCCGTCTTCATTTCCTTCATACGCGTCTGAGAGTTCGGGGCATGCCCCCAGAACACCATCGCCCGCAGATTGTCCGGCTGATCCATATTGTTCTTGTCCTCAAGAACACCATCAATCCAGCGCGAAACGGGGATGCCTTTCAGGTTCATCAGGCTCTTGTTCTTGCCATCAGACCCCTTGATTGAGTCAAACCGGCCCTTCAGCCAGTCGATATCCTCACCCCAGACACGGGCCCAGTGCTTCCAAGCACCTGCCGAAAGGCCATAATAGCCAGGCAGCGAATGCGAGAGAACACAGAAGTCCGTGGCACCCTGAACGTTACAGTGGCCGCGGAAAATATTTGCGCCACCACCGGACACACCCATGTTGCCGAGAGCAAGCTGCAACGCACAATAGGCACGTGTGTTGTTGTTACCATTGGTATGCTGCGTTCCACCCATACACCAAATGAAAGTTCCAGGCCGGTTGTTGGCCATTGTCTGGGCAACACGCTTAAGCTGAGATCCGGGTACACCAGTTACTCGCTCAGTCTCTTCCGGGGTCCATTTCTTGACCTCGGCCATGACATCTTCCATACCGTAAACGCGCTGGCGGATGAATTCCTTGTCTTCCCAGCCATTTTCAAAAATATGCCACATGATGCCCCAGATCAGACCAACGTCTGAACCCGGACGGAAGCGAACATATTCGTCAGCGTGCGCTGCGGTGCGTGTAAAGCGTGGATCACACACAATCACAGGCGCATTGTTCTGTTCCTTGGCTTTCAACACATGCATCAGCGAAACAGGGTGCGCTTCTGCAGGGTTACCACCAATGATGAAAATCGCACGTGAATTGTGGATGTCATTATAGGAGTTGGTCATCGCGCCATAGCCCCAGGTGTTCGCAACACCGGCAACCGTGGTTGAGTGACAGATGCGGGCCTGATGGTCACCGTTGTTCGTACCCCAATAGGCGTAGAACTTACGGAACAGATAGGCCTGCTCGTTGCTATGCTTCGCGGAGCCGAGCCAATATACTGAGTCAGGACCGGACTTTTCACGAATATCAAGCATCGTGTCACCGATCTCGTTGATCGCATCATCCCAGCTCATGCGGGTCCATTTGCCGCCAACCAGCTTCATCGGGTATTTCAGGCGCCGCTCGCCGCTTGCTGTTTCACGGACAGATGCGCCCTTGGCACAATGTGCACCAAGATTGATTGGGCTGTCCCAGCCAGGCTCCTGACCGGTCCACACGCCATTCTGCACTTCTGCCATGACGGTACAACCGACTGAACAATGTGTACAAACCGACTTCTTGATTTGCGCAGCGGCTGATCCGCTGGCAGCCATGGCCGGCTTGACGCTAGGACCAACTAGGGTCGCAGCGGCAGCCAATCCACCGATGGCGATCCCTGACCCACGCAAAAATGTGCGTCTGTCAACGACCGTTTCGACAGCCTGACCAAGAAAAGATGATGACTGGGGGCCTCTCGCAACCCCGGACGTCTTCTTTCTAAGCATTTGTTTCCTCCAACAAATAGGTGTTTACAAAACCAAACTTCGCTTCAACTAGAACCGCGCAAGATCATAAAACGTCTTGACGTGGCTTGTCAGACGGTAGCCGGCGCCTTTCGGTGCCTCGACCGTCTCAGCAGAAGCCGCCTTTCCGACAAGCATCGCACCACTTGCAGCCGCTGCACCAGTTGCAGACAGCTTCAAGAAGTCACGACGGCCGGATTGCTTTACTTCATCCTTGTCACTCTTCATTCTTACCTCCCTGTTTATCTCAACATTGAGACCATTTGCCCGGCCGTTATTCACGTCCGGTCAAATCCATTTCGAAAGCCTTGCTCTCGATTTCCAAAAACACACGTCCCATGGTGCCAACTGGCGCGAAGAAGATGGCGGTCTGCGCCTCTTCAATATCGCGCATCAGCAACTGGCCCCATGGCTCAATATGCTTTGCAAAAAACGTACCCTGTTCCGC